>CAZBBK010000003.1:0-182789 GCA_964490075.1 uncultured Gemmatimonadota bacterium | reverse complement strand
AACTTACTCGGTATCGTGGCGATGGGCTTGACGCAGTGCCGCCTGCTTGCGCATCCACTCCCGGAGCCGTTCGTTGAACTCCTTCGCCGGGTGCTGGCCGTAAGCCTTCTGCAGGTAGTTCAGTGCGATCACCTCGGAGAGCACCGAGAGGTTCTTGCCGGGGAAGATCGGGATGGTGGCGGTGGTGATCGGCACGCCGAGGATGTCGGCGGTGCGGTCGTCGAGCCCCAGCCGTTCGGCGTTGAGCCGGTCTTCATCCCACTGCTCGAGCCGCACCACCACCTCCAGCCGTTTCATCGCCCGCACCGCGCGGATGCCGAACATGGTGCGAATGTCGATGATGCCGATGCCGCGCAGCTCCATGTGATGCTTGAGGAGCTCGTTGCCGGTTCCGATCAGGATGTCCTCTTCACGCCGGGTGATCGTCACCACGTCGTCGGCCACCAGCCGGTGGCCGCGCTCGATCAGGTCGAGCGCGCACTCGCTCTTGCCGATGCCGCTGGCACCCGCCAGCAGCAAACCGACGCCATAGACGTCGACCATCGTTCCATGGATGGTGGCGGTGGGCGCGGCGGCTTCGCGCAGATGCTCGGTCAGCGCGTGAATGAAGGGCGTGGTGTCCATCGTAGTCTGCAGCACCGCGGTGCCGTGACCCTCGAGACGTTTCAGCAGGCCGTCGGGCACCTGCAGCGACTTGGTGATGATCAGGCAGGTGAGCGGAAACTGGCAGACTCGATCCAGCGCCTCCAGGCGACCCGCCTGGTCGAGCGTGGCGAGGTAGGAAATCTCGGTCTCGCCGAGGATTTGTACCCGCTCGTCCAGGAAGTAATCGGTGTAGCCCGCCATCGCCAGACCGGGCCGGTGGATGTCGGTGGTGGTGATCTTGCGATCGAGGGTTCGATTCGCCGTCACGAGCGTCAGGTGCAACTCGTCCTTGCACTTCGTGAAAAGCTCACGAACGCTGATTCCTGGCATCGTCTCTCAGGGGGCTCGGGTGCTCAGCCTTCCGACAGTTCCGAATCGATCAGGCCGACCGCTCCGTCGTTGCGGCGATAGACCACGTTGACGCGTGCCGTTTCGCTGTTGTTGAACACCAGCACGTCGTTGCCGTCGTGGTCCATGCGCAGGATCGCCTCGTCGACCGCCAGCGAGTCGAGATTGGAGTTGGCGCCGGCCAGCACGCGCTGCTTGATCTCGTCCTCTTCTGCGTCGTGGAAGCGGGGCGCGATGATCGGAGTGCCGGCGTTGTCCGGCGCACTGCGTGTGTGGCCGTTGTGGCGCTTGGTCTTCTGCCGCTTGACCAGGCGCTCCAGCTTGTGCGCCAGCCGATCCAGAGCGGTCTTCAGATCCGGGTCGGTTTCTTTCGCGTGTACCCGTCCGGTCCGGGAGTGAACGTCGACTTCGATGATGACCTCGTTGCGCTTGTCGGTGACGAAGAGACAGTGGATGTCGAGAATCCCGTCGTTGTAGCGGGCCAGCTTGGCGAGCCGGCGCTCCGCCAGCTCCTTGACGCTGTCCGTGATATGGAAATTCCTCGCTGTCACCGTGATGTTCATGTCGATCTCCTGTCCATTGATGATGCGCGGCCACCCGCGTGCACCCATCCGGGGCGCAGCCTACGGAAAGGCTCGACGCATCGAGGCGTCATCTTCGGTATCGAGTGTGGGTCAGATTCGTGCGAATGCCCTCCTTTGCATGCGGCGCCCCCGCCGGTCCTCGACGCAACGTAGCGCTCGAAGTTGGTTGCTTCTGCTTCCTGCTCATACCCGTTTGCGCATACGCGCCGGCAGGATTTTCAACTGATCGCGGTACTTGGCCACGGTGCGGCGCGCGATCTGCAGGCCCTCGCGGGTCAACAGATCGACGATCGCCTGATCGCTGAAGGGGCGCGCCGGATCCTCGCCACGGATGAAGGTCGCGATTCGGTCCTTCACCGCTTTCGATGAGACATCTCCCACGCCGTCGGTATTCAGTGCACTGCTGAAGAAGAATTTCAGCTCGAAGACTCCGCGAGGGGTCTGCACGTACTTTCCGTTGGTGACTCGGCTGACCGTCGATTCGTGCATGCCGATGGCGTCGGCCACCTCTAGCAGCGTCAGCGGCCTGAGGTGGGCGATCCCTTTGTCGAGAAACTCACGCTGTACTTTCACAATATGGGTCATGACCTTGAGCATTGTCTGGCGGCGCTGCTCGATCGTCTTGATCAGCCAGTTGGCGCTGTTCAGCTTCTCCACGACGTAGGCCTTGGTCTCTTTCGACGTACCGGCCCCCTTGCCGATCAGCTTGCGGTAGGCCGGCGACACCTGCAGGCGCGGGATGTCGCGATCGTTCAGATTGATGATGTACTCGTCGTCGACCCGCTCCACCACCAGGTCTGGCACCACGGCGCGGGCCCCGTCGTTGGAGTGGACCATGCCCGGACGCGGTTCCAGGGCGCCGATTTCGTCGAAGGCGGCCATCACCTCGGCCACCGGAGCGCGCAACGCCTTGGCGATCTGCTGGAAGCGGTGCCGTTCCAGATCCTGCATGTGGGATTCGACGATGCGCCACGCCAGCGACCCCTCTTCGCCGGCCTGGCGCAGCTGGATCAGGAGACATTCCCGGAGGTCTCGGGCGCCGACCCCGGGTGGGGCGAGGATCTGGACAGCCTCCACCAGCACCCGTTCGACCTCGAGCGGATCGACCCTGAGCTTGACGCTGATTTCATCCACGCTCATGTCCAGGAAGCCCGCGTCGTCGAGGCTGTGAATGAGGTACTCGCCGACCTGCAGATCTTCCTCGGGACGAGTCAGCAGCCGCAGCTGGTCCAGCAGGTGGTCGTGCAGCGTCGGCACATGAACCTGGACCCGTTCGTACTCCTCGCGCACCTCGTACGAGCCTTTTGAGTAACCATTATCGAGCGAATCATTGAAGTGGGCCTCGAAGTAATCCTCCCAGCGCTCCAGGTCCTCCTCGTGCTTGCGCTCGGCCTCCTCGTCGACCTGCTCCTCCGCCGTGTTGTCGTCGACCACCTCTTCGAGCATGGGGTTGGCGATCATTTCGGTGCGCAGGAGCTGCTCCAACTGCAGCGCCGGCACCTGCAGCAGCTTGAGCGCCTGTTGCATCTTCGGCGTCATGACCAGCTGCTGCTTCAGGGCCATCTGCAGGCGGAGGTTGGTTTCCATGTGGCCGAGTATCCCTCAAGATGGGTTCGGGGTGGCCCCGTTTCTGCCCAGCTTCGCTACATGCGGAAGCGTTCGCCCAGGTAGATCTCGCGAGCTTCGCGGCTTTCCACGAGCTCCTCGGCGCGGCCCGAGATCAGGATTCGTCCCTGGTGCATGATGTAGGCATGGTCGGTGATTTGCAGAGTCTCCCTGACGTTGTGATCGGTGATCAGAACGCCCAAGTTCATTCTCTTCAAAGACAGGACGATTCCCTGGATCTCTTCGACGGCGCGCGGATCGACGCCGGCGAAGGGCTCGTCGAGCAGGATGTAAGCGGGTTTCATCACCAGTGCCCGGGCGATCTCCACCCGCCTGCGTTCCCCCCCGGAGAGCTGGTAGCCGAGGTTGCCGCGCACCCGCGCGATGTCGAGCTCTTCGAGCACCCCTTCCACACGCTGGCGGCGCTCCGCTCTCGACAGCGAGAGGGTCTGCGCCACCGCGCGGACGTTGTCCTCGACGCTCAGCTTGCGAAACACCGAGGGCTCCTGCGCCAGGTAGCCGATGCCCATGCGGGCGCGCCGGTATACCGGTACGCGGGTGATGTCGGCGTCGTCGTAGAGCACGGCGCCGGCGCGCGGTCGCAGCAGGCCGACGATCAGGTAGAAGGTGGTGGTCTTGCCGGCGCCGTTGGGGCCGAGCAGGCCGACGATCTGGCCGCGCTCGACCCGCACCGAGACGCCGTCGACCACCCGGCGCCGGCGGTACTCCTTGACCAGCTCCCGTGTTGCCAGCATCTCAGTCCCGCTCTCCACGGCGGCGGGGGTAGCCGTAGCTGCCCGCCGCGCTCCCCTGGACCGCGACGGCGACCGCCCGCTCGTCCTGGAGGTCGATGTGGATCGACTCGCCGTCGACCAGGTTCCAGGTCTGGGGATCGTCCTCGGGGTGGAAGAGGGCTCGAGCCGCGCCGGCCACGTCGACCGCCTCGGCACGGCCCTCGAGGAAGGCCAGGCGCAGCGAGTCGCCTTCCACCCGGTCGTGAAGCTCGGGGCCGCGCTGCTCGGAGTAGCGCGCCTCGGTGATCGCATCGAGCGCGGCCACCATTCCCTCCTCGAGCTGTACGATCAGGCGCCGGCCGCGCACCTCGCCGCTGCCGCGGATGATCCTCGGCGTACCGACCAGCACCAGGAGGCCCCGCTCGCGCTCGAAGTCGGCGCGCTCGGCCTCGGCCCACATGTCGCCGAGCTTGATGGTCACGTTGCCGGTGGCGCGATGCCGTCCTTCGTCGTCGCCATCGAACCACCAGAGCGAGTCGGCCAGGACGCAGATCGGCGACTCGCCTGGCTGCTGGGTGCCGCCGAACCAGCTGCGCGCCAGGGTCAGCTGCGCCTCGCCGGTGGCCAACGAGTGGTGGCGGTTGCGCCAATGGACCATCTCGCGCGCCAAGATCGTCGCCTGGTCGCCGTCCCACGACACCCGGCCCAGGGCGCGCAGCACGCGCTCGTCGCTCTCGTAGCTGGCCGAGTCGCAGAGCAGCACGCCCTCGTCGCTGGTGAAGCGAACCCTGCCGGTGGCCTGGACGTGGCCGCGGCGCTGGTCGACGCGCGCCCGGTCGCAGCGCAGCAGCGCGCCCTCGTGGTAGGCCTCCACGTCACCCTCCCAGAGGGTGGTGCGGGCACCGCCGGAGCCGATCAGGCGCACCGAATCGGCGTGCCGGAGCACGATCCCCCGCTCCGCGAGGGCCGAGGGCGGGATCCAGAGGAGTGCCGCTAACCAAAGCGGCCACTTGAGCTTCTGCGCTCGGAACGGGACTTGCATACAAAGCTGAGCATAGCCGCCCGAGCAGGCGCGGGCAAGCTCAGGTGTAGCCGAGGCTCTCCAGCGCCTGGCGCGTCTCCTCGTCGAGCAACTCGTCGCCCGTGGCCGGCGCCGGTCGTGGCAGGGCGTCCAGGTAGCCCCGGAGCGCGTCGTCGAGCGCGGCGGCTCGCTCCGGTTCCTGGTCGATCAGATTGTGCTGCTCGCGCGGGTCGCTGCCGAGATCGTAGAGCGCGTGTGCGCCCTTGATGTTCCAGACGTACTTGAGGTGGCCGTCGATGATGGCGCGCGAGGCGCCGTCCTTCGACAGGAACTCGAGCGGGTAGATCTCGGCGACCACGGGATGGCCGGGGTCGGGTGCCAGGCCGCCCTGGATGCCCGGCGGAAAGGGCAGGTCGAGCCGGGTGAGGATCAGGGGCAGAAGATCGGTGAGCTGCAGGGGGAGCTCGCTGGAACCGGGGGCCACCTCGCCCCGCGGGTGCTTCATGAAGAGCGGGATGTGGATCTCTTCCTGGTAGAGCCGGTGGCCGTGGCCGGTGCGGCCGTGCTCGCCGAGCATCTCGCCGTGGTCGGCGGTGACGATGATCGAGCTGCGATCGAAGAGATCGAGGCGCCGGAGCCCGTCCAGCAGTCCTCCGATCTGCTGGTCCATGCTGCAGATCTCGGCGTCGTAGAGGGCGCTGCGTTGCTCGGGGCTCAGCTCGGTGGGCTTGGTGCGGCGCAGGGCGTCGAAATCGTCGACGAAGCGCTGGGCGAGCTCGGGCGGCGGAAAGTAGGGAAAATGCGGGTCGAAGTAGTTGAGGAAGAGGAAGAAGGGATGGCTGCCCTGCTCCTCGATCCAGCGCAGCGCCGGCGGCGTCACGGTCGAGCCGGGGCGGCCGTTGGAGGTGCTGATCTCGGAGTCGTCGTAGAAGTCGAAGCCGCGGTCGAGCCCGAAGGCGCGCTTCAGCCAGGGACCGGCGACCACGGCCCCGGTGGCGTATCCGGCGTCGCGCAAGAGGGCGGCCAGAGTGGCTTCGCCCGAGCTCAGGCCGCGGGCTCGGAACCGTCCCCAGAACTCCGGCGATCCCTCCAGATGTCCTTTCAGGCACAGGGGGCCCTCTGGATCGAAGCGCGCCCCATGGCTGGTCGTGAACTTGCCGGTGAAGAGCGAGGCGTGCGCGGGAAGGGTCCAGTTGGAGGGTGAGTAGGCGCGTGTGTAGAGCGTCGACTCGCTCGCCAGGTGGTCGAGGTTGGGGCTGGTCGAGCGCGGGTAGCCGTAACAGCCCAGACGATCGCGGCGGGTGGTGTCGAGGGTGATGAGGAGGATGTTGGGGCGGTCCCGGAGGCCGCCGCACGCCGAGAGCAGACCGGGTCCAGCGAGGGACAGCCCCAGGGCGCCGCGTGCGCTGCGGGCCAGCCATTCGCGGCGGGTCAGGCGGGAGGCGGATCGGGAGCTGAGAACGGAGGACGGCACCCGGCAAGCATGGACATCGGCGCACGTTGGGGTCAAGATCGGCGGTACACCATCGAGGGAGAAAGGAAGTCCCACGATCATTCCTCTCTGGCTGGCTGCCGCGCTTGGCACGGCACCGATCGCGGCGCCGGCCGCGCAACGACCGCAGCCCCTTGCCCAGACCCCGGTGCGCCAGGTCCGCCTCCATGGCGACGACTGGCATTCGCTGCGATCGGTGGTCGCCGCCGGCTTCGACGTGATCGCCTTCGATCGTTCGCTCGATGCGCTCGAGCTTCTGGTGGACGATGTCGAGATCGCGGCCCTGCGCGAGGCCGGGTTTCGCGTAGCGGTCGTCGAAGAGGACTATCTGTCGCGAGCTCCGGCGGCGTTGCGCGAGGAGAATCTCGGAGCCTACCTGAGCTACGACGAGTTGAACGCCGCCATGGTGGCGACTGCTCAGGAATTCCCGGACCTGTGCCGGCTGAGCCGGGTGGGCCGCTCGGTCCAAGATCGCTATATCCTGGGTATGAAAGTGAGCGACAATCCCGAGGTCTCCGAGGACGACGAGCTACAGATTCTCTACCTCGGCTGCCACCACGCCCGCGAGCTGATCGCACCCGAAGTTCCCTATCATTTCATGCGCCATCTGCTCGAGGAGTACGGAAGCGATCCGGTGGTCGACACGATCGTCGAGGGCCGCGAGACCTTCTTCATCCCGATGATGAACCCCGACGGGCATGTGATGGTCGAGGGCGGAGATTGGCTGCAGCGCAAGAACGCCAACGAGGTCGATCTGAATCGCAACTGGGGATACCAGTGGGGCTACGACGATATCGGATCGTCGCCCAACAGGCGCGACGAGACCTACCGCGGACCGTACCCCTTTTCCGAGCCGGAGAACCGCGCGGTGCGCGACTTCTGCCAGGGGCTGCGCCTCTCCGGGTGCTTCTCCTACCACTCCTACGGCGACCTCTACGTCTATCCCTGGGGATATATCGACGCCAACACGCCCCACCATCATATTTTCAAGCGAGTCGGCGAGGACCTGGGAACCACCAACGGTTACTTGCCGGGCAATCCGCTCAGCGGCGTGATCTACAACACCAACGGCGACTCCGACGACTGGATGTACGGCGACACGTCGAAGCCCAGGATGATCAGCTTCACGGTCGAGGTAGGGGACGAGTTCTGGCCGCCCGACCACCAGATCGACCGCCTGGTCGCCGAGAACCTGCAGGCCAATCTCTACCTGGCCTATTACGCCGAGCGCTTGACACCGGTGTTGGAACACGCGCCCCATCCGTCGACCACCGACACCCTGGGTCCCTACCCCCTGACGGTCGACATCGATACGCTGCACTATCCCGGCTTCGTGCCCGAGCGGCTCGACCTGGTGTACCGAGTCGACGGGGGCGATTCGCTGACGCTGCCGCTTTTCGAGACCGGCCCGGGCCGCTTCCGGGCCGATCTGCCGGGCCAGAGCGCGGGAGCCCAGATTTGCTACCACTTCGCGGTGCGTGGCGAGGACGGGCGGGGCTTTCGGGTGCCGGACGAGGGGTCCCATTGCTTCACCGTCTGGGACCGCCAGGTGCTGCTGGTAGACGACGACGACGGCAAAGGCTACGAGGTCTACTTCGCCGATGCGCTGGAGGCCAACCAGTATGCCTTCGAGACCCACTCGGTGGCCCTCGACGGCCGGCCGAGCATCGAGCAGCTGGCCGGCTACGCGGCGCTGGTCTGGTTCACCGGCGACGATCAGACCACGACGCTCGACCAGGACGACACCGAGACCCTGATCGCCTACCTGGACGGCGGCGGCGCCATCTTTCTGACTGGACAGGACATCGGCTACGACATCGCCTGGTGGTCGCCCTTCTACGAGAGCTATCTGAAGGCCGACTTCCGCGACGACGACTCCGATCGCTGGCGCGTGCTCGGACGGGCCGGCGATCTGATCACCGACGGGCTGGACCTGAGGATCGAGGAGGGAGACGGCTCGGACCACCAGTGGTATCCCTCCTGGGTCGAGGCGACCGGGGGCGCGCATGGCGTTTTCGACTACCAGGGAGGCAAGGGGGCGGGACTGGCCTGGGAGGGGCGCTACCGCCTGGTCTACTTGCCCTGGGGTTTCGAGGCGATCGACAATCCGAGCGACCGGCGCCTGGTGATGGCCCGGGTGCTGAAGTGGTTGGGGATGGACTCCCGCCTCGGTGCGCTGCAGGTGGCCGTGTCGACCGAATCCCGGGTGGTGCACCACGGCGAAGCGGCGCGCATCGGCTTCACCATCGCCAATGAGGGGCAGAACGACTGGAGCGGCGAGTGGTGGACCCGCGCGGTGCCGCCCGAGGGCGGCGCGCTCGACCCGGTAGTGGCGCCCACGGCGCTGACGCTGGCGCCGGGAGAAGAGATCACGCACACGTTGAACCACACCGTGCCCGGAAGTCTGACGCCCGGTCCTTACCACTACTACGTGCAGATCGGCGAACGCTCCGCGGACCGCGTCGACGGCTACGGAAAGGTGCGCATCGATTTGGAGTGAGGAGGCGGGGCGAAGCGTTGCCCCGGTGCCGCGGCGCCCTACTCCAGGTCCGTCTCCTCGAACTCCCCGCTCACCCCCGCCTTAAGGACGACGTCTTCGAGGCTGGGGTCGGCGTCGAGGCCGATGCCCCGCACCAGGTCGCCGCCCTGGCGGATCTCGACCTCGGCATCGGTGGTGATTCGTTCGCTGGTGGGGTTCCAGACCAGGGAGTCGGTGTGGACGATGGTGCCGTCCGCCTGGTCGACCCGCACCGCCCCGAGGGCGACCACGATGTCGCTGCCGGCGGCGCGCCGCCCGCGTTCGGCCTCGATGGTGGTCAGCGTGTCGCCCTCGGCATCGAGGAAGACCAGGTGCACGCCGTCGAGCTCGGTGCGGGATTCGCGGAACACGCGCGCGGTGTCGGAGCGCAGCGACCAGCGCAGGTTGCCGCGTTCGGACTCGCGCAGGGTGAAGTCGTGGACGATCTGATCGGGGCCCTCGACGCGCGGCGCCGGCGGCTCGTCGCTCGCGCTTCCGCAGCCGGCGCCCGCGCCGGCCGCCACGATCGCAGCGGCGACCGCGGCCACCCGGACCGGCGTCGCGCGTGGCCTGGTGGACCGGGCGATTTCCGACTCCGCGTCGAAGCGCCAGCGGCGATGGAACCAGACCCACTGCTCCGGCGCCCGGCCGATGTGCTCGCCCAGGGCATCGTTGAAGCGCCGGCTCAGAGCCGTCGGGTCGCCCCTCTCACCCATGGCCTGCACCCGGCTCATTCGCACCTGGTGGCGATCCTCCGAGTCGAGGTGAATCGACGCACAGAACACCGGCGCGCCGCTGCGCAGCGCCAGCACCGCCGGACCGACCGGCGTGCGCGCCGTGCGCCCCAGGAAGTCGGCGTCGATGCTCGAGACCTTGGTGTCCTGGTCCATCAGAATCGCCACGATTCCGCCCTCGGCCAGATGCGTCATCAGCGCCGGAATCGCCCCGCCCCGCGCGAGGGTCCGCACCCCGGCCGCGCGCCGCCGCGCGCTCAGCACTCGCTCGAAGGCGGCGTTGCGGGAAGGCGTGGCCGGCACCACGATGTCCAGACCGCGCGCCGCGAGCGCGGTGCCCAAGAGCTCGAAGGCCCCCAGGTGAGGCACCAGCAGCACGACGCCGCCGGTCCGGCTGGCGCGGCACAGCTCCTCCAGCTCCTTCGCCTGGACATCGATCCAAGGGGCCGCCAGCGCCGGCCGGTCGGCCCGCGCCAGGGCGTCGGCGGCGTTGCGGCCCGCCATCCGAAACACCCGCCGCGCCATGCGCCGGGCCCGGCGCCGGTCGACGCGATAGATCTCGCCGATGTTGACATGCGCCCGCCGCCATGCCTTGGGGGCCAGCCAGCGCGCCAGGCTGCCGAGCCGGTCGCCCAGACCGAGGGCCACGGGGCGCGGCAGTGCCCGCAGCAGCAGCGGCAGAGCGCGCAGCGCCCCTGCCGCCGCCGCATGGCGCAGCGGCCGCGTTGCCCCCCGTGCTCGCCGCCGAAAGCTGCCCCCCGCCATCACCGGTAGGTCGCGCCGGCGCGCACCGCCCGGTCCACCGCCAGCACCTCGAGCAGGAGCTCCTTGACCTCGGCCAGCGGAATCTGCGTCTCGCGCCCGCAGGTCGCATTCGCGGGATCGGGATGAACGTCGCAACCCAGTGCGTCGATCCCCACCGCGGTCGCCGCCCGTGCCAGGTGGCGCGAGAACTCCCGGCGTCCGCCTTCGCCCCCCTCTCCCCCCGTGCCGGGCAAGGCCACCGCCCGCGACAGGTCGAGCAGCACCGGCAATCCGGCGGCGCGCAGCACCGCACACGATCTGAAGTCGACCACGCGGTTGCCGTAGCCGAAAGCGGTCCCCCCCTCGGCCACCATGATCCCGCCGCGCCCTCCTTCGGGGTCGAGCCGTGCCACCGTCTCCCAAGGCGATTCCACCGCCTCCTTCTGCACGATGCACGGTCGTCCGGTCGCCGCGCAGGCCGCGGCAGCGCCGCCGCGTCGCGCAAGCGTCTCGGCGAGCTGCAACCCGTCCACCCCCGCCGCGACCCGCTCCGCGTGCCCCGCCTCGTCGAGCAGCGCCACCACCGGCACCTCGATCTCGGCCCGCACCTGCGCCAGGATCTCCAGGTCGGAGTCCACCCCACCCGGGTCGATTGCCGAGCGAAAGGCCAGGCGCATTCTGAGCGAGCGGCAGATGTCCCGCAGCTCCCGCCCCACCTCCAGCGCCATCTTCGCGCTCTCCAGTCGTGCCGGCCCCGCCACCAGCACCAGAGCATTGCGGTTGCCGATCTTCAGCGGCCCCAGCCGCAGCTCCGCCACGCGTGCCAGCTCGATCATGCGTCCCTCTGCACTCCGCCTTCTTCGCGAGCCCCACGCCCGCTGACCCTCACCCGGTGCTCCAGGCTGGCCTCCACGAAGGCCGCGAAGAGGGGGTTGGGCCGGGTCGGCCGCGAGGTGAACTCGGGATGGAACTGGGTCGCGACATACCAGGGGTGGTCGCGCAGCTCCAGGATCTCGACCAGCCCGAGCTCGGGATTGCGTCCGCCCAGCACCACCCCGGCCTGCTCGAAGCGCTCGGCGTAGTCGTTGTTGAACTCGTAACGATGGCGGTGGCGCTCGTCGACCCGCTCGCGACCGCCGTAGGCCGCTTGCGACCGCGACCCCGGGGTCAACTCGCAGGCAAAGGCCCCGAGGCGCATCGTGCCGCCCTTGTCGCGCACCCCCTCCTGGTCGGCCATCAGCGAGATCACCGCGTGCGGCGTGTGCGGGTCGGCCTCCAGCGTATTCGCCCCCTCCAGCCCCAGCAGGTTGCGGGCGATCTCGATCGCCGCGATCTGCAGCCCCAGACAAATCCCCAGATAGGGCACGCCGCGGGTGCGCGCATACTGCGCCGCCGCCAGCTTGCCCTCGAAGCCGCGATAGCCGAAGCCGCCCGGCACCAGAATCCCGTCGACGTCGTCGAGCAGCGCCTCGACCCCGGAACGCTCCAGATCCTCGGCGTCGATCCAGGCGATCGAGAGCCGCGCCGAGCTCACCCCGGCGGCGTGAATCAGCGCCTCGGCGACCGACTTGTAGGCGTCGCGCAGCGCCACGTACTTGCCGACCAGGGCGATGCGCACCACCCCCTCCGGGTTTTCCATGCGCGCCAGCATCCGCTCCCAGTCGCCCAGATCGGGATCGGCGCAGGTCAGCGAGAGCCGCTCCACCGCCGCCCGGTCCATCCCCCCCGCCGAGAGCTGAATCGGCACCCGGTAGATCGAGGGGGCATCCTTCATCTCGATCACCGATTCCAGCGGGACGTTGCAGAAGAGCGCGATCTTGTCGCGGATTCCGCGGTCCAGCGAGCGCTCGGTGCGGCAGAGCAGCATATCGGGCTGGATCCCGATCTCTTGCAGCTGCTTCACCGCGTGCTGGGTCGGCTTGGTCTTGAGCTCGCCGGCGGCGGCGAGGTAGGGGATGTAGGTGAGCTGCACCACCATCGTGCGGTCCATGCCGCGGCGGTGGCGGAACTGGCGAATCGCCTCCAGGAAGGGCAGGGATTCGATGTCGCCCACCGTGCCGCCGATCTCGGTGATCACCACGTCGAGCTCCTGGGAGCGCTCCAGTGTGGTGAAGCGCTCCATGATCTCGTTGGTGATATGCGGCACCACCTGCACCGTCGCCCCCAGGTAGTCGCCGCGCCGCTCGCGGGCGATCACCGCATTGTAGATCTGCCCGGTCGACACCGAGTTGTTGCTGGTCAGCGGCCGGTCGAGAAAACGCTCGTAGTGCCCCAGGTCGAGATCGGTCTCGGCACCGTCCTCGGTCACGAACACCTCGCCGTGCTGGAAGGGGTTCATGGTTCCGGGATCGACGTTGATGTAGGGATCGAACTTCTGGATCGTCACCTTCAGCCCGCGGCTCTCGAGCAGAAGCCCGAGCGACGAGGACGCGATCCCCTTGCCCAGCGAAGAGACCACCCCGCCCACGACGAAGATATGGCGGGTTTCGGACTGGCTCGGCATGGCGGGGCTCCAGGACGGGAGGAGGGATGGGGGCGACTGGCCTCTCGGGGCGATGCTACGGGGTGCGGGGGGGCGGTGGCAATCGGAGGCGGGGGGAACTGGCGTTTCGATATGGCGAGCCTCTACGCAGAGAGCGGCCGGTATGCGACAAAGACCTGCCCCTGCCCGGCTCCGTTGCCCGAATCGGGCATGGGCATGGGCGCGATGGAAGGCGTTCCGGGCGCTTTCCGCGTGGAGAAGCGCTACATCGAAACGCTGGTTGACCAAGGACACCCTATCGCATATCTTGTCCTTCGTGAACTCCAGCGACCGATCTCCCGGCTACCAGCCCCGCTCCGCGGCATCTCCCCCGAGGCGTTTGCTCGCGGCCGAAGGCCGCATCGAAGCACTGAGCACCCAGCCGCTGATCACCGCCTTTCTGACGCGTGGCCTCGAGACCTTGGCCGACCTGGCCGCGCACCTGGAGCCGAGCTCTCTCGGCGAAGTGGTCGGCGCGAGCTCCAACCACGAGATGTTGGTGGCCGCGCTCGAGCGCGCCTATCTGGATGCTCTGGCGCATCGAGATCCGCTGCTGCCGGCGCGTCTTCGCGGCCTCAAGGCACGCGAGGCGCTGCTGGGGGCCGAGGGGGGAACGCTCTCGTCGTCACAGGTCGGCGAGCTGCTCGGAATCAGCCGGCAAGCGGTCGACAAGCGGCGTCGAGCCGGGCGCCTCCTGGGTCTCGACACCGGGCGCCGCGGTTATTCCTATCCGGCCTGGCAGCTCGGCGAGTCGGGCGGCGTGCTACCCGGGCTGGAGCAGACCCTGGCGGCGCTGCACGAGCTGAGCGCCTGGTCCAAGCTGCGCTTCTTCCTGAGCGGGGACCATCGGTTGGCGGGCGCCACGCCCTTGGCCGCGCTGCGCCGCGGCGAAGTGGAGGCCGTGGCCGGGGCGGCGCGGGCGTTCGGGAGCCACGGGGCGGTGTAGCTCTTGGCACCTCGCCCCCATCCGGAGCCACCCGGCGACCTCGAGGATCGTGCGCTCCCGCTGACCGAGGAGCATGGTCCCTGGCTGCGTCTCCACCGCCGCGCCCACGATCCCTTGCACTTCGGCCGCTCCGCGGCCAACCGATTCGACGCCCCCGATGGCCGCTTCGGGGTGCTCTACGTGGCCCGCGACGCGCAGGGTGCCTTCATCGAGGTGTTCGGTCGTGCCACGGGTGTGCGACTCCTGGCCCAGGCGGACATCGAGGCGTGCTCGCTTTCGGAGATCCGGTCGACCCGCCCGTTGCGCCTCGTCGACCTGAGCGGATCCGGCCTCGCCGGGATCGGTGCCGACGCGCGGCTCACGAGTGGAGACGACTACGCGCTGGCTCAACGCTGGTCGCTCGCGCTCCACGTGCACCCCTCCGGGGCCGATGGTCTGCTTTTTCGAGCGCGCCACGATCCATCGCGAGTGGCCGCGGTGATCTTTGATCGTGCCCGCGGCGAGATCGCGGCCGCATGTGCCGTCGCCTCGCTAGTTCCCATCCACGAATGCAGGTCTGCGGCTGCCGGAGCGCGACGGGCCCAGCTGCAAGGCGGCGAAGCCGAAGGAATAGCAGGGCTATTTCGAGGTTTCGCCAACGCAGCAGATGGGTCCGTCCCGCCCGGCAGACGCGGGGCTGCATTCGTGGATGGGGACTCGCTAGGCGCTCCGGAGCAGCGGTCGTTCCTGGCGGCACTGCTGGATGAGTACGGGTTCGGGTGGTTGGACTGAAGGTCGCCGCTCGACCCAACCGGCCCCACCCCTATTCGAGAATCACCATCCTCTTGGTCTGGGTCTCGCCGCCGGCCCGTAGGCGATAGAGATAGACCCCTGAGCCGACTGGCAGGCCGTGCTGGTTCACGCCCGTCCAGCGCACCGAGTGGGCGCCCGCCGGCAGCACCGAATCGACCAGGCTCGCCACCAGGCGGCCGCTGAGATCGAACACCCGCAGCCGCGCGTGCCCCGCGCGCGCCGTCCGGAAGTCGATCGCGGTGCTCGGATTGAAGGGATTGGGGCGGTTCCCGATCAGCTCGCAGCGCGGCCGCGGGCTCGTGGGCCGCGAGTCCCGCACGCCGACATCGGCTTCGATCAATCCGACCACGCCGCTCGCCTGGCCGGCGTCGCGCTCGTGCCCTCTGGGCGAGATGCGTGCCGAAGGGGCTACCCGGACGATTCTAGCAGTGGTGGGAGATCGTGGAGATCAGGAGCGGCGCAGCACGCGGACCACCACGATCAGCGCCGGTACGGCGACGATCCCCGCGATGGCGAAGAACTGTGGCGTGGCCTCGGCTCCCAGCTCCATCGATACGCCCAGGCCGATCAGCATCGCGATCACGGCGCTCACTACGGCCAGCACGCGTGCCGTGCCGCCGGAGAACTCCCGATCGGCCAGCCGCAGGGCCATGCGCACATCGTGATCGCGCAGTTTTGGATCGGTTCCCTTGCTCTCGTCGATGGCGTTGAGGAGAGTGCGGCTGAACTCGCGGGCCCGGCGGCTGGGTGCTTGGGATTGTATCATGGCGGGGCTCCATCGTTGCGAGGGACGGGCTCTTCTGATTACAACGTCAGAGGGGCTCTCTATTCAATGAGGCAAAGGGTGCGAGCTCCGGCGTGGCGCAACACGCATCTCATACCAGCGCCGCCAAAAACACCCCCGCCGCCACCGCTGAGCCGATCACGCCGGCGACATTTGGGGCCATGGCGTGCATGATCAGGAAGTTCGACGGGTCCTCGCGCGCTCCCACCACCTGGCAGACGCGCGCCGAGTCGGGCACTGCCGAGACCCCCGCGGCGCCGATGATCGGGTTGATCTTCTCTTTCGAGAACAGGTTCATCAGCTTCGCGAAGAGCACGCCGGAGCCGGTGGCGACACAAAACGAGGCGGCGCCGAGGGCAAAAATCTGTATCGACTGCGGCGTCAAGAAGCGCGCGGCGTCGGTGGAGGTGCCGACGGTCAGGCCGAGCAGGATGGTGACCATGTCGATGAAGGCGCCGCGCGCGGTGCTGGCAAGGCGCTCTGTGACGCCACACTCCTTGAGCAGGTTGCCGAAGAAGAGCATGCCGAGCAGGGTGATCGATCCGGGTGCGGCGAAGGAGGCGACCAGAAAACCGACGATCGGAAAGATGATGCGGGTGCGGCGGCTGACCGGGCGCGAGGGTTTCATGCGGATCAGGCGCTCTTCGCGGGTGGTCAAGAGTCGAATGATCGGCGGCTGGATCACCGGCACCAGGGCCATGTAGGAGTAGGCGGCGATGGCGATCGCGCCGAGCCGTTCGGGCGCCAGCTTCGACGCCAGGAAGATCGCCGTCGGGCCGTCGGCACCGCCGATGATGCCGATCGCGGCCGCCTCGGAGACGCCGAAGCCGAGCGCCAGCGCGCCCAGGAAGGTGAGGAAGATCCCGGCTTGCGCGGCGGCTCCGAGCAGCACCAGTTTGGGGGCCGAGAGCAGCGCCGAGAAATCGGTCATGGCGCCGATCCCGAGGAAGATCAGCGGCGGATACCAACCGTCGCTCACTCCTTTGTAGAGGATCGAGAGCACGCTGCCCGGCTCGTAGACGCCGATGTTCATCCCCTCGCGCAGGGGGATGTTGCCGATCAGAATGCCGAAGCCGATCGGCACCAGCAGCAAGGGCTCGTAGTCCTTGGTGATCGCCAGCCACAAGAAAAGCAGACCGACGGCGATCATCACCAGGTTGCCGATCGTGAGGTTGGCGAAGGCGCTGGACTGCAGAAACTGGGTGAGAACCTCCACGGCGCGCCCCTCAGCCCAGCTCGATCAGGGCCTGGCCCTCACGCACCGAATCGCCGGCGGCGACATGGATCTTGGCGACCTTGCCGGCGCTGGCGGCGGCGATGTTGGTCTGCATCTTCATCGCCTCCACGACGACCACGTCCTGGCCGGCGGAAACACTGTCGCCGACGGTGACCAGCAGCTCGATGACCGTGCCGGCGATCGGCGCCGCGACCGTTCCGGCGTCCGCGGGGGCCGCCTGGGAAGGTCGCTCCGGACGCAAGGGCGGCGGGTGTGCACCGGCGCCGGGGGGCGCGACGCGAGGGGCCGCGGGCGCCGCCGGCAAGGGGCCACCGGCCGGGAAGCCCTCTCCGGCATCGAGCACTTCGACCTCCACTTCGTAGGCCACGCCGTGGACCGTGATCTTCAGCTTCATGATCGCCTTTCTATGACGCGTCGCCGGCTCGCGGCCGGTGGCTCTGGTGGTGGATGCTCAAACCCTGGCGCGACCAGGCGCTCTCCGAGAGCCCGCGCTGCAGACGGCGGATGCGCCGCACTCGACCGCGACCCTGCAAGAGTGTCGCCACCGCCGCCGAGATCAGCACCAAAGTAGTGTCGTCGATAGTCGGCGCCTTGTCGGTCGCGGCGCGGTCCCGCACGCTCTCCTGGGCGCTCCACCCCGCGTCGAGACGCCCGATCAACGCCACCACCGACGCGATCAGGCCCAGCACCGTGAACACGATCACGAAGCCGACCGCGGCGAGCACCAGTCCCTGTGTCATGGGTGTCTCCCAGGTTCCTAGAGCGGGATCAGCCCGTGCTTCTTGGCCGGCCGCAGCTCGCGCTTGTTCTGCAGCACATCGAGCTGAGCCGCCAGCCAGGCACGGGTCTCGGGCGGCTCGATCACGTCGTCGACCAGCCCCCGTGCCGCCGCCACGTAGGGGTTGGAAAACTCGGCCCGGTAGTCGTCGACCAGCTTCTTGCGCGCCGCGTCGGCATCGTCGGCCGCGGCGATCTCGCGGCGGTAGAGCACGTTGACCGCGCCCTGCGCCCCCATCACCGCGATCTCGGCCGTCGGCCAGGCGCAGACCGCGTCGGCCCCCATGCTCTTCGGGCACATCGCCAGGTAGGCGCCGCCGTAGGCCTTGCGCAGCACCACCGTGAGCTTCGGCACCGTGGCCGCACCCCAGGCGAAGAGCATCTTGGCGCCGTGGCGGATGATGCCGCCGTACTCCTGTTCGACGCCGGGCAGAAAGCCTGGCACGTCGACGAAGCTGATCAGAGGGATGTTGAAGGCGTTGCAGAAACGGATAAAACGCGCCGACTTGGCCGAGGCGTCGATGTCCAGGACGCCGGCGCGCTCGGCCGGCTGGTTGGCGACCACACCGACCGTGCGCCCGTTGATGCGCCCGAAGCCGACCACGATGTTGGGCGCGAACTGCTCCTGCACCGCCAGCAGATCGCCCTGGTCGAGCACCAGACGTAGCACCTGGTGCACGTCGTAGGCGCGGCTCGGATCGTCGGGCAGCACCTCGGCCAGGGCCGGCTCCGGCGCGACCGAATCGGAATGCAGCTCGGCGTAGAAGGGGGCGCTCTCGGTGTTGTTGGCTGGCAGGAAGGAGAGCAGGCGGCGGGTCAGCTCGCAGGCGTCGCGGTCGTCCTCGGCGACGAAGTGCACCACGCCGGAGTAGTGGGCGTGGCTCTCGACCCCGCCGAGCTGCTCGGCGCTGACCACTTCGCCGGTGACCTGCTCGATCACCCGCGGACCGGTGATGTAGAGCTGCCCGACGCGCCGCACCTGGACGATGAAGTCGGTCAGAGCCGGCGAGTAGGCGGCGCCGCCGGCACAGGGTCCGGCGATGACGCTGATCTGCGGCACCACGCCGGAGCCACGGATATTGTGGTGGAAGATCCGCCCGTAGGCGCTGAGCGCGTCGACTCCCTCCTGAATGCGCGCCCCGGCGCCGTCGTTGATGAACACGAAGGGGGCGCCGGTGCGCAGCGCGCCCTCCATCACGTCGGTGATCTTGCGCGCCGTCCCCTCCCCCACCGAGCCGCCGGCGACGGTGAAATCCTGGCTCGCGGCGTAGACCCAACGCCCGTCGACGCAACCGACTCCGGTGACCACTCCCTCGCCCGGCAGCTCCTTGCCGGCCATGCCGAAACGGGTGCAGCGGTGGCGGGTGTAGAGGCCGCTCTCCTGAAAGGTCTCGGTGTCGTAGAGCAGCGCCAGGCGCTCGCGCGCGCTCAGCTTGCCGGCGGCGTGCTGCTTCTCGATCCGCTTCTCCCCGCCACCCGCGTAGAGCCGCTTCCGGCGTTTCTGGAGGGCTTCGATGCCTGGCTGGTCGGCCATGGTGCGGATCTCCTGCGGCGGCGGTGGGGGTGTTCGGGCGCGCTTGCGGGGACCATAGAGGGGGCTTTGGGCGGTGGCAATCGCTCTCCGCGGGCGGCGGGGTGAGGGGCGGATTCGGGGTCGGCATCTGGCGGCAAGAACGTCTATCTGAGCGCGGCGGCGGCGTGGGAGATGGCGATCAAGAAGGCGATCGGCCGGCTGGACTACCCGGGGAATCTCGATGAGGTGTTGCGCAAGGATCACATCGAGGTTCTGCCGATCGCTCTGGATCACGCACTCGCGGTTGCCGAACTGCCCGCCCACCACCACGATCCCTTCGATCGGATGCAGGTGGTCCAGGCGCGCTCGGAGAGCCTGGTGCTCGTGACCCGTGACGCCAGGATCGCCGAGTACGACGTGCAGGTCTTGTGGGCGTGAGGACAGAGGGTTGATCGTCTCGTGACGAGGAACCGGCACTCAGCGCAGATTCGGTCGTTGGTAGATCGCCACCTCGGAAAGCGCGGGCGGAAACGCACTGAATCGAGAAGCTCCAGGCTGCGCTGGGCCAGATCGATCAGGTAGGTCTCGATCCCCCCGTCCCAGCCCTGAATCGCGACGCAGGGACCGCGCCATGGGTCGTCGAAGAGGCCGGGGTAGGCGTCGTCGTAGCCGGTGATCTCGCTGGCGATCAGATCGAGACCGGTGGTCGGCGTGAACTGGAAGGCGTAGAGCCGGCTGCCGGTGGTGAGCGCGAGCAAGGTGTCGGCGCCGAAAGCCCGGGCGTCCAGATCGGTGGTACAGCCCGCGACCGGCCAGGTGCTGCTCAGGACCAGGGTGTCACCGCTCACCAGATCGGCCGCGATTAGCTCGTTCCCATCCACGAATGCAGCCCCGCGCCTGCCGGGCGGGAAGGCGTCCAGGCTGACGGCGAACCGGGCGACCACTAGCTCCCGGTCCGGCACCGGTCCGGGGCTCAAATCGAGGACCGGCTTGCCCCGCGCCCCCCCGATCACCGCGAGGTCTCCCTCGGCGCTGAGCCCGCCACGGGCCAGCGTCGGAAGGAGCTGCACCAAGGTCAACGAATCGTCCGGGCAAGGAGGAGGCGGAGGAGTGGTCGATGCACGACTCGAAGAGGCCATGACGAGCAGCGTCGCGATTCCGATCCAGCGGCCGATCATCGCGCCAAGGGCCTGGAAATGAATACACGTGTCAGATCGCGCCCAGATTTGGGTCAGATTCGGCCGATCCGATTGAGTGCAACCGGAGGCGCAGTGGCAACCTGCGTCGAGGATCGCACGATTGAGGCATCGGTCGAAGATGGCCCGAAGATGGGATGCGAGGTGACCCGTTTATTCATTTACAGGCCCTAAGGATCGGCGAAGAAACAGCTCCCCGGGTCGGCGCCCAGATGTGCCGTAGATCCGGTCGATCGGCGAGTTCCGAGCTCGCCGGATACGAAGGGCGACCGCTCGCTCGGCTATTCGTCGACAGGAGCACCCAGTGCGGCTGAGCTTGACAGTTCTCGCACCGAACCGGATTCAGTCTGACATCCTCCCTCGACTCGGCTCCAGGACAGCTCCAAACCCCGCCTCGACCGGCCCGATCGGATGCGGATGAGCGGAGAATGTAAAACTCAATCCGCCTGGGTGTGAGAAGTGCCAACTTCGGGCGACTTGGGTGCAACTGAGGCTTTGGCCCGACTCGCCCCCCCCCGGTCCGTCGCCCCCAATGGACCAGAATCCTGGCGGAATCGTCGGGACCCCGAGGGGGCGCCCCTCGATACAATCCGGGTCACGGACCGGAAGGGTGAGGATCCGTCCGGTCGAGATGCGCTGCTCGGCCGCCAGTCGGGCAGACCCGCTCGGCTGTCCAGATTCGCGCGCTCGTCGGCAGCCTTGACGCTCAAGGACCGGCCCTCCGATTCTCGACGAAGGGCACCGGCTCGACCCGTCCCGGCAGCTCCACCTCGGGAGCCGGCAGCATGGGATCGAGCGTCCGGGCCCGGGCACCCAGATCGCGATAGATGTGCAGTCCACCACTGAGGGGCGCAATCACCCGCTGGCCGGGAGGCGCGAGGATCTCTCCGGTGCCCGACCCGAGGGCCCACGACTGATCCAACCAGCAAGGCCCATCGCCAGGACTGTAGGTGTAGAGCGAGAGCCTGCTCCAGTCATCGCTCGGCTCTGAGACTCGTTCGAGCACGTAGATGCGACCGTCTCGGGCGGCCATCGCATCGGTCCCGAAGAGCTCATGCGGCAGGGCATCGAGCAAGGCCACACCGCTCTCGCGCAGCTCGAAAGCCTTAAAGTGGTCCCAGTAGTAGCTCACGTAGAGCCGAGTGCCGTCGATCGCGATCTTGTCTGCGCCGCTGAAGTTCTCGGTGTCGTGCTCGATCAACACCGGGAAATCCGGGTCGGTGACGTCGTAGCGGAACAGCTCGTAGCTGCCCCGCAGGATCACCTCCCATCTTCCGTAGAGCTCGGCTGTCACCATCTCCCAGTCCGGGTCGAAGTCGGAGACCAAGGTCCTGGAGCGGACTGTCGGGTGAAGGGGATCGGCGGTGGAGCAGATGGCAAGCTCGCTCTGATGGCTTATCGTCGCGAAACCGCCCGGTAGCTCGGCAACGAGCTCCCAGCTGGAGTCCAGGGGTTGCCACAACGAGTCCGTCACCACGGGCGCCCGCGGATCGCTCAGATCGACGGTCCACAGCCTGGGAGCGACGTAGGCGACTCGATCCCGCGCGATCAGCCCGGTGGGCGAAGCACTCAAGGGCAAGATCGACAGGGCATGGTGTCGTCGGGGATCGGAGCGACCGTTGATGCGCAGGTGGAGGGGATGCTGATCGTTGCCGCCTACATTGGAAGAGATCAAGAGAGTGTCGCACACGGCGACGCCGTAGAGAGCTGAGGAACGCTCGCGGCTCCAGATGGAGTCGGGCTGCTCGGGGGTGGAGATGTCGAAGCCGGTGAAGCCAGGACCAACAACGGAGACTGCTGCGAATTGGTCGCGCACCAGACCAGAACTGTACCAGGCATGGGGATTGTCCGGCGACATTTCTGCGACTGGGATCGGCTCCGCGGGATCGGAAACGTCCACCAGCAGAGCCGGGCGGGTCGAAACAAGCATCAGATCGCCACAAATATCGACCTTCCGGCAAATGGGGGGAACCTCGATGGCCGCCTGCCACAAGGGTTGCGCCGGAATCTGAACGTCCCAGAGTTCGACACGATCACGCTCGCCGATCGCCAAGAGACCTCGATCCGGCTCCAGGGCCATGCTCTCCGCCCGGTCGGTCGTGGTGAACTCTCCGATCTTCACCGGCGTTGCCGGATCGCTCAGGTCGTAGATCCACACACCGACGATTGGCCACGAGGAGACATAGATGTACAGCGTGGCCCCGTCTGCAACCATGGGGCTGCCATGCCAATGTTCAGGATCGTCGACTGTCGCGAGCAGTTTGGGACCACCGGGCACGAGACGATCGTAGATCGAGAGATCGGGTCCATCTCGACGTGCAACGAAGAGCAGACTGTCGGAGAGCGCGACCGAACCGGGCGGCTCGAGATGGTGCACCTCACGCAAACCCCGATCCGGTTCGAGCCTGAAGCCACGCAGATCGGGAAACCCAACATAACACGTGTCGCCGAATACCGCCACGCTGTGGGGATCGGAGATCGGGCGCATGTCGACGAAGCGTGGCTGAGAGCGATTCGACCAGTCATAGGCGAACACACCATTCGCGCTATCGGTGGCGATTGCCCAGTTCGATGTTCGATGGCCGTGGAGATCTAGGGAATTGTGCGGGCCTGGATCGACGAACTCGACCATCAATGGCCCATCGCCGGCAAGTGCTGATCCACACCAAAGAACCGTGTACATGAACAGTGCTGTTGTGTATCTCATGGCCACTACTCCGGCAGCATCACTTCGAATCGAACCATCATCGGCTCGTTCTCATCGAGCTCGTCGGCCCCCGCGATGCCGAACAAAAACTCCCAATAGTACCAACCCACGAGCGGCACGAGCGTGTCGCCATAGCAGCCACAGGTCGAGGCGGGTCCAGGAGGATTGCAGTAGATCGCCTGCTGCACCGCAATCCCCGCCGGCGGCGAAACCTGCGTGCCATCCAGAGCAAAGGCATGCACCACCTTATCGGCGGGCCAGCCACCCTCCGGCCCAGGGATGTTGAAGCGAGTCGGTGTGTTGTCACCGCAAATGCCATCGCGACCGCTGTGAAAGGCAAGCACATCGGCGACACGATCGCCCTGGCCGTTGTCGCGATCGTGCGAGAGCACGATTGCCTCGACCTGATCCCAACCGCCCCGAGCACCATCGTGGTTTGGCTGCCCGGGGCCCGTCATGGGAGTCTCACAGACCACGGTGATCCCGACCGGACCGATCACCGAGAGGTCGCGCTTGATCGCGCATGGGCTCGTGTCGGTGGGCCCGAACCAGAGGCCGCGTGGAAAGAAAGGCCCGTCATCCAGCTCCATGAAGCCCAGGTGGTCGATCTCGACGGCCGGCGGCGGGATCGATCCAGGACCGTCGAACCACGACAGCCATTGGAGCTTGTCGGCTACTCGGACATGGTCGACGGCCGCCTTGGCGCCGTTCGGCTGCGAGCCGTCATCGGGCAACCCAACGCGCAGACTGAAGCGGTAGATCGGGTGCGGGTCCCCAGATTGATCCGTGAAGTACCCTTCCGGCACCACGAGGTTGTACTTCTTCCAAGGCTGCTCCGGATCAGGGGCGGGCATGACGTGGATCACACTCGATGCACCCTCGCCCTCGTGCTGCAACGGGATGCCCCCAACGCCCACGACTTCAGTGAACTCGATTCGCAGACGGGTACCGGCAACCTCGGTCGCCGCGTAGAGCGAAACTGTGATCTGGCTCGGGTCCCACTGGCGGATCTGCACGCCCAGGCCTCTTTCCTGGTACATGCCGGGAGAATCCAAGATGTCGATCGGCGATCGATCGAAATGCAGGTACTCGAGCAAGTGGCCGTCCTCGTCGACCTCGGTCGGCTCCAACACCACCGAGGCCTGCCCGCCATCCGGGCTGCGGGCGAAGTCGTAGAACCCGCCTTCGGTGTTGAACTGGATTTTCCGCGACGGATCGATGTCGGTCAGTCGCCACAGGCTTGTCTGCCCCTGGAGATCGACCGTCGCTCCCCACCAGTGGATCGGGAAGCTGTCGAGCGACCCCGGTGCGGTCGGGAACTTGAAGTCGAAATCAGCGTTTTCCAGCACGTTGATCGCGGGCACGGGTTGTACCCGGGCGCGGGCATTTCGCGAATCGAGGCACAGCAAGCACACGGCGCAGACGAACAGAGGCCAGATCGAGCTTGCACCAAGGCGGTGCCTTGGGTTAGGCCGGACTAGAGTGAGGAGTGAGGAGTGGATCCCTTACGAACGAACATCTCGCATTCCCTTCTTGAGAAACGTGTCGAGCCGGGGGGGATCGGGTGGCGCATTCTCGCGCCTCACGAGAATGGTGAGGGGTCGGCGGAAGAGCGTCAAGAGGGAACGACGCCCACAAATCGCTACCGCGCTCATGCGCCGATTGCCCCCCCACACCAACCTTGTGCCGCCCCGCCCCCTCGTGCACGATGTCGCCATGCGTGATGCCCGCCGAATCGTGTCCGCCATGCGCCCCGAGTGGCCGGTGTTCGCCCTCTCGGTGGCGGCGACTCTGCTCTACGTGCTGCTCAATTCGGCGTCGGTGTGGATGCTGGGATCGGTGGTGCATGCCATCTTTGCACCACCCGAGGAGCCGGGAGTGGTGGCCGAGATCGGCGGGTCGATCAACGCGCAGCTCAAGGCGTGGACGGGGCGCTGGATCGAGGGGGAGACGCGGCTGGAGACGCTGCGACGGGTGGCCTGGGCGCTCTTCTTCACCTTTGCGTGCAAAAACCTGGCGCTCTATGTGAAGAACACGGCGCTCTCCTGGATGCAGACGCGGCTTCTGACGCGACTGCGCAAGCGCCTCTTCGATCGGCTCCTGACCCTGCCGATGGCCTTCTACGACCGGCACCGCACCGGGGAGCTGGCGTCGGTGGTGATCAACGACGTGAACAAGGTGCGGGCCAGCCTGACCGGTAGCTTGCAGCGGCTGATGACCGAGCCGGTCAACATATTGGCCTTCGTCGCGCTGCTCTTCGTGATCAACTGGAGGCTGACGCTGCTGGCCGTCCTGATGCTGCCGGTGGCGGGGGCGGCGATCCACTGGATCGGGGCGTCGATCAAGCGCAAGTCGGCGCGCACCAGCCGCCAGATCGCGGGCGTGATGGGGGTGCTGCAAGAGGCGCTGGGGGCGATGCGGGTGATCCAGGGTTTCGCCATGGAGGGGGCGCAGGCGCGGCGCTTCGCCCTGGCCTCGGATCGTTTTTCGCGGCTGCTCTTTCGCCAGGCGCGGCTCGCCAACCTGGCGTCGCCGGCCACCGAGATGATCGGGGTGGGGGTCGGCATCTGGCTGCTATGGCTGGGCGGCAAAGAGGTTCTCTCGGGCTCGGGCATGGAGTCGGATGACTTCGTTCGTTACCTCTTTCTGCTCTTCAGCGTGATGCAGCCGGTGCGCTACCTGGCGCGCGTCAACAACCAGATCCAGGACGGCCTGGCGGGAGCCGGGCGAATCTTCGCGCTGCTCGACACCGAGGCGGAGGTGCGGGAGCGGCCGGGGGCGGTGTCGCTGGAGGGTTTTGGCTCGGTGATCCGCTTCGAGGGGGTGGAGCTGCGCTACGCCGGCGCGGACCAGGCGGCGCTCACCGGGATCGACCTGGAGATCGCGGCCGGCGAGACGGTGGCTCTGGTGGGAGCGAGCGGGGCAGGCAAGTCGACCCTGGCCGACCTGATTCCGCGTTTCTACGACGTGACGGGTGGGCGGGTGCGGGTCGACGGGCACGACCTGCGCGACCTCACGCTGGCCTCGCTGCGGGGGCTAATCGGTGTGGTGCCCCAGGAGACCGTGCTCTTCGATACGACGGTAGCCGAGAACATCCGCTGTGGACGGCCCGACGCGGGCGCCGAGGCGGTGCGCGCGGCCGCCGCCGCGGCCCATGCGCTGAACTTCATCGAGGCGCTGCCCGAGAGCTTCGAGACCGCGATCGGGGAGCGCGGGGTGCGCCTCTCGGGCGGCCAACGGCAGCGCATCGCGATCGCCCGGGCGATCCTCAAGGACCCCCCGATCCTGATTCTCGACGAGGCGACCTCGTCGCTCGACACCGAATCGGAGCGCGAGGTGCAGCGGGCGATCGAGGACCTGGTGCGGGGGCGCACGGTGATTGTGATCGCCCACCGGCTCTCGACCGTGCTGCACGCCGACCGCATCGTGGTGCTGGAGAGTGGCCGGATCGTCGAGAGCGGCGACCACGAGGCGCTGATCGCCGCCGGCGGAGCCTACAAGAACCTCTACGAGCTGCAGTTCGCGGCGCAAACATGGAGCGGAGCCGATGGCGGGGACTGATCGCCCAGAGCCGCGAGTGGCGGTGCTGATCCCGGCGCGCGGCGGCAGCAAGGGGATTCCGCGCAAGAATCTGGTGCCCTTCATGGGGCGGCCACTGGTCGCCTGGAGCATCGAAGCGGGACGCGTGGCGCGGCGCGTGAGCGACGTGGTGGTGTCGACCGACGACGACCAGATCGCGCGCGTCGCCCAGAAGAACGGGGCGTTGGTGCTGCGGCGTCCGGCGGAGCTGGCGGGCGACCACGCGACGACCGAGAGCGCCATCGCCCATTTCCTCGACGCGACCGGTGGAGCGCAAGCGATCTGCCCGCGTCCCGACCTGGTCTGTCTCTTGCAGCCGACCAGCCCCTTGCGCCCGCCCGGCGCGGTCGACGAGGCGCTCGAGCGGCTGCTGGAGGGCGGCTTCGACAGCCTGCTCTCGCTCAGCCCGACGCACCGTTTCTTCTGGCACGTGGAAGGGAACCGGACACGGGCCGGCTACGACTTCATGCGCCGGCCGCGCCGCCAGGACCTGGCGCCGGGCGACGTCCACTACGTCGAGACCGGATCGATCTACGTCTTCACCCGCGACCACTTCGAGCGCACCGGGAACCGCCTCGGGGGGCGGATCGGCCATGTGATACATTCCGAGTCCTACGCAATCGAGATCGACACAGCGGCGGACCTGGCGGCTCTGGAAGCGCTGGGGCGAACGCTGGAGACAAGTTTCTGAAGCCGGAAGCAAGACCGATGTCCAGCTCCACCCCATCCTTCTCGATCGGCGACCGCACGATCGGCGGCGAAGCCCCCTGCTACCTGATCGCCGAGATCGGCATCAACCACCAGGGCGATCCGGCCATCGCCCGCGACCTGATCGCGGCGGCCGCCGATTCCGGTGCCGACGCGGTGAAGCTGCAGAAGCGCAACGTCGACCGCATCCTGACCCGCAAGGGGTTGGAGATGCCCTACCTGAACCGGCACAGCTTCGGCGACACCTACGGCGAGCACAAGCGGGCGCTGGAGCTCTCCGAGGCCGACTTCGGCGAGCTGCGGGCGGCGGCCGGAGAGCAGGGGGTCGACTTCCTGGCGTCGGGGTGGGACGAAGAGAGCATCGACTTTCTCTTCGAGCTCGGCGTGCCCTTCTTCAAGATGGCCTCGGCCGACCTGACCAATCTGCCGCTCCTGGAGCACAGCGCGCGCAAGGGGCGGCCGTTGGTGCTCTCGACCGGGATGGCGACGATGGACGAGGTGGCACGTGCCTATTCGGTGGTTCGCGAGCTGGCCCCGGCGTGCGCGCTGCTGCAGTGCACCTCCACCTACCCCTCGCGCTTCCACGAGATCGACCTCCGCGTGCTGGAGAGCTACGCGGCGGCCTTCCCCGACGCGGTGATCGGCTATTCCGGCCACGAGTTGGGGATCGCGGTGTCGGTGGTGGCGGCGGCGCTCGGCGCCAAGATCGTGGAGCGCCACTTCACCCTCGACCGGACAATGAAAGGCGGCGACCACGCGGCCTCGCTCGAGCCCCAGGGTTTCGCCAAGATGGTGCGCGACATCCGCCATGTGGAGCAGGCGCTGGGCGTGGCCTATAAGCGCCTGCACGAGTCCGAGGTGCCGATTCGCGCCAAGCTGGCCAAGAGCATCGTGACCCACACCGCGATTCGCGAAGGCGACACCATTCGCCGCGAGTGGCTGACCACCAAAGGGCCGGGCAGCGGCATCTCGCCGGCCGAGATGGGGGCGGTGGTGGGGCGCCGGGCAGCGCGCGACCTGGAGGCCGACCGGGTGCTGCGGAAGGACGACCTGGCGTGAGCGAGGGCGAGACACCGCGGGCCGATTCGGGGCTGCGCGCCAAGGCGCGGCGCATCGCCCTGGTGGGCACCGACATCGACGGGGTATGGACCGACGCGCGCATGTTCTACGGGCCCGCGGGCGAAGTGATGAAGGGATTCTCTACCTACGACGGCATGGGGGTCGCGCGGCTGCGGGCGGCGGGCATTCCGACCGCGATCCTGACTTCGGAAGAGACGCCGATCGTGGCGCGCCGGGCCGAGAAGCTGGGGATCGAGGAGCTGCACCTGGGCGTAGCCGACAAGCTGGCGACGATGACCCGGATCGCCCGGGAGCACGGGCTCGAGCTCGACCGGGTGGCCTACATCGGCGACGACCTGAACGACGCGGCGCTGCTGGCCGCCGTGGGCCTCTCCGCGCTGGCGCCGCAGAGCCCGATCGTGGGCCGGATCGAGGTCGACCTGGTGGTGAGCCGGCGCGGCGGCGAGGGGGCCTTTCGGGAGCTGGCCGAGCTGATTCTCGACGCCCGAGCCGAGCCACCGGCTCTCTAGGCCATGGACCCGGCGGCGCGAGCCTGGCTCGGTGCCTACAACGCGCTGCTGCCGGGGGCGCGGCTGGCCCTGGGTTTGGCGCCGCACTTCAGCGACAAGCTGGTGCGCCGTGCACGCGATGCGGAAGCATCGATCGCGGCAGCGCTCGAGCGGGTGCAGCGGCTGCGTGGTGAGCGCCAGCGGGTGGTGCTCTTCCACGCCGCCTCGGCGGGAGAGCTGGAGCAGCTGAAGCCGGTGCTGCGGAGGGTCGATCGGGCGCGCCTGGTGGTGGTGCTGAGCGTCTTCTCGCCGACCGTCTACGACGCGGCCGCGGCGGGCGACCTGGCCGACGCCAGCTGCTATCTGCCGATCGACTTCCGGCGCGAGGCGCGGACCTTTTTCCGCCACCTGCGCTGCGCCGATTTTGTCATCACGCGCCACGATCTGTGGCCCAACCACCTGGCGGCGGCGCGCGCCACCGGCGCCCGCACGGTGCTGATCAACGCCAACCTGCACGTCCGCTCGCTGCGCTTGCGCCCCTGGGCGCGGCCGGCGACGCGGGCGCTCTTCTCGCTGGTCGATTCGGTGCTGACCGGATCGGAGCGGCTGCGCGCGCGCCTCACGCGGGTGGTCGATCCAGTGCGCATCGAGGTCACCGGCGACACCCGCTTCGACCAGGTCTGGGAGCGGGCGCGGAGCAGCGCCGGTGCCGAGCGCCCACCCACCCTGCCCGGCGCCTTTCTCGCAGGGCACCGGGTGCTGGTGCTCGGCAGCGTGCTGGAGAGCGACGAGCGGGTGCTCTTCGCCGGCTGGCGCCAGGCCCTGGGGCGGAGTGGCGGCGCGGCGCTCGAGGCGAGGAAGCTGCGCTTGCTGCACGTCCCACACGAGGTCGACCCGGCGACCTTGCGGCGCGTCGAGCGACGCTACCGCGAGCTCTCGCTGCCGACCTGGCGCCTGAGCGAGGGGGCGCGCTACGCCGGCCAGCCGGTGATCCTGGTCGACAGCGTGGGGATCCTGCCCGAGCTCTACGCCCACGGCTGCCTGGCCTACGTCGGCGGTGGTTTTGGCGCCGGCGTGCACTCGGTGATCGAGCCGGCCGCGCAGCGCTGCGCGGTCGCGTTCGGCCCGCGGGCGGAGATTCTGGACGAGGCGCTCGACCTACGCGAATCCGGCATCGCGGTGCCGATCGATGGCGCCGCCGGTGCCGCCGACCTGCTCGACTTGAGCTGCGACGCCGCCCGCCTCGATCCCCTGCGCGACGCCGCCCTGGGCTACGTAGAGGGGCGTCTGGGGGCGGCCGACCGGGTGGTGCGGACGCTCTTCGGCGAGCGCTGATCAACCCCGCGGCCGCTCCAAGAGCGAGATCCTACCGGCGTCGCGCAACCCCGCGACATGCCGCCGCTCCGCCTCGTTGTCGTGGCGGCGCCCGCGCCTGGAGTGCACCGCGTCGACCCACCAGCGCTTGACGCGCGAGTCGTGGTAGTGGGCGCGCGAGCCCTGGAAGAAATCGAAGCCGTGGATGTGGACTTCGTCGAAGCGCCGCAGCGCCCACAGGAGAGCCATCGTTCCGGTGGTGACCCGATCCACACCGAGGGTGCCCTCGTAGCTCTCGATCTCGCCGAGCGCCACCAGCTCGTAACCGCCCTCCGCCACCCCGAGTCGCCGTCGAACACGCGGTCGCAAGGCCGCGCCCTTGTGTCGCTGCACCGCGGAGGGGATCAGCACGACGATGCGCGGCGGCGGCTGGCGTCGCCGCATCAGCCCCTGGTTGGCGCCGTTGAACCAGATGTCGGTGCAGCGGCCGACCCGAGTCTCGAATCCCTCGGTGGCGTAGTTGTTGATGCGGCCCACCACCGGAAAGCGGTCGATCTGCGCACCGAGCTCAGCACGGCTCGCCGAGGGGCCGTTGCCGATGACCAGGATCGCGCCGCCCCCGCTCACGTCCGCGTCGACCATCGCTCCGCCACTCGCTCCACCAGGCGCTCGGCGTTGTGGCCATCGCAGGTGAACACCTCGCGCGCCCAGTCGAGGCGCACCGGCGGGCGCTCGCCCGCGATCAAGCGCTCGATCGAGACCACCCCGGCCGAGTCGCGAAAATAGTCGCTGCCGTAGCGATTGCTCCCGGCGCACCAGTCGTCGAGAAAGTAGGTCGGAACACCGGCCAGCATGGTCTCGATGCCGCCGGTGGAGCTCAAGGTGAGCGCCATGGTCGCGCCGCCACATAGATCGGGGATCGGCCGGTGGGTGATCTCCAGGTTGGGCGGACGGTTGCGCAGGCCGGCGAGCAGCTCGCCGTAGTGGTGCCGGGGCCGGTGGGCGTGGTGGGTGGCGCCCTGGAAGCGCGGCTTCAGCAGCACGGAATCGCACGGCCGAGCGCGCGCCAGGGCGGCCAGCCGACGCAGCAGATCGAGGCGCTCCGCGCGCCCCTTGGGATAGGTCGGCTGCCCCAGAAAGAGGATGTCGCCGCGGGGCTCCGGCGGCTGCGCGGCGAAGCGCCGCGCCAGCTGATCGAAGGAGGGCAGACCGGTCGCCTCGACATCGACCCCGGGCGGCACCAGACCGGTGGCCAGCACCGCGTCGCGGCCGCGTGGGCCCGGCGTCCAGATCAGGTCGCAGAGACGAGCGCGGCGCTGCACTCCCTTGACGAAGCCCCTGGGACGGTTGTCGAGCATGGCACCGATGTAGCCGCCCACGAAGAGCGCGCCGGGACGCAGCCGGCGCAAGCGCGCGAGCATGCGGGCTGTGCCGCGGCGCAGGATCAAACCGGCGAAGACCACGTTGGGGCGCCACTCGGCCACCCGCGATGCGAGGCGCAAGGGGTGGCTGCGTCGCCAGGCTTCGCCCGCCAGCATCCCCTCCACCTCGCGGGTGATCCAGGGCTTGAGCGGGTCGTCGACGACCCAGAGTCGCGCCTCACCGCCGCGCTCCCGCCAGCGCTGGGCCACCGGCACGTGGTTGCGCACGAAGCTGTCGTAGCGCAGGAGAAAGGCGGCGCGCGGCAGCGGCATGGTCATCGCGCCGGCTTCCCCCAGTCGGGTTCGCTCAAGCGGGCTCGGGCCGCGCCTCGTAGACGCTGATCTTCTTGCGCGAGCGCCCGACCCGCTCGAAGGCGACATAGCCGTCGATCAGCGCGAAGATCGTGTAGTCGCGCCCCATGCCGACGTTGGTGCCGGGGTGGAACTTGGTGCCGCATTGGCGCACGATGATCGAGCCGGCGCTCACCTGCTCGCCGCCGTAGGCCTTGATGCCTCGGTACTGGGCATTCGAGTCGCGCCCGTTCTTCGAGCTTCCGACGCCTTTCTTGTGTGCCATTTCTCGCTCGTCCTTCCGATGCTCTAGGCGTCGATTCCGGTCACTTCGATCAGCGTGAAGGGCTGCCGGTGCCCGCGCGTTCTCTGGTAGTTCTTGCGCCGCTTGAACTTCTTGACCATGACCTTTTTGCCCAGTCCGTGGCTGAGCACCTTCGCGCGCACCGTCACGCCCTCGACCTTGGGCGTGCCGATGCGTCGCTCGTCTTCCGATGCATAGAACAGCACGTCCTCGATCACGATCTCGTCGCCCTCGCCGGCGCCGAGCCGCGGCACCCGGATCCGGGCCTCCGGCTCGGCCCGAAACTGCTTTCCGCCGCTGCGCACGATTGCGTAGCTCACAGGTCTGACTCCCGGTTCATTGGGGCTGGCTGCCCGGGCGCGGGTTTCGCGAGGATCGTTGCGCCTGTTTCTGGGCAAGCAAAGAGCGTGAGTCTAGACCGATGGCGCAGTGGGGTCAACAGTGAGGGCGACAGGATCTGGCGTTTCGATATAGCGCTTCTCGAGCGACGCACCCCGCGAGGAACCGCGGGGTGCGTCGCTCGAGAAGCGCTATATCGAAACGCCAGGAAGAGCGCCCCACCGTCGGCGTCGGGGACGTGGATCGTGTAGGTCGTCTCTCCACCTCCCGCCGGCGAGAGGACCGAGGTGTCCGCGGCACCCGAGAACTGGATTTTGCCCGCTCCCTCCAGGATGACCGTGTAGTCGCCGGCCACGGGCGCGGGCATCATGGTGTGCGCATAGTGATCGTTCCCGTCACTCGGGGCGTAGAAGGGCAGCTGCAGCGGCCACCCCTCCGAGTCGACGGCCATCTCGTCCTCTTTGTAGTTTTCCCACTCCCATCCACCCACGCTCCGCGTCAGCCACGACCGGGTCATCTTGAACACGTCGACGAAGACCCACGCGCTGGACCAGTCCTCGACCCAGGCGGAGTTGGTTCCGATCCGCAGGTTGGGGGCGGGATCGGGGGCGAAGTCCCCGGAAATCGTCAGATCGCTGTCGATGGTGATGGTGCGTGGGTTGCCGAGTCCGTTCAGGTCACCCGACCAACCTTCGAAATGGTGCCCGGAGTCGGGCAAGGCGACGAGCTGGATGGCGGTGCCCGCTTCGAAGACGGTGCCCGGCGGGTTGGTATGCGCCTCGCCGCCCTCGGTCGAGTCGAGCCTGAGCTCGTAGATCGGGCCGGGATCGACGATGGAGAAGCTGTTGAGCGCAATCACATTCCCCCAGTACTCCGCTTCGAAGATGTAGAAGCGCAGCTCCACCGGGCCCGCGATTCCGTCGTACCCCTCCAAGGGGAAGATGAACTCGTTCTGCACGACATCGTAGTTGCCCTGCGAGAGCGACTCGGTGGCGAAGATCTCGTCCCCTTCGGCGAAGCCGTCGACGCTCGAAAAGCAGGCGAAGCGCAGCGGCGAGCGCCAGTCGAAGCGCTGGCTCGAGAAGGCGATCTTCTTCCCACCGAGATCCAGGCTATCGGCCGTCGCCTCCAGGGTGAAGGAGATGTACTCCCCGTCGGCGATCGCCTCGGCCAAGGTGCTCATCGGCGTGTGGTGGGAGACGAACACGCCGAAGGCGTTGTCGTGGCCGGAGCCGGCAAGGGCGCCGGAACCACGCTCCCAGCCGGAGAACGAGAGATCCGCCGCGAGATAGGAGGTCTTCGTCCACGGGGTGTTCTGCGCCGGCTCGGAGCCGGTGGAATCGCAGATGATCAGATCGCCTGGAGCGGCGAGTGCGAGGGCGGCGGACAGGATGAGGAGGCTGGTCAAGGCGAGTCTCCAATACTGGGTCTTGGCCTTGGCCTCCGGGGGGGGCTCGATATATCGCACGAGTGTAACCCTGGTCGAACGAGGCTCCGGCGAGCAGGGCCGCGCGCCGCTTGACGCCTCCCCGTCCCCAACCCTACCGTCCACCGAATCGGAGAGCCCCCATGACCCTCGAACGGATCTTCATCGGCATCGCCGGCATGATCGGCGCGGGGAAGTCGACTCTGGCGACCGCCCTCGGCGAGCACCTGGGCATCGACGTCTACTACGAGCCGGTCCAGGACAACGAGTACCTGGAGGACTTCTACCGCGACACCGCGCGCTATGCCTTTTCGACTCAGATCTACCTGCTCAATCGTCGCTTCCAGCAGCACCAGGAGATCATCTGGCGCGGCCGGCCGGCGATCCAGGATCGCACCATCTACGAGGACTCGATCTTCGCCAAGACCCTGGTGGGACTGGGCCTGATGGAGGAGCGCGACTACCGCACCTACCTCGAGCTCTTCCGGCATATGAGCAACTTCATGTGCAAGCCGAATCTGATCGTCTACCTCGATGTCACGCCGGAACGATCGCTGCAGCGAATCGAAGCCCGCGAGCGCGGGGTCGAGTCGGGGATCACGCTCGACTATCTGCGGGCGCTCTATCGCCACTACCAGGATTTCGTCGCCGAGATCTCGCGCGTCGTGCCGCTGATCCAGGTCGACTACGACCGCTTTCGCGGCGCCGAGGAGATGGCCAAGGTCATCCAGGAGGAGCACCTCGACCACGACTTCCTGCGCCGGGTCGCGCGCTTCGATCCGACGCGATGAGGGGGCGAGGGGCGCGGTGCGCGGCGCCGCCGCTCATGCTCGGCTACGGCCTGGCGATCCTGGGCGCCGCGATCGTCGCCTGGCTGACCCGGGGACTCTTCTTCGACGACCCCTATATCACCTACCGCTACGTTCGCAACCTACACGCCGGCATCGGCTACTGCTACAACCCCGGCGATCTGGTCGACGTCTCCACCTCGCCCCTGCACACCTGGTTGCTGGCGCTCGCGGCCTTCGCCACCGACGACATCCCGATGGCCGCGCGGCTGCTCGGCAGCGTGTCGCTGGCGGCGGCCGGCATCGCCTTCGCCGCCATCGTCGCGCGGAGCGCCTGGGTGGCCGAGAGCGACCGCCGCTGGCTGGCCCTGATCGCCGCCGCGCTGCTGGTCTCCCACCCCGGTCTGGTCGCCACCTTCGGGATCGAGTCGCTCTTGCACCTGGCGCTCGGGCTCTCGGCGGTGCTCGCCTTCGTGCGCGACGCCCGCCGGATCTGCGCGGCGCTGCTGGCCCTGCACGTGCTGGCGCGCCCCGACGGCGTGCTGCTGGTGGGAATCGTCGCCGCGCTCTGGGCGCTCGACTGGCTGCGCGGCGCCGGCGAGGGGCGAAGCCTGCGCCGGCTGCTGGTTCCGGCGCTCCTCTTCGGGGCGATTCTGGCGCCCTGGCTGGCCTTCTCCTGGCTGCGCTTCGGCGCACTGCTGCCGGCCACGCTCGGCGCCAAGACCGCGCAGGGGGACTCGGGGCACTGGCGCAGCTATCTGGAAGGCATCGGCTTCTGGTTCTCGATCTACCTGCTGCGCACTGTCTGGGGCTACCTGTACTACGGCGCCGCGCTGGCCGGCGCGCTGGTCCTGGGGGGCGGCGCGCGCCGCCACCTTCCCGAGCGCCTGGGCGACGGCCTCAGCGTGATCGCGCTCTGGACGGCGACCCACACCCTCGCCTACTCGCTGCTCGGCGTGCCCTACTACCACTGGTACTACCCGCTGACCCACCTCGGTTTCCTGCTCCTCGCAACGCTCGGCGCGCTGGCCATCGCGCGCGCTCTGGCCCGCCTCGGCGGCGGCGCGCTGCTGGCCGGCGGGGCGGCGTTGCTCTCGCTCGGGGTGCTGCTGGGGCGCGGTCTGGGGCGCCTGGTCGAGCCCTTGGCGCTGCCGCTGGGCCATCACCTGGTGCGGGCGCTCTACCCGCTGCGTCCCCATCCTCATCCTCCCGAGCACTACTACCCGCAGGCCGACCAGAGCTACCGGGAGCTGATCGGTGCCCTCGACCCCACCGGTCCCCCATTCCTTTTTCCGCTGCTGGCGCTGCTCGCCGGCCTGGTGATCGCGCGCCTCGCCGCGCGCGGCGCCGGTGAGGAGCGGGAAGCCGCCCACCACGGTCCCCTGGTCGCGATCCTCGGCATCCTGCTCTTCGTCGGCGGCGTGTCGATCTCGCGGTCTAGCCAGGCGGCGCCGCCGGGCGCCGTCCCGGACTACCAACTCTGCGGCGAGTGGCTGACCCGGAACACCGCACCCGATGCCACGGTGGCGGCGGCGGAGATCGGCATCATCGGCTACCACTGCCCCAATCCGATGATCGACTACCTGGGGATCCTCTCGGCGCGGGACGCGGCCTGTGTCGCCGCCGGCGATCTCGGCTCCTGGATCGAGCGTCATCGGCCCGACTACTTCGTGACCCACGAGCCCGCCGGCGGCTTCGAGCGGCCGGCCATGGAGAGGGCGGAATTCCGCGACCACTATCGGCTCGCGGGCCGGCTCAGCTTCGAGCAGCGCGCCGATCTGGTGATCTATCGGCGCGAGGCGGCGTCCGTGGAGGCGGCCCTCAAGCCCAGATCTTCTCCGTGAGATCGCGCCCGGTCTCACGCGAGACCACCTGGTAGTCGGTCAGTCCGAGCTTCTCCGAGCCGTGGAAGGAGAGCGAGATCCCACGGCGCTTGCGCAGATCACGCAGCGACGCCTTGTGCTCGGTCTTCAGGTAGGCGATCAGGCGCGGATGGGCCCAGAGCGCCAGGTCGCTCTCGTAGAGGTAGACCGCCGCCCGGGTCAAGGCCTGCTCGACACGCCGGGCGACCGTTTCGCGTGACAGCAGCCGACCCTGTCCCGCGCAGCAGGGACAGACCTCGGAGAAGCGCTGCAGGAGCGAAGGCCCGACCCGCTTGCGGGTCATCTCGACCAGGCCGATCTCGCTCACCTTGAGGGTCTTGGTGCGCGAACGATCGCGCTGCAGGTGGGCACGCAGCTCGCGCAGCACCTTCTGCCGGTTCTCGTCGGCCTCCATGTCGATGAAATCGATCACGATGATCCCGCCGATATCGCGCAGGCGCAGCTGGCGCGGGATCTCGCGGGCGGCATCGAGATTGGTGCGCAGGATCGTCTCTTCGGGGTCGCGGCGGCCGGTGTAGCGCCCGGTGTTGACATCGATCGCCAGCAGCGCCTCGGTGTGGTCGATCCCGATATAGCCCCCGTGCGGCAGCGGCACCTCGCGCTGCAGCGAGGCTTCGAGCTCGCGCTCGACGTCGTAGCAGTCGAAGATCGGAATCTCGGCGTCGTAGTGCTCGAGCTTGCCGCGCAGATCCGGGGCGAAGTCCTCCAGGTAGGCGGCGATGCGCTCGAAACGTTCGGTCGAGTCGACCACCAGGGCGTCGACATCGCTGGTGAAGAAGTCGCGCACCAGACCCGAGGTCAGCGTCAGCTCGCGCCGCAGGCAGGCGGGGGCGGATTGCTTCTCGGCTTCGGCGCAGAGCCGCTTCCAGACCTTGGTCAGGTGCGTCGCGTCGGCTGCGAACTCGTCTTTGGTCTTGCCACGCGCCGCGGTGCGCACGATGAACCCGAAGCCGTCCATCTCCACGACCTCTTCCAGGATCGCCTTGACGCGGCTTCTCTCTTCGCGGGTCTCGATCTTCTTGGAGACGCCGACCTGGGCCACACCCGGCATCAGCACCAGGCAGCGACCGGCGACGCTGACGTGGGTGGTGACCCGCGGCCCCTTGCTCTGAATCGCCTCCTTGGTGATCTGGACGACGATCTCCTGCCCCTTCTGGAGCAGATCGGAGATCGACTCCGGCGGCTGCTCCGGGACCTCCGGCCCCTCTTCGCCGAAATCGGTGTCAGGATCGGGAAGCGAGGGGCAGACGTCGGAGAAGTGCAGAAAGGCGTTCTTGTCGAGCCCGATGTCGATGAAGGCGGCCTGCATCCCCGGCAGCACCGAGGTGACCTTGCCCTTGTAGATGTTGCCGAGGATCCGCTCCTCGGACTCCCGCTCTACCAGGAGCTCCACCAGACGATGATCCTCGAGGATCGCGATGCGGGTCTCTTCGGGGCGCTCGTTGACGATGATCTGGCGATGCGCGGGAGGCGCGGCGGGCTCGGCGGCCTGACGCTGGTTGCGCGCCTTGCGCTGCGGGGGGCGTTTGGTGGAACGGCCGCGATCGCTGGTCTTGTTGCTGGCCAAATGGGGGTTTCCTGATCGATTCCGGCTCGGGGGATCGAGGCTGCGCGCTTCGGGGTCGGTCGCCGACCTCTAGTTGCCGCTCACGTAGGAGTACCAGACCACCCCGAGGATGATCCAGAATGGGATCGAGAAGACCGCCAGCCAGAACATGCCGCGGAAGAGTCCGAGCTGCTCGAGCAAGCGCTTCTTCTCCACGGCGCGGCGCACCACGATCTCGATCTGCTCGAGCTTGAAGGGCTTGGTGATGTAGTCGTAGGCGCCTAGCTTGATCGCCTGCACGGCCGAGTCGATGGTCGGATAGGCGGTGATCATCAGCACCACCGCCTCGGGGCGCACGATCTTGACTTCGCGCAGCAGCGTGAGACCGTCCATGCGCGGCATCTTGAGATCGGTGATCAGAAGATCGATCTGCTGCTGCTTGTAGACCCGAAGCCCCACGTCACCGTCGGGCGCCGTGTGCACCTCGTGCCCGAGCGAACGCACGGTCTCCGCGAGCATCTCGCGCAGTTCGTCTTCGTCGTCGACGATGAGTATGCGAGCCATGAGTCCTCGGTGGAAGGGCTCCGGGGCGCGGGCGATTCCCGCGGGAGCTTCCAAGTCGTTCTGTCAAGTGCAGTTGCGCAGCGCGAACGCGGGCGCAGCCTAACACGCCCCCGGCGCGGCGTCCAGACTCCTAGGCGCGGGTCGAGTCGGAGCTCTCGGGCGGGGCGGAACGCTCGGCGAAGGCCCGGATCAGGTCGATCGGCACCGGGAAGACCACGGTCGAGTTGTTCTCCGCCGCCACCTCGGTCAGGGTCTGCAGAAAGCGCAGCTGCAGCGCCACCGGCTCCCGAGCGATCGTGCTCGCCGCCTCGTAGAGCCGCTGCGCGGCCTGGTACTCACCCTCGGCGTTGATCACCTTGGCGCGGCGTTCACGCTCGGCCTCGGCCTGTTTGGCCATCGCCCGCTGCATCTCGCTCGGCAGATCGACGTGCTTCACCTCCACCGACGCCACCTTGATGCCCCAGGGGTCGCTTTGTGCGTCGATCACCTCTTGCAGACGGTGGTTGATATCGTCGCGACCGGTCAGCAGGTCGTCGAGCTCGGCCTCGCCGAGAATCGAGCGCAGCGAGGTCTGAGCGATCTGGCTGGTGGCATAGAGGTAGTCCTCGACCTGCACGATCGCATTGACCGGGTCCATGACGCGGAAGTAGATCACCGCGTTCACCTTCACCGACACGTTGTCGCGCGTGATCACGTCCTGCGGCGGCACATCCATGGCGATCGTCCTGAGTGACACTTTCTGCATCCGGTCGATGAGGGGAATCAGGATGATCAGCCCCGGCCCCTTGGCGCCGATGACGCGCCCGAGCCGGAAGATGACGCCCCGCTCGTACTCCTTGAGCACCTTGATGATCGACGCCAGGATCAGCAGCAGGACGATGAGGATCGAGAGGAATGGCATGATTTCGTTCTCCGTTAGGCGGGGAAGAAAAGCGATGATTTCGCGGTGGAAGGCGAACACCAAGGCGCCGAGAAGGGCCAGCCAGGTGCGGCCCCGGTCCTTTTCGGACTTGGGCTTCACCGCTCCCCTTCGACTCGCAGGTAGCGCCCTTCGACGGCGACCACCCGCACCTCTTCGCCGACGTCGAGGCGGTCGCCTTCCGCGGCGGCGAACCAGTACTCCCCGTTGACGAACACCCGGTAGGGCCAGGCCGCTTCGTCGAGCACCGAGCGCACCTGGCCGGCGGCGCCGAGCAGCCCCTCGGCACCGGTGCGAACCGGTCGGGTCTGCGCCCGCAGAGCCATGCCGACCACGAAGAGGAAGAAGAGCAGCGTACAGACGACAGCGGGGACGATCACGGATACCACCGGGATGGCGAGGGAGGGCTCGTCGATCAGCACGATCGACCCCAGCACCATACAGAGAATGCCGGCCACGGTCAGTGCTCCGTAGCTGGTGACCTTGACCTCGAACATGAAGAAGAGCATCGCCAGTGCGATCAGTCCCACGCCGGCCCAGGAGATCGGCACCACCTGGAAGCCGATCACCGCCAACAAGATGCAGATCCCGCCGACGATGCCCGGGAAGAGAGTGCCCGGATTCCAGAGCTCGAAGAGGATCCCGTAGACGCCGAGGATCCCCAGCAGGTAGGCGACCGTGGGATCGGAGAGGACGAAGAGAAAGCGCTCCTTGCCGGTCATCTCGATGGTCTCGACCGCGGCGCCGGCGGTTCGCAGCACCATCTCGCCTCGACCCTCCACGGTCAGCACGCGGCCGTCGAGCTGCTCCAGGAGTGCGTCCAGATCACGCGCCACGAGATCGATCACGCCGAGCTCCAACGCCTCCTGGGCGGTCGCCGACACCGACTCCAGAACCGCCTTCTCCGCCCACTCGACGTTGCGCCCGCGGTTGCGTGCCAGGCCGCGCACGTGCGCCAGAAAGTCGTTCTCGATCTTCTCGCGCATCGTCTCGTCCATCTCGCCCCCGCCGATCGCCACCGGGTGAGCGGCGCCGATGCTGGTGCCCGGCGCCATGGCGGCCAGGTGGGCGGCCATGGTGATGATGGCACCGGCGGACGCGGCGCGCCCACCGGAGGGTGCCACCAGCACCGCGACCGGAACCCGGGAGCCGAGGAAAGCCTTCACGATGTCGCGCATCGAATCCTCCAGACCGCCTGGAGTGTCGATCTGGAGCACGAAGAGGACATCGCCCTTGTGCTCGGCGGCGTCGAGGGCGCGCAGCACGAAGGCGGCCGAGATCGGTGTGATCGGACCGTCGACCCCCGCGCTGACCACGCGCTCGACCCCGATGGGCTCGGCGGCGGGCGTCGGGCCTTCGGCGAGGGTGGAAGCGGCCAGGGCGATCACCGGCAGGAGGGCCGGGGTCAAGAGCAGCACGCCGAAGAAGCGCTTTCGGGAATTTCGTCGATTCATCTCGAGGTCCCTTCGTGGGGCCTGGCCCCACCTCTGGTAAGGTCCCGCATTTCCTACCCCCTTGCAACGCCTCAGATTCGCCATGCGCCCAATACTCGCGATCCTCGCCCTCACCACCCTGCACTGCACGGCGGCCCTCGGCGCCGGTCCGCCGCCCTTCGAGGTGCCCCTCGACCACCGCCTCTACCCCTTCGTCTCACGGCTCGCGGTGCGGCAGGGAGGGCTGCCGCTCTTCGTGCACAGCCGCCCCTACGAGCGCACCGACGCCGCGGAGCTGATCCGCTGGGTCGACGAGCGCATGGCGACCGGCGAGCTGCGTCTTTCGGCCGCCGACGCCCACGATCTGGCGGCGTTGCGCCGCGAGTTCGCCGCCGAGCTGGGGGCGGCGGCCGAACTGGGAGCTGCGGGCGAGGAGCCGCACGCGCTGGAGATCGTCGAGGGAGACGACCGGCTGGTGCTCGATCTCTATGCCTCCGAGCACTACCTGGCGGCCGGCAGCGAGGCGACCGAGGCCCTCGACCTCACGGCGTCGACGACCACCGTCGGGGGCCGCATGCGCGCCAGCCTGGGCGGGTGGCTGGCCCTCTCGGCCGACGCCCGCAACACTCGCCTGCAGGGCTCGACCGGCCGCAGCGTGTTCATCGCCCGCTACGGTCCCCCCTCGACCAGGGCCGGCGAGGAGGGGGAATTCCAGGACGCGGCCGACGGCTATGCCGCGATCCACACCCCGGTCGCCGATCTTCTGATCGGCAAGGCCAACCTGGACTGGGGCCCCGGGCGCTCGGGGCGCCTGCTGCTGGGATCGGACGGCTACGCCTTCGACCAGGTTCGCCTGACCCGCGCGCTCGGCCCCTTGCGCTTCGTCGCACTGCACGGCTGGGTGCGGGGCGATGCCGAGCCTCGCTATCTGGCGGCACACCGACTCGAGGCCCGCGTCCACCCGCGCCTGACGCTGGGCGGCGGCGAAGCGGTGGTCTACGGGCAGGCCCATCCGCGACTCGAGGGCCGCAGACGCGGCATCCAGCTCGAGTACCTGCTGCCCCTCTTCCCGATCCACGTGGCGGAGCACTACCTGGGCGATTTCGACAACAACCTGATGTCCTTCGACGCCTTCTGTCTGCCGCTCGATGGTCTGGCGCTGTGGGGCGAGCTCTTGATCGACGACTTCAACAGCTCCCGCCCCTGGGACCATTTCGGCAACAAGCTCGGTTGGGCGGGGGGAGCGCGCGCCGTCCTGGGGGCCAGCGGGCTCGAAGCCGGCGTCGAGTACAGCCGCCTCGACCCCTGGGTCTACACGCACCGGATCGAGGGCAACAGCTACACCCATTTCGATCGCTCTCTGGGTCATTGGCTGCTGCCCAACTCCGACCAGCTTCGCGTCGAGGCCGCGTGGCGGCCGCGCGCCGCCCTCGATATCCAGTGTTACTTCAGCCGTGTTCGCTACTCCGTTGGCCACACGGCGGATGGAGTGGGCGGATACTTCGTGCCGGACACCGAGCGCCCCGATCCCTCGAATCTGGACGCGCCGAAACGAGGCTTCACGGGCACGATCGAATCGACCCGCGAGATCGGTCTGCGCCTGGAGTGGGAGCCCTTCTACGAGTGCTTCCTGAGCGCCGAGCTGGGGCACCTGGCGGTCGACGACTTCGGCAACCAGGCGGGAGCCGACCTCGACGATTCGCGGATCGGGCTCGGGATCCGTGTCGAGCGCTGAGCTCGTCGGTTGGGCGGCGCTCACCGGGGGCGCCTGCACCGCGCTGCACGCCGCCGCCGCGTGGTGGCTGATGCGGGGGCTGCGCCGGCCGCTGCCGAGCGCGCGGGAGCGCCCGCCGATCTCGGTGGTGGTGGCGGCGCGTGACGAGGCCGCGGCGATCGAGGGCGTGGTGCGGGCGGTGCTGGAGCAGGACTATCCGGCCGAGATCGAGCTGGTGGTGGTCGACGACCGCTCGACCGACGACACCGCCGCCAAGGTGCGCCTGCACACCGAGACGCGGCGCGCGGGGCGGCGGGTGCGCCTGTTGCGGGTCGACACGCCGCCCCCCGGCGTTTCGCCGAAGAAGCACGCCCTGACCCTGGGCGCGGCCCACGCCAGCCACGACATCCTGGCCTTCACAGATGGCGACACTCGCCCGGAACGAACCTGGCTGGCTGCCCTCGCGGAGCACTTGGAGGAAGGGGTGGGATTGGTCATTGGTCCGGCGCCGATCGACGGCCGGGGACTGTCGGGCCGGCTCGCTTCTTTCGAGGCGCTCGGTCTCTACGCGGTCGCCGCCGGCAGCGCGGGCGCCGGCTACCCCCTCACCTGCACCGGTCGCAACCTGCTCTATCGGCGGGCGGCCCTGGACGACGCCGGCGGCTTTGCCGGCTCTGCCGAGCTGGCCGCCGGAGACGACGATCTGCTGCTCGGCAGAGTGCGCGATCGCACTGCATGGAGCATCGTGCACGCGCGCTCCGCGGCGGCGCGGGTCCGCTCGACGGCGCCGCCGAGCGCGCGCGCCTGGATCGCCCAGCAACGCCGGCACGGGTCGAACAGCCTGCGCTTCGCGCCGCCGATCGTCGCGGGACTGCTGCTTCTCTACCTCTACCATCTGCTGCCCCTCGCGCTGCTGGCCGCGGCTCTCTCGGGTCTCGCCCCGATGGCGGGCCTGGGGGGGGCCGCCGCGCTCTGGGGGGCGCGCGCGGCGCTCGACGGGGCTCTCTTGCGCCGCGCCGCCGCGGGCATCGGGGAGCGCCCGCCGGGGCCCGCGGTTCTGCCCGCCGAAGCCCTTTTCAGTTTGATGGTGGCGGTGGTGGCCCCCCTCGGTATTCTTGCCGGCTACTCCTGGAAGGGCGAGCCTTATCCGCAAGGCAAAGTCCCACCCAAACCGAACGCTAGGACGGCTGACTGATGGGCGCGGAATCGATCTGGATCAACGGCTGGATGACGTTGCTGCTGGTGCTTTGCGCGGGCCATCTGCTCTTCGTGGGGCTGTTCTGGCTAGGTCTCGGCCGGTTGCGACGGCGTCACGCCCGGGCGCAGCCCTTGGTGTCGATCATCGTCCCGGCCCGCGACGAAGAGGCGCTGCTGCCGCGCTGCATCGAGTCGTTGCTGCGCCAGGAGGACTACCCGCGCGAGCGCATCGAGCTGATCGTGGTCGACGACCGCTCGACCGACACCACCGCCGAGATCGTGCGTCACTACGCCGCGGGCGACCCGCGCGTTCGACTGGTGCAGATCGACTCCAATCCCAAGGGCTTCTCGCCCAAGAAGAACGCGGTCGACCAGGGGATCGACGCCTCGAGCGGGGAGCTGATCTTCCCGATCGACGCCGACTGCGAGGCCCATCCGCGCTGGCTGGCGTCGATGGTGCGCTGCTTCGAGCCCGACGTGGCAATGGTCTCTGGCTTCGCCGAGCTCGAGCGGCCCGACCACCCGGAGCGGACCTTCATCCGCATCCAGTCGCTGGAGCTGCTCTCGCTCTTCGCCTGTGCCGCCGGATCGACCGCGATCGGCTGGATCCTGGCCTCGTCGGGCGCCAGCCAGGGCTACCGGCGCTCGACCTGGGACGAGATCGGCGGCTTCGGCGAGATCGGCCCCCTGGTCTCGGGAGACGACGATTTGATGGTGCAGCGGGTCGATCGCCTGGCCACCGGGCGCATCGTCTTCGCCGCGGAGCCCAAGGCCCGGGTGCTCACCGAGCCGATGCGCTCGGTGCGCGACTTCTACCGTCAGCGCAAGCGCTGGGGCTCGAAGTACACGCACCATCGGCCCTCATACATGGCCTTCCTGACCCTGTTCTACGCGCTGAACCTGCTGCTGATGGCCGGGCCCTTCTTGGCGCTCTTCGCTCCCGCCGCGGTGCTGCCTCCCTTGCTCGCCGCGCTGGCGCTCAAATGGAGTGCCGAGGGGCTGCTGCTGGGGCGCGCGGCAAGCCGCTTCCAGCGCCGCGATCTGATGCGTTACTTTCCGCTCTGGGCGCTCCTGCACGTGCCCTATATCACCTGGATGGGACCGGCTTCTCTAATCGGCAAGGTGATCTGGAAGGGGCGCACCTACGGCACGCGCTCGACGATGCACAGCGAGATGGAGCGCCGAGCTGCCTGAGCGGACGCCGGCCCGGGTCCAGGGCGAGCCGCCGGAACCGATTGCGAGCGGGGATCATGCTCTGCTCGACACGGCCCGGGCCATGGAGGGCGCCGGCACCATCGCGCTCGCCCCTCTCGGCCCGGGAGAGGACGCGCCGCCGGTGCCGGCTGCCCCCGCGCGACTGACCCGGGCCGGAGCGCTGCGCCGGCTGATCGCCAACTGGGTGGCCGGGAGACCGGCCAATACCGCGACCGAGGTGCGGATCACCCGCCTCTGCACCCAGCGCTGCCGCCAGTGCGCGATCCCCTGGGGGGCGGTCCCCGCCGAGACGATGTCGGCGGCGGCCTTCCGGACCGTGGCGGCGCGCCTGCGGATGCACGGAGCCGGAGTCGGCTTTATCTCGGGCGGCGAGCCGAGCCTGCACCCCGATCTGAGCGAGATCCTCGAAGAGGCGCTGCGCACCTTTCCTCTTGCCTGCACCCTGAACACCAACCTGGACAACCACCAGTCGCTGATCACCGAGCGGGTCGGCGCGGCGGTGCGCCTGGGCGTCAACGTGCAGACCTCGCTCGACGGTCTGGGCGCGCTGGGCGACGATCTACGCGGCGGCGAAGGGGTGGCCGAGAGAGTGCTGGCCAACATGCGCGCGCTGAGCGAGATCAAGGCGCGCTGCGGCTCCCCCTCGGTGCTCTATGCCAATACCGTGCTGAACGAGCGCAACCTGGAGCAGGTGCCCGAGATTCTCGACGCGGTGGCGCGCTGCGGTTGGCGCTCCTCGATCGGCTCCTACCACGACCTCACCCTGCACACCCGGCGCGACGGCGACCTCTTTCTGCGACCCGGCCCGCGCCTGCGCGACCTGGTCGACGAGCTGCTGCGCCGCCCGGGCATCACCACCCACCCCACCATGCTGCGCGGAATCCCGCGCTTCGCCGCCGGCGAGATGCCCAAGCTCTGCGCCTACCTCGACGCTCCGGTGCTGGCAACCCGGCTCCTGGTGCGCGAGAACGGCGACCTCTACCTCTGCAAGGGCAAGGCGATCGGCAACCTGCTGCGCGAGCCGCTGGGGGCGATCTTCAGCACCAAGGCCTACCGTGAGCGACTGGAGGAGTACCGCGCCTGCCCGGGCTGCTGGAACAACTGCTATACGCAGAAGCTCTTGATGGTCAAACCGCCGTCGGTGCGCATTGCCTGGGAGAGCGCCCGCTTCGCGCTCGGGCTCACGCGCGCCCGCGGGGGCGGCCGATGATCGGCTCGGCCATCGCGCTCGCCGCCGCCTATGCCGTTGCGGCCACGCGGGTGACCCGTCCTTTGCTCTGGGATCGTTTCTTCGACCACGTGGTCTGGCGCGGGCCCGCCACCGCGCGGGGGCACTTCGCTCTGACCTTCGATGACGGCCCCGACCCGGAGAACACGCCGCGTCTGCTCGACGTGCTCGATCGCCACCGCGCAAGGGCCACCTTCTTCATGGTCGGAGAGCGGGCGGCGCGTCATCCCGACCTGGTGCGGCGGGTGGCGGCCGCGGGCCACGAGATCGGCAACCACTCGTTCTCGCACCAACGCATGATCCTGCTCTCTCACCCCTTGATCGAGCGCGAGATCGACGCCGGCGCGCGCGCGATTGGCGATGCCGGCGGGGGCGCGGTCGCGCTCTTTCGGCCGCCCTACGGGCTGCGCGATCCGCGGGTGCTGCGGGCCACCGCCCGGCGCGGCTACCGCGTGGTGCTGTGGTCGGTCATGCCCTGGGACTGGACCCGTCCCCCGGCCGGCTGGATCGCCGCCTGGCTGCGCCTGCGCATCGGCGCGGGATCGATCGTAGTGCTGCACGACGGCAGCGGCGATCGCTCTCCGACCATCGCAGGGGTCGACGCGGCGCTCCCGGTACTGGCCGATCGAGGTCTGCGCCCGGTGGTGTTGAGCGAGCTGTTGCGGGAGCCGGCATGAGTGTTTCGTCGATTGCCTGGGCGTGGGCCGCCTTGCTGCTGGGCACGCCGGACAGCCCCGCGGAACCCGGCCGATGGGCGCCGGTCGAGAGCCAGTCGAGCACCTACCGCATCCATGCTTTCAAGCTGCCGGTGGTCGAGATGGAGCTCAGTCTCGAGCCCGATTCGACGGGCGCGCTCTTGGTCCGCGGCAGCGCGAACACGGTGGGAGTGGGCAGCCTCGTCTACCCGATCGACAACCGCTACCTGGCCCTGCTCGACGCCGCCACCGGGCTGCCGCTCTGGTGGCGCAAGTCGATCGACCAGGCCGACCTCCAGCAGACTCTCGAGGCGCGCGTCGAGCGCGAAGGGGGACTGGTCGACTACGGCGCTCACGGCCGGCGCGCGATCGCCGCCGGCGCGAGCTGGTTCGTGGCGGTCGGTGCGACTCTGCACCTCGAGCCCTGGACGCCGGGAATGCTGCTCCGCGTTCCGTTGGAGATGGAGGGCCGCACGCTGCAATTGACACTGCGAGGCGGCGCGCGGGAGCAGCGCGAGGTGCTCGGCCGGCAGCGCTCCTGCATCGTCGTCAGCGGCGTCTGCGAGGAGCTCGGGCCGCCCGGCAGCAACCTGCTGCCGCGCACCGACATGCTCACCCACCACCTGGTCGACGACGACTATCGGTGGCGATTCGTGATCGCGACCGGGGCGCGGGCGGTGCTCGCCGCGGTGGAGCTGGAGAAGCCGGGGTCGACGATCCGCGCCGAGCTGGTGCGGGTGCGCCGGGGCGAAGAGGTATGGAGACGGCGCCGCGGCGGGCGCGCATCGCGCAGTCGCAGCCGGGCGCCGGCGGCAGCGGAGCGGAACGCGCCGTGAAGAGGCACTTACTGCGCTGGCTGCGCCCGCTCCTGGCTCTGCTGATCCTGGCGGTCCTGGTGCACCAGATCCGCTGGACCGAGCTCAGCGGCAATCTGCGAGGCATGCAGCCTGGCTGGTTCGTGGGCGCGCTCGCCTGTGTGCTGCCGAACCTGGCCTTGCAGGCGCTGAAATGGCGGCTCTTGATCCGCCGCGCGGTCCCCGAGGCGACGCTCTGGGCGGCCACCCGCTCGTTCGCCGCGGGCGTCGCCGTCGGACTGGTCACCCCGGGGCGCATGGGCGAGGCGGTGCGCGGCTTCTACGTCGGGGTCGGCGATCCGCTGCGGCTCTCCGGCTCCTTCTTTTTGGACAAAGCCCTCAACGTGGTTCCGCTGCTGATGGTCTGCGCCCTCGTCGCCTGGCCGATGGCCGGCCTCCTGGCGGCGCTGCCCTGGTGTCTCGCGACCGCCTTCTGCCTGGCGCTCGCGGCGCGTCCCGGCGGAGCTCAGGCGCTCTTGCGTCGCCTCGGCCCGCGCCCGGACAGCCGCCTCGGTCGCGTTCTCAGTGCGCTGACCGAGGTCGACGCCGCCACCTTGCTGCGCGCCACCTGGCTCTCGATCGCCATCTACGGGGTGGTCTACATCCAATACATGATGCTGCTCCGGGCGCTGGCCCCGCAAGCCTCGTGGGCCGCCGCCGGCGCGGCCTTCGTGGCCATCAACCTGGCCGGATCGATCCCGGCGACACCGGCCGGGGTGGGATCGCGCGAGGCCGGTGCGGCGCTGGCGCTCTCGGCCTTCGGGATCCCGGCCGCGGCGGCGGTCAACTCCGCCTTCCTGATCTTCGTCATGAATCTCGGACCGCCCGCGCTGCTCGGGCTCTGGGTCGTCGCCGGCGCCGGTCGCCGCCCGCCCACGCAAACGCCGGAGCCCGGGCGTTGATCGAGCCATCGGCCCTCGATCCCGCCTGGCTGCTCCCGGCTCTCTACGCCGAGGTCCACTACCGGCACGGACGGATCCCCTCGCTGCTCTACCGTCCCTTTCCGGAGGTGATCGCCGACGTGCCCTTGCGCGTGGAGCCGGGCTGGGAGGGCGACCGGCTGCCGGTCCTGGTGCTGGTGAAGGACGCCCATCGCTACCCGGTGAGGGTCGAGGCGGTGAAGATCGACCTGCGCGCCGCGCGCGGCCGGCGCGTCGGGTTCGAGCTGGGCAACCTGAACTGGACCTGCCGGGAGCCGATGCAGCATCGCATCTTCTTCGTCGAGCTGGGACCGCTGGCGCGGCGCGGAGCGCTCGCCGTCGCGGTCGAGGTGTGCCTGCGCGAGCTGGGAGGCCGCCACCGCGGCCGGCGGGTGCGGGTGCGGGGCGACAGCTACGGCCGCTGGCCGACCCTGCTGCACACCCGGGCCGCGGCCGAAGCTCTGCCGGAGGAGCCCGGCTGGGCCGCGGGCGACCTGCACCACCACACGCATTTCACCAACGACCAGGTCGAGTTCGGCGCGCCGCTGGAGGTCAGCGCGATCTTCGCCGCCGCCGCCGGCTGCCGTTGGGCCGCCACCACCGACCACTCCTTCGACCTGGACGACGATCCCGACGATTTCCTGGTGAACCGGCCCGATCTGCCGAAGTGGCGGATGCTGCACGAGCAGGCGAGGCGTCTCAACGAGGCGGGTGCCGGGGCCTGGCTCTTGCCCGGAGAGGAGCTCTCCTGCGGCGGCGCCGGCGGCCACAACCTGCATCTCCTGGTGCTGGGCCATCGGCGCTTCCTTCCTGGCGTGGGGGACGGGGCGGAGCTCTGGTTCCACAACGGGCCGACCTTCCCCCTGCCGGAGGTGCTGCGGCGCACCGCTTCCAAAGGCGCGGTGGCCTATGCGGCCCATCCCTTCGATCCCCTGAGCCGCGCCAACCGCCTCGGTTTCAACCGCGCGCTCTGGACCGAATCCGACTGCGCGACTCCGGGGCTGGGCGGGCTCCAGATCTGGAACGGTGTGGCGCGCAAGAGTCTGCGCGGCGGATTGCCGCGTTGGATCGAGCTGCTCGACCAAGGGCACCGGCTGCCGATCGGCGCCGGCAACGACGCCCACGGCAACTTCGCGCTCGGCCGCTCGATCGCCCTGCCCTTCATCAGCCTCTCGCTCGGCACCGAGCAGGTCTACGCCCGCGCCCGCACGACTCTGGGGCTGCGCGGACCGCTGGGAGACGAAGCGCTGCTCGATGCCCTCCGCGCCGGCCGCTCGTTCGTGAGCAACGGCCCCTCGCTGCGCCTCCAGGCCGTGCAGCAGGGCAAGGTGCTCGATCCTGGCGACTTCTTGCGCCCCGACTTTCCCGCGCGGCTGCGCCTTCGCGGGCGCTCCACCGAAGAGCTCGGCCGACCCGAGTCGTTGCTGCTGCGCATGGGGGCTCCACGGCGCGGCGAGGCGGTGGTGGCGAGCGCCTCGGGAGGGGCGCGAAGCACCGAGATCGCTCTGGAGCTGAGCTTGGAGGCTCCACCCGATGGCGGCTGGATCCGCGCCGAGCTGCGCTGCGAGACGCCGCCGGGTGGCGACGAAGCCGGCTGCGCGCTCAGCAGCCCGATCTGGGTGGGCGGGGATCGCTCCCTCAGCGCCGATCCAGCACGCCCCGCACCAGGCGCAGCAGCTCGTCTCGACTGACCGGCTTCGACTGATAATCGACCGCCTCGTCGATCCTCTTCCTGGACTTCAGCTGGTCGTCTGTGTAGCCGCTGATGAAGGCGGCGCGCACGCCGGGATCGATCTCGCGCATGGCATCCAGCACCTTGGGGCCGACCATTCCGGGCAGCACCACGTCGAGCAGCACCATGTCGATGCGCTCCGACTCCCGGCCGTAGAGCGCAAGCGCAGCGGCGCCGTCGGCGACCTCCACCGTGGCGTATCCCGAGCGTCGCAGCGCCACGGTCAAGAACTCCCGGACGTTCGCGTCGTCCTCCACGATCAGGATCCGTTCGCCCTCGCCTTTGAGCACCTCCTTGGGGTGCGGCGGCTCACCGGCGGGTCGCGTCTCGTCCACCACCGCGATCGGCAGCACGACGCGGAAGGTGGCGCCCTCCCCGCGCCGGCTCTCGACCTCGATCTCTCCTCCGTGGTGGTGCACGATCTCGCGCACCATCGAGAGACCGAGGCCGGTGGCGAGTCCGGGGTCTTTGGTGGTGTAGAAGGGCTCGAAGGCCTGCTTTCGTTCCCGCCCGTCCATTCCGACCCCGGTGTCGGACACGGTCAGGACCCCCCAGCCGTGCGGCGCATCGGGCTCCTCCGCGGCGGCGTCCCGCGGCCCGGCCTCGGCCCGCGAGACTGTGATATCGAGCTTGCCACCCTCCGGCATCGCTTCGCGCGCGTTGTTCGCCAGCGTCAAGATCACCTGTTCGATATGCACCCGATCGGCGAGCACCGTGACCGGCCGCGCCTCGAGCAAGCGGGTCTCGAGGCGGATCCGTTCGCCGATGATCCGCTCCAGGAGCGAGGCCACGTCTTGCACCGCGGCTCCGAGATCGACCGGGACCGGCTCCGTGTGCTGCTGGCGGCCGAAGTCGATCAGCCGCCCGGTGAGTCCCGCCGCCATGTTGGCGTCGTGCAAGAGGTCGCCCAGCCGCGCCTGCTGCTCGGAGCTCCGCGGCGCGTCGGCGAGCGCCAGCTCGGCGTTGCCCAGGATGCCGGTGAAGAGGTTGTTGAAGACATGGGCGATGCCGGCGGCGAACTGGCCGAGGGCGTCCATCCGCTGCGAGCGCCGCAGCTGTTCCTCGCGCAGCTTCGCTTCGCTCAGATCGGTCACGAAGCCGCAGATCTCGCTGGTGCGCCCGGAGCCATCGTTGGCGACCGGAAACATGGTCACCGCCACCGGCCGGACGCCGCGGTCGACGATCAGGTCGATCTCCTGGTGCCTGGCCTTGGCGGCCCGGAACACCTGGTTGGCCATCACCAGCAGGGCGTTCTCGCCGGTCTGGTGGGCGAGGGCGTCGAGGAAGCGCCCTTCGGCGGCGCCGGCCGGCAGGTCGAGCACCTCCGAGAGGACCCGGTTGGCGCGCAGGACCTGGCCGCTGCGGCCGAGCACGAAGATGCCGAAGGGGGCGTGGCGGAAGATCCCGCCGAGGGTTCGGGGCATCCCCGCCACCGAAGCGCTCAGGCGCGTGCCGAGGCGCCGCGCGATCACCAGAAACACCCCTGCGAGAACGAGCGCCATGGCACCGATGAAGAGGATCCCGGTGCGCGCCGCGCCCATCGAAGCCTCGCGGGAGATCCCGACCCGCACCACGCCCAGGATCCGCTGGCCGTATGTGAAGGGAAGCACGACTTCGTCGATGCGGCCTTCCGCCACTCGGCGCCGCCAAGGTGCCTCGCGCGAGCCATCGAGGACCCCCAGAGCCGCGAGGCTGGCGGGATCGTCGAGGAGCGTGGCGTTCATGCCGGGATCGCTGTGGGCGATGACCAACCCTTCGCGATCGACGATGGCGACGTAGGCGATGTCGGGGTTGCGCAGCGCCAGCCCCTCGACCAGGAGGCGCAGGTGGTAGTTGCCGGCGAGCCCGACCCGATCGGCCGCGGCGCCGATCACCTGCGCGGTGGTGTGGGCGAGTCGATCGAGGTCGCGCTCCGCACCGCGCAGCAGGAGGTAGCTGGCTCCGCCCCAGAGGAAGAGTACCAATGCCACGATCAACGCGGCATAGGCACGCGGGGGCGTGTGGTCGAAGTTCATGGCGGCGCGAGTGTCGCGTTCGATCTTCGATTCGGTCATCCTGTCGCTCCTGCCGCGGACGTATCGCTGGTTGCCGGCGCCGCCTCCTCCGCGGCGTCGCCGGAGCTCGATTCGCGGCCCGCCCAGGGCAGATCGAGCTCCGCGGAAAGGTCACCGGTCCAGGTGTCGAAATGGTCCGCGGTCTCCAGGGTCAAGGGGAAGACCGGCAGCCGCGTGATTGGAGCAACCGGCTCGCCATGCAGCAAAGCCCAGGCCGCCCTGGCCGCCGCCGAGCCGATCTTGCGCCCGGGCTGCACGCAGTCGATCACCGTCAACCGCCCGGCCCGGACATGCTCGGTGAGCTCGGGATCGCCGTCCACGGCGGCCACCGTGATCTCCAGGCGCCCCGCCTCGAGCAATAGCTGCGCGATCCCCGATGCGACCCTCGGTCCGGCGGCGAACACCACGTCGACCGAGCCGGTGTCGGGAAAATCACGCAACATGGCGGTCGCGGCCCGCTGCCCGCCGAGCCGATCCGAGGCGCCGTAGCCGGCGGCGACGGTGTACGGCTGGCCGCTCCCGTCGAGACCGGCCAGCAGGCCGTTGATCCGCTCGACCGGCCCGGAGACGTAGGGATCCTCGACCAGGACCAGGCGGATGGTGGAATCGTCCGGGAAGCGGGCGGCGACGAACTCCCCGCAGAGCCGCCCGCCCCGTTCGTTGTCGGCTCCCACATGGGCCGCCACCTCTCCCTCCGCGATTTGGCCGTCAAAGGTGATCACCGGAATCCCCTCGGCGTTGGCGCGCCGCAAGGGTTTGACCAGAGCGGCGCTGTTGGCGGGCTGAACCAGCAGCAGATCGACTCCGGCGCTGATCAGCTCGTGCATCTGCGCGATCTGGAGCTCGATCCCTTCCGCTCCGCGGCCGGCTGCCTTGGCGTTCAGCCGCATCGCCCGGCGCCCCGAGGCCCCTGCGCTCTCTTCGATCGCCCGGGCCTCGGACTCGAGCCCCTTGTGCAGCTCGACGTGGAGCGAATCCCTCTCGCTTCCGTAGAGAACGCCCACTCTCCAATCGCTCCCGCGAGGGGCGCACAGGGCCGTCGACGCCGCCATGAGGATCGCGATGATCGGGGACGCCGCGAGGGCGCGCGTGGGCAATGGCTCTCCTGCCGGGGGCAATGATCGGATTTGGAGGTGGCGGATCATAGCGGGGTGGACAGCACGCTTGTGATCATTCTGTCTTGCCCGCGCGAGCGAAGGGCAGGTGCGCCGCCGACTCCGCCAGGCCGCGGCCCAGCACCAGCATACGCCCGAGAGTCTCCGGCGAGGGCCGCGCATCGTCGGGCAGGGAATTCGCGCCGCGCAGATCGAGCAGCGCCAGGTTGCTCGGATCGAGCGTGGCGCGTAGTGCGCCCACCGAGTAGACGATCTCGCCCTTCTCCGCCAGCTCGTGCGTGGCCCCGCCGACGCGCGCTCTGAGCTTCCAACCCTCTGCTTCGAGCTCGAGCATGAAGGCGTTGTCCGTCTCTTGCTCGAACTCGGCGGAATCGAGGTAGAGACGAGGTTTGTCGCGGTATGGCGCGCCCGCGGTTGGACAAAAGGTCTCGCAGTTGCCGCACTCGTTGCAGAAATCGGCGAGCACGGCGACCTGCGGCCCCTGGCGCACCGACAGCTTGTGCGCAACACGCGCGGCCGAAGCGCGGTCCTCGACGACGAGGCTCGGCAGCGAGAGCTCGGCCGGTGCGACCTGGTAGGTGAAGAAAGCGAGGTTGGGGCAGACGCTGACGCAGGTGGAGCAGAGCAGATCGCAATCGAGGCAGCGCTCGGCCTCGGCCGCCGCCGCCGTGTCGGAGAGTGTTTGCAGCACCTCCTCGAATCCGCCGCGCCGATCCAGGCCGCGCTGTGGCACGGCGACACGCCACACCCGCCAGGCGCGCCGGCGCAGCAGGTCGGCGAGCTCGCCCTCGTGCCGTGGACGCGACGCAGGCAGGTAGCCCTCCTCGCGACGGCGGATGTCGTCGGCGATGCGCCGGCCATCGGCCAGGGCCGCGACGATATTCGACGGTCCCGCACCGCTGACATCGCCGCCCGCATAGAGCCAGGGCAGCGAGCTGCGCATGGTGTCGGGATCGACCTCGATCCAGCCCTTGTCGTGCAGCGCCACCGCCTCGGCTCCGACGAAGCTCAGGTCGGGTCGCTGGCCGATCGCGACGATCAGCGCCTCGAGCCCGAGCTCGAGGCTGCGGTCGGTGGCGACGGGCCGCCGGCGCCCCGAGGCGTCTGGCTCGCCGAGGCGCATCTGGTCGCACTGGAGCGCGGCCAGCCGTCCGCCTTCGAGTCGTGCCGCGCGCGGCGCCAGCAGCTCCACGATGGCGATCCCCTCCTCCAGCACCGCCTCGATCTCCTCGTCCTGGGCCGGCATCTCGGCCCGAGTGCGGCGATAGAGGATCGAAACCTCTGATGCGCCCAAGCGCTGCGCGGTGCGCGCGCAGTCCATCGCCACGTCTCCGCCGCCGATCACGCCGACCCGACCGCAGAGAGCGTGCGCGCTGCCCCGTCGCGCCGCGCGCAGCAGCTCGAGGCCGTCGAGAACCCCGGCGCCCTCCTCACCCTCGATCCCGAGCGGAAGCCCGACCTGGGCCCCCGCGGCCACCACCACGTAGTCGAAGCCGCGCGCCCGGAGATCGCCGAGCATCAGCCCGGGGCCGGCGGCCACACCGGTGTGGATGCGCGCGCCCAGGGCCTCGATGCGCCGCAGATCCTGCTCGACCACGGCGGGTGAGGCACGGAAGAGCGGAATCGTCCCGGCCACCATGCCTCCCGCGTAGTCGTGCGCTTCGAAGAGCTCGACCCGGTAGCCGGCCTCGGCCAGAAAGCCGGCCGCCGAGAGCCCGCAAGGCCCGGCGCCGATGATCGCCACCCGGGTCTCCCGCGCCGCGCGTTCCGCCTCCCGCGGCACCGCGACCGAAACCTCGTGCTCCATGATGTAGCGCTTGATCTCGCGAATCGCCAGCGGTTGGTCGTGATGGGTGCGCACACAAGGCCACTCGCACAAGTGATCGCAAGCCTGGCCGAGAGAGGCGGCCATCTGGTTGTCCAAGCGGGTGATCGCCACCGCGTCGGCGAGTCGTCCCTGGCGCACCGCGCGCATGTACTCGGGCACCTCCTGATCGATCGCACAGCCAGCCGCGCAAGGGGCCTCGATGCAGTCGAAGGGCTCCAGTGCGCGGTTGTTCTTGGTGTGTGAGCGATCGAAGGTGTCTCGATGAAGCGTGCGTTCGGCGCCGAGCGCGGCGGCATAGGCGCGCAGATTGTCGAGCGCCGCCCGGCGGGCATCGCCGGCGGCCTCTCCGGCCCCGCGTCGCTCGGCCGTCAAGCAAGCGAACTGGCCGATGTCGCGCGCACCGAGCTCCTCCATCGCCTTCGCCGTGTGGTCGATGTACTGCAACAGACGCAGGTAGCCGCCGGGTCCCAGCAGGTCGGAGCAGGTGGTCACGGTGCTCATTCCCGCCGCGATCAGATCGGGCGCATTGAAAGCGTTGGCACCGCCGGCGAAAGAAATCAGCAGCTCGCCTCCGAACTCTGTCGCCAGATCGGCTGCGATGTTCGCGGTGAGCGCGTGCAGCGGTCTTCCCGAGAGGTACATCTGCTGCTCGGATGCAGCGAACACCGTACGGTGGTTCACGACCTCCAGAGTATTGGAGAGCTTGACTCCGAACTGAACGCCGTGCTGCTCTGCGGTTTCGCGCAAATCGCCGATCAGCTCCAGGGCGTCCTGGTAACAGGGGTCGTGCTCGAAAGCCGCATCGGGGACCACCACCTCGGTGTAGCCCAGCTCGTCGTTCAGGATCGAACGCACTCGCTGCGGACCCAGCAGGGTCGGATTCAGCTTGACGGATGTGTGCAGCCCCCACTCCTCCATCAAGTGCGCGGCGATGCGGCCGATCTCGTCGGGCGGACAGCCGTGCATCGTGGAAAGGGTGACGTTGTCGGAGACGACCGAGGGAAGGGAGACGTCGCGCAGCTCGGAACAGAAGCGCCGCGCCGTGTCGATGTGTTGCGCGAGCAGCTCGCCGCCGTCGAGCATCCCCGCCAGGAACGCCTTCACGTTTTGGCGCCGAATCCCGGCCAGATCGTAGCCAACGCTGGTGTTGAAAATGACGCCCGGGAGCTCCCCCGGCAGACCGAGTCGGCGGTGCAGTGCGTGAATCAGCACGAAGGCGCGCAGATACTCGTCCAGCGACTCGTGCACCCGCAACTCCTGCGACCACTCTACATTGTAGCCGACATCCTGCATATCGATGCAGGGCTTGGATATCTCCAGCCGGTCGAGAGTCTGGACCGTCTTCAGCTCCATGAAGCGCGCCCCACAGAGCCAGGCAACGACAATGTTCTGCGCGAGCTGGGAGTGGGGACCGGCGGCAACACCGAAGGGTGTCTCCAGGCGCTGTCCATACACCTCGGTCGCGAAGGCATCGCCCCACTGGGGACGAAAAAAGAGAGTGCGCGGGATGCCGAAGATCGAGTCGTGGGTCTCGAGCTCGGTGAAAATCCAGCGGCAGAGCTCGCTCATCGGGATGGGATGGAATCGGTCGGACACGGTCGGACTCCAGGAAGATGGTAACGCACGTCGAGCGGCCGCAGGACTACCCCCCCATGAACACGTGCCGGATGTCCCAGATCAACTTGGGATGGCGGCGGAAGATCCGCGCGAAGATCTTGAACAGGGTCAGCTCGCCGGGATCGGTGCCTTCGAACACACGCGCGGTGTCGTCGAGGGTGGCATCGGGCAGCCGCCCCACCGCCTCCTTGATGCGGTACCAACGCCGGTTGGTCTTGCCCGCCTGCTCGTGCCAGAGGCTCTGGTAGCGCTCCAGGAAGGCGTCCGAGAAGTCTCCCGCGCGCACCGCCTCGGCCGCGGTCTGGCCGGCCAGTCGGCCGCCGAGCATTCCGGTCAGAATCCCGCCACCGGTCATCGGGTTGACCTGGCGGGCGGCGTCGCCGGCCAACATCATGCCATCGGCGACGATCTGCTCCAGAGTGTGGGCCACCGGCACGCCGCCGACGGTGAATCCCAGCTTCTTGGCGCTGAGCCCTCTGCGCTCCAGGAAGCGGTCCAGCAAGGAGCGCACCGTGCCGCTGCGCCCGACGTAGCGCGCCGAGACCCCCATCCCGACGTTCGCCAGTCCATTCCCCTTGGGGAAGATCCAGGTGTAGCCGCCGGGACTCAGCTCGCGGCCGAGATAGAACTCGCAGTAGCCGCGCTCGGTGTGGCAGTCGGCGACCAGGTACTGGGCGCAGGACTCCATATCGGCCAGGCGGATGTCGGTACGAATTCCGGCCCAGCGGCCGACCCGTGAGTCGACCCCGTCGGCGCCGATCACCACTCGGCAGGGCACCACCCGCCGCGCGCCCCCTTGCTCCACCCGCACTCCGCGAATCCTCCCCCGCGCGTCTCGCTCCAGCCCTAGCGCGTTGGTCTCGGCCGCCACCTGGGCGCCGGCCCCGGCCGCCAGCTCGATCAGCGCCCGGTCGAAGATCTTGCGCTCCAGCACGTAACCGGCGCCGAGCGTCGCCACCTCGACCGCGCTGCCATTGGGGCTGACCAGGCGCGCGCCCTTGATCTCGGCGGAGATCCAGGATGGTTGCACGTCGACGTACTGGGCCAGACCCGCTGCACTGACCCCCTCTCCGCAGCGCACGGGCGTTCCGGGGTCGCGCTTGCGATCGATCAGCAACACTTCGGCACCGTCCAGCGCGGCGTGACGGGCGGCGGTGGCGCCCGCGGGACCGGCGCCGACCACCACCAGGTCGAAATGGCTGTTGCCGATCACGGCCTTCCTCCCGAGATCGCGCCGACCGGGCAGGTTGGAACACATTTCATGCAAAGAGTGCAGCTTTCGGCGTCGACCTGGATGGTCGCATGGTCGATGTGGATCGAATCCGGCGCGCACATGCCGGCACAGGCGCCGCACAGATCGCAAAGGGATCGCTCGATGGCGATCGGAAGTAGATCGACGGTGGAATGACTGGTCTTCACGAAATGCTGGCTCCTGCAGGCAGGTTCTCACCTCAGCTGCGCTCGAGAATCCCCTTCTCGAGCGGCTCCACGATCGGCACGGGGTAGTGGCGGTCGAAGCAGGCGGTGCACAGCCCCCCCGCGGCTGCGATCGCCCTCTTCATGCCCTCGATCGACAGGTAGCGCAAAGTGTCGGCACCCACCATGCGCTCGATCTCGGCGATTCCATGGAGGGCACCGATCAGCTCGTTCTCGTCCGGCGTGTCGATGCCGTAGTAGCAGGGGCCCACGATCGGCGAGGAGGAGACTCGAAAGTGAACCTCGCGGGCCCCGGCGGAGCGCAGCATCGCCACCAGCTTGCGCACCGTGGTGCCGCGCACGATCGAGTCGTCGACCACCACCACGCTGCGGCCCCGCACCACGTCGCGCACCGGGTTGTACTTGATGCGCGCCGAGAGATCGCGGATCTTCTGTGCCGGCTTGATAAAGGTGCGGCCGACATAGTGGTTGCGGATCAAGCCATGCCCCAAGGGGATGCCCGACTCCTCGGCGTAGCCCTGGGCGGCGGCGTTGGAGGAGTCGGGAACGCTGATCACGACCTCTGCTCCGGGCGCGGGCGCCTCGCGCGCCAGCTGGCGGCCCAGATCGACCCGGGCGGCACCGGTGGTGCGCCCGAAGAGGACCGAGTCGGGACGCGTGAAATAGATCGCCTCGAAGATGCAGGCGGCCTGCTCGCCCTCCGGCGAGCGGCGCACCGTCACCGGCGGGCGCCCCGGTTGGAGGCGGACGATCTCGCCCGGTTCGAGCTCGCGCATGAAAGAGGCGTCGACGATGTCGAGCGCGCAGCTTTCGCTGGCGACGATGCGCGCCCCTCCCGCGAGCTCGCCGATGCACAGGGGGCGAATGCCACGCGGATCCTTGGCCGCGAGCAGGGTCTCGCCGCTCAGCAGCACCAGCGAATGAGCGCCGTGGATGCGGTCCAGGGCGTCGGCCAGTTGGCGCTCGGTTTCGCGGTGTCGCGAACGGGCCATCAGGTGCAGCACCACCTCCGAGTCCATCGAAGTCTGGAAGATCGCGCCGCCGTCTTCGAGCCCGGAGCGGATGATGCGGGCGTCGACGATGTTGCCGTTGTGGGCCAGGGCGACCGCCTGGTGCTGCAGATTGGCGACCAGGGGCTGCACATTGGGCAGGGCGGTGGAGCCGGTCGTGGAGTAGCGGGCATGACCGATCGCGCTGCTGCCTTCCAGGCCCGCCAGAGTCGCCGGATCGAAGACGTCGTTCACCAGCCCTAGACGTTTGTGCTCGCGGTAACGCCGTCCGTCGAAGGCGGCGATGCCGGCCGCCTCCTGGCCGCGGTGCTGCAGCGCGTAGAGGCCGAGGTAGGCGAGCTCGGCGGCGCGGGGATGTCCGACCACGCCGAACACCCCGCACTCGTGGCTCCAGAGCTGCGACTCGATCATGGCCGCATCGCCCCCCCCGGCTCTCCCCGCGCCCGCGTTCGATGATCCAGGATCCGGTGATCCTGGTAGTGGGGATTGGCCAAGAGACCCCGTGAGCGTCGTGTGGTCAGCACGGCCCGTTCCAGGAGCGCGTCGCAATCGGTGTCGGAGGTCGTCTCGGGAACGTGCAAGGTCCAGAGCAGAGAGCGGCCGAGGTGACGGATCTCGGGAAAGCCGTAGGCGGCCCGCAGCCGCTCCAAGGTGCGCCGCCCGGCACCGCGCTCGGCGATCTCGACGCGCAGCGGCCGACAGCCCGGTGGTCCCGGGAGCGCGGGCGGCGGCTCGCCCCCCCAGCGCAGCGTCTGGCTGGCGCTGTTGACCAGCAAGGTGGTGGCCTGCAGCAGCCGCTCGACCAGAGCGGCGGATCCTTCGCTCCCTCCCTCGTGGTCGAGAATCCAGAGGATCTCGCGCTGGGCCGCTTCGATCGGCAATTCGAGCGGAGCGCGCAGGGTGCGCAATGCCGTGGCCGCCACCAGGTCGGGGATCTTCGAGCGCGCCAGGAGGTGGATGCGCGTCATGAGCGCGCGCTCCCGGCGGCCCGCGCCAAGGCGCGGAAGATCGCCATTCCGGGGCCCGGCGAGTCGAGGCGATCGGGTCTCCCGCGGGCCTGGCGTCGCGCGCGCCCCCAGGGACCGGGCAGAGCAGCGGGAACCTGCCTCAGCCAGGTCGCGCGCTCCGGATGCGGCATCAGCGCCAGCACATTGCCGCGGTCGTTGGTCATGCCGGCGGTGTCGAGCTCCGCCCCGTTCGGATTGTGATCGCCCGGCGCCTCGCCCTCGTGGGATACGTAGCGGAAGGCGAGCTGTCCGGCGTGCAAGAGGGCCTCCATCAGGGCGCCGTCGCGCGAGGTGAAACGGCCTTCGGCATGGGCCACCGGCAGCGGAATCGGCCCTTCGCGAGCCAGCGCACGCACCAGCGGCGAAGCGCTCGCCGGGCTCGCGCTCACGTAGATCCAACGGCACTCGTAGCCCGGCTCGGCGTTGGGCGCCAGCGCCACCTCGACCGCGCCGGGCTTCAGGCCGGGCACCAGGCCGCATTCCACCAGCACCTGCGCGCCGTTGCAGATCCCGAGCACCGGCTTGCCGATCTCGGCCTGCGCCGCCACCACCTCCAGCACCGGCTCGTTGGCGGCGATCACGCCGGCGCGCACCCGGTCCTGGAACGAGAAGCCTCCAGGCAGCAGGTAGCTGTCGAAGCGGCTGAGCTCGTCGCGCGGAGCGCTCCAGTGCACGATGGTCGGCTGCAGGCCGGCCGCGGCGCAGGCGCGGGCGGTCTCGATCTCGCAGTTGACGCCGGGCAGGCGGAGCACCGCCAGGGTGGGGATCATCGAGGGTTCTCCCATGGAGCCAGCAAAGGAACCTTCGACATTAGCCCGCCTCACCGGCCGCCGACGAAAGAAAGCGGGACTCGATCCACGCGCCGAGCGAGGCGACGTCGTCCAGAGCGAAGGCCGGCAGAGCGCTGTAGACCTCGAGATCGGTCGCCAGCGCGACCAGCGTGGGGTCGTCGAGGTGCGCGGGACCGGGGCCGTGGCCGGCGCGCGCCACCTCCAGCTTCGGCCATGGGCCGCATCGGTAGCCCTCGGTGAGCACCAGGTCGACATCGTGGAAGAGGCGCCGCACCAGCGATTCGGGATCGATCGCGCCGCGCGGCCGCTCGCGCAACGCGATCTCGTCGGCCCCGGCGATCGCCACCTGGGTCGCGCCGGCATCGAAGAGCCGTGCCGTGTCCTTCCCCGGGTGGTCGATCTGAAAGCGGTGCGCGTCGTGCTTGAGCACCGCCACGGAATGGCCGCGCTCGATCAACCAGCCGATCAGCGCCTCGAGCAGGGTGGTCTTCCCCGAACCGCTGGCGCCGACCACGGAGAGCACGGGGGTCATGCGAGCACCGTGCCCAGGGCCGTCCGCCACGCCGCCTCGAGCCCCGCCAGCCGCCGGCTCATCACCTCGCGGCCCCGCCAGGTGGCGGTCAAGGTGCCGTCGCGGGTGGTGCGGCCGACGCTGCGCGCCCACGCCCCCTCGGCCCGCAGCAGCCCCAGCAGCTCGTCGAGATGCTCGCCCTCCACCTCCAGCAGGAAGCCCGACATCTCGCCGAACATCCGCGCCAGCGCGTCGACGTCGCCATCGTCCGCGGCCTGGTCCAGGTCGAGCCAGAGACCGAGCGCAGGCTCCGCGGCACGCCCCGCGAAGGCCATCTCGCAGGCCGCCAGCGCCAGCCCGCCGGTGGAGATGTCGTGGCAGGCGCACACCAGCGAGCGCTCTATGGCCTGCACCAGCGCGCGAACCTCGGCCCGCGCCGCGCCCAGATCGCTGGGCCGCGGAGCCCCAGCCTCGAGATCGGGCATGAGCCGGCTCAGCGCCGATCCGCCGAGCTCGGCGCGTCGCGCCCCGACCAGCACCAGAGTGTCGCCGGCAGACTCCAGATCGAGTGTCACCACGCGGCTGGCATCGGGCAGCCATCCCGCGCACGACACGATCGGTGAGGGCGCCACCGCGCGTCCCGCCGCCGATTGGTTGTAGAACGAGACGTTGCCGCTGATCACCGGGATCGGCGTGCCGTCGATCGCGGGATCGGCGTCGATCACGCCGAGCGCGCGGCAGGCATCGGCGATGCCGCGCACCCCTTCGCGGAACTCCTCCATGACCTCCGGCAGCTCGGGATTGCCGTAGTTGAGGCAGTCGGTGATGCACAGCGGCCTCCCCCCCACCGCGGCCACGTTGCGCACCGCCTCTTCGACCGCGCAGGCCCCGGCGGCCCAGGGATCGATTTCGCCCAGGGCCGGATCGCCGTCGGCGGAGACCGCGATCGCGAAAGGGGCGCCCGGCACCGGGGCCACCACGCAGGCGTCGGCCTCGCCGGGACGCACCATGGTGTTGCCCTGCACCTCGGTGTCGTAGTGGCGATAGATCGTGGCCCGCGACCCGCCCTCCAGCGACCCCAGGAGCCGCTCCAGGGCCGCGCCGAGATCGAGCGAGGCGCGCACCGGTCCGGCGCCCGCTCCGGGGCCCGGCCGGGAGCGCGGGCGACGCGGTCGATCGTGGCGAATCCCCTCGGTGACCGCCTCCACCGCGGCGTCGCAGACCGTCCGCTCCGCCACCCGCAGCAGGTAGCGGCCGTCGCGCCGCACCGATCCGATCACCGCCGCCGAGGCCCCGTCGGAGAGTCGCGGCAGCTCGAAGCGCTCGTTGAAAAGCCGCGTCACCCGCTGCGCCCAATCCCGCGGAAGCGCGAGGCAGAAGCGCTCCTGGGTCTCCGAGCAGGCGATCACCTCGGCCGGCAGATCGGGCAGCGAGGTCGGCACCCGCGCCAGGTCGATGTCGGCGCCGAATCCGCCGGCATGGGCCAGCTCGCTGGTGACGCAGGCGATCCCGCCCGCCCCCAGGTCCTTGAATCCGAAGGCCACGCCCTCCGAGTCGAGCTCGTCGAGAAGCTCCCGGCAGGCCACCACCAAGAGCCTCTTCAGAAAGGGATCGGGCGCCTGCACCGCGCCGCGGTTGGCCTCGACATCGCTCTCGTCGAGATCGACCGAGGCGAAGGCCGCCCCACCGAATCCCGAGTCGTCGGTCGGCTTGCCGACCAGCACGAAGACGTAGTCCTCATCGCCGGCCTCGGCCGGCACCCGGCTGCGCACCACCCGCGCCTCCTCGACGATGCCGAAGGCGACCACGTTGACCAGGCAGTTGTCGTCGAAGGAGGGGTGGAACACCACGTCGCCGCCCAGGTTCGGGACCCCGACCGCGTTGGCGTAGCCCCAGATCCCGTCCACCACGCCACGCGCAATCTCTCGAACCCGCCCCCCCTGCGGCCCCCCGGGGTCGCCGAAGCGCAGGGGGTCGATCACGCCGAAGACGTCGGCTCCCATGCAGTAGAGATCGCGCAGGATCCCCCCCACGCCGGTGGCGGCGCCCTCGTAGGGCACCACCTGCGAAGGGTGGTTGTGGCTCTCGTGGCCGACCGCCAGGCACCAGCTCTTGCCCTGGTGCTCGGCGATGCGCACGATCCCGGCGTCCTCGACCGGTCCCAACACCACCCGCGGCCCTTCGGTCGGCAAGAGCTCTTTCAGGATCGCGCGCGACGACTTGTAGGAGCAGTGCTCGCTCCACATGGTGTTGAAGATGTGTAGCTCGACCAGGGTCGGATCGCGCCCCAAGAGCCCCGCGACGCGGCGCGCCTCGGCGCAGCTCAGGACCAGGCCGTGGTGATCGAGCAGCGCCTGGAGCGGCGCGTCTTCGCCTGCGAAGGAGAGGATCGGAAGGGTATCCACTGCCTCAGCCGCCCACGATCCGGCGGTGGACCTCGTGGTAGGCCTCTTCGACCTCGCCCAGGTCGTGCCGGAAGCGGTCCTTGTCGAGCTTCTTGCGGGTTTCGCGGTCCCAGAAGCGGCAGGTGTCGGGGCTGATCTCGTCGGCCAGCATCAGCCGCCCCGCGCGGTCCTTGCCGAACTCCAGCTTGAAGTCGACCAGGATCAGGTTGCGCTCGATCAGGTAGGCGCGCAGCAGCTCGTTGATCTTGCGGCTGGTCGACTCGATCCAGTCGAGCTCGTCGCGGGTCGCCAGCCCCATGAAGAGGGCGTGCTGATCGATCATCAGGGGATCGCCCAGCTCATCCGACTTGAGGCTGTACTCGACGATCGGCGTGGGGATCTCGAGCCCCTCTTCGAGCCCGAGGCGCTTGGCCATCGACCCCGCCGTGAGGTTGCGCACGATCACCTCGACCATCACGATTTTCACCTTGTGCGTCACCAGCTCGCGCGGAGTGGGGTGGTCGATCAGGTGGGTGGGGATGGCATGCGATTCCAGGTAGCGCATCAGGTGGGCGGTGGTGGCCGCGTTCACCTCTCCCTTGCCCGGGATGGTGCCGCGCTTCACCGCGTTGAAGGCCGTGGCGTCGTCTTTGTACGCGTGGATGACGACATCCGGATCGTCGGTCGCGAAGATCTTCTTCGCCTTGCCTTCGTAGAGCTGCTCGCCTCGGGTCATCGGGAGGTCTCCTCTGCGCCTTTTCGGCGCCCGGTCTCGGTGGTTCCGAGTCCCACACGCTCGAAAATCGTCTCGACGTGTCGAAAATGGCGGTCGGTCGAGGCCAGCTCGCGGATCTCTTCGGGCCGCAGGTGGCCGCCCAGTTCGGTCGACTCGAGCGCCTGGTCGACGAAGGAGCGCCCGGCCTCGCGCGCCGCCATCGCCACGGTCTGCACGATTCGGTAGGACTCTTCGCGGGTCAGCCCGCGCTCCACGAGCTCCAGCAGAAAGGTCTGCGAAGCGACCAGTCCCGCCGAGAGCTCGAGATTGCGGGCGGCGTTCTCGGGAAAGAGGCGCAGCCCCTCGACCACTCGCGTCAAGCGCCGCGCCATGTAGTGCACCAGGCCGGTCGCGTCGGGCAGGATCACCCGCTCGACCGATGAGTGGCTGATATCGCGCTCGTGCCAGAGCGGGATGTTCTCGAGCGCCGCCACGGCGTAGCCGCGCAACAGCCGCGCCATGCCGCTGATGCGCTCCGTCACGATTGGGTTGCGCTTGTGCGGCATCGCCGAGGAGCCTTTCTGTTTCTTGCCGAAGGGCTCCTCGGCCTCGCCGACCTCGGTGCGCGCCAGGTGGCGGATCTCGGTGGCGAAACGGTCCATGCTCGAGCCGAGAATCGCCAGCGCACCGAGATAGCCGGCGTGCCGGTCGCGGGCGATCACCTGGGTCGAGATCGGGTCGGGCGCCAGACCGAGCCGGGCGCAGACCAGCCCTTCCACCTCGGGGGGCAGGTGCGCGAAGGTGCCGACCGCGCCCGAGATCTTGCCGCATGCGATCCCCTCGACCTCGCGGCGGAAGCGCTCTATGCCGCGGCCGAGCTCGGCGAACCAGGTTGCGAACTTGAGTCCCAGGGTGATCGGCTCGGCATGCACGCCGTGGCTGCGACCGGCGGCCGGGATGTCGCGGCTGCGACGCGCCAGAGTGCCGACCGCCTCGCGCAGCTCACCGAGCGCAGCGATCACGAGATCGCCCGCCTCGCGCATCTGCAGGGCGAGCGCGGTATCGAGCAGATCGGACGAGGTCATGCCGCGATGCAGGTGCCGCGCCTCGGGACCGACCCGCTCGGCGACGCAGGTCAAGAAGGCGATCACGTCGTGATCGACCTGGCGCTCGATCTCGGCCATTCGCTCCAGGTCGAATCCGCCTCGCTTGCGCACCGCGCGCGCCGACTCCAGCGGCGCCAGCCCCAGCTCCGCCATCGCCTCGAGCGCGCAGGTCTCCACCTCGAGCCAGATCGAGCTGCGGTGCTCCTCGCTCCACAGGCGCTTCATCTCGGGCGTCGTATAGCGTTCGATCATCGCGTCTCCGAATCGGCGACCGTCAACGGACCACGAAACGGCGATGGAACATCTTCCCCTGCCGCTCGAAGGTGATCAGTACCGGAGAACCGCGCCGCACCCGGCCGACCAGGTGGATCAGCTCCTCGGTGGAGCGGATCTCCCAGCGGCCGAAGCCGCGAATCACGTCGCCCACCTCGATTCCGCTGCGCGCCAGCGCCCCGGTCGCCTCGAGCGATGTGATCAGCACCCCGCGCTCTCCCCGGACCCGGTGGCTGCGGGCCAGGGCGGCGCTCAGGTCGCGCCCGCGCATGCCGAGCGCGGGAATCGGGCGCTCGTCCAGATCGGCGGGTCGCTCGGCCAGCGTCAGGGCGGTGGTCGCGGAGCTGCCCCCGCGCAGGTAGCGCAGCTCCATCTCGTCCCCCACCACCGACTGCGCCAGCGCCAGCTCGTAGTCGAGCGCGTTGCGGATCCGCTGCCCCGCCAGTTCCACGATCAGGTCGCCCTCCTCGAGCCCGGCGCGCTCGGCCGGCGACTCGGCGACCAGGTCGGCGATCAGCACCCCCTCGGTGCCGCCCAGCGCCAGCGCAGAGGCCAGCTCCTCGCTCAGCTCCTGGACGATCAGCCCGGTCCACACCGGCCGCACCTCGCCGTGCGCCGCCAGATCGAGGATCACCTTGCGCACCCGATTGGCCGGAATCGCGAAGCCGATGCCGAGCGAGCCGCCGCCGGAGGAGAAGATGAAGGTGTTGACCCCGATCAGCTCGCCGGCCCCGTTGACCAGCGCGCCGCCGGAGTTGCCCGGGTTGATCGAGGCGTCGGTCTGGATCATGTCGCGGTAGACACGCTCGGAGCGCACGTCGCTCTTGACGTCGCGGTGCAGCGCGCTGACCACGCCGGCGGTGACGGTCGGTTGGGGGTCGTCGATCAGGTCGCCGAAGGGATTGCCGATGGCGATCGCCCACTCGCCGATCATCAGCCCGTCGGAGTCACCGAAGTGCGCCTGCGGCAGGTCGGCCGGCGGCGCGTCGATGCGCAAGAGCGCCAGGTCGCTGGAGGGGTCGGTGCCGACCAGTGCGCATTTCAGCTCGCGGCCGTCCGGCAGCTTCACGTGGGTTTGCTCGGCCCCCTTCACCACGTGGTCGTTGGTCACCACGTAGCCGCGCTCGTCGATGATCACGCCGCTGCCGAGCCCGGTGACCGGGCGCTCGTAGTAGCGCGGCGCGAAGAAGCCGCGGAAGAAGGGGTCGTTGAAGGGCCCCGACGACTCCTGCACCACCTGAGTGGCATAGGTATGGACCGCGACCACCGCCGGCCCGACCCGCTCGGCGGCGGCGACGATGGCGCTGCGCCGCGACTCGGGGATCGACTCGGAGGCGGCGCGGGCGAAGCGCTCTGGAGGCCGCGGCGGAATCGTCCAGAGGCCGCCAGCGGCGAGCACCACCGCGGCGCCGAGCACCACACCCAGGAGTCGCGAGGCTCGCACCGTCTCAGCTCGAGTACTTGGCTGCGTCGGCGACGAAGCGAGCCAGCCCGATGTCGGTCAAGGGATGCTTCACGAGCTGCTTGATGACCGCGTAGGGGATGGTGGCGACGTCGGCGCCCATGCGCGCGGCGTCGACCACGTGGATCGGGTTGCGCACCGACGCCACGATCACCTCGGTGGAGAAGGCATAGTTGCTGTAAATCTCGACGATCTCCTGCACCGCCGCCATGCCGGTGGTGGAGATGTCGTCGAGGCGGCCGACGAAGGGCGACACGTAGGCCGCGCCGGCTTTTGCCGCCAGCAGCGCCTGGATCGGCTGGAAGATCAGGGTGGCGTTCACGGAGATCCCCTCTTCGGAGAGAGTACGGGTGGCGCGCAGCCCATCTTCGGTCAGGGGGCATTTCACCACCACGTTGGGGGCCAGCGTGGCCACCTCCCGGCCCTGGCGGACCATGCCCTCGTAGTCGGTGGCGATCACCTCGGCCGACACCGGGCCCGGAACCAGCTCGCAGATCTCTTTGAAGATCTCGTCCTGGGTGCCGCCGCCGCGGCGTTCGATCTCCTTGGCCAGGAGACTCGGGTTGGTGGTCGCGCCGTCGAGCAGTCCCAGGCCGGCGGCGGCGCGGATCTCTTCGGTGTTGGCGGTATCGATGAACAGCTTCATGTGCGGTGCCCTTTCAGGGGCTTTGGGTAGAGGTGTTTCGCCGCGGGGCCGGGGACGCGCCTTCACCAGGATAGTCGACGCGCTCGAAGCAGAGCCCGTGGGCCGGTGCCGTGGGGCCTGCGAGGCGCCGGTCGCGCGCGCGTAGCGCCTGCTCGACCTGCGCCGGGCTGAGATGGCCGCGTCCGACGTCGACCAAGGTCCCGGCCAGGATACGGATCATATTGTGCAGAAAGCGGCGCGCGCTGACGACGATGTCGAGCCCCTCCTCGACCGCGAACAGGTCGAGCCGGCCCAGATCGACGCGGAAGGAGGGGAGCTCTAGCTCTGCTCGAGTAAATGCCTTGAAGTCCTCATATTTCTTGATGATAGAGACCGTCTCGTTCATCTGCGCAAGATCTAGTTCATAGCGAACGAGCCAGCTCAGATGGCGACTCAATGGGTGGCGGCGGTGGCGAATGGAATAGCGATAGCTGCGGATGAGCGCATCGTGGCGGGCATGGAAGCCGGGGGCGGCCGGACATAGCTCTCGGATCGCGATATCGTCGGGAAGGAGCCGATTCAAGCGGTACGCCAGGTCGCTCGCGAAGGGCTCGGGCCCTCGCCCCCAGGGCAGGCTCTCCAGGCGGAAGCTCACCACCTGGCCGGTGGCGTGGACTCCGGCGTCGGTGCGCCCCGCGGCGGTGACCGCCACCGGTGTCCGGCAGAGCAGGGCCAGCGCTCGCTCCAGCTCGCCCTGCACGGTCCGGCGTTCCGGCTGGCGCTGCCAGCCGCTGAAATCGCTGCCCTGGTACTCGAGTGTGCTGCGGAAGGTGAGCATGAGGCGCGTAGTCTAGCTGCTCGGAAGGGCGCAGGCGATCGAGCGGTACGCTATCCTTGGCTGGTGAGGGCCCCGGGGGGACCCCGGCCATCCTAGGCGCCTGCCCGCCAACCATGTTCCGCCGCGCCGCGATCGAGCCAGACGCCGGTGCGGTCGAAGGGCCCAGAGATGAGCACCAAGGTCGAGATCCGGCGCTGCGACGACTGTGTGATGCGCAGCGAAGGGGTGCTCGCCGGCGTGCCCGAGGAGGTCTTCGCCGACCTTTCCTGCGGCATGACCATGCACCGCTTTCCGGCCCGGCACCGCGCCTTCCTGGAGGGCAATCCCTGTGACCAGGTGGCCTCGGTCCGCAAGGGCCTGGTCAAGCTCTCCAAGATCGGTCCGAACGGGCGCACCCAGGTGCTCGGCGTGGTCGGACCGGGATTCCTGCTCGGCTGTGAATCGCTGCGCGGCGCCCCCTGCCAGTGCACGGCGGAGGCGATCACCCCGGTCGAGCTCTGCATGGCGACCCGCGACGAGATCGACGGCCTGATGCGCCGCTCCCCCGACGTGGCGGTCGGTGTGGTCTCGCTGCTCTCGCATCGCATCGATGATCTGGAGCGGACCGCGCTGCGCCTGGGGACCTACTCGGGGCGCCAGCGGCTGGCGGCGCTCCTGCTCTCGACCGATCTCTCTCACTCCGATCCAGGCAACGGTTCCGCGGGCCTGTCGCGCCAGGAATTGGCCGACACCCTGGGCATGGCGAAAGAGACACTGATCCGCCTGCTGACCCAGTTCGTGTCGCGGGGTCTGATCGAGACCGAGGGCAGGGCGATCCGGGTGCTGGAGCCCGATGCGCTGCGGCGCATGCTGCTGGCGACCGGCTGACGAGTATCTCGATCCGCGTTGACAAATATCACCGGTGCCGCTGATCGCGGTCGTGGCGGGTCCGCCCTCGACCCAGCATTCTGTCCTGCTCAGGCCACGCCGGCGGATCATCGTCTCCGTGCGGCGCGCCCACTCGGCGAACCCAACCTCCACCGGACTCCTCGGGGCAATCCGCCATGGGAGTCGACGAAGGACACACCGATGGCGATCGACTTCGCACTGACGGCACACAAGAGACGATTCCTCCCACTCATCGGGCTCGTGCTCTGCGCGCATCTTTGGCCGGGCCCGCGCGCGGCCCTGGCCGCCGGCCAGGAGCCCACTCTTCTGGAAGGAGGAGCTCTCGCGATCAACGGCTCCGGCCAGTTCCGCTACACCCACGAGGCCAGCGACTCGGGTCCCCCCAAGACCTCGTCGTTCATGATTCGCGCGGCGCGCTTGAAGCTCTCCGGCGAGGTCCTCCAGGACTTCGACTACCTGGTCCAGATCGCCCTCGATCGCAGGACCGGATCGGACGCGGCGCACCTCAACAGTGCGCTCTTCGACTTCGTCCTGGCCTACACGCCGCGTGAGTCTTTCCAGGTGAGCTGCGGGCAGTTCCGCATGCCGGTGGGCGCCGAGGCGAATCGGCCGATCACCAAGCTTGACTTCGTCGAACGCTACTACGCCCAGGGCCGGATCTTCAATCCCTGGGTCAACCGCGAGATCGGCGTCATGGTCCACGGCAAGCCCTTCGCGAAGCGCGCCCATTACGCCCTCGGCATCTTCAACGGAGGCGGCAGAAACCGCGCCGCCAACGATGACGACAACTTCATCTACACCGCGCGGCTGGACGGCACGGCCTGGCGCGGCGAGATCGGTGGACGCAAGGCGCAGCTCTCGGCGGGAGTCGGCGGATCCTGGGAGAGGACGGCGGACGATCCCAGCAAGCTGGCCAGCGCTGATCTCCCGGACAGCACCATCTTCTCGGCTCCTTACGACCGATCCATCGTCAACGGCGATGCGGCATTCCAGCTCGGCGGCTGGGCCTTGAAGGGTGAGCTCATTCGGGCCGAGCTGAGCGGCCGGAGCGACGGTGATCCGACCGTGGTGGCCGGTGGCTACTACGTACAGGGCAGCTCGCTATTCGCCGGTGACAAGCTCCAGGCCCTGGTTCGTTACCAGACCTATGACCCGGACGATTCCGAGACCTCAGCCAAAGACATCGAGTGGACCAGTCTCGGCCTGAATCACTACATCCAGGGGCACAACGTCAAGCTGATGGCCAACTACACTTTCAAGCGAGAGCTGGCCGACTCCGTAGACAACGACGAACTCGTGCTGCAGATGCAGCTGGCATTCTGAGGGGGATGACATGAGATCTCTGCGACTGACGACAACATTCACGGCACTCGCCATGGCGCTGCTCGCCGGCGCACCGGAGAGCGCCACAGCGACCAGCGCCGCGCAGCAGACCGTGCCGATCGAGATCGGCGTCGTGCGCGGTCTCGGAACCATGACTCCCTATGTATCCGAGGCCATGGGCTTCTTCGAAGCTGGGGGCCTGAGCAAGATCAAAATCGTCAAGTTCGGCGACGGAACCAGTCTCATGGAGGCATTCGCGGCCGGCAACATCAATGTCGCTCTGGTGGGAAACGTACCGGCAGCGGTGTGGAAGACACGCGGCGCACCGGTGCGAGCGATCGCCGGCGCCAACGGCGGTGAGCAGATCATCGTGGTGCGCAAGGACAGCGAGATCGACCGCCTCGAAGATCTCAAGGGCAAGCGCCTGGCCGCCCCCAGGAAGGGGACCATCACCGAGTCCCTGCTGCGCGGCTACATTCTCGAACAGGTGGCCGGGCTCGATCCGAACACCGACCTCGAACTGATCTACGGCATGGTCCCGGCGGACATGCCGGCGGCCCTGGTGCGCGGAGAGGTGGACGCGATCTTGACCTGGGAGCCTTTCGCCGCGAAATGCGAACTGGAATTCGGCGATCGCACCCGGGTGCTGATGGATGTGCCGAAGGTCTGGAAGGCGTCGCACGGCGGCACCAACTATCCCTGCCGTTTGCTCATCGTCAGAGAGGATCTGCTGCAAGAGCATCCAGAGACGGTTCGCAAGGTCTTCGAGGTCCACAAGCGCTCCGTGGAGTTCATCAACAGCGAACACGACCGAGCCAACGCGATTCTCGCCAAGGCGATGAGCCTCGACCAGAAGATCATCGACCGGGCGCGCGGCCGCGCGGACTTCGATTGGCGCCTGGATATCCCGGGCAACAAGGAGATGATCGATCTGCCCCGACGCCTCGGCTACATCGAGAGCCTGCCGGAGTGGGACTCGTTCTTCTACAGCGGATTCGTGGCCCCCTGATGGAGCTGGAAGCGGCGATCGGCGAGCGTCTCCGGGGATGCGGGGTCCGCCACTACGGCTTCTGCCGCGCCGCCGCTCTCGACGGCGCTCCCTGGGTGCAGAGGCCGGCGTGCCTGCTGCCGGAGGCGAAGTCCCTGATCGCGCTGGCCATGCCGCTCGATCTGCGGGTGATCGAGCGTTTGCCCGACACCCGCGACGAGTACATGGCCGAGTTCCGGTCGACCAACGCTCTACTCGACCAGGCCGTGACCGAGCTGAGCGACTGGCTGGTGGGACGGGGGCTGGCCAGCGTCGGGGTCCCGAACCGGACCACCGATCACTGGCGGAAGAAGATCGGCAGCCTGTCGCACCGTCATGTGGCCAGGGCGGCCGGCCTGGGCGAGATCGGTCGCAACAATTTGCTGCTGGTGCCGCACTACTTCGGCGCGATGCGGCTCGCCACGGTGGTCACGGTCGCCGAGCTGCAGCCCACCCCACCTCCGGGCGGAGCGATCTGCCGGGACTGCGGTCAGTGTGTCGCTGCCTGTCCGACCGGTGCGCTGCCGCCGGTCGGTGAGCAGGGCTCGATCTACGATCGAGAGATCGGCCGCTTGATGGAGCAGGAGGTGTGCCGCCAGCACCAGATGTCGACACCCGGCAGGAAGCGCTGCGGGCTGTGCATGGCAGCCTGTCTGCAATGACCAGCAAAGGCCTGGCTCTGGTTCGCGGCGCGCTGTCGACCCGCGCCTTCCGAGCCACGCTCTTCGTGGTCGCATTTCTCGGTCTCTGGGAGGCCGCCTCGCGGACCGGCATCTTCGGGCTGCGCGATCCATTCATCGCCAGGCTGCTGCTGCCATCGCCGGGCACCGTCTTCGAGGCCGGGATCGAGCTCTCGCGGGAGGGGCTGCTCTTCAGCAACATTCTGACGACCCTGTTGCGTGTAGGCGCTGGTTTCGTTCTGGGTGGACTGATCGGCGTGGTGCTCGGTGTGGTGATGGGATCGAGCCCCTTCTGCTTCGACTTCTTCGATCCCTTCGTACGCATCTTCCAGCCGATCCCCGGCGTGGCGTGGGTGCCGCTGGCGATTATCTGGTTCGGCCTGGGCAACGGAGCGGCGATCTTCATCATCACCGTGGGAACCCTCTTCCCGGTGACCATCAACACGATCACCGGCGTGCAGTCGGTGGAACCGATGCTGGTCAAGGCGGCGCTGACTCTGGGGGCCGGCCGGCGACAGATTCTGCTGCACGTGATGATCCCTTCGATGATCCCGTACCTGCTGAGCGGACTGCGGGTCGGAATGGGCATCTCGTGGCGCGTGGTGGTAGCCGCCGAGATGGTCGGCGTTCCTTCCGGGATCGGCATGATGCTGATGGACGGACGCAGCCTGGGCAGAACCGAGATCACGATCCTCAGCATGCTGCTGCTCGGAATCCTGATGCTCCTCACCGAGCGACTGCTCTTCCATCCCCTCGAGCGCAGGACGATGCATTGGAAGCTGAAGTAGCGCGCCCGGTCCAGGCGGAGAAGCTCGCCAAGGTGTTCGCGCGCCGCGGCGGCGGGGCGGCGGTGCGGGCTCTGGAGGGACTCGATCTCCAAGTCGAGCCCGGCGAGTTCCTCTGTGTCGTGGGGCCCTCGGGATGCGGCAAGAGCACGCTGCTCAACCTGATCGCCGGTCTGGACTCGCCGAGCGCGGGAACGCTACGTTCTGATGGCGAACAGGTGCGCGCGGCATCGGCCGATCGCGGCATGGTTTTCCAGAGCTACGCGCTCTTTCCGTGGCTGACGGTCCTGGAAAACGTCGCCTTTGGCCCCCGGATGCAAGGGATGGCCAAGGAGAAACGAATGGTCGTCGCCCAAGAGTACACTCGAGACGTCGGGCTCGAGGGCTTCGCGCACAGCTACCCGCACGAGCTCTCGGGGGGCATGCAGCAACGGGTAGCCGTGGCCAGGGCATTCGCCGCCAATCCCAGAATTCTGCTCATGGACGAGCCCTTCGGGTCGGTGGACGACATGACTCGCCAGATGTTGCAGAGGCTGCTGCTCGAAGTGTGGCAGCGGCACAAGAAATCGATCGTATTCGTCACCCATTCGGTCAGCGAAGCGGTGTACCTGGCCGACCGCATCGTGGTCATGACGCCGGCGCCGGGCCGCGTCGCCAAGGTGTTTCGAGTGACGCCGCACCGGCCGCGGCGGCGCAGCGATGGACCCTTCGTCCGCTTGGTGGGCGAGATCGCCGCGATCCTCGAAAAGGGCAACGGAGTCCAATAGGCGGTTCTAGACCCCTAGCCCCGCCCGAACTGTGCCGAGCTTGCCGGCTACCGTGGGACCGGATCAGATCCGAGGGCGGGATCGTCGGCGCCGAACTTCGCCCGGATCTGCGCCAAGGAGTCGATGCTCTTTTCGGGAATCGGCGAGGGGCAGAAGCTGGCGGGGATCTTCTCCAGCACGTAGACGGCGATGCCGCCGTCCGCATCCAGGATGCGCGAGTCCCAGGTCATGAACATCAGCTCCTCGATGGGGTTGGTGCGTGGAGCGAGGTGGCCGGCGCCGGCCATGGATCGGAAGCGGCGTTCGGTGCCCTGGACCGAGGGCGGGGGATGGAATTCCATGACATCCATTCCCACGAGCTCCTCGGGTGTCCACGCCCTGGCGGTGACCAGGCCGACGTACTGGCACATCGCCTGGTTTGCGTACAGAATTCGCTTGTCGGGTGCCACCACCATCACCGCGTGGTGCAGAGCATCGAGGACCCGTCGAAAGAGCGAGTCCGGTAGCTCCGGTGTGGCAGCGGTGGTCTGAGTCTCTGGTTCATTCGGCACTGTATTCTCCTCCGCGCCGCGCCGATCGAGGATCGGCCGCGACGCCTGGCATCAGCTCCGCGATCTTCTCGGCTTCCACCGCATCGGGCTTGTATCTGCGAATGCTGCGCCGGTTGGATATGGCACTCAGAATCACTTCATGTCTGCAGTAGTGTCGTTGCAGGAAGACACAGTTGTGTAGTCTACGAGAAGGGGTGCTTTCCCCGAGAGTCAAGTCTAGCACATCGGAGCGGTCTTGCCGGCTACCCGTGGAGGGATCCGAGCAATGCCAGCAATGCTATCGCGACATCGTGCGCTCGCATATTTCCCTCGCGCGCCCCGCAGTCGGCGGGAATCCATGGACGGTAACTAGCGCGAAGCGTCGCCTCGAAAGACCATCCCGAAAAACTCGACGAGCGCGCCGACCACCTGCTCCTGCTCGTCCTCGGTCAGCTCGAAGTAGCAGGGAAGGCGGATCAGGCGCGCGCTCAGATCTTCGGTGACCGGCAAATCGCCGCCCTGGTAGCCGAGCCGCCGGCCCATCGGAGAGAGGTGCAGGGGCAGGTAGTGAAAGACGGCGTGGATCCCGCGCTTTCGCAGGTCGGTGAGAAGCTGGTCGCGGATCGCGGCGGTGCTGGTCAGGATGTAGAACATGTGTGCGTTGTGCGCGCAATCCTGGGGCACGACCGGCAGCCGCAGGTGGCCCGCCGCGGCGAGCGGCTCGAGCAGCCGCCGGTAGCGGTCGAAAATCCGTTGCCGGGTCGCGCTGATCATCTCGGCGGCCTCGAGCTGGGCGCACAGAAACGCGGCGACGATTTCGGAGGGCAAGAACGACGATCCGATGTCGAGCCAGGTGTACTTGTCGACCTGACCACGAAAGAACTGTGAGCGGTTGGTGCCTTTCTCGCGGATGATCTCGGCCCGCTCCACCAGCGTCGGGTTGTTGACCAGCAGCGCCCCCCCCTCCCCGCTAATGAAGTTCTTGGTTTCGTGGAAGCTGAACGCGCCAAGATCTCCGATGCTGCCGAGGGCCTTGCCCGCACGGCGTGCATCGACTCCCTGGGCGGCGTCCTCGATCACCTTGAGCCCGTGCTGGGCGGCGATCTCCAGGATCGGATCCATCTCGCAGCCGACTCCCGCGTAGTGCATCGGAACGATGGCCCGGGTGCGATCGCTCAGGCACCGTGCGATCTTCGTCTCGTCGATGTTGAGGGTGTCGGGCCGAATATCGACGAAGACCGGGCGAGCCCCCCGGAGCACGAAGGCGTTGGCGGTCGACACGAAGGTGTAGGAAGGGAGGATCACCTCGTCGCCGGGACCAAGCTCGCAGAGGATCGCGGCCATCTCCAGCGCCGCGGTGCAGGAGTGGGTCAAGAGCACGCAGGGCGATCCGGTGCGTTCCTCCAGCCACAGCCGGCAGCGCTTGGTGAATTCCCCGTCGCCCGCCAGGTGGCCCCCCAGAACCGCTTGCGAGATGTAGTGCAGCTCGCGTCCGACAATGAAGGGCTTGTTGAATGGGATCGTCATGAGCGGCTCCTCGCGCAAGCTGCGCGCAGTGGCGCGCCGCGTCCGCTGAGCATCCATCTGGCAACCAGCAGGAGCCCCGCCAGGAGCGCCAGCGACGGCACCCTCTTCGAGGCATCGAATCGAAGCTGGATCGTCTGTTGCCCCGATTCCGGCAGCTGCAGACGGATCAGCTCGTGGTGATTCACCAGCGGCACGGGCCGACCCTCGCAACTCGCGCGCCAGTTCTTGGCGTAGGCCAGCGCGACATGCACCCAGCTCCCCGCCGGCCCCTCCGCGCTGAGCTCCAGGAGCGAAGGCGAGTGGCGGGTCACGGCGAGCGGCTCGCCGCTCTCCACCTGGTAGCCGAGAGCCGGTTCGAAGCTCCGGTTCTCGAACACCGAGAACCCTTTCAGTCGAGCCACCCGCTCGGTATCGGGGTTGCGCGTGAGCCAGGCGATCAGTTCCGGCGAGTGCGCCACCAGGAGACGCACGTTCAAGATGCGCATCTCGTCGTTGACCAGGGCCGCGTCCAAGCGGTGGGCGGGAAGGCCGAAGAGCGATCCACTGGCCCGCGCACCGTGGCGCAGCCCGAAGGGCCCGACCCAGTTGCACCAGCCATTCACCTGGTCGATCGAGGCAAAGATGCTGGACAGCGCGAGGAAATGGGACCAGTTCGCGAGCGGCTCCGGCGTGGCGTTCCAGTCGTAATCGTGGCCGGTGTTTTCGAAGTAGACCCTGCCACGTGCCGGGTCGGCGTGCGCGTCGAGCCAGCTCCACAACTCTGTCGCCGCCGCTTCGACTTTGGCACCGCCCAACGTCACCAGGTTCGGCGCGTCGTCCAAGAGCAGGTTCTTCGCCGGCCGAAGCGCGGGCGCGACCCAGAGTGCGGCGAGCGCCGCGACGCCGGCCTTTCTGGGCCACCCAGTACCCGCCAGACAGCGGACCAGATGCTGCAGTCCGCCGGCCGCGAGCAGGACCAGGGCGAGCTGCCAGAGCACCAGGAAGCGCTTTCCAAAATGGCCCGCGAAGTCGCCGTACTGCCCGGCGCCCTCGTATTGGACCGGTCCGCGCATCGCCAGCAGCAATCCGCCTCCCAGCATCATCAACGCGGGCAAGAGCAGGCCCAGGCGCCTGGTTCGCCACAGTCCGTACACTCCATAGCAGAGCAGCACGCCCGACGCACAGGCGATCGCGACGTCGACTCCGGTCAGTCCTCCGCTCATTCCTTGGAGCAGTCTGCCGGGGTTGATGGAGACCTGTGCACCGCCGGGCGACGATGGAGCGCCGGTGCTGAGATCCGGGGCGAGCGACAGGTATCCTTGAAGCTGAGGCATGGCCAACAGCAGGGCGGCGACCCCGGCGCCCACCGCCGCCGCCAAGCGTGGTCCCGGACGCCAGCGATCCTCCCGAAAGAGCAGTCCCAGGTGGGAGGCGTAGATCAGCGCCGCGGCCAGCAGGCCGACCGGGTGCGCGTAGGCGCAGAGCGCCATCGCCGCCGCCGCCGCGGCAAGCAAGGAACTTCGCCAGAGAACGCGGGCTCGTTCGCAGATCACCCACACGATGAGGGCCGACGCGAGCGCCACGTACTGGTACCACATCCCCGCGGTCATCTCGCCGAAACCGTGTGCCAGCAGCACCGCCGCCGCCAGAGCCGAGATTGCTCTAGAGGCGACCTGCCGCGCCAGAAGATAGACCGCGCCGACGTAGAAGAGAGCACTGCCGAAGGTCGCCAGCTTCACCGCCGTGCCGGGTGAGAAGAGACTGCTCAGGATCCACGGCAGCCAGATCGCGAGTGAGTAGACCTGACCGAGAACCAGGCCCGCGTCGGCCCGGTCGCTCACCGAAGGCGTGAACCAGGCCTGGTCGGGAATCACCTCGGCCCGCCAGGTATGCGCCACCGCGGCCCACAGCGGTTGATCGGTGTAGAGCAAGGGGCCCGAGCTCAGGAACGCCGGCAGAAAGAGGGCGCTCACGTAGAGCGCCAGAATCCACGGTGTCGCCCGCGCGAGAGAATCCCGGATCACGTTCACGCTCCCTCGGGTGATCGCCCGATGCGCAAGGGCCGGCGCGGCGGGGTGCCGAGACCGGCGGGGAAGCCGTCGACCTCGGCGACGCAGGGGAGCCCCGCGGCGGCGAGCAGTGCCAGAAAGGGCACCGCCGGCAGCGCGTAGCGATACTCACAAATCCCCAGGAAGAGATGCACGCCCCCCGTGGTCAGGGGAACGAGCGCGAGCGGCACCCACCACCAGGGTCTGCGCCATCGACGCAGGATCGCCCATCCCGCGAGCACCAGCGGCGCCAGACTGAAGACCAGGGTCGAAGCGATCTTCCAGACCATCGGAGGCCAGTTCCCTGCCTGGCGGAGCTCCCCGTAGCCCTTCTCCGAGGCGCCCAGCAGCTCGCGCGGCAGATAGAATCTGCTGTTGATCCAGAGATGGGGGTAGCGGCGCAGCCGCTCTTTGACCACCCCCCAGGGATCTTCGCGCAAGTTGCGCAGCGCCAGCGCCCGATAGGCGGGATCGATCTCCGCCACCGTCGCGACGCTGAGCCGCTCCCGGTCGCCCTCACGCAGCAGCGGCGCGAAATCCCAATCGCCGTCAAACTCGTAAGGAAGCGTCGCATACCACAGGGTCTGCCACAGACCTACCCCGAAGGGAGTCCACATGTCGAACTGGCGCTGATTGCGCAGCGACCAAGGAGCAACCGCCAGCGCGAAGGTCAGCACCACCGCGGCCGACTGGAGCAAAGTGCCGCGACCGGGCCGACGTACGAGCAGGAGAACCAGGAACAGACCCAGGAAGAGCTGCGCCTGGGGCCTCACCTCCGCCGTCGCCGCCAGCATCAGGCCCAGCGCCACCGACCACCAAAGGCCCGCCTTGCGCGAGGCGCTCGACTCGGTGAGCCGCAACAGTACCAGGAAAGAGCCGACCAGCAGCGTGTTGAAGAGGCCCTCGGAAATCGCCAATCGGGGCAGTCCCACGGCCACCGGATGTAGCGCGTACCAGGCCACGCCGAGGGTCAGAGCGCGCGGACCCAGAAAGCGCCGGCCGATCGCGACCAGCATCGCCAGCTCCAGCGCCGACAAGACCACCTGGACCAGCCGCAGAGCGCGCTCCGAAGACCCCCAAAGCCCCTCGACCGCTGCGATCAGCAGCGGGTAGCCCGGAGTCCGCAGGAACTCCGGGTCGCTGCGCAGCTCCGACGGGTCGCAATCCGGGGGCAGCTCGAAGCGAGTGAAGATCCCGTGGTGCCAGATGTTGCGCCCGAGCTGCAGATACTCGTCGGAGTCGGTGATCTCGCCGGGATAGGCCAGGGCCAGGACGAGTCGCAGCACGACTCCGAGGACGATCGACCACTTCAGAACTCGTTCAGACGTCACGCCGGGCGAGCTTACTCGATCGCCGCCTCTCCAACGCGCGAGATCTTGCTCTTGCGTCTCCTCCGATCGCACGCCACCATCCATCCATGCAGTCCAAGCTCAGACTCCTGGCCGTGGTCGTGGTGACCGCCTGGGCATGCCTCGAGACGATCGTCCTCTCTTACTTGATGAAGCCGCACCGCTTCCAGCGCTCCTTCGAGCGCACCGTGTCGAGCTGGGCCGGCCGCGTGCTGCGCGTGCTCGGAATTCGCGTGCGGGTCGTGGGTCGCATGCCCGACGCCCGGCCCCTGGTCCTGGTCTCGAATCACCAGTCCCTGCTCGACATCCCGGCGACCCTCAGCGTTCTCCCCAGCATCCGGATCATCGCCAAGACCGAGCTCTTTCGGATCCCGCTCTTCGGCCGCGCCATGCGCCGCGCCGGAATCCTCGAGATCGACCGCGGCGACCGAAAGCGAGCCTTTCGCACCATCGACGAGGCGGCCCGCCGGGTGCGCGCGGGCACCTCGATCCTGGTCTACGCCGAGGGGACTCGATCGCGCGATACCCGCATCCAACCTTTCAAGAAGGGGGCCTTCGTGCTGGCGGCGAAGACCGGAGTCGCGGTGGTTCCGCTGGCGCTGCGCGGCACCGCCGATCGGCTGCCGAAGGGGGGACGGATCGTGGTGCCCGGTGAAGTGTATCTCGCCATCGGCGACCCGATCCCGCCGCTCGGCCCGAAGCGCCGCGACGAGCTCCTCGCGCGCAGCGAAGCCGCGGTGCGGGACCTGTACCGCCGGCTTGGAGAGGGCCGCGGCGCCGTGTTTTCGTAGACACCCCGCCGAGATCCGGCTAAGTTACTTTTTTCCAACGTACACGGCAGCTCTCTAGGAAGATCTGATGCGCATCCTGATCACCGGCGGTGCCGGCTTCATCGGCTCTCACCTCTGCGAACGGCTCCTGGAGCGGGGCGATTCGGTGACGATCATCGACGACCTCTCCACCGGTCGATTCGACAACATCCGGCACCTGGAGGAGAACGAGCGCTTCTCGTGGGTGATCGACTCGGTGTTGAACGAGCAGACCATGGCCAAGCTGATCGACCAGGTCGATCAGGTCTACCATCTGGCCGCCGCGGTCGGGGTGCGGATGATCGTCGACGAGCCGCTGCGCTCTCTGACCGTCAACATTCGCGGCACCGAGATCGTGCTCGAAGAGGCCAACAAGAAGAAGAAGAACGTGTTGATCGCCTCGACCTCCGAGGTCTACGGCAAGTCCAACTCGGTTCCTTTCTCGGAGGACCAGGACCGGACCATGGGATCGACCCACCTGAGCCGGTGGAGCTATGCCGACGCCAAGGCGGTCGACGAGTACCTGGCCCTGGCCTACTACCGCGAGAAGAGCCTCCCGGTCGTCATCGTGCGGCTCTTCAACACGGTCGGCCCACGGCAGACCGGAGAGTACGGCATGGTGCTGCCGCGTTTCGTCAAGGCCGCGCTGCTCGGCCACCAGATTCCGGTCTACGACGACGGCAGCCAGTCGCGCTGCTTCGGCAACGTCTCGGATGTGGTGGGCGGACTGATCGAGCTGATGAACTGCGAGCGCGCGCGCGGTCAGGTCTTCAACCTCGGCAACGACCAGGAAGTCACCATCCTGGAGCTCGCCGAGCGGGTCAAGGAGCTCACCGGCTCCGACTCGGAAATCGAGTTCATTCCCTACGAGGTGGCCTACGAAAAGGGCTTCGAGGACATGCGCCGGCGCATCCCCGACCTGACCAAGGTCCACGAGTACGTGGGCTATCAGCCGACCATCGATCTCGACACGACCATCCGCCAGGTGATCGACTACTTCCGCGCGTAGAGCCTATCCCTGCGGCCGATGGCGCAGGCTCTCCAGCTTGCGCGGGTCGCGGCTCCAGTTCCGGTCGACCTTGACGCGCAGCTCGAGATGGACCGGCCGGCCCAGGAGCGCCTCGATGGCGTGCCGCGCCTCGGTTCCGATGCGCCGGATCGTGCGCCCCCCCTTGCCGATCACGATCGCCTTCTGGCTCTCTCGCTCGACCAGAATGGCGGCCGCGATCCGGCTCTTGGTCCGCGCGCAAGCGCCCTGATAAGCCTCGATCTCTACCGCCGCCGCATAGGGCAGCTCCTGGCCGAGCTGGCGCATCACCTGCTCGCGCACAAACTCGGCGGCGAAGAAGCGCTCCGGCTCCTCCGACAGCTCGCCCTCGGCGAAGAGCGGCGGTCCCAGCGGCAGCAGCTTCCTGATCAGGCCGCCGAGTCGCTCCAGACCGTCCCCCTTGCTGGCGCTGAGGGGCAGAATCGCGGCCCAGTCGTGCACCGCGGCCAGCTCTTCGATCATCGGCAAGAGCCTCGGCTTGGCGACCAGGTCGATCTTGCTCAGGACCAGCAGCGCCGGGTTGGAGCCGGCGCGCAGCCAGTCCAGCGCCGTTGCCGGGGGCTTGCGGGACGAGCCTTTGCTGTCCACCAGGCAGACGACCAGATCTGCGTCGCGGGCGACCGCCTCGGCGGTCTGCATCATCACCTTCTGCAGAGGATCTCTCGGGCGGACCAGGCCGGGCGTGTCGACCAGCAGCGCCTGGTAATCGGTTCCGCTCAGGATTCCGGTGACCCGCTGGCGGGTGGTCTGCGGCCGCCGCGAAGTGATCGCCAGGCGTGTGCCGAGCAGCGCGTTCATCAAGGTCGACTTGCCGGCGTTGGGACGGCCGATCAGCGCCACGGTGCCGGCCCGATGCGCGCCGGGGTCCGCGTCCTGCCGCGGCATCACGCGGCCTCCCGGCGCGCGAAGAGCTCGCCGAGCGCCAGCGCCAGCGCGGCCAGTGCGCAGGGGAAGCCGACGACTTCGCCCAGGCGCACGTAGAGGGTGGCGGCCTCGGCGCTGGGCAGAATCGCGACCCGGCTCATGCACTGGTCGAGCTCGATGCGCGCCCGGTAGCGTCCCCAGGGATCGACGAAGCCGGAGATCCCGGTGTTGGCGCAGCGGGCGATCGCCAGTCCGGTCTCCACCGCGCGCAGCGCGGCGATCGCGGCATGCTGCTCCGGCGCGGCGGAGCGACCGAACCAGGCATCGTTGGTGATGATCACCAGGAGCCGCGCGCCATCCCGCGCCAGGCGTCGCGCCTGGCGCCCGAAAAGCGATTCGAAGCAGATCAGAACACCCAGGCGCCGGCGTCCCTCCCCGATCGCCCGCAGCGCCCTGCCCGACACGAAATCTCCCTCGCCGAAATCGACCCGTCGCAGCACCTCGATGTGGTCGTCCAGGGGAATCATCTCGCCGAAGGGAACCAGGTGCACCTTGTCGTAGCGATCGACGGACTCGCCCGAGGGAGCCACCAGGTAGGCACTGTTGTAGTACGAGGCTCGCCCTCCGACCGCCGGTCCCGGAGAGAGTGCGCCGACCAGGATCCAGGTCTGCACCTCGCGCGCCAGCTCGCTCAGCCACGAAGGGCAGTGGCCGGCGCGCGGTCCTTCGATGAGGCAGGGCATGCTGGTCTCGGGCCAGACCACCAGGTCGGGCGCCGCGCCCCCCCCCGGCGACACCAGGGCGCGGGTCTGGGCGGCGAAGGTGTCGAGCGAGAGCCGGGCCTGGCCCGAGCGCCATTTCTGGGCGGGGTCGATGTTCCCCTGCACCACCGCTACGCGCAGCGTCTCCTCTCGGGTCGGCTCTGGTTCCGGCGGCGCGGCCGCCAGGCGCGCCAGGCCGAAAGCCGGCCAGGCCACCGCCAACGCGCCCGCCGCGAGCGCCGCCCAGGCTCGCCGCCGCGGCGCGGCGCCGAGCGCCGGATCGAGCGCGGCCGCCAGCGCCGTCCCTAGCATCGCCGCCACCAGGTCGACCGCCGCGGCGCCGCCCCAGGCCGCCAGCTGGATCAGCGGCGGATGGACGCTGAGCGAGGTCGAGAGGTCGAGCCAGGGAAAGCCCAAGAGTCCCAGAGCGCGGATCTGCTCCATGCCGACCCAGAGCACCGGAAAGAGCGCCCAGCTCGCCGTGCCGCGTCGTGCGCGCAGCAAGAGACGCGCCTGCAGCCAGAACAGGGCGGCGGGGAAGAGCGCCCCGTAGGCCGCCAGTCCCAGGTAGGCCACGCCCAGGATCGGCGCCGGGGTCTCAGGGATCTCGAAGAGCCAGTGGAAGACCCCGAGATGGGCCGTGAGGCCGTAGACCAGACCGGTCCACAGCGCCCCGCGCGCGCCGGCGCTGCGGGCCACGGCGCCGGCCGCCAGCAGCACCACGCCCGGCACCAGCCAGCCGTATCCGGCGGCGGGCGGCAGCGAGAAGGCGTGCAGCGATCCGGCCGCGAGGGCGAAGAGCCAGGGCGGAGAGCAGAGCAACGAGCGCTGGAGGAACGCCATCATCCCCCATTTCGACGGCTATGGATGCACGAGCTAACTATCTACGTTGCAATGGGATTTGCGAGACGCGAGGCTAACGCCCCTGGCGCGGCTGGGTCAACGGCGCGCCGCGGAGCGCGGCGTGGCGCCCGCCCCCGTGAAGCCCCGCAGGCGTTCCCACCAGCCTCGCGCGCGGCGCTGCTCCAGCGACCAATCGGCGATCGCTCGCCGCAGCTCGGGCAGGCTGCGGCGGGCCGCCTCCACCCCGGCATCGTAGGCCTCGCGGTACTGGTGGAAGTCGGCCCAGAAGAGGTGGCCGACCTGCGGCTGGATCGCCACGTCGGTGCGCTCCAGCTGTGCCTGCGACAGCTCGTAGCCGGTGATCGCATCGGCGCGGATGGTCAGATCGATCCCGCTCTCGAGCTGGAAGGGACGCCGAATGGAGGCCCGAACATCGCAGCCGATCACCAGGTCGGCGCCCAGGCTGCGACACGCATCGACCGGAATGCCCCCCATCGTGGCGCCGTCGATCAACAGTCGCTTGCCGAGCTCGACCGGGGGAAATACGCCCGGAATCGCCGCCGAGGCCAGCAGCGCGGAGCGCACCGGGCCGGCGGTGAAGAGCACCCGTCGCGCTTCCATCACGTCGACCGCCACGCAGGCGAAAGGGATCTTCGTCTCGGCGATGTCGCGGTCGGGAACCAACGCGCGCAGGATGGTGTTCAGATACTCGTGCGGGAGCATCGAGCGGCCGACCATCGCCTTGCTGTAGGTGTACTTCTGGCGAAGAGTCCCGCCGATCCTGCGGAAGAAATTGCCGCGATCATCCTCTTCGTTGCGGGTCGGAAAGGCGAGGATCGAACGCGCCGCCTGGGGGCTGTCCAGAAAAGCCCCGAAACGCTCGATCATCTCCTCCGCACGCTGCTCGTAGGCCCAGATCGCACCGACGAAGGCTCCGATGCTGATGCCCACGATGAGATCGATCGGGATCCCTTCCCGGAGCAGAACCTCCAGCACACCGGCGTGGGCGAAGCCGCGTGCCGCACCGGCGCCCAGCGCCACGCCGACCCGCGGCCGATCCCCGAAGGGCTCGACCGGTCGGGCCGACCCGATCAGCACATCGTGGCGCTGCGCATCCTCAGACATTGCCTCCCTTGAGCACGAAGTTGAAGGTCTTGCGGATGACGAAGAGATCGAGCCCCAGAGACCATTGATCGATGTAGTAGAGGTCGAACTCGATCTGCGAGTGGATCGGCTTGGAGCGGATGCCGTAGAGCTGCCAGAGGCCGGTGATCCCCGGCATCACCGCCAGCCGGCGTCGGTGCAGCACCCCGTAACTCTTCACCACGAAGGGCATCTCCGGGCGGGGACCGATGAAGGCCATCTGCCCGCGCAGCACGTTGAAGAGCTGCGGCAGCTCGTCGAGGCTGGTCTTGCGCAGGAAGCGCCCGACCGTGGTGATGCGATCGTCGTCGTGGGTCGCCGGAGTGGTCTGGTAGGCGGGGGTGTCCACCTTCATGGTGCGGAACTTCAAGATCTCGAAGGCACGGGGAAGGCCCGAACGGGCCTCGGCCCACTCCGGCGAATGACCGATGCGCAGCTGCCGGAATAGCACCGGGCCGGGTGAGCTGAGCCTGATCGCCAGCGCGATCAGCATCATGACCGGTCCGGCCAAGAGGAGCAGAGCCAGGGCGAAGTTGAAATCGATGGTGCGCTTGACCCAGAGGCTCCAGCCCCCGCGCCGGGGGCGTCCTCTGCGTGGCGGCCGCGGCAGTCCGAGGCGCTGCGCCAGACGCTCCATCTCCTCGGGGGAGCGTTCCAGGGAAACGCTGTCGGGATCGGGCGGGCGCCGCAGCACCTGTGTCTCGGCTGGCATCGTTCTCTATTCCTGATAGAGATCCGTGAATTCGCAGTGGTCAGAATCTTCTATCGGCGGCCGCCTCCCGGGCACTCCAGCCTTTCCGCACGAGGAGCTCACGGCCTTGAACTTCGTTTGATTTCCCCCCAGCTGCGCCTCATGATTCGCACCGGCAGACCGGCGTGCACCACCACGTCGTCGACCCCGGCCGAATCGCCTCCCAGCCCCGCGTAGAGGAAGGCCACGCGGAAGGTGAAGCCGCCCAGGTAGCCGGAGAGGTCGATCGACACCCGCTCCCGGCCGGCGCGCGAACGCGGCGTCACGGTGTAGAGGGTGTCGGGAAAGGTCGCTCCGTCGTCGCGCGATGCCAGCACCGTGAGCGTCGCCTGATCAGCCCAGCGGGCGGGGTCGTGGTAGATCCGCAGGAAGTCGATCGCGACCTCGGTCAGCGCGGGGTCGGAAAGATCGAGGCGCGGCGTGATCAGCCATTCGTCGGCGCTCTGGACCGTGTCCCAATTGGCCCAGACCAGGAAATCCCCGTCGCCGATGGCGACCTCGGGGTCGGTGGGCGCCACGAACCAGGAGCCGGGCAGGGAATCGGAGGGGGTGCGGCTGCGCCGCAGCGACCAGTCGGCCGGCAGGATGCCCTCCTCGAAGCCGGTCGTGAGCAGGATCCGTGTGCCGGAGCCCGCGACGGGGGCGCCGGAGTCGAGCGAGCGGGGAGCCAGGGAATCGCGGGCCCGAGCCGCGGCGCCATGGGCGGAGCCGGCGGCGAGCAGCGCGACCAGGATGGACGCCAGGAGCCTCATGCCTGTTCTCCCTCGACACACTCGATGCTGGGGGGGGCGGAGAGCTCTTTGCGAAACGACTCGAGTTGCGCGGCCAGGGCGGGATCGGAAAGGGCCAAGATCTGCACCGCGAGAATCGCCGCGTTCTTGGCCCCCGCCTTGCCGATCGCCGTGGCCCCGACCGGGATCCCCCCCGGCATCTGGGCGATGGCATAGAGCGCATCGACTCCGCTGAGCGCCGAGCCGCCCAGCGGCACCCCGAGCACCGGCAAGGTGGTTTCGGCCGCGACCGATCCGGGCAGCGCAGCGCTCATTCCGGCGCCACAGATGAAGACCTGTACGCCCCGCTCCTGGGCGTCGGCGACGTAGGCGCGGGTCTCGGACGAGCTGCGATGGGCGCTCGAAACCACCACCTCGTGCGGTACCCCGAAGAGCTTCAGGGCGTCGGAGGCGGCGGCCATCTGCGCCCGGTCCGATTCCGACCCCATCAGGATCGACACGCGAGGGGCGAATGCCGCCGCGCGCTCTCTTTCGCTGCTCATCGATTCACCTCGCCGCGGCCGATGTCGGCGCGGAATTGCATGCCCTCGAAGTGCACCCGCTCGATGGCGGCATAGGTCGTCTCCAGCGCCCCTTGCAGGTCGTCGCCCAGTGCGGTGAGCGCCAGCACCCGGCCCCCCGCCGTGACCAAGGCACCGTCTGCTCGACGCGCGGTGCCGGCATGAAAGGCCACGACCTTCTCGGGCAGATCGTCGACTCCGCCGATCTCCAGCCCGCGCCGCGGCTCGGCGGGGTAGCCCGGGGCGGCGAGCACGACGCTGGCCGCGGCTCCCTCGACCAGGCGCACGGTATCGGCCTCGAGCGCCCCGCGGGCCGCCGAGCGCAGCAGGAGTCCGAGGTCTCCCTCCACCAGGGGCAGCAGCGCCTGGGCCTCCGGGTCCCCGAAACGAACATTGTACTCGAGCACTCGCGGGCCATCGGCGGTCAGCATCAGGCCGGCGTAGAGACAGCCCACGAAGGGCGTGCCCAGGTCCTCCATGCCCCGCAAGGCCGCCTCGATGACTCGGCGCTCGAGGTCTGACAGCTCGGATGCGCCGATTCCGCCGACCGGTGCGATGGCGCCCATGCCCCCGGTGTTGGGACCGGCGTCGCCCTCCAGCAGCCGCTTGTGGTCGCGCGAGGGCGTCAGACAGAGCCAATTTCGTCCGTCCGCCACCGCCATCAGCGAGAGCTCGGGCCCACTCAGGCGCTCTTCGAGCACCACTCTGGCGCCGGCTTCGCCGAAGGCACGCTCGACCAGCACCCGGTCGACGGCGCGATGGGTCTCGTCTTCGGTGGACGGGACCAGGACCCCTTTTCCGGCTGCCAGACCCTCGGCCTTCACCACCAGCGCAACCTCGGAGTGGCGCACGAAGTCATGGGCGCGCTCGGCATCGTCGAAGACCCCGAAGCGGGCCGTCGGGATTCCGCAACCTTCCATGAACTGCTTGGCGAAGACCTTGCTGCCCTCGAGGCGTGCCGCGGCCGCCGAGGGACCGAACACGTCGATGCCGGCCTGGCGCAGAGAATCGGCCAGACCCGCGACCAGCGGCGCCTCCGGCCCCACCACCACGAGGTCGGACTCCAGGTTCCGCGCCAGCTGGACCAGCTCCTCCTGGCGCGAGGGCGTCGGGTGAGTCGGACCGAGCGCGGCGGTGCCAGGGTTGCCGGGGCAGGTGGCGACCAGGTCGACGCTCGGGCTGCGCTTCAATCCCCAGGCCAGGGCGTGCTCCCGGCCACCGCCGCCAACGATCAAGACTCGCATCATTCGTCCTCGATCACTTCGTAGTCCGCTTCCACCGCCATGGCGGGGTTCCGCTTGCGCGGCGCGCGCACCGGCCCGGAAACTCGCGCTTTCCTCGAGGCCTTCGAATGACCGAGCATGGAGCGAGCGAGCTGCTTGAGCAGAGCCCCGAGGGCCAGGAAGAAGAGCAGCTGAAAGAGAAAGCGCATGTTCGATAGAGGGCGCTGAGCGAGTTTTTGTTTCGGATGAAAAGCTTACGATATCAATCGAGACGCTCGGCCGTCCATCGCGACCGTCCCAGCCTAAAGAGGACCCATGAAGAGGACAGCTCCCCCCATCCCCCGCCTCGCCCTCGCCAGCCTCCTGCTGGCGGTGGCCGGCGCCGCCTCGTCGATGTACGTCTCGGTGGTCGAGCGCACGCTGCTCGATGAGGACCCCGAGTTCTCGCACTGGGTGAGCGAGACGGCGAACGACGAGGGGCGGCCGATCGCGACCCGCGTCACCGGCGGACCGACGCTCGCGGTACGTTCGACCGCCGACTACGGTTGCCCGGTGGAGCTCTACGATTGGTGCTTCGATCGCGTCGTCGAGCTGGCCGAGCTCGGCAACTACATGGGCGATTCCTACACCGTGGGCCGGGAGGGTCCGATCTACCGCGGCGACGACGGCAAGGGTCTGGTGGTCGATTTCTTCGAGGCCCATCGTTCGTCGCGCGCGGTGATCTACACGGGTCAGGGAACGCTCCGGGTCATGGGGATTCCGACCGGCGGATCGTTCGTCAACGTGATCGAGTTCGATCCCCTGGACGGGCGCACCATCGCCACCCGCTCGACGATCTTCGTGCGCGTCGACAACGGGCTCAAACGCTTCCTGGCGCGTGTCGTGTTCGCCGTATCGGACCTGGAAGAGACGATCAAGGAGAAGCTCTTCGAGCTCGACGGCACGGTCGTCAAGGTGCTCAAACAGCTGCTCGACGATCCCGCGCTGCCGGCGCTCCTGGCCGCGCCGGTGACGCCGGAAGAGAGGGCGGCCTACGAGAGCCTGACCGGGCCGCGTGACCGAAACCCCGCCGCGCAGCCGGAAGCCGGCGAGCGCCGGCGCGGTCGGCGCGGCAGACGGGCCGAGGCGAAGGAGATCGAGGAGCAGATCCCCGAGCTCGAGGAGCCGCTGCGGCTCACTACTCTCGAGATGGCCGCTTACCTGCGCCGGCACCTGCAGGGCGATGAGCTCGCGGAGCTGGTCTCGATCCTCGCGCGCTGGTATGCGGGCCCCGAGCCGGTTCGCGAGGCACGGCTTCCATGAGCCGCGCGGCGCGGCCCTGCCGGGTGCTGGTCGTCGACGACAACGAGAGCGCCGCCGCATTGGTGCAAGAGGTTCTCGAGCTGGCGGGATTCGAGGTCGAGTCGGTGTCGCGGGGTGAGGATGCGATCCGCGTGGTGCGCGGCCCCACCCCGCCGCGGGTGGTGATCTCCGACATCAGCCTTCCCGGAGTCGACGGCTTCGATGTCGCCCGCGAAGTGAAGGCGCGGTGCCCCGAGACCGCGGTGCTGGCATTGACCGGCCGCGTGCTCGGGGCCGATCTGCGGCGACTGGAGCAGAGCAGCTTCGACGCCCACATCGCCAAGCCCTTCGACATAGACGCCCTCGTGGAAGTGGTCCGCGAGCATTGCGGAAGAGCCGAACGATGCCCCCCTGGGCAATCGATCTGATCGTCCACTGCCCCTTCCTGCGCGTCACGGGGTGGCCCTGCCCGAGCTGCGGCTTCACGCGCGCCGCGGCAGCCCTGCTGCGTGGCGATCTGCTCGAATCGCTGTACTGGAACCCGCTCCTCGCGCTGCTCCTGGCCTCCGGAGTGTGCGGACTCTTCCCCGCCCCGCGCCGAGCTCTGCGGCGCACGCCGATCTGGGTGCCGCTCCTGTTGCTGGCGGGCACCTGGGGCTGGGTGCTGCTGCGCTCGAAGTGAGAATATGGGCAACATCCACCTGGCCAGGCGACGACGCTTCAGGGAGCATCCCCACCCATGAACCGACCCGATCGCTCCAAGACGCCGCTCACCCGTCAGCTCTACTTCCAGATCCTGGTCGCCATGGTGGCCGGCAGCATCCTCGCTCTGGCCTTCGGCGAGGGGGCCGCGGCCGTGGTGGGTTGGATGGGCACCCTCTTCGTGCGCCTCTTGAAGATGACCATCGTGCCGCTGGTCGCCACTTCGATCATCTCCGGCGTGGCGTCGGTGGGCGGCAGCGGGGCGCTCGGTCGACTCGGGCTGAAGACCCTCGGCTACTACATGCTCACCAGCCTGCTGGCGATCCTGGTCGGCCTGGCGCTGGTCAATACCTTGCGCCCCGGCAGCGGGGCTCTCGCCGGGCTCGCCCAGAGCGGCGCCGCGGCACCCCAGATCGAGACCCCGCAGTCGCTGGGCGAGATCCTCTTCCGCATGGTGCCGACCAACCCGATCGGCGCCCTGGCCGAGATGGACATGCTGGGGATCATCGTCTTCTGCATCGCCTTCGGCGCCAGCCTGGCGGCACTGCCCGACGCCGCGCGACGACCCGTCGTCGAGCTGGTCGAAGGGCTCTTCGCGGTGATGATGCGGCTGACCGGCGCGGTGATCCGCCTGGCCCCCTTCGGGGTGCTGGGCCTGATCACCACCGCGGTGGCCGCGTCCGGAGCCGCGACCTTCACCAGCATGGGGATCTACATGCTGACGGTCGCTTGCGGGCTGATGCTGCACACCTTCGTGACCCTGCCGCTCTTGCTGCGCCTGGTCGGAGGGCTTTCACCGCGGCGCCATTTCGCCAATATGAGCGACGCCCTGCTGACCGCAGTCTCGACCTCCTCCTCCGCCGCCACCCTGCCCCTGACCATGCAATGCGTGGAGCGCAAGGTCGGCGTCTCGAACCGCGTCAGCTCCTTCGTGCTGCCACTGGGCGCCACCGTCAATATGGACGGCACGGCGCTCTACGAGTGCGTGGGCGTGCTCTTCATCGCGCAGGTGTTGGGCGCCGATCTCGGATTGGCGGCGCAGGCGATGGTGGTGGTCACCGCGCTCTTGGCCTCGATCGGCGCGGCCGGAATCCCCTCGGCGGGATTGGTCATGATCTTCATCGTTCTCGAGGCGGTGAATCTGCGCGGGCCCGAGGTCGCCACCATCGTCGGCACCATGCTCGCGGTCGACCGTCCCCTCGACATGCTGCGCACCGGCGTCAACATCTTCTCCGATTCCTGCGGTGCGGCGATCATCGCGCGCAGCGAAGGGGAGAGCGAGGTGGGGACCTGATTCCGGCTCAGAGCTGCTCCTCCTCTTCCTCCTGCTCTTCGCCGAGCTCGAGCCGCAGCTCTTCCATCTCCTCGCGCAGCTTCTCCATCGCCTCGCGCAGCTCGCTCTCGAGCTCCGCCATCGACCCCCGCAGCTCCTCGGCCGCGAAGGGCGGACGCCACTCACGCAAAGTCTGCGGCAGCTCGCTGCGCTCGATCCGCTCCAGCCCTTGCCGGCAGAAGCCGCGCACGGCGTGGGGCAAGCCCTCGGCGCGGCCGTGCCAGATCGACTTCCCATAGTGCTCGGGCACCTCCAGCTTCAGCCCCCGGAGGCGGGCGGAGCCGCGTGTGCCGCGCCGCATCCGCCGCAGCTCCACCGTCTCTCCCGCCGCCTTCTCGAGCGCGTCGCTCAGCTCGTCGCGGGTGGCGACCCGCTGCTCTCCCACGCCCACGATCACATCTCCACCGCGCAGCCCGGCCCGCGCCGCCGGCGAGTCCTCCTCGACCGAGAGCACCAGCAGCCCTTCGCCGTCCTCGACGCCGAAGGGTTCGCCCAGGCCGTCCCGCAGCGGCGTCAGCTCGATGCCGATGCGGCAGCCTCCATCCCCGAAGTAGTCCGAGAAATGAAAGCTCCAACTCCTTTCAGGAGAGCGCTCACCGAGCACGACAGATCCAGTCTTCCAGTCACCGTGGCGCATCCAGCGCAGATCGATCTCTTCTCCCACCTCGGCCTCGGCGATCGCCTCGATCACGTCGTCCGCGTCGCCGATCGGCTCTCCCTTCAGCTCGACCAGAACATCGCCGACCTCCAGACCGGCGCGCTGCGCGGGGCTGTCCTCGATCACCTGGCTGATCAGCGCCCCCTCCGGCCGATCGAGGTCGAGAGCCTCGGCCAGAGCCCCGCTCAGGTCCTGGATCACCACTCCCAGAAAGGCCTCCTCGCCCTCTTCGGCGACCGCCGCCGAACCGACCCATGTGCCCGCCATCACCGTCGCCGCCAGTAGTACTCGTCGCATCGCACCGCTCCTGGCCCGACACGCGGCTACCGCCAGGGCGCCGCGCTCGGGACCGCGTCGATTCTCGGTTCCGACCCCAGCCGGATCGGGGCCCGAAGCTGCACCGCCGCGGCCCGGCCCGCTCGTTCGGTGCTACGCCGAACCGCTTCCCAGGTTCCCCGTGATAGCCTCCACGCCCTCCTTCCCATCCCCTCTTGCATCGCCCGGCCATGAACAACCCTCCCGATCTCACCGTCTCGCTCGTCAACTGGAACACCCGCGAGCTGATCCGCGACTGCATCGAGTCGATCCAGAGCAGCCTGGAATCGATCGATGTCGAGATCATCGCGGTCGACAACGCCTCGCAGGACGGTTCCGCCGAGATGATCGCGGCGAGCTTTCCCGGCGTGCACTTGATCGCCAACGACGAAAATGTCGGCTTCACCCGGGCCAACAACCAGGCGTGGCGAGCGGCGAGGGGGCGTCACTTCATGCTCCTCAACTCGGACACCAGGGTGCTGCCCGGCGCGCTCGACCGCATGGTCGCCTATCTCGACCGTCACCCCGATGTGGGCGCGGTCAGCGCCCGGACCTGGCTCGACGATGCCCGCACCCTCGAGCTAGCGTCGCTGCCCCCGCTGCATCCAGCGACGATTCTCTGCGCCAGCTCCGATGCGCTGCGCCCCTTCACGCCGCTGCGACGCTTCCATCGCGACAATCGTCGCATCTGGCGCGGCCGCGAGGATGTCGAGGTGCAGGCCCTGGTCGGCGCCTGCTTCATGGTTCGGCAGCAGATCCGCGATGCCCTGGGACCGCTCGACGAGCGGATGTTCATGTACTTCGAAGATGCCGACTGGTCCCACCGGATTCGCGCCATGGGGCTGCGCCTGGTGGTGCTCAAAGACGCCTTCATCGTCCACTACCACGACAAGTCCGGAGCCCAGAACCCGAGAAAGCACCAGATTTTCGAAGAGAGCATGATCACCTTCTACAAGAAGGTCTACAGCATGCCGACACTGGCCGCGTTCGGGGCGGCGATGAAGCTGAAGTCGCCCCTCGATCGGGTCTACCGGGGCCTGCGCAAGCGGCTGCGGCCGCAGCCGGAGGCGACACCGGTGCCGATCGGCGACCCGCGGCTGCGCTGGCCGGCGGTCGAGGGCGCCCGCGGCCATCTGCTCGAGATCGGCCTCGACCCGGCCTTCGCGGCGATCGCCGGGCGCTATCTCGACGCATGCGAGATCGACCTCACGCCCCTGGCCAGCCCGGAGACGGTCGGCCGCTACTACCACTGGCGGGTCTTCGGGGTCGACGCCGAGGGAGCGCTGACGCCGGGCGCGTCCGGATGCGTGGTTCCGACGGCCTGATCCCCGGCCGCGGACCCTCAAACCTCCATCAACTCCGCTTCCTTGGCCGTGGTCAAGTCGTCGATCTGCTTCACGAAACGGTCGGTCAGCTTCTGGACCTCCTCGAGACCATCGTGCATCGAATCCTCGGAGATGTCCCCAGCCTTCACGCTCGCCTTCAGCTTGTCGTTGGCGTCGCGGCGCACCGCCCGGATCGAGACCCGGCCCTCCTCGGCCATCTTCTTGACCATCTTGACCAGATCGCGGCGTCGTTCCTCGGTCAGTTGCGGAATGGCCAGCCGGATCACGGTCCCGTCGTTGGTCGGATTCAGGCCCAGGTCGGAGACTCGAATCGCCTTCTCCACGTCCTTGATGGTCGACTTGTCCCAGGGCTGGATCACGATCAGCCGCGGCTCGGGCACGGTGATGGTCGCCAGCTGGTTGAGCGGCATCGACGAGCCGTAGGCCTCGACCCGGACCCCGTCGACCAGCGCGGTGGTCGCCTTGCCGGTGCGCATCCGCGCGAACTCGGTCTGCGCGTGCTCGACGGCATGGGTCATGCGCTCTTCCGCTTCGAAACTAACCTCGTCGATCATGGCGAGTCCTCCTTCACCAGGGTACCGATCTCCTCTCCGAGAACGATCTTCAAGATGTTGCCGGGCTCGGTGATCTTGAACACGACCATCTGCAAGCGGTTGTCCATGGAGAGGGAAAACGCGGTGGAGTCCATCACCCGCAGTCGGTTCTGGATCGCGTTCATGTAGGTGACGGTGCGCAGCCGCTTGGCGCTCGGATCGAGGACCGGATCGGCGGTGTAGACACCGTCGACGTTGGTTCCCTTCAGAATCACCTCGGCGTCGATCTCGGCGGCGCGCAGCACCGCGGCGGTGTCGGTCGTGAAGAAGGGGTTGCCGGTGCCGGCTGCGAAGACCAGCACTCGCCCCTTCTCCAGGTGGCGGACCGCGCGGCGCCGCACGTAGGGCTCGGCGACCTCCTTGATATGGAGCGCCGACTGCAGACGGGTGTCACAACCTTGGCGCTCGAGCATCTCCTGGAGCGCGACTGCGTTGATGACGGTGGCCAGCATGCCCATGTAGTCGCCGGATACGCGCGCCATCCCCTCGGCCGCACCGGAAAGGCCGCGGTAGATGTTCCCACCGCCGAGGACCACCGCCATCTCGACGCCGAGCCGCTGCGCCTTGGCGATCTCTTGCGCGATCCGCTCCAGCGCGCCCTGGTCGATGCCCTGGCCGCGCTCCCCCGCCAACACCTCGCCGCTCAACTTGAGCAGGACCCGCCGGTAGATCGGTTTCGGATCGGCCATGGCTCTCCTCGTCGTCCCCGGCGCCCCCGGTGGCCGCCGCCCGACGGGAGCTCGCCCGGAGTCTATGTAAAACTACCGACTACTCTCCGAGCGCGAAGCGGCTAAAACGACGCACCGAGATATTCTCGCCGAGCTTGGCCGCCGCCTCGGTGACCAGCTTCTCCACCGTCACTCCACTGCTCTGGTCGCGAACATCGTTCTGCTCGAGCAGGCAGGCCTCGCGGTACCATTTGTCCATCTTGCCCTCGATGATCTTCTCGATCACGTTCTCGGGCTTGCCGGTTTCGCGAGCCTGCTGAATGTAGATCTCGCGCTCGCGCTCGGTGATCTCCGCGGCGATCTCCTCGCGGCGCACGGCGAGGGGATTGCACGCCGCCACCTGCATGGCGAGCGATTTCGCGAGGCTGTGGAAGTCGCCGGTTCGAGCGACGAAGTCGGTCTCGCAGTTGAGCTCCAGCAGAACCCCCAGACGCGAGCCAGGGTGGATATAGGAGATGACGGTGCCTTCCTTGGTCTCCCGGCCGGCGCGCTTGGCCGCCGAAGCGGCGCCCTTCTGGCGCAGCAGGTCGATCGCCCGCTCCATCTCGCCCTCGGTCTCGACCAGGGCCTTCTTGCAGTCCATCATGCCGGCGCCGGTGCGATCGCGCAGCTCTTTGACGGCCGATGCCGTGATGCTCATCTTGTTACTCCGACTCGGCCCCCCGGGCGCTGGTGCCGGGCGGATCGAGGTTTCCGTGATGGGTTGAATCAGCCCTGCGCCTCGGTCGCGGAGGCGGCTTCCTGGGCCTCTTCGCTGTCGGCGGTCGGGGCCTTGTCGTTTTCTGGAGCGCTTTCATCCGCCGTGGCTTCGTCCGCGGGCTCCTGCGCCGCGGCATCGGCCCGCGCAGCTTCGCTCGGTGCTTGTTCCGCGGCCGCGGCGGGCTGATTCGGCTCCGCGTCGGCCGGAGCGGTCTCGACCGCTGCCTCCTCGGCCACCGGCTGCATCTCGGGAGTGACCCCGGTCTCCTCGACCGCGACCCCGGTCTCCTCGACCGCGACCTCGGTCTCCTCGACCGCGACCTCGGTCTCCTCGACCGCGACCTCCTGCGTCTCGCCCTCCGCCAGCATCTCGGCCCCCACGTCGCTCTCCTTGGTGGCGAAATCGAAGTCGCCGGCGTCGTGGCGCCCCGCGATGGCCGCGTCGGAGATCGCCTTGGTCACCAGGCCGATCGAGCGAACCGCGTCGTCGTTGGCGGGGATCGGGTAATCGACCTCGGTCGGATCGGAGTTGGTGTCGACGATGGCGATCACCGGGATACCGAGCTTGCGGCTCTCCTTCACCGCGATCGCCTCCTTGCGAGTGTCGACCACGAAGACCGCGCTCGGCAGCTCGGACATCGCCTTCACGCCGCGCAGCACCTTCGAGAGCTTCTCACGCTCGCGTTCGAGCATCAGACGCTCCTTCTTGGTCAGGCTCTGAAAGCTGCGATCCTCGTCGAGCTGCTCGAGGCGCTTCATCTTGTCGACCGAGACCTTGATGGTCGCGTAGTTGGTCAGAAAGCCCCCCAGCCAGCGGTCGGCGACGAAGAACATCCCGCAGCGTTCGGCCTCGGCCACCACGGTCTCCTGGGCTTGCCGCTTGGTGCCGACGAAGAGCACCTTGCCGCCCTCGCGCACGTGCTCGCGTACGAAATCGCAGGCGTGGCGCAGCCGCACCTGGGTCTTGCGCAGGTCGATGATGTGAATCCCGTTGCGTTTGCCGAAGATGTAGCGACGCATCTTCGGATTCCAGCGCTTGGTCTGATGCCCGAAGTGGGCGCCGGCTTGCAACAGGTCATGGGCGGTGATCTCTGACATCTGGTGCTCCTGGGGTTGTGCCTGGAAGACCCCGTCGGCCGCCGAGCTCGCCCGGCGGCACCCCAACACATAGGGGATCTTCGCGCGTTGCGCGGCCCACTGGGGGCCGCTGGTGTCGATTCCGAAAGGCGGCTCAGCGCTTGGAGAACTGGAAGCGCCCGCGAGCCCCCTTCTGACCGTATTTCTTCCGTTCCACCTGGCGCGCGTCGCGGGTCAAGAGACCCTCACGGCGCAGAGCGGCGCGGTTCCCTTCGTCCATCTGGATCAAGGCCCGGGCGATCCCCAGCCTGAGGGCGCCGGCCTGCCCGCTCTTGCCTCCTCCGATCACCTTGGCCACCACGTCGACCGCCTCGCGGGTCTCGGTCGTGAGCAAGGGGCGCTCCACGTCCTGGACCAGAACCTCGCGATTCAGGTATTCCAGCGCGGGGGATTCGTTGATGGTGATCTGGCCGCTGCCTCCCGGGCGGATCCAGACCTTGGCGATGGCGCGCTTGCGGCGACCGGTCGCTGCGTAGGTATTCGTTGACATGCCTTGTACTGGCTCCTCGGAACTCGCCCTTTAGAGCGTATGCGGCTCGGGCTTCTGCGCTTGGTGGGGGTGATCGGGTCCGGCGTAGACGTGCAGCTTCTTGAACATCTTCCGTCCCAGCCGGTTCTTCGGCAGCATGCCCTTGATCGCACGCTCGACGATGATCGCGGGACGGCTCGCGCGCAGCGATTCGTAGCTCTGGAAGCGATCGCCACCGGGCCAGCCGGTGTAGCGGAAGTAGCGTTTCTGCTCTCCCTTGCGGCCGGTGAGCCGCACCGCTGCGGCGTTGACGACGATGACGTTGTCGCCGTTGTCGACGTGCGGGGTGAAGCTGGGCTTGTGCTTGCCGCGCAAGAGCGAAGCAACCTGTGAAGAGAGGCGGCCGAGGACCATATTGCGGGCATCGATCACCACCCACTTGCGGTCGACATCCTCTTTGCGCAGGCTCTGCGTGATCATCTCTGACTCCAACGGGATCTGTGCGCACCTGAGATGCGCGCGCCGCGGGCTCGGCGGATCGATGATCGCTTCGCGACCCGCCCACGCCGCGTTTGGCATAGACGGAGGAGGCTAGCGGGGACCCGGGGGGGCTGTCAACGAGTTGCGGTCCGCCATTTCGCCTTTTCCCCTCCGCCAACCGGCCAAACCAGCCGCGTTCGCAACCCCTCGAGCAAGACCGCCACCGGCAACCCCACCACGTTGGTGTAGGAGCCCTCGATCGAGGCCACCAATCCGCCGCCGATCCCCTGGATCGCGTAGGCGCCCGCCTTGCCACGCGGCTCCCCGGTGGCCACGTAGCGGGCAATCTCCGCCGGCTCCAGAGCACGGAAGCGCACCGCGGTCGTGACCGCGATGGTCCAGCAGCCCTCTCGCGCCTGCCAGCCGGGCGGCACAGCGCCTTGGTCCGGCGCGGAGAGGGCCATCGCCGTCACCACCCGGTGGCTGCGTCCGGCCAGATCGGCCAGCATCGATGCGGCGTGGCGATCGTCGGTCGGCTTGCCGAGGATCCGCCCGTCGATCACCACGATCGTATCGGCGCCCAGACAGGTGCCGGCCCGGCGCCGCGCGACGTCGCGCCACTTGGCATGCGCGGCGCGGATGGCGAAAGGCCCGGGCGCTTCCGAGCGGCGCGGCAAGGGCTCGTCGATGCGCGCCGGAGTCACCTGGAAGGGGACCCCGATCTGTTCGAGCAGAGCCCTCCGGCGGGCCGACGACGAGGCCAGAATCAGCGCTTCAGGCACCGCTCGCGCGCTCCAGAATCAGCGTGACCGGTCCGTCGTTCACCAGCTCCACCTCCATGTGGGCGCCAAACACCCCGCATGAGACCGGGACCCCCCGGCCTTCCAGCTGCCGCGCCAGCCGTTCGCAGAGCCGGGCTCCCGTCTCGGGCTCGGCGGCGGCGACGAACGAGGGTCTGCGGCCTTTGTCGGTGTCGCCGTATAGGGTGAATTGCGAGATCAGCAGCACGCTCCCCGCGCACTCCTTGACCGAGCGGTTCATGCGCCCGGCGGCATCGGCGAAGATCCGCAGCCCTTCCAGCTTGCGCGCCAGCCAATCGACATCGTCGGGAAGGGTCCGTCTGCCCACCGCGGCCAGCACCACCAGCCCGGCGCCGATCCCTCCCACCACCTCGGCGTCGACCCGCACCTGCGCGCGGCTGACTCGCTGTACGACCAGCCTCACGGTAGCGACCGCATCAAAGGCCGAGCAGCAGCCCGGCCGACACCTTGGTGACGCGCAGGGCGTCGCCCTCGCCGAAGATCGCCCCCACCGAGCCCTCGGCGAACACCGAGAGCGGCAGGGCGGGAGGATCGAAGCGCGCCCCGCCGACGAAGAAGGTGGAGGGCTGGGCGACTCGCTCGGTGCTCAGCTTCCCCCCCTCGACGACGATCTCGGCGGGGATCGCGGGGATCCAGTGCAGGCCTCCGCCGACACCGGCGAAGATCGAGAGCGGCGAGAGCGGTGGATCGAAGATCGCCACCCGCGCCGATGCTTCGAGCCCGATGTGGGTGAAGTCGTAGTCGAGCGGTTGCTCGGTCGCGAGGTCGAGCGCGCGGGAGACGCGCTCGGTGTAGCTCAAATCGGCCACCACGTCGATCACCGGCAGCGCGGTGAGGCCCAGGCGCACTCCCGCGAAGGCCCCGCGCGAGAGCTGATTGTCTTGGTACTCGTCCGATCCGGAGAAGAGATCGCCGGAGTACGAGACGCTGCCTCCATGACCGCCGATCTCGAGCCCGAAGAGCGCGCCGGCGGGCGAGGCGAAAGAGCCCAGAGCGATGGCCGCGAGCGTCCAGGGGCGAATCCGGCCCTTCGACCACCCCCCCGGGGCCGAATGCGACGTTGCCATGAAAAGTCCTCCGATCGATGCGTAGCTCGTGAGCCTAGCAGAACCGCTGCGCGAATCAGAAGTGCGAGGCGGGCCCGGTTCGAGATCGCAGCCCCACCACGGTCCGCATGCGCCCGGCCTGCTCCCCTTCGCGACGCCACGAGGGCAGTCCGCGGCGATCGCAGCAGGTACAAACCCCGCTGTGGTGAATCCGCGATTCGCGGACGCCCGCCCGGATCAGGTCGCGCTCCACGGCGCGCGCCAGATCGAGATGCGGCGCCCGCCCCCCCCCTCGGTCGACGACTCCTGGGCCGAAGCGGCGTTCGAAGCGCCGCGCCAGCTCCTCGCCCACGAGGTAGCAGCACACGCCGATGTGCGGTCCGAGCACCGCGCTCAACGTCGCCGGATCGCGGTCGAGCCGCTCGATCGCGCGCGCCGCGATGCCGGCCAAGGTGCCCCGCCATCCCCCATGCACGAGCGCGACCGTCTCGGCGGCGGCCACGACCAGCGGCACGCAGTCGGCGCTTCGGATCTCCGACCATTCGCCCGGTCGGCGCAGCACGATGCCGTCGGCCGTGGGGGGCGCGCCGGTCGGGAGGCGCCAGGAGATGATCTCCGCGCCGTGCACCTGCTTGAGCCGCAGGAGCCCGTGCGGGGGTATCTCGAGTCGCGCAGAGCGCTCCCCGGCCGCTGCGGCGCTCGGCAGCAGCAAGGCGTGGGCCAGCCGGGGGTGTGCGTCGAGCTCCGGCGACCGGGCCCGATCGCTCTCCCAGCGCCAGCTCAATCGGCGCTCCCCCGTTTTCCTCGACTGTCGGCGATCCCCGAGGAGCGGCGGTAGACCGATGTGACCCCCTTCACCCGCATCAGGTCCTTGAGGATCTTGTTGAGCTGGGTTCCGTTGGCGATCTCCATCACGAAGCGACCTTCCACCTCGCCGTTGGCGGAGCTCATGGTGGAGCCGCGCAGGTTGATCCCCATTTTGGAAATCTCCTTGGTCAGATCGAGCAGCAGGTTGGCGCGGTCGTGGCCGAGCACGGTCACGTCGACCACGAAGCGCTCGTCGCCAGCCACCGACCAGTGCACTTCGATGCGGCGCTCCGAATCGCCCAGAGCGAAGGAGTTCGGGCAGTCGACGCGGTGGATCGTCAGTCCGCGCCCCCGAGTGATGTAGCCGAACACCCGATCGCCGGGCACCGGCTGGCAGCACTCCGCCAGGCGGGTCAGCACGTCGTCCACCTCTTCGATCCGCACACCTTTCACGCCGCGGGTGCGGTCGATGATGCGATCGAGCACCGCCGGAGTGAGGCTGCGCGGCTCCTTCTTCTCCGGCATCAATCGGTTGAGCACGTAGCTGCTCGACACCTCGCCGTCGGCCAGAGCGACGAAGAGGTCGTCGCTGGACTCGAATCCGAGGCTCGACAGGGTCTCTTCGAAGCCCTTGTTGTACTTGATGCTCAGGCGCCGCCGGCGAGCGTCGCGCTCGAAGAGCTGGCGACCGATGGTGATCGAGTTGGCCCGCGCCGCGCGGCGCAGCGCCTGGCGGATCTTCACCTTGGCGCGGCTGGTCTTGGCCACGCTCAGCCAGTCGCGCGAGGGCTTCTGCTGAGGAGAGGTGACGATCTGGACCATGTCGCCGCTGCGCAGCGGCGTCGTCAGGGTGGCGAAGCGCCCGTTGACCTGAGCGCCGGCGCAGTGCATTCCCACCTCGGTGTGGATGGCGAAGGCGAAGTCGATCGGCGTGGCGCCGCGCGGCAAGCGCAGCAGGTCGCCCTTGGGAGTGAAGACGAAGCACTCCTCCTGGAAGAGGTCGATCTTCAGCGACTCCATGAATTCCTGGGGGTCGGAGAGGTCCTTCTGGGTCTCCATCATCTGCCGCAGCCAGACGAACTGCTCCTCGTCGCGGCTGTGCTCGGTCTGCTCCTTGTAGAGCCAGTGCGCGGCGATCCCCTCTTCGGCGGTCTGGTCCATCTCGTCGGTGCGAATCTGGATCTCGATCAGGTCGCCCGAATCGCCCGCGACGGTGGTGTGGAGCGACTGGTACATGTTCGACTTGGGGGTCGCGATGTAGTCCTTGAAGCGGTCGTTGAGCGGCTTCCACAGGCTGTGAACGATTCCCAGGATGTGGTAGCAGTGCTCGACCGAATCGGTGACCACGCGGATCGCCAGGAGATCGTAGATCTGCTCGAAGGGCTTGTCGCGCGAACGCATCTTTCGATAGATGGAGTAGAAGTGCTTGGCGCGGCCGAAGATCGTCGCCTCGATCACGGCCTGCGCCACACGCTGGGCAAGGGGATCGCGCACCGAGTCGATCAGCACCTCGCGCTGCTCGCGCTTGGCCTGGATCTTCTCCGCGATCATTCGGTAGGCGTCCGGCTCCAGGTGCTTCATGGCCAGGTCTTCGAGCTCCCACTTGACCTTCGCCATCCCAAATCGGTGCGCCAGCGGGGCGTAGATCTCGCGGGTTTCGAGCGAGATCCGCTGCTGCTTCTCTGGGGCCAGGTAGCCCAGTGTGCGCATGTTGTGCAGGCGGTCGGCGAACTTCACCAGGATGACGCGGATGTCGCGCGCCATGGAGACCAGCATCTTGCGGAAGTTCTCGGCCTGCTTCGCCTCGCGAGAGGTGAAAACGAAGCGCGTCGAGATCTTCGTGACCCCGTCGACGATCTGCACCATCTCGGGCCCGAATTCGGCCTCGATGTCTTCCGAGGTGGAGATCGTGTCTTCCACCACGTCGTGGATCAGGCCCGCGCCGATGGTGAGCGAGTCCTGGTGCCACTCGGCCAGGCTCAGCGCCACCGCCATCGAGTGGGTGAAGTAGGGATCGCCCGAGATGCGCCGCTGGCCGGCGTGCGCTCGGTGCCCGAAGTCGAAGGCCTGCGAGACCAGCGCCCGGTCGGCGTAGGGAGAAAGCAGACCGACCGCCTCGATGAACTCCTCCTTGGTCATCTCGGTCGGGTCTTTTCTCAGATCGGGAGCCATCGACTCCTCCACGCCTCGCAGGTCCGGACTGCCGGACCGAAAGGGAGCGGGCCGTAAGCCGGGTTCTGTTCCGCCGATCGCGCTCCCGAGGGAGCGCCGATCGGTGGGACGACCATCCATCTAGCACACCGGTTGCCCGGCGCGTCGAGCGACCAACCCGGGAGTCGAGCGGGACGGGCGATCCCTCCTCCCCTATGCGGTCTTGCTCCAGGTGGGGTTTGCCGATCCGGCCCGGTCACCCGAGCCGCTGGTGAGCTCTTACCTCACCCTTTCACCCTTACCGGCGATCGGAGATCGACGGCGGTCTACTCTCTGTTGCACTTTCCGAGGGTCGCCCCTCCTGGGCGTTACCCAGCACCTTTGCCCTGTGGAGCCCGGACTTTCCTCGAGCCTCGAAGAGGCTCGCGGCCGTCGCACCCGCTCCCCGATTCGATTCCTCCAGCGATCTGGTACACGATCCGGCATGCGCCCGGATCGTGTCGATCAGGTCGGTTCGTGGACGAGGATCCGCCCACAGTACTCACAGTGTACGATCTTCGATGCGCCGCGCACCTCGGCGACCTTCTGCGGAGGCACCGCCGAGTAGCAGCCGCCGCAGGACTCGTTGGAGACCTGGACCACCGCCAGACCGTCGCGCGTGGCGCCGATTCTCTGGTAGATCGACATCGTCGCGGGACCCACATCCTCGACCGCCGCTTGCCTGGTGCTCTGGAGCTCCGCGCGATCGGCCTCGGCGGATGCGCGCTCCGCCTCCAGCGCCGCCAGCTCTTGCGCCGCGCGAGCCTCGTCATCCTGCAAGGCCGCCGTTCCTTCTGCCACCGTCCGCTCGTGCTCCGACTCCTTCTCCAGCAGCGCCAGGACATCGTCCTCGGCCGCGGAAATACGCTCTCCCGCGCGCGAGATCTCGGCGCGCAGGGCATCGTACTCCTTGTTGGTCTTGACGCTGATCTGCTGGGTCTGGTACTTGGCCCGCTCGCCCTCGATCTGCGCGATCTCACGCTCCAGCCGGCGGCGAGTCAGCGCGTCGTTCTCGGCACTGCCGCGCGCCGCATCCAAGGCCTGCCGCGCGCTGGCCAGGCGGCCCTCCACGGCGGCACGCCGCCCGGGCACGCTCTCGATCACGGAATCGAGCTCCCGAAGTCGGCGGTCGAGGGATTGCAGGCGTCCCAGCGCCTCGTTGACTCGCTTCATCTCGCCATCGGCCAAAGAGACCCCCGGTTCGGTGTGCGGCGGAGGAGTGAACTGGTGGGCCCACCAGGGTTCGAACCTGGGACCTACCGGTTATGAGCCGGCAGCTCTAACCGCTGAGCTATGGGCCCTTGGCAATCCGACCGGGCGCTCGCCGAGCGTCCGCCCGCCAAGATCGAGGCGCTACTTTGGCACGGCGCGGCGGGCTCTGTCCACCGCCGGGCGGCGGCGGACGATGCGTCTAGAGATCGACGAAGCCGTGCAGCTTGCGGCTGCGCGAGGGGTGGCGCAGCTTGCGCAGAGCCTTGGCCTCGATCTGCCGAACCCGCTCGCGGGTGACGTTGAAGATGTTGCCGACCTCTTCGAGGGTACGCGGGCAGCCGTCCCCGAGCCCGAAGCGCAGCCGAATCACCCGCTCCTCGCGCTGGGTCAGGGTCGAGAGCACCGATCCCATCTGGTCCTGCAGCATCGAGAAAGCGGAGGACTGCGCCGGCGAGACCACCTTGGTGTCTTCGATGAAGTCGCCGATGTAGGAGTCCTCGTCCTCGCCGATCGGTCGATCGAGCGAGATCGGATCCTGGGCCACCTTGAGCACGCTCTTGACCTTCTCCACGGGGAGATTGAGCCGGGTCGCGATCTCTTCAGGCGTCGGTTCGCGGCCGTACTCCTGGAGCAGACGCCGTGAGGCCTTCACCACCTTGTTGATCGCCTCGATCATATGCACCGGAACGCGAATGGTCCGCGCCTGGTCGGCGATCGCCCGGGTGATGGCCTGGCGAATCCACCAGGTTGCGTAGGTCGAGAACTTGTAGCCCTTCTTGTAGTCGAACTTGTCGACCGCCCGCATCAGCCCTGAGTTTCCTTCCTGGATCAGGTCGAGGAACTCCAGCCCGCGGTTGGTGTAGCGCTTGGCGATCGAGATCACCAGGCGGACGTTGGCCTCGACCATCTCGGTCTTGGCCTGCTTCTTCGCCGCCTCGTGCTCGCGAATCCGGTCGATCCCGCGGCGCAAGGCCTCCTTGGTGGTGTGGTTCTCCTCTTCGATCGTGGCGATGTGCTCGCGATGCGCCGCGACGGCGTTGGCGGTCGCCAGCACGTCGACCTCGGCGTGGCGGGTCGGTCTTCCGCGCGCGATATTGCGGGAGAGATTCAGGAGCTGGTCGTAGGAGACTCCCAGATGCAAGAGCTCGGAGGCGATCGCCCGCTCGCGCTCGCGCAGATCGTCGTCGACGCCGATTAGATGAGCGCGCAGGTCGGCGACGTGGGTCGCCTTGAGGTTCAGGCGGGTGATCTCGGCGCCGATCCGGCGGCGCCGCGTCTCGATCCGCTTGCGCAGCGCCTTGCGCTCCGCGGCCGAGAGCTTGGCGTTGTCCAGGGTTCGGTAGTGGGTTCCGAGCTCCTCGCGCAGCTCCACCAGCTGGTTCCTGATCTCGGTCAAGAGCTCGCGATCCTGCTTCGCCGTGGAGCCCGGCTGGGCGGCGGTGTCGACCTGGATGATCTCTTCGAGGCGCGCTTCGCCGGTCTTGAGGCGCTCGAAAGCTCGAAAGAACTCCTCGACCACCACCTCGAACTTGAAGAGGTTGGCGTTGATGCTCTTTTGAGCCTCCTCGATGCGCCGGGCGATCCTCACCTCGCCCTCGCGATCGAGCAAGGGCACTTTGCCCATCTCGCGCAGGTACATGCGCACCGGGTCGTCGAACTTCATCAGCTTCGACGAGCTGTCGAGCATGCGGCGCAGCTCCGCCTCGTCGCGGCCGCCGTTCAGCTCGTCTCGCGAGTCGACGAAACCGAAAGTCCTGCCCTTCACCGAAAGCACCAACTGATCCGCATCGTCGGCGGTGATCGTACCGCCTCTGACATCGCGGTCCAACACCCCGAAGGTGACCTCGCCGCGGTAGTCGGAGACCCGCTTCAGGAGCTCGATCTTCTGCTGCAACTGTGCTCTGCTCATGGTTCCCCCGCCGATCGCGGGTTTCGATCCCGCGCCGGCATCTGGAGCGCATCTCGGGCGCTCATTCGATCGGGGCGGTGCAGATCCCATCCCGATCACCTTGATGCCCGCGCAACCGGTGGCGCGGGCATGTGTTTCATTTAGACACCACTAGGTCATGGTCCTGGTGCAAGTCAAATCCGCCGCTGCTTTTTCTGCAACAACTTAGTGAGCTCCAGGAGAATCTCTCTGCGGCGTGCGGGGTCCTGCTCGCGATCCAGCCGCCGATTGAGCTCCCAGCGCGTGCGCGCATCGGCACGTCGCTGGAGATCGGCGGCGACGTCATCGAGCAGTCGGTCCAGGTCGATCGACTCGGTCTCGGGGCTGGCGGCGATCGCCGTCAGCGCCGATCGGATCGCCGGATCGTCGATGGCGGCCAACACCCGTCCCAGCTCCACCGCACCCGACTCCTGGTAGGTCTTGGCCAACATCGTGTAGATCCCACGCACCCGCGAATCGTCCACCCGCTCCGCCTCGATGCGCGCAAAGGTCCTGCCGGCGGCATCCGACAGCGCCAGGCGCAAGAGCTCGGTCGAAGAAGAATTCAGTTCCAGCGGCGCCTCGGCCGGCGCCTCGACCTCCTTGCTGATCTGTCGCGCCGGCTGTCCGCGGCGCAAAGCCCGCGGATCGACCCGGATGCGCCCGGCGACCTCCGCCAAGTAGGCATCCCGCAACGCGGAATCATCGATCGATTGCAGCGCGTCGACGAGCGGTGCCACGCCTCTCACGCGCTGGGCTGGACCTGCGTCTCGCAGATCGGAAATGAACTCTTCGAGATGGTGGCGCACCGCGTCGGAGGGCCGGGAGATCACCTCCCGCAATGCTTCCGCGCCACCCTGGGCCAGCAGGGAGTCGGGATCGCTCCCTGGGGGCAGAATCGCGGTTTGCACGCGCAAGCCCTTGGAAAGCAAGACTCCCATGCCACGTAGCGCAGCGGCCTGGCCCGCCGCGTCGGCGTCGAACACCAGAATCACGTCATCCGCATACCTTCGCAGCAGCTCCCCCTGGCGAGGAGTGAAGGCCGTGCCGAGAGCGGCCACCGCGTGGACGATGCCGGCGCGGTGCATGGCAATGCAGTCGGTGTAGCCCTCGACCACCAGCGCCGTGCGCGCGGAACGGATTGCATCGCGGGCCTCGGCCAGCCCGTAGAGATGCTCGCCTTTGCGGTAGGCCGGAGTTTCGGGCGAGTTGATGTACTTGGGCCGCTGATCGTCGCTCAGGCATCTGCCGCCGAAGGCCACGACCCGGCCGGTCACTGCTCGAATCGGGAAGATGAGTCGATTACGGAAACGATCATAATGACCTTTTCCGTCGCGCCTGTCAACCGATAGGCCACCGGTTTTCAGCAGCTCCGGATCGAAGCCCTCGGCGAGCGCCCGCTCGTGGAGCGCCGACCAGGAATCGGGGGCGGCGCCGAGACCGAGCTTCTTGGCCAGCTCCTGGTCGATTCCTCGGGACTGGGCGTAGCGCCGCGCGGGCGCGCCTTCCGGGCGCCGCAGCAGCACCTCTTGGAAGAAGCGGGCCGCGAAAGCATTGAGCTGATAGAGCGCCTCCGCGCGGCTGTGGCCGGCGCTCTGCTCGATCTCGACCCCGGCGCGCTCGGCCAAGATGCGCACCGCATCGAGGAAGCCCACACCCTGGGTCTCCATCACGAAGGTGAAGACGTCTCCCCCCTTGCCGCAGCCGAAGCAGTGGAAGACCCCCTTCTCCGGATTCACGGAAAAGGAGGGGGTCTTCTCCTGGTGGAAGGGGCAGAGGCCGACGTGATTGCGACCCGTGCGCCGCAGCGCCACCAACTCGCCGACCAGAGCGACGACGTCGATCAGGGCGCGAACCCGGTCCACGGTCTGGTCACCGATCCTCATCGTGTTCCCCTCAGCCCTTGCGGCCGCCGCCGCGACGCAAGGTCGCGATCGTGACCCCGGCGCCCCCTTCGTTCCAGCCGCCCAGGCGCGAGCCGGCCACCCTCGGATCGGCGGTCAAGAGCTCACCGATGCAGCGCCGGAGTGCGCCGGTTCCTTTGCCGTGGACGATTTCCAGAGTCTCGAAGCCGGCCAGGATCGACGCATCCAGGAATCGATCGAGAGCTTCCGCCGCGTCCTCGGCGCGCTGCCCGCGCAGGTCGAGGCGCCGCTCGGGCAAGCAGGAGGCGTCTTCTTGCTCGGCCCGCTGCCACCCCCCCTTGCCCCGGGTCGGGGCATCGGCGGGCTCGAGGCCGCGAAGATCGACCTCCAGCGAGATCGTCCCTTTGCGGATCCGCGCCCGATCCCCTTTGAGGGACTCGATCGTGCCCTGAAAGCCGAGCTCCGGCGCCCGCACCTGGTCGCCCACCTGCAGGGGCCGCCGCGTCGTTCTGGCCGCTGCCGCGGCGGCCGGGCGTGGGGCGTTTCCGCGGCGCGGCCCAGTCTTGCCGGAGTGGCGATTGCGCAGCTCCTCGATCGCCGCCCGGCCGCGCTTGATCGCCTCGCGGTCGGCGCCGGCCTCGCGCACGTCCTGCACCGAGCGCTCCAGCTCGCGGCGTGCCTCGCGCGCCAGCGCGTCGACCTTGGCGGCGAGGTCGCCGCGCAGATCGGCCTCGCGGGACTCGGCCTGCTCCAGGGCACTTTGGGCCTCGGCGAAGGTACGCCGCGCCCGGGCCAGCAGCCTCTCGGCCTCGGCCTCGCGCTCCTCGGCGTCGCGCAGACGGGCCTCCAGCTCGCATGTGATGGCCGCCAGATCGACCTCTGCGCGACCGCGGCGCTGCTCGGCATCCTCGATCACCGTGGCCGGCAGACCGAGCCGCCGCGCGATCTCGATGCCGTAGGAATGCCCTGGAATGCCCTGGCGCAGCCGATAGGTGGGCGCCAGCTCCCGCTCCGAAAACTCCATCGCCGCGTTCTCGACACCGGCGTCGTTCGCCGCCAGCAGCTTGAGCTGCCCGAGATGGGTGGTCGCCAGGACGCGCGCGCCGGCGCCCGCCAGGTGCTCGACCACCGACGCGCCGAGCGCGGCGCCCTCGTCGGGATCGGTCCCGGTGCCGAGCTCGTCGAGTAGCACCAGGGAGCCGGGACCGGCCTCGGCACAGATCCGGGCCAGGTTCGCCACGTGGGCGCTGAAGGTAGAGAGGTTGGCCTCCAGCGACTGGCCGTCGCCGATGTCGCTGCCGATGTGGCGCCACACCGGCAGCGCGGTGCCCTCGCCGGCCGGCACCGGAATGCCGGACTGCGCGAGCAGCGAGAGCAGCCCGGCGGTCTTGAGCGCGACCGTCTTGCCGCCAGCGTTCGGTCCGGTCACCATCAGCACCCCGGAGTCGCCCGCGAGCTCCAGGTCGAGCGGCACCACCTGCTCGCGCCCCAGCGAACGCTCCAGAATCGGATGGCGGCCCGCGACGATGCGCAGCGGCCCCAGCGCGCTCTCGACGGCCGGGCGGATGCAGGCGTGGGTGCGCCCGAAACGCCCGCGCGCGAAGATCTCGTCGAGCCGGGCGATGCGCTCCAGGTCATCGAGCAGCGCCGCAACCTCGGAGCGAACGCGGTCGGTGAGCAGGCGCAGGATGCGCAGGATCTCCTCCCGCTCTCTGGCGTCCAAGTCGCGCAGCCGGTTGCCCAGCTCCACCAGTCGTGCCGGCTCGATGAAGTAGGTCTCGCCGCTGGCCGAGCGATCGTGGACGATGCCGCGCACCTGGCGGCGCGACGCAGCCCGCACCGGGACCACGAAACGCCCTTCGCGCAGGGTGTGGAGCGAGTCCTGCAGGTGACCCTGGGCGCCGAGGTTGCGCACGATGCGCTCCAGCTCGTCGCGGATCTTGCGCTCGAGATCGATCCGCGAGCGACGGATCTTCTTCAGCTCGGAAGATGCATCGTCGAGCAGCTCCGCCGGCGGCGCGATCGCGCTCTCGATCGCCGCGGCCAGCGGGCCCGGGGCGCTGATCGGATCGGCGATGGCGAAGAGGGCGGGCAGCTCACGACGCGCATCGGAGAGCAGCCGCCGGACCTGGTGGGCCACGCGGATCGTGACCGCGATCGCCCACAGCTCCTCCGCCGGCAGATGGGTGCCGGGCCGCGCCGCGTGGGTCAGCGCCGCCCGCAGGTCGGCGGCGCCGTTGAACGAGACCGGACGGCCCTCATCGAGCGCCCGCATCGCCTCGACCGCCAGCTCGTGCTCGGCCCGCACCGTCTCGACCTCGAAGGCCGGGCGCAGCGAGCGCACGCGATCGACACCGAGGGGCGACTGGGCCTGCCCCGCGACCAGGTCGATCACGTCGAAAAAGGCCAGCTTCTCGAGCGTTGCCTGGTCCATGATTCGATCCGCCTCGGAGGCGGTACAGCCAAGGGTCGGCGAAGAAATTGCTCCCCGTGTTTGCAGCCCATCTGCACCGCACCTCCGGTCGCTCGGCGAGCCCCGAAATCCTCGAGGTAGCGCAGCTACTCCTCCGGTTTCGGACCTCGCCGAGCGACCGGATCCACGGCACATCTGGGCGCAAACCCGGGGAGCAAATTCTTCGCCGACCCCAAAAAGCCGGCTGCGAGCTCCGCTCGATTTCGAGTCGAGTCGCTGGCCGGCTTCTCCGGGTCTTGGCGCGGCGCGCGTTTTGGTCTAGCGCACCGGCATCCGCTCGGCTTTGCGGGCCTTCTTGCGGGCCGCCGCCATCTTGCGTTTGCGCCGTTCGCTGGGTTTCTCGAAATGGGACTTCCTCTTGATCTCGAAGAGGATCCCTTCCTTCTGACAGGTCTTGTTGAAACGCTTCAAAGCCTTCTCGAAGGGTTCATTGTCTTTGACCCGAACAACGGGCATGGGGCAAGCCCATCCTTTCCGAATTGATGTGTGGGTTCGATGCGCGTGACAATCAGCTTATCACGGGACAGTCGAGGCCGTCGGGATTTCAACCCGGAGGCCAGCCCATGAGGCGCCCGCCCAGCACGTGCAGGTGCAGATGGAAGACGCTCTGCCCCGCCGCCGCGCCGACGTTGGTCACGACCCGGTAGGCATCGAGCTCCTCTTGCCGCGCAGCCTCGGCGGCGACCTGGAGCAGGCGGCCGAGCAGTGCTTCTCGCGCTCCCCGCGCCGCTTCGGCGACGCTCTCGAGGTGCTCTCGCGGAATCACCAGGAGATGAGTCGGCGCTTGCGGCGCGATGTCGCGGAAGACCAGCGCGTCGGGTGTCTCCAGGACGATGTCGGCGGGGATCGCGCCCGCGACGATGGAGCAGAAGAGGCAATCGGACACGTTTCGACCTCCGGTCAGAAGCGACCCCGCGGTCCGCGAGGTCGACCTCTCAGATCTTCCCCAAGGCATGTAGCCCCAGCACCGCCGCCACCAGAGCGGCGGTCTCGATGCGCAGGGTCGCGCCGGGCAACGATATCATCCGGGCGCCCCGATCCGCGAGCCGGCGCCGCTCGCTTTCGCTGAAGCCCCCTTCCGGTCCCACCAGGATCCGCAGCGGCGCGGCCTGGACCGCCTCCGGCAGGGGCTCCGGAGCTCCGCTGGAATCGAGCACGATCAGCGGGCGCGAATCGCGCAGCACCGACTCGAGCGGCGCCGGGGCCTCGATACGGGGCAGCCAGGGCTGGCCGCTCTGCTTGAGCGCCGCCAGCGCGACCCGCCGCCAACGCTCGCCGCGCCCCGCTCCCCGGCCGGCGATCGAGCGCTCGCAGACGATCGGCTCGAGCGCGGCGATGCCCAGCTCGGCGCATTTCTCCACGATCATCTCGAAGCGTGTGCCGCGCGCCACGGCCACCGCCAGCGCCAGATCGGGAGGCCGTTCGCACTGTCTCCGCTCCACCACCCGCGCGAGCGTGCCCCGCGCCTCGAGCCGGGCCCGCGCGAGCGTGCCGGCGCCGTCGATGAGCTCGATTTCGTGGCCGTCGCGGGCCCGCCGCGCCGAGCGCACGTGGCGCCGCTCCTCCGCCGCCAGCTCGGCCACCTCGCCCGGCTCGGGGATCGGCACGGCGTGGGCGCGGATCATGGTCGCGGTACCTTGCCGAGCAGTCCGCTCCACCACTCCCCCTCCGCCAGCTCGCGGCGCAGTTCCAGGTCGGCATCGGAGGCGGCGCGCAGCACCTCGCCGCTGCTGCTTCGGAGCACCCCCGAGACCGCGATCCAGCCCTTCTCACCGAGCGTCGGCACCACCGCGGGCAAGAGTCGACCGATCGTCTCGAGGTCGATGTTCATGAAGACCCCGTCCAGCTCGGCCAGCTGGCGCGGGTCGTCGACCCACCGCGCCCGATCTTCGCAGCGGTTGAGGCGCAACTCCCGGTGCGCCACCGCACGGGCATCGGGATCGATATCGTTCAAGTGGACGCGCCCCGCACCCAGCAGGACCGCCGCGATCGCCAGCACCCCGGTCCCGCAGCCGAGATCGAGATAGGTCCCGCCCGGGCGCACCTGCTCCTCGACGAGCATTGCCGCGAGGCGGGTCGACTCGTGGTGCCCGGTCCCAAAGGCCGCCCCCGGCTCCATCCAGATCGCGCGACCCGGCTCGGGCAGGTCATGCCACGGCGCACAGACCCACAGATCGGCGCAGAGTCGAACCGGACGCCAGCTCACCCTCCACTGCGCCATCCAATCCCGGTCTTCGGTCAGCTTCGCCTCGAAGGCCAGCACCGGCACGGGTCGCAAGATCTCGATCACCCGCTGCTCCCAGGTGCCGGCCCCGCCGGAGGGCAGCCGCGTAGACTCGACGTGACCGATCAACCGTACCAGGTCGGGCCCCACCCCCTCGCACCGCATCCCCGCGGGGAAGAGATCGCCCAGGAGCGCCACCGCGACCTCCTCGTCCGCGGCGCGCAGGGTGATCGCGAGCTCGGCCCAGTCGCGCTCAGCCCCGGAAGGCATCGAGCACCCGCTCGAAGAAACCGCGCTCTGCCTCCGGCGCCTTGGTCCCCTCGCAGGTAGCCAGCTCTTCGAAGAGGGCGCGCTCCTTCTTCGAGAGCTTGCGCGGTGTCCACAGCGCCACGCGGACCAGGAGATCGCCGCGGCCGTAGTCGTCGATCCGCGGCATCCCCTTGCCGCGCACCCGCAGCACCTTGCCCGAGGGAATGCCGGGGGGGATGGTCAGCCGCACCGGATCGTCCAGGGTGGGGATTTCGATCTGGTCACCCAGCGCGGCTTGCGAGAAGGTGATCGGAAGATCCAGCAGCAGGTGCTCGCCGTGCCGCTCGAAGCGCTCGTGCTCCTGCTCCTGGATGAAGATGAAGAGATCGCCGCGCGGGCCGCCGCGCGGGCCGATGTTGCCCTGCTCCATCAGGGGGATGTAGTTCCCGGTCGCGACCCCGGCCGGGATCTTGACGTTGATCGTCGCGCGCACCCGCTCGCGCCCCTCGCCACGACAGTTGGGGCAGGGATCGGCGACCACGCGCCCCTCGCCGCGGCAGGCCGGGCAGGGCCCCACGTTGACGAACTGTCCGAACACCGTGCGTTGCACCTGGCGGACCTGCCCCTGGCCGTTGCAGGTCGAGCAGGTGGCCGGTGGGGTCCCTTTCCTCGACCCGGTCCCCTGGCACTCGCCGCAGGTATCGAGGCGGGCCACCTTGATCTTCTTTGGAACGCCCTTGGCGATCTCGTCGAGAGTGAGCTTGAGCTTGATCTGCAGGTCGGAGCCTTTTTGAACCCGCGAGGCGCCGCCGCGCGCTCCTCCCATCCCCCCGAAGATGTCTCCGAACGCTCCGCCGGCGCCGAAATCTTCCATGAAGCGTCGCAGGGCGTCGGAGAGATCGAATCCCCCGGCGCCGAAGCCGCCGCCGAATCCGGCCATGTTCGGGTCGACTCCGGCGTGACCGAAGCGGTCGTAGCGGTTGCGTTTCTGGTCGTCGGAAAGCACCTCGTAGGCCTGGGTCGCCTCTTTGAAGCGCTCCTCCGCGGCCTTGTCGCCGGGGTTGCGATCGGGGTGGTTCTCCAGCGCCAGCTTGCGATAGGCTCGCTTGACGCCGGCCGCATCGGCGGAGCGATCGACGCCGAGAATCTCGTAATAATCCCTGGGCATCAATCGACTCCGTCCTGGTTCTCGCCGTCTTCGGCCGCCGCCTCACCGGTCTCGGGCTCGGCCACTACCGCCACCCGAGCCGGTCTCAACACCCTCTCCCCCAGCAGGTAGCCGCGCTGCACCACGCTGTGGATCGCGTGCGCGGGCAGCTCCGGGGCCGGCACCCGCGCCAGAGCCTCGTGCAGGTGAGGATCGAAGTCGGCGCCCGCCTCGACCTCGATCGGCGTCACCCCCTCGCTGGCCAGCACCGCCTCGAGCTTCGACGCGATCAGCCCGATCCCCTGCCGCAGCTGTTCGGCCGCCGACTCGCCGTTGACGCTCTCCGCGGCGCCCTGGGCGGCGTGCAGCGCGTCCATCACTTCGAGCAGCTTGCTGACCACGCTCTGGCCGGCGCTGCGGATCAGCTCCGCCCGCTCCTTGGTCGTGCGGCGGCGGAAGTTCTCGAACTCGGCGGCGCTGCGGTACCAGCGCTCGCGGGCCTCGGCCTCGGCCGCGCTCAGACGCTCGATCTCTGCCTCCAGCTCTTCGATCCGCTGCTCCAAGGCGGCGGTCTTCTTGCCGCGCCGCGTCTTCCGCTTGGGAGCCTGGCCGGCGGCATCGGCGCGCCGCTCGGGCGGCACCGTCTCATCCGCCGCGGGCGCCTTGGCGTCGTCGTCGGTCTTGGCCTTGGGGACGGGGCTGTCGGTTGCTTTCTCGTTCATTCCTCTGCTCACGGTGCTGTCCCTGGCTCTGGAAGTCTTGGCGCGACGGCGATCGGAGAACCCCGAACGCTATCATCGCCCCTCTTGGAGCGTCAAGGCAGCGAACTCCCGGCAGCATGCGCGACACCGACTTGCGGCACTTCGTAGGGTCCTGGGGCTCGATCAGGCCAGGATCTCGCGCGCGAAGCGCTCGGCATAGGCATCGGCCAGCAGGAGGTGGCGTCCGTGCAGACGCCAGCGCCTTTCGGGACCGCCCGAGCGAGAAATCGCCCTCGCCGCGATGAGCTGGGCCAGCGTGTCCGGAACGGTGGCCTCCAGGCTGCCTCCGCCGAGGCCTTCGAACTCCCGCGGATCGATCCCCTCCTCCAGCCGCAGCCCCAGCATGATCGTCTCGAGCTGCCGCTGCCGCAGCTCGAGCACCTCCTCCTGGTCGCGCGGCACCGAGCCCGGGCTCAGGTGGTGACGCAAATTCGCCGACTCGCGCCAGCGCCTCCCCTGCAGGTGCGAGCAGGCGCCCGGGCCCAGACCGAGCCAGTCGCCCTGGGTCCAGTAGAGCAGGTTGTGACGGCTGCGCTGCCCGGGCGCCGCCAGATTGGCGACCTCGTAGCGCGCCAACCCGTGCGCGGCGGCCAGGGCGACCCCTTGCTGGTAGCGATCGGCCTGCTCGTCCTCGTCGATCGCGATCTCTCCGCGGGCGACCCGCTCCCCCAGCGGCGTATCGGGATGAGCCGTCAGGCAGTAGATCGACAGGTGCGTCACGCCCGAAGCGATCACCCGCTCCACGCCGGCGGCCCAGTCGGCCGCGCTCTGACCCGGGATGCCGGCGATCAGATCGGCGCACAGATGCCCCACTCCCGCCCTCTCGAGATCCTCCAGCGCCGCCAGCGCTCGCGCGCGGTCGTGGCTGCGCCCGAGTGTGCGAAGGCTGGTCCGATCCAGCGCCTGCACGCCGACCGACACCCGATCGATGCCGGCCTCGAGCCAAGCATCGATGCGCCGCCGCGTCGCCGATTCGGGGTTGGCCTCTAGCGAGATCTCGGCATCGGCGGCCACCTCGAAGCTGTCGCGAATGGTGTCGAGCAGCGTCCCCAGACCCGCCGGCGGGAGCAGCGAGGGAGTGCCGCCGCCGAAGTAGACCGACTCGAGCCTGCGGCCCGCGAAGGGACCGCGCGTGCCTTCACGGGCGATCCTCATCCCCAGCGCATTCACGAAGCTCCGCCCCTGCCCGGTGCGCGGCCGCACCACGGTGAAGTCGCAGTAGGGACAGATTTCCCGGCAGAAGGGCACATGGATGTATAGGCCCGCGGCGCGTTCCATCTTGGCTATTGGATCCGGCTTCCCAGCCTGTCCCAGCGAATCGCGCGCAGAGGATTCCACAGCGAATACTCCTGAATCCAGGAGAAGTAGATGATCGATGCCTTGCCGCGGACCAACTCCTGGTCGAGGAAGCCCCAGTAGCGCCCGTCCAGGGAATGGTCTCGATTGTCGCCGAGCATGAACAGGTGCCCGGGGGGAACCGTCACCGGCCCAAAATTGTCGCGATTCCACGCCCGGAGACGCATGAGCGAGCCCCAGGTCTCTTCCATGCTCCGGCGATCGATTGGGTTGGGATCGCGACTGCCCGCGCGCCGCAGGCCGGCGCCGGCATCCAGCTCCACGTAGCTCTCGTCGCGCGCCACGCCGTCTACGTAGAGCTTCTTGTCGCGGATCTCCACGGTCTGGCCCTCGATCGCGACGCAACGTTTGATGTAGTTGCTGGAAGTGTCGTTCGGATTGGCGAACACGATGATGTCGCCGGGGCGGGCCGCTCTGAGGCCGGGCAGATGCAGGGCGGGCAGGTCGACGTCGATCAGCGGCTGTTCGCCGGGCAGATGACCGCTGCGCCAACCACGGCGCGTCAGTTGGCTCTTGTAAAAAGTGACTCTATCTGGAGTGCGCGGTCCATAGACGACTTTGTTGACGAGCAGATAGTCGCCCACCAGGAGGGTCTTCTCCATCGACCCGGAAGGGATCTGGAAAGCCTCGATGAGAAACACCCGGATCAACAGCGCGATGGCGACCCCGTAGCAGAGCGGTCGGCCCCACTCGGTCCACAGGCCGCGCGATGGCGTCTGGGCCCGGTCGATCAGCCTCTTCAGCTTGCGCCGGCGCCGCGCGCTCCGCACACCCGCGTCGCCCTCTCCCGCCACCTCGTCGCGGGCCGCGCCCAATGCGGCGATCTCTCTGGGCGAGGCACCGCGCCGCCGCGCCCGCTGCAAGGCCTGGTCGGCGGACTCGAGAAGGGAATCGTGGGCGCAGCGCGAGCCTGGATCGGTGTCGCTCGGTGTCGATGCCACTGTTTCTCAGTCCTCGACCTGGAGCACGGCGTGAAAGGCCTCTTGCGGGATCTCGATCTTGCCGATCTGTTTCATCCGTCGCTTGCCCTCTTTCTGTCGCTCGAGGAGCTTGCGCTTGCGGGTGATATCGCCCCCGTAGCACTTGGCGGTGACGTTTTTTCTGAGCGGCTTGATCACCGCCCGCGAGATCACCCGGCTGCCGATCGCGGCCTGGACCACTACCTCGTACATCTGCCGGGGAATCAACTTTCGGAGCTTGCCGGCCACCTTGCGGCCCCAGTCATAGGCCTTGTCTCGATGGATCACCATCGACAAGGCGTCTACCGGCTGGCCGTTGAGCAGCATTTCCAGCTTGACCAGATCGGCGCGCCGGTACTCCAGGAAGTCGTGGTCGAAGGAGGCGTAGCCACGGCTGACCGACTTCAGTTTGTCGTAGAAGTCGAAGACGATCTCCGCCAGTGGCAGATCGTAGTGGAGCTCGACTCGGGTGGGATCGAGGTAGGTCATCGACCGGTGGACGCCGCGGCGCTCCTGCATCAACTTCATGATCGGCCCGATGAACTCGGCCGGGACGATCACCGTGGAGCGCACCATCGGCTCCTCGAGATGAGCCAGGTTTCTCGGATCGGGCAGATGCGCCGGGTTGTCGACATGGCACTCGCTGCCGTCGGTCAGGAGCGCACGGTAGAGCACGCTCGGCATGGTGGTCACGATCTCGAGGTCGTGCTCGCGATCGATGCGCTCCTGGATGATCTCCATGTGCAGGAGCCCGAGAAAGCCGCAACGAAACCCGAAGCCCAGCGCTTCGCTGGTCTCGGGCTCGTAGCTCAGGCTGGCGTCGTTGAGCTGCAGGCGCTCCAGGGCGTCGCGCAGATCGACGTAGCGGTCGGCATCGGAAGGGTAGATGCCGCTGAACACCATCGGCTTGCTCTCGCGGTAGCCGGAGAGCGGCGGCGCGGGGCTCGCGGGATCGATCAGGGTGTCGCCCACCAGCACCTCGCGGATGTTCTTGATGCCGGCCAGTACGTAGCCGACCTCGCCGGCCGAGAGCGCCGCCGCGCGCTCCATCTCCAGGCGGAAGAAGCCCACTTCCTCGGCGCTGAACTCGGCGTCGCGGGTGGCGAACTTGAAGCCCTGGCCGGCGCGTAGCGTGCCGTCGACCACGCGCAGACAGGAGACCGCGCCGCGATAGACGTTGTACTCGGAGTCGAAGACCAATGCCCGAAGGGGTGCGTCGGGATCTCCCACGGGTGGCGGCACGCGCCGCACCACCGCCTCCAGCACCTGCTCGCAGCCGGTGCCGTCTTTGGCGCTGACTCGCAGGATCTCCTCGGTGTGGCAGCCGATCAGCTCGCAGATGCGCTCGCTCATCCCTTCGATGTCGGCACTGGGCAGGTCGATCTTGTTGAGAACGGGGATGATCGTAAGGTCGTTCTCGAGCGCCAGGTAGAGATTGGACAGGGTCTGGGCCTCGACCCCCTGGCTGGCGTCGATCACCAGGAGCGCCCCTTCGCAGGCGGCCAACGAGCGCGAGACCTCGTAGGTGAAGTCGACGTGCCCTGGAGTGTCGATCAGCGTGAGCGCATAGTCGTGACCGTCGGCGGCACGGTACGCGAGGCGGATCGGATGCGCCTTTATGGTGATGCCACGCTCCCGCTCCAGCTCCATGTCGTCGAGCACCTGCGCACGCATCTGGCGCTCGCCGACGGCTTCGGTCAGCTCCAGCAAGCGATCGGCCAGCGTCGACTTGCCGTGGTCGATGTGGGCGATGATGCAGAAGTTGCGAATGCGGGAGGCGTCTGCCATGAATCCTCTGTCGATCTCGATGCTCGCTCCGAGGGGCGGCCCTGCGTCGCGTCCGGCGCCGTGGGGCCCGTCACAGGTTATGGGCAGACCGGGGCGCGCTCAACCTCGGCGGGTGGTTGCTCCCCGCGCCGCAGCGCGCTCTCGTAGCTCTCAGGATCCTCGCGCTCGAGCAGATTCTCGCCGTCGAACCGCTCGCGCAGCGCCAGATAACCCCCGACCGCGGCGCAGTGCCAGGTGGCGTAGGCGTGCAGCAGTGCGAGCGCCGCCCCGCCGCGCATGAGCCCACGTGGAGCTTCGGGCGCAGGCGGCAGAGCGTATCCGTCGCGCCAGGCGTCCAGGAGGCCCGCCAGGGCACCCTCGGCGACCCAGAGATCGATCGCCGCGGCAAAGAGCGTCAGATCGACCGCCAGCACCAAGACCGCAAGCACGATCGTCGCGCAGGAGCCGGCGAGACCGCGCACGCTGCCGGCGACACGCAGGGTCTGCGCCAGCACCTCGAGCCCCTCCTCGTCGGTGGTGGCGACGATCGCCGGCCCCCACGTCAGGGCGACCGCGCACGCGCTTCCGGCGAGACAGAAGAGCGCCGCCACGACCAGCAGCACCGGTCCCAGCACCCATCCCCAGGCGCTCGCCCCGTGCAGCGCGAGGGCTCCGAGGGCCCTACCGCTCCACCACAGAGTGCCGGCCCCCACCCCACAGAGGGCAAGCGGGAGCGCCAGCCGGTGCAATCGGCTGCACCCGAAGCGTCCGCCCTCGAACGCTCGGTAGAAGGGGTTGCGGCGGCTGCACTGGAAGGCGATGCGGGAGATCCCGACGCCCCCGCCGGCCAGCAGGAGCGCGGCGATCAGCGCCGCACCGAGTCCGCCCCGCGCGCCCACCAGCGCCGCCGCGGCCAGCCACGGCGCCGCGACGCAGCCGATGCGCCCGCTGACGGCGGTAACGGGGGCTCGGGCGAGATCGCGCCAGCGTGGGTGCTCAGCCATTCGGCAGGCCACTGATCATCGGTAGACCGGGAACTCCCCGGCCTTCAGCTTGGCCATGTACTCGTTCGAGCGGCGCAGCACCAAGGGCGCCAGGAACACCATCCCCACCACATTCGGAAAGGCCATCGAGAGGATCATCAGATCGGAGAATTCGAGCACGTTGTCGAGGCTGGTCACGGTCCCCAAGTAGACGAAGGCCAGGAAGAGCAGACGATAGGCCAGGCGCACCCGCGCTCCGTGCCCGAAGAGGTAGGCGCTCGCCTTCTCTCCGTAGTAGCTCCAGCTGATCATCGTGCTGTAGGCGAAGAGCACCACCGCCACGGTCAGCACCTTCGGGAACCAGGGGAAGACCGAGCCGAAGGCCCAGCTGGTCATGCTGACCCCGCTGCCCGCCTCGGGATTGTCGTAAGCGCCGGTCACGATCACCACCATCGCCGTCATCAGGCAGATCAGAATGGTGTCGATGAAGGGACCGATCGACGCCACGACGCCTTCGCGGATCGGCCACTCGGTGCGCGCCGCCGAGTGGGCGATGGCTGCCGATCCGACCCCCGCCTCGTTGGAGAAGACCGCGCGGCGGATGCCGGTCACCATCACGCCGAGAAAGCCGCCGAAGCCGGCCTCGAAGCTGAACGCCTCGCTGAAGATCAGCCCCACCACGCGCGGGATCTCGCCGACGTTCGCGAAGACGATATAGAGCCCGGCCAGCACGTAGCCCACGCACATGAAGGGCACCACCCTCGCGGTCACCTCGCCGATCCGGCGGATGCCGCCGATGATCACGATGCCGACCAGAGCCGCCAGGGCGAGGCCGACGAGATGCGGGCCGAAGCCATCGCCGAGCATCGGGATCTCGCCCGCGATCTGCTGCCCCGCCTGGTTGGCCTGGAACATGTTGCCGCCGCCGAGCGACCCGCCGATGCAGAAGAGCGCGAAGATGACCGCCGTGATCCGCCCGAGCCGCGCCCACCCCCGCTCGCGCAGACCGATCGAGATGTAGTACATCGGACCGCCGTGCACCGTGCCGTCGGGGTCGAAGCGGCGGTAGAGCTGCGCCAGGCTGCACTCCACGAACTTGGAGGTCATTCCCAGCGAGGCCGCCAGCAGCATCCAGAACACCGCGCCCGGTCCGCCGGTGCCGACCGCGATCGCCACGCCGGCGATATTGCCCAGGCCGACGGTTGCGCTGAGGGCCGAGGTCAGGGCCTGGAAGTGGCTGATCTCGCCCTTGTCGTCGGGGTTGTCGTAGTCGCCACGGATGACGCGCAGCGAATGTGTGAAGGCCCTCACGTTGATGAAGCGGTTGTAGAGGGTGAAGCCGAGCGCTCCCAGCAGCAGCACCAGCACCACCAGCGGAATCCCCTGCTCGGGCGGGGCGCCGTTGCCCGGGTCGACCGCCTCCAGGTCCGCGGGCAGTCCCAGCACCCGCAGCCGCTCCCCTCCCGGAGTCTGCGTCACGGCGATCGGCGACCAGTAGAGCACCGCGTCGAGCACCACCACTCCCTCTTCGAAGACCGCGTCGATCCGCTCGGTGAGAGTGGGGGCGGGGGCCGCCTGCGGTGACGCGCTCTGCTGCGCGGCGGCGGGCCAGGTCGCGACCAGCAGCAGGAGTGGAACGAGCCTCGACAAAAGGGATTGGATCATGCCGCGCACCTGGTGGGAAAAGAGCGAAAAGGACGACGCCGCGCGACCATAGCCATGGCCCCGTGCAGCGTCAAGACGGCGCGCTCTTCGCCAGATCCCCCTTTGCTGGCGTAGTCTAGCGGCAGCTCGTCACCCACAGCCGGAGTCGACCCCGATGATCCCCAAGGCCGCCATTCCGATCCTGGCGCTCTGCGTCCGCCTCACCGTCGCCCAAGCCACACCGATCCTCTGGCAGCCGGGGCAGGCGGTGCCCGACTGGTTCCCCGCCGAGGTGCCGGTGCTCGACGCCTCGGAGTCGGTCACCCACATGGGCCATCTGCTCGATCCCCCCGCCGGACGCCGCGGATTCGTCACCGCGCGCGACGGACGTTTCGTTTTCGAGGACGGTACGCGGGCTCGGTTCTGGGGCACCAATCTCACCTTCGACGGCGCTCTGCCGCCGCTTGAGCAGGCCGACGCCCTGTCGGCGCGGCTGGCGAAGCTCGGGTTCAACCTGGTGCGGCTCCACCATCTCGACACTTCATCGGCGCCGCGCGGGATCTTCGACTACTCCAGCGGCCGCTCCACCGTCCTGGTCGAGGAGCAGCTGCGCAAGCTCGACCACCTGGTGGCGGCGCTCGCCCGCCACGGCATCTACTACGACTACAACTTGCACGTCGGGCGCCGCTACTTCGAGGCCGACGGACTGCCGGCTCCACTGCGGCTCAAGCAGAAGGTGACGACCAATTTCGTGGATCGCCTGCTGGTCCTTCAAGAGGAGATGGCGACACGGCTCATGACGCGCGTCAATACCGCCAGCGGTGTGCGTTATTGCGACGATCCGGCGCTGGCGCTGGTGGAGCTCAGCAACGAGTCCTCGATGTTCAGCGGCCTGGCCTCCGGCGCCTTCGACGGCAGCGGCGAATCGGCCTTGCCGGCCCCCTACCTGAAGATCTACGACCAGCTGTGGATCGAGTGGCTGCGCAAACGCTACGCGGACGACGCGGCGCTGCGGCGCTCCTGGGGCGCCCGCGGTCTGCTCGCAGATGAGTCTCTGGCGCGCGGCACGGTCCGTGCGCCACGCCAGAAGGCGCTCCCGCGCATGAGCCCGACCCGGCTCGAGGAGAGCCTGCGCTTTCTGGCCGAGACCCAGGTGCGTGCCCACCGCCGCCTGGCAGCCCACCTGCGCGATCTGGGCGTGCGGGTCCCGATCACCGGCACCCAGCACTACGACGTTCTGCCCGGGCTGGCGGCGCAGGCGGAGATGGACTACATCGACACCCACGGCTACTGGAATCCGCCGCGCGGCAAGGGGCGGGGCAAGCACATCGTTCCCGATGCCAGCATGGTCGCCAACCCGGCACTGCATCCGGGTCAGAAGCGCGGCGGGCTGATCGCACCGATTCCGCGCTGGGCGCTGAGCAAGGTGGCCGGCAAGCCCTTCACGGTCAGTGAATGGAACCACTGCTGGCCCGACCCTTTCGCCTACGAGCTGATCCCCCTCGCCGCCGCCTACGCCGACTACCACGATTGGGACGGGATGATGCACTTCGCCTACGCCCAGACGGTGGCGCGAGCCTGTCAGCCGGGCCCGATCGAGGATCCCTTCGCGGCCTCGCGCAGCCCGATCCACGCGGCGCTGATGCCGCTGGCGGCGTTGATCTTCCACCGCGGCGATCTCGCCGTGGCCCCCGAGCCGCTGGTTCTCCACCACGACCGGCAGCAGCTCTACGAGGGTGTGGAGAAGCTGCTCACAGGCGACTGGCGCAGCTGGTGGGGCAAGCGTGTGCCCTGGGAGGTCGGTCTGATGCGGCGCGTGATGCGCTCCTTCGAGGCGGGGCGCGACGGCGAGGCCCCGCCCATCGACGATCCACGGGAGCGGGCGACCGACACCGGTCAGATCCGCTGGCGGATTCACGAAGCGGGACGAAGGGGTCACGCGGAGATCGCCGCGCCGCGCGTGGCGGGGCTGATCGGCGCCCTCTCCGGCGGCCGCTACCAGGCCGGGGCGCTGAGCTCGGAGGTCGACGCCGACTGCACCCTGTTGGCGGTCAGCCTGAACGAGGAGCCGCTGGAGCGTGCGCCGAAGATCCTGGTCGCGGTGGTCGGCGGCGAGCGCAACCGCGGCCAGGTGGTGCGTGAGGGCCGCCTGGTGGAGCTCGGTCGGGCCCCCGTCGAGACCCCTCTGGTGCGCGGCAGCTTCTCGCTCCAGCGCGCCGCGGACGCTCCGCCCCTGGTCGCCACCGCGCTCGATTTGAGCGGGGCGGCGCTGGCGCCCGTGCCGGCCGAGATCTCGGGCTCGACGCTGAAGGTCGATCTCGGAAGGGCTCCGGCGCTGCACATTCTGCTCGCGCCGGCCGCCGAGACCGCTCCGGCCGATCGACGCGAACCCTCAGTCGATATACCCCAACGCCCGCATCTGATCCGCGATGTCCCCCTCGATCCGCACCGACCGGGCATCGACCGCGATCGCTTCTGAGCGCTCGACGATCGCCCGCAGCGCAGAGGTGAGCTCCGCGCCGCCCGCGGGGTCTTGCTCGAACAGATTCCGACCCTCGGCCGGATCGGCCTCCAGGTCGAAGAGGAAGCGTCGGATGTCGGAGCCGCTGGTCGCCTCGATCAGCTTGCGCTCTCCATCGTGGTAGCTGCGCGCGAAGTGCCCGCCCCAGAAGATCTCGGCGAAGACCGGGCTGCGTGCGGCCGAATCCGCGCCGCTGAGCAGCGGCGCCAGACTGACGCCCTGGAAGGGCTCCGCCGGCGGCACGCCGGCCAGCTCCAGAATCGTCGGCGCCAGGTCGATCAGGCTCACCCGCTGCGCCACCCGCCGGCCCGCTTCCAGGTGCCCGGGCCAGGAGAGCACCAGCGGCACGTGCACCGTCTCTTCGTAGAGCGAGTGGCCGTGCCCCCAGCCGCGGTGCTCGTAGAACTCCTCGCCGTGGTCGGAGGTGAAGACCACCAGCAGCTCGCGCTCCGACCGCAGGGTCCCCACCCGGTCGACGAAGTCCCCGATCAGGGAGTCGATCGCCCTCAGCTCGGCGTCGTAGCGGGCGATCAGCCCCAACCGCTCCTTCTCGGGCAGCGCGGGCCCCTCCCGGAAGGGCAGAAAGCCGCCGACATAGTGCGGGAAGTAGGGATCGTCGGTGGTGCCGCCGAGGCTCTCTTCGAACTGCGCCAGCAGGTTCGCCGGCGGCTCGTAGGGATCGTGCGGCTCGAGCAGGTGGATGTAGGTGAAGATCGGGTGCTCGGAAACGGTCGCCACCGCGTCGAGCCAGTCGCCGGCCGCGTCGAAGATGCCGGCCGCTTCGAAGTCCTCGGCCTCTTGCAGCAGGCTCTCGTCGGCGCGCCGCGAGGGCATCAGGAGCCATTCCCAGCCGAGGAAGCTGCCCAGGAGAGCACCCGCGGCGTAGCGCGCGCCCGGCACACCGAGGTAGACGCGGTAGAGGATCTCGGAGAGATCGAGCAGCAGCATGTAGGGCGCCTCCTGGCGGTAGAAGCGCTCGAAGCCGCGCCCGAAGCCGAAGGTAGGAGAGACCAGCCCGTTGGCGCTGAAGGCGGCGGCGCGGTAGCCGCCGATCCGCAGCGCCTGGGCCAGCGTGAACGCCGTCGGTGGCAGAGTTTCTTCGAGGCGGCGCGCCTGGTGCGCCGGCGGGTAGCGCGAGGTGAAGATCGATGCCGTGGACGGCTTGGTGTGGCACGAAGCGGCGATCGCCCGCTCGAAGAGCACCCCCTCCGCGGCCAGGCCCTCCAGCCAGGGGGTGGTGGGATGGGGATAGCCGTAGGCGCTCAGATGGTCCGCGCGCACCGTGTCGACCAGCACGAAGAGGATGTCGGGCTGGTCGGCCGAGGCGGCTCCGAGCGGCACCTCGGGCAGGGTCGAGCGGCGCTCGATCCAGGCCGCCGCGCCCGCGGCCAGCAGCACCAGGGCCCCCAGGCTCAGCCAGGGGCGCGCGAAGCTCGAGGGCGCCGGGCGCCGCCTCAGCCATCGATAGAGCCACCAGGCGCCAACCCCACAGAGGGCGGCCAGGGCCAGGTCGGCGAGCAGGCTGGGCGCGCTCCGGAACTCGGGCAGATAGCCCACGTTCAGGGTGATCCCGAGCGCGGTGAAGACCACCAGCGGCAATCCGATCGCCACCGGCAGGGCGTGCGCTGCGCCCGGCCGCGCCCGCCAGCGCCAGCCGATGAGCAGCGCGAGTCCCAGCCCCGCCAGGAAGTAGGTCTGGGCGTGGACGATCGCCGCCAGCAGGTGGATCGTCGCCGGGATTTCCGCGCGTCCGCTGCCGTGCACCGTCTCCCAGGAGTTGATCAGGCCGACGATGCCGCCGGCGGTGCCGGCCACCAGGCCGGTACGCCCGCCAAGGATCCAGGTCTCGCGCTTGCCGACGCTCATGGTCGGGCTTCCTCCTCTGCTCGGAACCTCAGGGCCAACGCAAACGCAGCGCCAGGGTCACACCCCTCGCGGCCGGGTCGAGGGCCGCGTCCACCTCCCCCCGGAGGGTGCTCCGGGGAACCGGGAAGTCGCGGAATTCCTCGTCCTGCCCGTAGAGCCAGGCGTCCACATAGGCGTCGAGGGCAAAGCCCAGGGCGCTCAGGCCCAGGTAGATCAGCAGCTCTCTGCGAAGCTCGAAGTGATCGACGTAACGCACATAGTTGGGAGCATTTCCGTCGTCGACCATGGCCTGCGTCTCGCCCCTCTTCCGCGACTTCGTGAGCTCTCGATCGACGATCCTGGTCTCCCAGGCGATCCACGACGCCAGGCCCAGCTCCACTCCCGCCGCCAGCAGTGCCTTGCGCCGGTGGCTGGTGTAAAGCTGCCCCCATCCCGGCAAGGCCAGAGAACGCAGGGCCGCGCCGCCCGGCGAGCGGCGTAGCTCGAAGTCGTCGACGTGCGAGCCGATCCGGGGCGCGTTTTCCAGGGAGTCGCTCTGTGCGAAAGCCCGCGCCCCGGCGCAGAGCTGTGCCGCGCACAAGAGCGTCGCGAAGCCGATCTTCATGCGGCCCCATCCGGCCCCCGCCGCGCCGCCGCGTCGTGTTGGATCCAGGCCGCGGCCGCGTCGAGATCGAGGGCCCGGTGGGTGGCAGGGGGGATCGGAAAGTCGTAGTCGTGGGGATCGGAGATCGCGCCCCCGTAGCCGCTCGCCACGCGCACCGTGCGCAGGCCCGCGCGCCTGCCGCACTCGATGTCGGCGGGACTGTCCCCCACCAGGTAGGAGCGCCCGAGATCGAGCCCGAGACGCTGCTCGGCCTCGCGGATCATGCCGGTCTCCGGTTTGCGACAGGTGCAGGCCGCCGCCTCGCCGCCCGGCGCATGGGGACAGCAGAGGATCAGGTCGGGCCGCGCCGCTCCCAGCAGCTCGCTCATGCGCCGGTCGACCGCGCGCCGCGCCTCGTCGTCGAAGAGAGCGCGTCCAATTCCCGACTGATTGCTGACCACGACCAGCGCAAAGCCGGCTCGGCGCAGGTTGGACAGGCCCGAGCAGGCCCCCGGCAGCAAGCGCACCCGGCCCGGATCGTGCAAGTAGTCGATCAATTCGATCAGGGTCCCGTCCCGATCGAAGAACACCGCCGGTCCCCGCCGCGTGCCGCCGGCCGAGGGGTTCGGATCCGAATCGGCGGCGGGTGAAGATGGCGGGAATGTGTGGGAATCGAACCCACCCCGGACGGTATTAGCGCCCGGCGCCGGAGTTGAAGTCCGGGAGGCCCACCAGGACCCATCCATTCCCATGTTCAGTTTCAAGATCCCGGGCCGAGCGCCACCGCTTCGATCTCGACTCGTGCGCCGAGCGGCAGCCGCGACACCTCCACGGTCGAGCGGGCCGGCGGGGTCTCCCCCATCGACCGCGCGTAGACCTCGTTGACCGCCGCGAAATCTCCCAGGTCGACCAGATAGATCGTGGTCTTTACGACCTGCTCGAGCGAGCTGCCCGCGGCCCGCAGAATCGCACTCAGGTTCTCCAGCACCTGCGCCGTCTGGCCCGCCGCATCGTCGCCCACCAGCTCTCCGGTGGCGGCGTCGAGGGCGATCTGTCCGGCCGTGAACACATACGAGGGCGTGACGATCGCCTGCGAGTAAGGACCGATCGCCGCCGGCGCGGCTGCGGTAGAGATCGCTTGCATCGTCTCCTCTTCTTTTCGGCTACTCGACCGTGACGCTCTTGGCGAGGTTGCGCGGCTGATCGACATCACAGCCGCGTATCACGGCGATGTGGTAGGCCAGGAGCTGCAGCGGAACGACCGCCAGAATCGGCGTCAGGAAGTCGAGTGTCTGCGGAATGTAGATGACATGGTCCGCGTGCTGGGCGATTTCCTGGTCGCCTTCCGTGGCGATGACGATCACCTTGCCGCTGCGGGCCCGCACCTCCTGGATGTTGGCGATGATCTTCTCGTAGATCGCGTCGCGGGTGGCGATGAAGACCACCGGCATGTTGTCGTCGATGAGGGCGATCGGACCGTGCTTCATCTCCGCGGCGGGGTAACCCTCCGCGTGAATGTAGCTGATCTCCTTCAGTTTCAGCGCCCCTTCCAGGGCCACCGGGAAGTTGTAGCCGCGTCCCAGGTAGAGGAAGTTGTGCTGGCCGGCGTACTGCTCGGCGATTCTCTTGACCTCCGATTCGGTCGCCAGAACCCGCTCCACCTGCTCAGGAAGTCGGTCCAGCGCGCGCAGCATGCCGTGGCCGGTCTCCTCGGAGATCTCGCGCGCGCGGCCGAACTTCAAGGTCATCATCGCCAGCGCCGTGAGCTGGCAGGTGAAGGCCTTGGTCGAGGCGACGCCGATTTCCGGACCGGCGTGCAGGTAGACGCCGCCATCGTTCTCGCGGGCGATGGTCGAGCCGACCACGTTGACCAGGCCGACCGAGCGGCCGCCTCGGCGCCGCCCTTCGCGCATCGCCGCTAGCGTGTCGGCCGTCTCGCCGCTCTGGCTGATGGCGACGAAGAGGGTGCCGGCCTCGGGGGCGGGAGAGCGGCGGTAGCGGAACTCCGATGCGTACTGCACCTCGGTCGGGATGCCGGCCAGGGCCTCCAACATGTACTCGCCGACCAACGCGGCGTGCCAGGAGGTGCCGCAGGCCAGGAAGACGATGCGCTTGATCTCGCGCGTGTCCGCCTCGCTGAGATTGAGGCCGTTCAGGCGCGCGGTGGCGCGGTCGGCGAGCAGGCGGCCGCGCATGGTGTCGCGGATCGCCCGCGGCTGCTCGTGGATCTCCTTGAACATGAAGTGGTCGTAGCCGTCGCGTTCGATCATGCCGAGGTCCCAGTCGACCTCGTGCACCCGCTTGTCGATGCGCACGTTCTCGATCGTCTTGGTGGTGTAACCGTCGCGGTGGATCACGGCCATTTCGCCGTCTTCCAGGTAGACCACCTGGCGGGTGTGGGCGACCAGGGCGGCGACATCGGAGGCGAAGAAGGTCTCGTCCTCCCCCACGCCGATGACCAAAGGCGATCCGCGCCGCGCGATCACGGCCGTGTCCGGCTCGTGGTCGCTCACCACCGCGATGCCGTAGGTGCCGTCGACGCGCGCCAGGGCGTCGCGAACCGCGCGTTCCAGCGAGTCGCGGAACAGGTAGGCGACGAGCTGCACCAGCACCTCGGTGTCGGTCTCGGTCTCGAAGGAGACCCCTTCCGCCTGCAGCTCGGTGCGCAGCTGGCAGTAGTTGTCGATGATGCCGTTGTGCACCAGGGCGAAGCGCCCGGAGCTGTCGACGTGGGGATGGGCGTTGGTGCGGGTCGGGGCGCCGTGGGTCGCCCAACGGGTGTGGGCGATTCCGATTTGCGCGTCGACGCTCTGACCGTCGATTTCGCTTTCCAGCGCGGCAATCTTGCCCGGCTCCTTGCGCAGCCAGATGGAGCCATCCTCCACCACCGCGACGCCGGCCGAGTCGTAGCCTCGGTACTCCAACCGTCTCAAGCCTTCGATCAGCAGCGGAACCACTTTCCGCTCACCGATATAGCCGACGATGCCGCACATCTTCTCACCTCCAGCTCAGTGGGGGAGCTTGGCCCCCGCGGCCCGCGCGGCGCGCCGGACCAGTTCCTCGACCTCGGCCTCGGCCTCGGCGATCACTCGCAGGATCGGTTCGGTGTTGGAGGCCCGCACGTGCACCCATGCGGAATCGGTGGTCAAGCGCACGCCGTCGGCGGTGTCGAGCGTGGCGCCCGGCAGCACATTGCTCAGACGATCGGCGAGGTCGACCGGGACCGCCGCATCGAGCGGGAAGGCGCGCTTGATCATCGGACGCCGCGGCAGGGTGGCGATCAGCTCGGAGATCTTGGCGCGGGAGCGCGCCATCAGCGAAAGCACCAGGGCCGCCGCCAGCGGCGCATCCCGGGTGTAGTGGAGCGCGGCGAGGATGACACCGCCGTTTCCCTCCCCGCCGATCGATCCGCCCCGTTCGCGCAGCTTCTCCGCCACGTGGATCTCGCCGACCGGGGTACGATGGATCTCCACTCCGTGCCGGCTGGCGATCTGCTCCGCCATCGAGCTGGTGGAGAGATTGGTCACCACCGGACCGGCACCGCCCAACTCCAGTACGTGACGCACGGCAAGGGCCAGGGTGCATTCCTCGCCGACCGCCTCACCCTCCTCGGTCACGATCGCCAGCCGGTCGACGTCGGCGTCGTGGGCGAGTCCCAAATCGGCCCCCGATTCGCGCACGCACGCGCACAGAGCGCCCAGGTTCTCCGGGACCGGTTCTGGGTTGCGGGTGAAGTGACCGTCCGGCTCCAGGTCGAGACCGACCACGTCGCAGCCGAGCCGGCTCAGCAGCTCGGGAGAGAGCACGCCGCCCGCACCGCGCCCGCAGTCGAGCACCACCTTGGGCGCCGCGCGTCGCACCGCCTCGACGTCGACCACGTTCAGGTCGAGGATGCGCTCGATGTGGTCCTCGATCGCGCCCGTGTCGGTGGAGTAGCCGCCGACGCCGTTCCAGGGTGCGAAACGGCCGCCGACCCGGTGCCGGTGCAGCACGTCCGAGGCCTCACGCGGCAGCAGGAACATGCCGCGCGGGCCGATCAGCTTGAGCGCGTTCCAGGGTGCGGGATTGTGGCTGGCGGTGATGGCCAGTGCGCCCGCCGCGCCCTGGGTTTCGACGCGCAGCATCAGGGTCGGCGTGGGCGCCAGACCGATGTCGATCACCTCGCAGCCGGCGGCCATCAGTCCGGCCGACGCGGCGGCGGTCACCATGGCGCCGGTGGGACGGCTGTCGCGGCCGATCACGATGGTCGCCGGCCGCCCCCGCGCGTTCGCCTCTTCCGCCGCCCAGAAGCCGAAGGCGCGCGCGAAACCCTCGATCGCGGGCGGCGTGAGCGACTCGCCCACCACGCCGCGAATCCCGGAGATGCTCACCATCAGGTGGCTTGTCGTCCCCCCCTCGAATCCCCGAGTGGCGATCATCGATACTCCGGAACGCTGTCTTCGGGCGCGTAGTCCTCGAAGCGGGTGTAGTCCTTGATGAACGAGAGCTGGATGCGGCCGGTGGGGCCGTTGCGCTGCTTGCCGATGATGATCTCGGCCTGTCCTTCGATCTCCTGCACCTCCGGCGAGTACATCTCCGGCCGGTGGATGAAGCAGACTACGTCGGCATCCTGCTCGATGGCGCCCGACTCGCGCAGGTCGGAGAGCTGGGGACGCTTGTCGCCACCGCGGCTCTCCACCGCGCGCGACAGCTGGGAGAGAGCGATGATCGGGATATCCAGCTCCTTGGAAAGCGCCTTGATCGACCTCGAGATGAAGGAGATCTCCTGCTGGCGGTTCTCCATCCGCGCCGGTCCCGACATCAGCTGCAAATAGTCGACGAGCACCATCGAAAGACCGTGCCGGGCCTTGATCGAGCGGCAGCGGGCACGCAGCTCGAGCGGCGAGAGGGCCGAGGTATCGTCGATGAAGATCGGCGCGCGATCCAGAAAATCCACCGCGGTGAGAATGCGGCTCCAATCGTCCTGGTCCAGGTCGCCGCGTCGCAAACGGGTCGAGTTGACGCGCGCTTCGGCCGCCAGCAGGCGCTGCACCAACGAGTCTCGAGACATCTCCAGGCTGAAGATGGCGACCGGCTCCTCGAGCTCGATCGCGGCGTATTGGGCCACGTTCAGGGCGAACGATGTCTTCCCCATCGAGGGGCGGGCCGCCAGGATGATCAGGTCACCCTTCTGGAATCCCGCGGTCTTCATGTCGAGATCCTTGAAACCCGACGCCAGACCGGTGACCGCGCGGGGATTGGCGCCGAGCTCTTCGAGCTTGCGGATCGTCTCACCGAGAATCTCGCGCACCGCCACCGCCTGGCCCCCGGCCCGCGACTGGGTCAGCTCGAAGATCGCCGCCTGCGCCTGGTCGACGATCGAGTCGGCCTCGTCCCCCCCCTCGTAGGCCGCCGTGGCGAACTTGCCGGCCACCTGGATCAGTCTGCGCAGCACTGCCTTGCGGCGCAGGATCTCGGCGTGGTACTCGACGTTGGCGGCACTCACCACACCTTCGGCGAGCGAGGTCAGGTACTCCAGCCCTCCCACGTCCTTGAGCTTGCCGCAGGCCTCCAATGCCTCGGAGACGGTGAGCAGATCGATCGGCTCGCCGCGCGAGGCGAGCGTCTTCATCTCGTCGAAGATCGTCTGGTTGTGGGCGCGGTAGAAGACCCCATCGGTCATCGGACCGAGCGCATCGGCGATCCGCTCCAGCGCCGTGCCGTCGATCAGCGCCGAGCCGAGCACCGAAGCTTCGGCTTCGATCGCCTGCGGCGGCACCCGCAGCTCGCTCACGAGGGCAGGGTCCCGGCCAGCTTGCCGGCCTCGAAGAGATCGGCCTCGACCTGTTCGATTGCCTGGCGGTTGCGCAGCAGGTAGGCGGGGTGGTAGGTGGCGATCAGTGGCTTGCCCTGGTAGTCGTGGACGCGCCGCCGCAACGCCCCCATCGGCGCCTCGCTGCGCAGCAGGGTCTGGGCCGCGAAGCGCCCCAGCGTGACGATCAACGCCGGCTCGAGGATCTCCATCTGGCGGCGCAGGATCGGGCCGCAGAGCGCCACCTCTTCGGCCTGGGGGTCGCGGTTGCCCGGCGGGCGGCACTTGAGCACGTTGCAGATAAACGCGTTGCGCGCGCGGTCGAGACCGACCCTTGCGAGCAGTTCGTCGAGCAGGCGCCCGGCCGGTCCGACGAAGGGCCGGCCCTGGCGATCCTCCGCCGCGCCGGGCGCCTCGCCGACCAGCACCACCGTGGGATCGGCGTTGCCGGTGCCGAACACGAAACGGTTGCGGGTCTCGCCCAGCGGGCAGCGGGTGCAGTCCCGCACCTCGTAGAGCAGCCGCGCCAGCGCGATGCGGCGCGCGCTGCCGCGCACCACCCGCCCGTCGGGAGCGGTCCACTCCTCCGCGGATGCCGCGACGGGGGCTGCGGGTCCCGCGGGGGATGCCGCGGCTTCGGTGGAGTCGGCCGGCTCGGAGCTTTCCGGGGGAAGAGGCGTTTGCTCTTCGCTCTGGTCCTGGCCGATACGCTCCGCCGGCGGCAGCACGACCGCTGCTCCGCCGAGGTCGATTTGCTGCACCAGAAAACGCCGAGAAGTCTCGTTCGAAGACACCGCCATGGCCTCCAGTCGGGCCTCAGCCTACCGCAGCAGCTCTTCGATGCGGGCCAGGATTCCGCGCGCGATCTCCGCCTTCGAGGCGCGCGGCAGAGACCAGCGCTGGCCCGCGGCAGCGAAGATCGTGACTTCGCTCTCGGCGCCTTCCAGAGCCAGCGCCGGATGGTTGAGCACGATCGCGTCGATCCCCTTGGCGTGCATCTTCTCGAGCGCGCGCTCCTCGCCGCGGCTGGTCTCGAGCGCGAAGCCGACCAGCAGCTGGCCCGCTCGTCGCGCGCGCGCCGCCTCGGCGAGGATATCGGGGGTCGGATCGAAGCGCAGCTCGAGCTCGCCGCTGGCGCGCTTGATCTTCTCCTCGGCGACCTCGCGCGGCACGAAATCGGAGACCGCGGCCGCCATCAGCAGCACGTCGGCGTCCGCCATGCCGCGCAGCACGGCCTCGCGCATCTCTTCCACGGTGGCCGCCGAGCGGCAAACGACGCCGGGCGGAGCCGGTTCGCTGTGGCGCGCCAGCAGCAGCTCGACCGACGCGCCCAGATCACGCGCCGCGCTCGCCAGGGCGATTCCGGTGCGCCCCGAAGAGCGATTGCCGATGACCCGCACCGGGTCGATCGGCTGCTCGGTGCCGCCGGCCGTGATCAGCACTCTCCGGCCGGACCACGCCGAGTGCGGCGCTGCGATCGCCCGCGTCAGCTCGGCGACGATCGCCCCGGGCTCCGCCAAGCGCCCGGCGCCGACCTCGCCGCAAGCCAGATCGCCCTCCTCGGGTGCCACGAAGCGCACGCCGCGCTCCATCAAGGTCGCCACGTTGGCCTGCGTGGCCGGCTTGCGCCACATCTCGACGTTCATCGCCGGGGCCGCCACGATCGGCGCGGTGCAGGCCAGGGCGAGCGTCGTCGGGACATCGTCGGCCAGTCCCAGCGCCAGACGCGCAAGGATGTGGGCGGTCGCCGGCGCCACCAGCAAAGCGTCCGCCTCGCGCGCCAGGGCGACATGGCGGATCGCGTCGTCGGCCTTGAAGGGCTCCACCTCGACCGGATGGCCGGTCAGCGCCTCGAAGGTCAGAGGAGCGACGAACTCGCATGCGGAGCGCGTCATCAGCACCCGAACGTCGGCACCGGCGCGCTGCAGCTCACGAACCAGGTAGGCCGCCTTGTAAGCGGCGATCGAGCCCGAGACCGCCAGCAGAACGCTCTTCGACGCGAGGAGCTCGGCCGGATTGGCGCCGGAGTCGGGATCGGAGCCGGAACGACGCGGAGGCACGGTCACGAAGCGTCGCCGCCCTCGACCTGGATCTCCTCGCTCTCCTCCGTGGCCTCGGCCGCGGCGGCGGCGATCTCCACCGCCAGCTCCTCCATCGGCACTTCGGGCTCCTCCGCTTCGTGAGCCGCCGCGGCCGCCTCGATCGCCCCGGCCAGGCCGGCGGCGGTGGCGGAATGGGCCATTCCTTCCACCGCGTCGATGCTGACCTCGGTCGGCTCCGGGGCCTCCCAGTACTCCCACTTGACATTGCCGTCCAGGAAGCGCTCGACGGCCAGGCTGGTGACCTTGAAGTCGACGTTTTGTCCGCGCAGACGGTTGTTGATCCGTCGCGCCTCCTTCGAGATCACCATGATCGCTTCGTACTTGTCCTTGAGCTCGTTGAGCTTCGCCTCGCGCTCCATGCTTAGCCTCCTGTCAGCGCCCGGTCCGCCGGAGCATCGAGCCCATCCACCTGGATGCGGCTCTCCCGGCAACCTTCGCTGCGAATGATTTCGACGACCGAGCGCGTGGCCCGCGCCAGGTCGTCATTCAAAACGATGTAGTCGTAGGACCCCAGGTGGCCCAGCTCGTCGCGGGCGTTGCGCAGCCTCAGGCGCACCGCCTCGGCGCTCTCGTCGCCGCGCCCCAGCAAGCGCCGCCGCAGCTCGTCCCACGAGGGCGGCAGAACGAACACCGAGACCGCCTCGGGGATTGCCGCCTTCAGCTGCGCCCCTCCCTGAACGTCGATGTCGAGCAGCACCGCGCGGGCGCCCCGCAACGCCTCGCGAACGATTCCGGAGTCGGTGCCGTAGAGATGCCCGTGCACCTCGGCCCATTCGACGAAACGACCGGCCTCGACTCGGCGCATGAATTCCGGCCGATCGACGAAATGGTAGTGCTGCCCGTCGACCTCGTCGGGACGCCGCGTCCGGGTCGTGACCGAGACCGAATAGCGCGCATCGTCCAACTCGGCGAGCACGCCGCGACAGATCGAGCTCTTTCCCGCGCCCGAGGGCGCGGACACAACCACTGGAAAGCCTCGAGCGCGCAGCTCGAAGGCTCCGCGCGCGGGTGGGCGCCGCCGGTCGTCGAGGGCGCTCATTCGAGATTCTGCGCCTGTTCGCGAAGCCGCTCGACTTCCTCTTTCATGCGCACGGTCAGCACCGCGATCTCCTTGCAGAAGGCCTTCGAGCCGATGGTGCTGCATTCGCGCTGCAGCTCCTGAGCCAGGAAATCGAGCCGCCGGCCCACCGCTCCTCCGGCCGCCAGCGTTTCGTGCAGGGCGGCCAGGTGGGCCTCGATGCGGTCGCACTCCTCGGCGATGTCGAGCCTCTCGGAGTTCGCGGCGACCTCTTGCAGAAGGCGGGATTCGTCCACCTGTGCGTCGGCCACCAGGCGCTTCACCCTCTCCCGGAGCCGAGCCTCGAAGCGTTCGTTGCGCTGCGGGGCGAGCTGCCGCACCTGGGACAGGAGATCGCCCAGGGCACGGCCCTGCTCCTCCATCACCCGAGCCAGAGCCTCGCCCTCGCGCGAGCGCGAGGCATCGAAGAGATCGAGCGCCTCGGCGAGCAGCTCCAGGCAGGTCTCCCTGGCCCATTCCTGGTCCAGGTCTCGGCTCTGGAAGAGCGCCGGAACACCGAGCAGATGGTCGAGGGTCAGGGGACCGCTGAGCTCCAGGCGGTTGGTCAGCTCGCGCAGCTCGCCGGCCAGCCGCGCCGCCTGGTCGAGCGGGATGCCGAGTCTGGACTCGCCGGCGCCGGAAAGGGTCACGCTGAGATCGACGCGACCGCGCCGCACGCGGGCGCGGATCCTGCTCTCCAGCTCGCGATCCAGGCCCGCCAGCTCGCGCGGCAGGCGAACCTGCACGTTGCAATAGCGGTGGTTGACCCCCTTGATCTCCAGCTCCACGGTCGCCTGGGGGCCTGAGCGATCGGCGCGGCCGAAGCCGGTCATGCTGCGCAGAGGCGCGTTGGAGGTTTGGGACGATTCCATCAGACCGAGGTGGTGGAGGTTCGGAAGGCAGGGGTTCCCACAGACAAATTCGCTATTCTACGGCTCTCGCGCGTCGTGTGTCAAAGAGGTCCTTGCCCATAGTCCACCACCGGAATCGTGCCGCGCCGCGCGAGGCATCCCCGCCGGACCGCCGCCATGTTCAGAATCGATCAGATCTTCGTCGACGCACTGGCGCGCGCCCTGGCCCCACGATGGGTCGGCAAGCGCCTGCACGCGATCGAGAGGCTCGGGGACGAGATCCTCTTGCTGCGCCTGCGCGACGCCGCCGGGATGCGTCCCGAGCTCTTGCTGGCGGCCTGGCCGGGTCGCGCGCTGCTCTTCGCGTCGGCCGCGCCGATCGATCCCCCGCTGGTCGATCGACAGCGCGACCGCGCCTTCGGCCCCGCCCTGGAAGGGGCACGGATCGAGGGCATCGAGTCGCTGCCGGGAGAGCGCACCCTGCGCATCGAGACGCAGTCGCGCAGCATCGGCTCGGCGACGCTGGATCTCGTCGCGGCGGGCCAGCGCAGCGGGGCGATCCTGCGCGCGGGCGAGATGACGCTGGCCGAGATCGGCCGGCCGCGGCGCGCGGAGCCGGCGTCCGCCCTCCGCCCGCCGACCCGCACGCCGAGGGAGGGCGCCCTCGACCGGCTGCGGCGGGCACGCCCCGGCGCCTCGGCGTTGCTCATGCACGAGGCATTGCACCGCTCGGGCATCGATCGGCGCGCCGAGCTGAGCGAGCTTCCACGGCCCTTGCTCGACACCCTCGACGCGCTGGAGTCGAGCGCGGCCGCGAGCACCGCGGGCTATCTCTACGCGACGCCGGACGACGCGACCCTCTGGTCTCCCATCTTGCTGGCCCATCTCGAGGCCGCGCCCAGCGAGGAGGCCGCGGACCCGGTGGCGGCGGGAGCGATGCGCGGCGCCGAGGCGCTGGCCCGGCGGCTCGTCGAGAGCGGGCGCCAGGAGGCCTTGCGGGTGATCCGCAGGCGCGACAAGCAACTGCGCCGTCGCCGTCGCCACCTGCAGGACGACATCGAACGGGCCGCTCGCAGCGAGCTGCTGCGGCGCCGGGGCGAAGCGATCCTGGCGGCCCTGCCGACACTTTCGCGCGGCATGACGCAGGCAGCCCTGATCGACCACCACAGCGGCGAGTCGATCGACGTCCCCCTCGACCCCGCCCTCGATCCGGCGGCCAACGCCGAGCGTGCCTTCAAAGAGGCTCGCAAGGCGGCGGACGGCAAGGCGCACGCGCGACGCAGACTGGCGGAGTGCGGCGACGAGCTGGCTCGCCTGGAGCGCCTGCGCGAGCTCGCCGAGAGCGCGAGCACGCCCGAAGAGCTCCGCCCCCTGGCCACCCTGGCGCCCCGCTTGGGTCGGAGCCGGACCGGAGGAGACGCCCGCACGAAGCCCTCACCCGCCCCGCGCCGCCGCAAAAAGGGGATGCTCGGCGAGAACGATCCGCGCTGGCGGCGCTATCTGCTGCCGGGGGACTGGCTGGTGCTGGCCGCCCGCAACGCCCGAGACAACGACCTGCTCACCCAGAAGGTCGCCCACATGTCGGATCTGTGGTTTCACGCCCGCGGCTGCCCCGGCTCCCACGTGGTGCTGCGCTGCGCCCAGCACAAGGAACGTCCGCCCAAGGAGATCATCGAGGCGGCCGCGGCGATCGCCGCCTACCACTCGAAAGCCCGTGGATCGCGCCTGGTGCCGGTGGCCCACGCGGCCAAGCGCCACGTGCGCAAACCCAAGGGCGCCAAGTCCGGGCTCGTATTCATGAAGCGCGAGGTGGTGACTTTCGTCGCTCCGGCTCTGCCGGCGGGGTACCGGCACTGACGCGTCCCTACCTTCCCAACGAGAACCTGCGCAATCCTGGCGGAGGATCCCGCGCGAGATCTTCCCGGCTCAGGCTCCGCCAGGTCAGCCACCGCCCCGCCTCTTCTTGCGTGCCTTCGGACCGCTCTTCTTCGGTCGCCCCAGCCCCTGAGGTTTGGCCGGCCGGCCCGGCGCCCCCGCCGGCGCGGGACGCCCGCCCGAAACCTGCGGCACGGCGGCCGGCGGCGGGGGCAGCGCCGATCCCGGACGGGCGGCGGGCGGGGGTGCCGCCACCAGGGGCCGGCCCGCCGCGGGAGGCGGTGCGGCTTGGGGCGGGCGAGCCGCCGGCGGCGGGGCGGCGCCCGGCGCCAGGCGCGCTCCGTCGATCCCCGACACCGACTCGTGGGTCGCCTTCATGGTGCTCATATCCGGTCCCGTGGGCTGCTCGCGCGGCTCGTCGATCCGCACCCGGAAGATCACCGTGAGCACCTCGCGATTGAGCACACCGAGCATGCGCACGAAGAGCTCGAAGCCCTCCTTCTTGTACTCCACCAGAGGATCGCGCTGGCCGTAGCCGCGCAGACCGATGCCCCCTTTGAGCTGATCCATCTCGTAGAGGTGGTCCTTCCAGAGGCGATCGACGGTCTGCAGGTAGACCATGCGCTCCACCTGGCGCATCAGGTCGGCGCCGAAGAGCTGCTCGCGTCTCTCGTAGGTCTCGAGCGCGAAGGCCCGAACCCGATCCAGAACCTCTTCGCGCTTGGCGCGCGGACTGTTCGCCATCGGGAAGTCGACCTTCTCCATGAACACGCGCGCCAGCTCGGCCTGCATCGCGTCCCAGCCCCACTGCTCGGGATGCAGATCGGGATCGACGTGCTGATCGACCACCGCCTCCGCCTCTTCGTCGATCATGTGCAGCATTTCGCCGCGCAAATCGTCGCCGCGCAGCGCCTGCGCCCGCCGGTCGTAGACCACCTCACGCTGGCGATTCATGACGTCGTCGTACTCGAGCAGCCGCTTGCGCATCTCGAAGTTGCGCTCCTCGACCTTGCGCTGGGCCCGCTCGATCGAACGGGTCACCATCGGATGCTCGATCACCTCGCCCTCTTCGACCCCCATCTTGTCCATGATTGTGGCGATGCGATCGGATCCGAAGAGGCGCATCAGGTCGTCTTCCAGCGACAGATAGAAGCGCGTCGCCCCGGGATCGCCCTGGCGTCCGGAGCGGCCCCGGAGCTGGCGGTCGATGCGTCGCGCCTCGTGCCGCTCGGTGCCGATGATCTGCAGACCGCCCACGTCGACCACGCCATCGCCGAGCTTGATGTCGGTGCCGCGCCCCGCCATGTTGGTGGCGATCGTCACCGCTCCCGGCTGGCCGGCACCGCGCACGATCTCGGCCTCTTGCTCGTGGTACTTGGCGTTCAGCACGTTGTGGGGGATCTTCTTGCGGCGCAGCATGCGCGACAGGGTTTCGGAGACGTCGACCGACACCGTGCCGACCAGCGAGGGGCGTCCCTTCTGGTGCCACTCGGCAATCTCCTCCACCACCGAGTTGTACTTCTCGCGCCGCGTGCGGTAGATCACATCGTCGGCATCGTCGCGGATGACCGGCTCGTTGGTCGGAATCACCGCCACGTCGAGCTTGTAGATCTCGTAGAACTCCCCGGCTTCGGTCTCGGCGGTGCCGGTCATGCCGGCCAGCTTCTCGTACATGCGGAAGTAGTTCTGCAGGGTGATGGTGGCGATGGTCTGGTTCTCGCCCTCGACCTTCACCCCCTCCTTCGCCTCCACCGCCTGGTGCAGACCGTCGCTCCAGCGGCGCCCCGGCATCAGACGACCGGTGAAGCTGTCGACGATCATCACCTTGCCGCCCTGCACCACGTACTCCACGTCGCGCTCGTAGAGCGAGAAGCCGCGCAGCAGCTGGTTGATGCAGTGCACCTTGGCGGAGTTCAGCGCGGCCTGCTGCTGGACCCGGTCCTTCTCTTCCAGCTTGGCGCTCGCGTCGAGATCGTCGCGCTCGTCGATCTCGCCGACCAGCTCGGCCACGTCGGGGATCAGGAATAGCTCGCGGTCCTTCTCGCTGAGCGCGGCGATCCCCATGTCGGTCAGTCCCACCGCGTGCTGCTTCTCGTCGATGGAGAAGTAGAGCTCCTCATCGAGCACGTGGAGCTGCTTGTCGCGCATGTAGTCGGCCTCGACCCGCTGAATCGCCTTCTGCACCCCCGGTTCCTTCATGAGGCGCATGAGCTGCTTGTTCTTGGGCATGCCGCGTTGCACCAGGAGCAGCTTGCGGGCCGCCTCGTAGCGTTCCTCTTCGTCGGCCTCGAGGATCTTGCTCGAAGCGGCCGTCGCGAACTTGTTGCAGAGCTCGCGCTGGCGGCGAACCAGGCGCTCGACGGTCGGCTTGAGCTCGACGAAGTAGCGGTCTCGGTCGGAGGCGGTCACCGGTCCGGAGATGATCAGCGGGGTTCGCGCCTCGTCGATCAGGACCGAGTCGACCTCGTCGACGATGGCGTAGTGGAAGCCGCGCTGCACCCGGTCCTCGGTCCGCACCGCCATGTTGTCGCGCAGGTAGTCGAAGCCGAACTCGCTGTTGGTGCCGTAGGTGACGTCGCAGGCGTACATCTCGCGCCGGGTGTCGGGGTCCATGTTGTTCTGGATGCAACCGACCCTGAGCCCCAGCCGGCGATAGACCGGTCCCATCCAATCGGCGTCGCGCCGGGCCAGGTAGTCGTTCACCGTGACCAGGTGCACGCCCTTGCCGGTCAATGCGTTGAGATAGACCGGCATGATCGCCACCAGGGTCTTGCCCTCGCCGGTGGCCATCTCGGCGATGCGCCCCTTGTGGAGCATGAACCCGCCGAAAACCTGCACGTCGTAGGGGACCATGTTCCAGGTCTCGTCCTGCCCACAGACCTCGTACTCGAGCCCCATGGTGCGCTTGCAAACCTGCTTCACGACCGCCGAGGCCTCGACGATCAGATCGTCGAGCGCCTCGCCCTTGTCGATCCGGGCACGGAGCTCGTCGGTCTTGGCGGCCAGCGCCTCGTCCGACAGCGCGTCGTACTCGTCGCAGTGCTCGTTGACGCGGGCTACGGTCGGCTGCGCCCTCTTCCACTCACGCGCGTGCTTGGTGCCGATGAACTTGTTGAAGAGATTGCGCAGCATGGCGTTCAGCTACCGTCGATGGGGTTGGACGGACCCCGGGCCGCACCCGGGCGGAACCCCGCAACGTACCAGAGGGCCCCGGGGGGTGCAAGGATCGGGGCGGCGCGTCGAGGCTTCGATGGAGGGGGCCCCTTTCCGATGACCGTCGTCACGACATTTCGGAGTGGCCCCCTTTGGGGGACAGACCTTGGCCCTTCCTCGTCGAGAGACGCGGCATCGCCCCCCGCCTCGGGAAAGACCGCACGGCAGGGCGCTCGGGCCGTCGCCGGTCCCTCCGCCCTTTGGATGAGCGCCCAGTGCCGATCACGATCCGCGTCCGGATCACCAGGCGCGCGCGTCTTTCCGCACCACCGGTGCGCGGCGTTGCGGCGGTCGTGGAGCCTGAGCCAGAAGATCTCGCGCCAAGGCGCAAAGGCGCAAAGAACGGCCTGAGCCGACTCAGACACGCGAATCGACCAAGAAGCGACCAGAAACACCGCCTGAGCGGGCTCAGGCCTCCAGTTTGACCGCCCAGCGACCCAAACGGCTTCCTGAGCCGACTCAGGCGACCAGGATGACCGCCAGCGAGGCAGACGGCTCCGCCCTACGCGCCCATCGAGCCACCTCTCTTCGATCCGCCGCGACTCGTCGCGCTGCCTCTCTTCGCGCCGCCCGCTCCTGCCCGGCACTCACTCGCTGCTCGCCTCGCGGCCGACGCACGAGAAGGGCGGCGCCCCGCCGGGGTTGACGACGTACTCGGCGACGCCGTACGGGTAGAAGACTCGCAGCACATCCGCGGTCAGGTCGAAGCGCATCCCACCGGCCACCGGCATCTGCACCCGTTTGCCGAAACGACCCTTCTCGATGGCGTGGCTCTCCAGGAGCGAATGCTCGTCGAGCATCAGCAACTGGTTCTCCAGCGGCAGCGTGCAGGTGATCGCGCCGTAGAGATCGCGCATCCAGAGCATGTCCGTCGGAGTTGGGCTGGCCAGATCCGACCAGTCGAGCAGGTGCACGACCTGGCCCACATCCTCGTGATCAAAGACCACCACCCGCCCGTCACGCGCCGCCGCCACTCTGAGATCGCCGCCGTTCTGGTAGCTGCCGCGATGGTAGGGGCCTCCCGAATCGGAGCAGTCGTAGACGTGCACGCCCCCAGGATCGGCGGCGAAGAGATGCGGCAAGCCGTCGTGAAGAGCGAGCTCGTATCTCCAACTCCCGGCTGGCGACACCTCGGCGACACAAACGACCGCCGGCGCACCCGGATCGGCCGCATCGACGACGTGGATCAGGCCGTCGAGCTCCACCGCGATCCAGGTGCCGGCGGCGTCGAGGCTCGGGTGATGGGTGTCGGATCGCCCTGGGAGGGTCAGCAAGCTCAGACGCTCGAGCTCGGCCGACCAGATCTGCAACGCGGTCGAGTCGGCCGACCAGCTCCAACTGGAGGTAACGAGCAGCTCCCCCATCGCCTCCGACTCGTCGAAGCCGAAACCGGTCGGGTCTTCGAGCTCGGCCAGTGGGGGGCGCGAGATGCCCGCGCCGGGGTAGGCCACGATTGTCTCGCTGCCGCTGATCACAAAGAGGCGGTCCTGGATGACGGAGAGATCGTAGCTGGACAGCGGATTCACGCGCAGCGTGTCGAGATCGCGCGGTTGATAGGGGTCGGAGACGTCGACGACGCGGATTCCATCCAGCTCCAAGACGCCAATATGGAGCAGATTCCCGGACAGCGCCGTGTCGACAATGCGCGATCCTCCATGGCCGATTCTTGCCCGCTGCTCGATGTGATCGAGATCTGAGACATCATAAAGCCACCTGGAAATATAGAGCAGATTGCCGGATGTGCTCGTTCCGTGGGCGAAGGCCGAGATCGTCGATCGCTCCTGCAGCCGGCCACCGTCGATGGAGAACGCGGTGGTTGTCCCGTTCTCTTTGCTGCCAACGAAAACCACATCCTCCCCCACCGCGATGGCGACGCCGGCCCACTCCGGACGCCTCTCGACCAGGACCGGATGGTGGGGATCGCGGGCATCGAAATGCGAAAGGCCGTATTCCGACACACCGATGATGTTGCGATCCAGCACACCGATCGCGCGCCGGTCGACGGTCTCGATGCGGGCGACCCGCGACCCGCCCGGTGGGCGGCGCCGATCGTGGATCTCGATCGAGTCGTCGATGAACGCCGCGACCACGTGGTCGTCCATCGCCACCACCGGCGTGTCGTTGCTCGACCAGCGATCGTCGACCAAGGTCCACGGCGCCTCGCGAGACCTCAGTGTCGACAGCTCGTAGCCGGTGGCACGGACCCACCGTCGTCCTTCATCCTGAGAGCTGGCCACGATCACCGTGCGATCCGCAAAGCTAATCTCGCCGGCCCAACCCGGCACGCCCGTGGCACCGACGAATCGGTGGCCGCCGGGCGTTCGCATCCAGTGTTGAACTGTGTGAAATCCGGTATTGAACACCACCCCAGCGGTTGTGGCTCCTAGGCGGCCTCCACCGCTAACCCCTCCATCGGGAATAAAGTGCCGCTGAATCCAGGGCGCCCGGCACCTCGCCTCCAGCGTGGCACTCGACAGCTCTCGCGGAGTCGGCGGAACGGTGCTGCCGAGCACGAGGATTGAGAGCCCCACGGACGATACCGCCGCAACCAGTCCGCTCATGATGCACCTCCTTTATGGCGCCCGCTTGATCTTGAAGACCACGACGGAGGGGTCGTTTGCTTCGTCACGTACCCAGTTCAGCAAGTACAGATCGTCCCGCTCCGGGGTTGTGCTGAGATCCTCCGCTTCGCTCATCGCGCAGTCGCCTTCCTCGTAGGTGTCGGTGTTGTCGGTGAAACGCTTGGGAGAGAAGAGTGACCACAGTACCGAATCGACCTCGCGCGCCGGATCGCCCGGCTCCTTCAGCGGGTCGAGCACCTTGACCGGCACCGTCGGATCGATCTGGGCCGCCGGCGTTGCCAATCGCCATGTCGAGCAGACCGGGACGGCCGATTCGGTGGAGATCTCGGTCGCCAGCACGTAGGCGTAGCCGGCCAGATCGGAAGCGAGCCGCCGCGTCATCACCGTCTCTGCGTTGGAGAGATCGTGGAAGGCGAAGGGCTTGACGAGCGATGCGTCGGTCTTGGTGAAGTAGATGATGTTCGGAACCGCTCCAGGCTGGAAGATCGCGCTCGGATGATCGGAGGAGATGAAGTTGACGGTATACTCGAAGCCATCGTGGGCGTCGTCCTCGGGCTTCGCTGGTGGCGCGTCGTCGAGCTTGCCGCCGGCCCGGTGGCCGCCGGTTGGACGGAAGGGAGAGAGCAGCAGGCCTTTGTTGTCGAAACAGATCGTCTCATGTTCTTCGTCTTCCGGCCTGCACTCGATCACTCCCGCCTTCTCCTTCAGCCAGCGATACATCGGTACCGAGATGTCCAACTCCACCGACTGCCACATGTTCCAGACCATGTCGGTGGTGTAGGGCCGGTACATCGGGAGCTCCGCTGTCTCTTCCAGCCAGCCGTGGCTCAGGTACCCGGGAGGTTGCTCGTGATGCGACAGCAACTTGGTCCAGTTCATCCAGGTCTCCCAATCCAAGTGCTCTGGGGTTCCACCGGTCTCCTGCCAATCGTAGAAGTCCGCCGGAATCGTCGAAGCGCACAACCGCAACGGACCGGCCCTAAGTCCACCTTCATCCGACGCGGTCCCCCGTTGGTTGTACATCTGCACCGGCACCAGAAGCCGCAGGTAGGCGCGCTCGAGATGCTCCGGATTCAGGTCGGGCAGCTCGGCGGTTTCGAAGCGGATGAAGGAACGGGCGACGGCCCGGTCTTCCACGGAGGTGTCCTTGTAGTTCCTCTGCCCGGCGGAAATGACTTCGCTGTTGCCAAATTGAGTGATTGGCATCCCCTGATCCACATACGTATCCGTAGTCGTCGCCTGCGACTTCGCCCTCCCCTCTTCGCCCGGGCCGAAGAGCACCTGTCGCGTCCCCTGCGGCCGCTCCTGGCGGATCATGTCGGCCACATCGTGCAGCGCGACGTTGATTTCCGGAAGCTGTTCCCACAGATCGCGGATCGGGGTCTCGCCGGGCATGCAGGTCTGCTCCTGATCCCAGTCGATGCGGGACTGGCCGTCGAGCAGATCGTAGTGAAGCCCCGTCGAGGTCGTGGACAGGTCCTCGGCCCGTACCGATCGATAGAAGATCGCCGAGGTCGCTCCCTGGGCGATCGCCTGAGCGGCCATCTCGAAGGTCTCCTTGGGATTCGGCATCTTGCCGCCATCGAGCGCAAAGGGAAAGACCTGGATCATCGGCGCCAGCGCTCTAGGAGCCCACTCCTCCGGCGGCGGTCCGCCCAGGCACTCGGGGTGATCGGGCGTGTGCTCGCAGAAGCGTATCGCGGCTTTGAGCTGCGCGACCGTGTGTGCCACATCGGCCCTCGGCTCCTGGTAGCAGGCCACCAGCGGATAGGCGTTCGGCGCCAGCACGTCGGCCACGTGGACGACATCGGTCGTGCAGCCCCACAGCCGGTTGAACTCGTCCCCCTCACCTTCGCCGCTGTTGCATCCGGGGTTTCCGTCTCCGATGAGGTCCCACGTCTTGGGCGCTCGGAACATCTCCTCGCAGACGATGCCGATGGTTGGGTGCCATCGTACCGGAGGCTGGGCCTTTTCGGCATCGTGAATCAGCTTCGTCACCGGATGTTGCACCGCCTTGACCTGCACATCGAAATCGCTCATCTCGTCGGAGATGATCCATGCGGCCAGACCGGCGTGCAGCTCGAAATGCGCGGCCCATTCCTCGATCTGGGCGTCGAGCATCGGGAACTTGTTGAGCTCGGGGTCCCCGTTGAAGGGGTAGAGGGGCACCCAGGCCACACCGCGGAGTCCCACGCAGCGTGCGTTCTCCAGGGCGATCTCCAGCTCACGCTTGCTGGCGTAGACACGGTCGACACTCGGTGCCACCACCACGGCATCGAACCCTCGTCCTTCGACGTCGATCGTCCCTTGCTCATCGTCGCAGGGAAGCGGCGTGTGGTAGGTGTACGGGCCGAGCGACCTGAAGACGGTCAGCTCCTCGCAGGGATCGGCATAGTGTTTGTCCAGGTACATGATCGAAGGGAAGAGCGCGTTGCCCGCAATGCTGAACCAGCCATCGTCTTCGATCTTGATCGGGAAGCTGCCGGTGATCGCCTCGGGCGTGGTCAGCGGATCGCACGCCTCCCACTCCAGCTCATCGGTAAGAGAGACGTCGTCGACGAGCACCTCGACACCCTCGGTCTTGAAGCCGAGTCCGAGACGAACGTCCAGCGTCGTGAGTGGCACTCCCGGGTTGATGCTGAGGGAGTAGAGCGTCCACGACTCGCTGCCAACTGTCTGGAAAACAGAGTAGTTGGGCGGGTCAGTGTAGCCGTCGGCGGCGTCCTGATCGATCACGTCGATGCGCAGCTTCGGCGGATCGACGGGCGAGCTCTCCGCATCGTACTTGGCCCAGAAGCGCAGCGTGAGTGGGCTGGTCTCCCATTGCATGGGCGGCATCTGCGTCCCCAAGTGACCATAGCCGGGGTTCGGATGAGGATCGCGCCGATAGCACAAGAACTGGGTCATGATGCCGACGACCGGGGAGAGGTCGGCAAAACGCACCGAAGGCGGGGCATCGTGGCCCTCCGCCGGCTCGATCCAGATCGGTCGCTCATCTTGGGTCTCGTTGAGTGGCCGATAGTCGATGTTGCCGGTGGCGGCGTCCCCCGTCCACCAGAAGGGCCGGTCGCTGTTCCACTTCCAGGTGAAGTGGCCGTTCTCCAAGAGATTCACCGACTCTCCCGCGGCCGATGGGATATCGAGGGCGGCCACCAAGACGACGGCGGCCAGCAACACACGCGGCGCCCGACCGCTTCCGGTGCCGCGGCGACGCATTCCCGGCGCGGGTGGCGCACTTGGGGCTCCCTCAGGCCTGGACGGACCTACCGTGAGCGACGAGCGACGAGCGATTATACTTCATGATCTCCCTCCGAGAAGTGGGTTTCGCTCTGTTTCTTGAGCCGAGGATGGAGGGATCGCGGGGCCCGTCAAGGGGTTTTGCGCAGAAATCGGCAAGAATTGCAGCCGAGGGAATGAGAGCTACCGAACCGATGCCCAGATCTCACGAGGGGCGTTCATTTTGCGAGCGCAGACATGAGGGCGAGGGGAAGATCAGAGGTGTCGACCTGAAGCCCGCATTCCGAGCGCTCCCTCCGCAGCGAGGTACGATGTCGAAACGCCATCTGCGCCGATTCCCATCACCCCGGCCCCAACGCGCATAGAATCCGTCGCGAGCCCGCGAACGCGAACCCGCCACGCATGAGAACACCAGACAAGAAGCCGCGCGAGGATGAGCTGGGGCTGTTCGGCTCCGGCCCCTTCTACGGCACGGCGCGCATGGTCCGCCGGCTGCTGGTGCTCCTGGTTGGCGGGACCGTGCTCCTTTTCGGCCTGGCACTGCTGGTCTTGCCCGGCCCGGCGCTGGTGGTGATTCCGGTCGGACTGGCGATCCTCGCCACCGAGTTCATGTGGGCCCGCTCGCTGCTGCGCAGATCTCGCGATCGCCTGCGCGGCCTGGCTGGCCGCGCGGGCGAGGGTTCCGGATGAATGTCAAAGACCTCGGCATCGCGTTCGCCCTCGCGCTCTTGGCCCTCTTGCTGCGGGTCATCATCCCCTTCCATCCCTTGGCGGAAGCGTCTTGCTGGTACTGGTTTCTGGGCGCCCGACTGGCGGAAGGCCACTGGAATCTGATCGGCGGCACCGACGAAGGCGTGCTCTATCTGCTGCTGATCGCCGCCGGCCACGGCGCCGCGGCGCTGCTGGCCTGGCTGGGATCGATCTTTGGCACCCCCGCCGAGGTGCTGCTCACGTCCATCAGCCTGAGCGTGGCGCGCGGGATCTCGCTCCTGGCTTCGTGCACCAGTGTCGCGCTCGTCTTCGCGCTCGGCGCGCGCTGCTACTCCCGCGCGGTCGGCGCCTGCGCGGCTCTTCTGCTCGCCACCTCGGTTCTCGACATCCGTTTCGCCGCGGCGATTCAGTACAACTCGCTCTTCGTCTGCCTCCTGCTGGGCGCCGCGCTGCTCACCATTCGCGTGGGGGCCGCGCCCGATTCGGGCGCCGCCCGGCGCCGCGCCTGGTTGGCCGGCGGCGTGGTGGCGGCCACCGCGCTGGTTCGACTCACCGCGCTGCTGCTGCCGGCCGCGGCTCTCGCCGCGCTCTGGCTCCGATCGGAGCGACCCATCGGGCGTGAGGCTCGGCGCGCCTACCTGATCCCCGTGGCCGCCGCGGCCGCCACCTGGGCGATCCTCACCCTCTGGGGGTTCGGCGGGCTCGACGCCTACCTCGAGCTGCGCCGCACCAATCAGCCCGGCGTCTGGGCGGCTCTCGCCGCCGGCCGCATCGATCCCGCGATCAGCGCTCTCTGGGCGGCCTGGTCGCTGGGACTGAAGGTCTTTCTCGCCGTCGAACGGCTGCCCTGGAGCGAGTCCTTTCCGCTGCCGGTCGCCTGGCTGGTCCACCCCCCGGGCACTCCGCATCCCGCCTACGGCCCGCTCCTGGCGCTCGCCCTCCTGGCCGGAACGGCGGCGACCCGCCAGCGCTGGCTGGTGCTCTTCGCGGCGGCCCATTTCGTGGCGCTCGGCCTCTACGAAGCCGACGCCCGCTACGCCCTGTTCTCGCTCCCCTTACTCTCGATCATCGCCCTGGGCGGGGTCGATGGCGTGTTTCGCGCGTTGCTGCCGAGCCGCATCGCGACCCTCGCGCTGATCGCCCTGACGGCGCCGCTCTTGGCCGCCCGCTCGACCCTCTGGGACACCCACCGGGACCAGGTCGTCGAAGGTCGCGCTTTGCGCGCTACTCTCGACGGTGCCTTGCTCGGCGGCTACGCCGAGGCCGATCGCCTGCTGGCCCGGCACCGGTCCCAAACGCGCGAGCCTGATCGCCCCGGCGGGTCCCAGCCGCCGCCGGTGCTGCTGGTGCCCAGCGCCTTGATCGATCTGTGCGCGATTCTCGAATCGGATGTGCGGCTCTTCGACGCCGATCCGGCCGCCGACGCCGACGAGCTGCGCACGCGCATCGACGAGGTCGATGCTCGCTACCTGATCTTCTGGCGCCTCTCCGGCCCCGAAGCAGGCGAGCTGCGCGAGCAGCTCGGCAGGGTGTCGTCCTTCGGAAGCGACGATATTCGGGCGCTGACCGAGCTCTCGCGGGCGGCGAGCCGCGTGGTCGAACAGCAGCCGGAGCGCTACCGCGCAATCGGCCAGGTGCAACACTTCAACCAGGCCTACCGCTTCACCGAGACCGTGGCGGTCGTCGAGGTGCGCTCCCCGCCGGGATCTTCGCCACCGCGGTCGAGCGCCGGCGCCGATCCAGACGCCGACTGCCTGGGCAACTGTTGCTTCGAGTACCAGCTTCCGCTCTGATCAGCCCCCCTCCAACCGCCAGCGGATCGGCCCTCCTTCGGCGCGCATGATCGCCTCCAGCTCCGCGGCGACCGCGTCGTCGAGCGGCATGGGCTGCGCGTCGTCGAGCAAGCGCCGCACTTCATCGGCCGCCCGCCGGTGCGCCCAGGGCGCGCCCGCGGCGATCCAGTCGCCGTGGCTGCCGCGATCGGTCAGCTTGCCGGCCAACGACAGTTCAGACAGGGCGCCCAGCGCGCTCTCGGCACCGGCCTGGTAGTCGGCACACTTGGCGTCGGAAACCACCAGATAACCGTGCACCGGGAGCCGCAGATGGGCGCCGATCTCGGCGTAGCCTGCGTGGATCATCGCCGTCTCGATCGCCCCCATCGGCGCGCTGCCGCGGCGCATGTCGAAGGCCGCGGGGGCGCCGCCGTAGACGATCGGGGAGCCCGGAGCGGCGAGCTGGTGGATCGTGACACCGCACAGGTTCTCGGCACAATGCTGGACGATCACCATCCGCAAGGTGACCGGCGCGGTGGCGCCCGCCATCGGCATCGAGATCAGAGTCGCGGGGATCCCCGCACGGGCGCAGTCGATCAAGGTCTGACAGGTCAGGGCGCTCCAGCGCAAGGGCGGGCTCGGGCAGCAGTCGAAGATCGCCAGAGGCTTCTCTGCCAGGGCCTCTTCACTGCCGCGAACCGCGCAGAGCATGGCGTGCATCGGCGCGAATCCCGAGTCCTCGAAGGTCCCGGTGATCACCGGCTTGGTGGCGTTCCTGAGAGCCAGGTAGAGACGGTAGCGGTCGGCCAGGGAGGCGGGCAGGTCGGCGGGCACCAGGGCGGTGGACTGCGCGGCGTAGTGCGGCAGCTGCTCGACGATGCGGGCCATCCGGATCGCATCGTCGGTGGTAGCGCGACGGCGGTCGGAGGCCTCGCTCTCGATCCGATAGAGAGCCGCCGATCCGGGATCGAAATAGACCTCTCCCCCGCCCAGCTCGACCGCGCCCGCGCCCGCGCGATCATAAGAGCGAGAAGTGCGGCGGCGCGGTCGCCAGGGCAGCCCGGACCACCGCCACGGCGGAATGCGCGGTCTCGGCGTACTCGGCGCCGATCTCCGCGGCCCATTCGGCGCTGGCCGGCGCCCCTCCCACCAGCACCTGGACCGAGCCTGGCAGCCCCGCCGCGGCGATCTCCTCCACCAGCGCCGCCTGCACCGGCATCGTAGTGGTCGGCAGCGCCGACGCCGCGACGATCTCCGCCTCCTCTTCGGCCGCCTTGGCCACCAAGCGCCGCGGCGCCACGTCGGCTCCCAGATCGAAGACCTCGAAGCCGTTGGCCTCCAGCAGGGTGGCCACCAGCGCCTTGCCGATGTCGTGCAGATCCCCCTGCACGGTGCCGATCACCACCCGCCCGCGCCGCGGCAGCTCATCCCGCCGTCGCGCCAACTCCCTCTCCAGAATCCTCATCGCCGCCTTCATCGCTTCCGCTCCCTGCACCAGCTCGGGCAGGAAGTACTCGCCCTCCTCCCACAGCTCGCCCACCCTGCGAATGCCGGCCGCGAATCCACCCTCCACCACCGCCAGCAAGTCCCCGCCTCGCTCCACCGCCCGCCGGGCCAGCGCCTCGGCGGCGGCGCGGTCTCCGCGCACCACGGCATCGTGCATGGCAGCCAGATCGTGCATGGTCTCTCCAGGGGCCGGGAGCCTGTTGCGTCGCGTGATGCCGGACACGCAACGTCTCAGATCGAGTATATCCTGTCGCCGTGGCACACCGTTCCGCGCCTGCCGCCGGAGGACCTCGCCATGCTCCATCGCCCCGCCAAGGCCTTTCCCCCCATCCTCCTCACCTGCGCCGCGGCGCACGCCCTCACCCCCGTGGGCACCCCGCGCCGCGCACCCGCCGAGCTCTCCGACTGGATCTTCGACGACCGGTGCGTGCTCGAGCTGCGCTTGAGCTTCTCGCAGCCCGACTTCTGGGACTCGCTCTACGTCCACTACGAGCGCGACCTCGGCGAGTACCTCCCCGCCACGTTGACCTTCCAGGCCCGCGACTACCAGAACGTCGGCGTACGCTTCAAGGGGCAGTCCTCGATGTGGGGCTGCCCGACGGAGAAGAAGCCCTTCAAGATCAAGTTCGACGCCTTCGACTCCGAGCAGACCTTCTTCGGTCTCACCAAGCTCAGCCTGAGCAACGGATTTCGCGATCCGACGATGCTCCGCGAGAAGCTCTTCTACGACGCGGTCGGCGCCTACCTGCCCTGCGGGCGCGCCAACTTCGCAAAGCTCTTCATCAACGATCAGTACTGGGGCCTGTACACCAATGTCGAGCAGGTCGACAAGCGACAGGTGCGCAGGCACTTCGGCGGCAACGAAGACGGCAATCTGTTCAAGGGCGATCCCGCCGGCTGGCTGGTCTGGATGGGACCCGCGCCCGAGCCCTACTACGAGGCCTACGATCTCGAGACCAACGAAGGCACCAACGATTGGTCCGACCTGATCGACCTGATCGACCGCATCGACAACAGCGCCCCCGGCGACTTCCGCGCCGAGCTCGAGCCCGCCTTCCACATACATAATTTTCTCTTCCTATCCGCGCTCTACAACCTATACATCACCCTCGACAGCTACATCGGCGAGGGACACAACTACTATCTCTACCACCGCGACGACACAGACCGCTTCACCATGCTGCCCTGGGACGGCAACGAGGCCTTCGCCGCCTGTCCCGCCTACGCCTGGCCGGATCTGCTGGAGCTGCCGCTATTCTGGGAGAACACCAATCCGCGGGAACGGCCCCTGGTCCACAAGATGTTCGGCGTGCCGGATTACCGGGACATCTACCTGATGGACTACCAGCATCTCGTGGAAACAGATTTTACCGAGGCGGCGCTCTTCGCACGCATCGACACCCTGGCGGCATCGATTCGCAGCGCGGTCTACGCCGACACCCTGAAGATGTACTCCAACGAGGAGTTCGAAGCGAATCTGGAGAGCGACACCTGGATCGGCGGTGAGCTTTTCTACGGCCTGAAGTCGTTCGTCGTCACGCGCCGGGAATCGGTCGTGGAGCAGTTGGCGCAGGAGTGGATTCCGGAGCGCCGCACGGGTCTCTACGTCAACGAGCTGATGGCATCCAACCAGACCACGATCGCCGACGAGTGGGGCGACTACGACGACTGGATCGAGATCTACAACGCCAACTCCTCGCCGGTCCTCTTGGAGGGGATGTTCCTGAGCGACAACCCTCAGACCCCCGACAAGTGGCCGCTGCCCGCGGTCGAGATCGCCCCCGGCGGCTATCTGCTGATCTGGGCCGACGGCGAGACCGAGCAGGGGCCGCTGCACGCCGACTTCAAGCTCGACGCCGACGGCGAGTCGGTGCTGCTTTGCGACCGCGACGCGGTGCTGTCGATCGACGCGATCGACTTTGGCGCGCAGAGCGCCGATCTCTCCTACGGCCGCGTTCCCGACGGCGGGGCCGATTGGATGGTGCTGGATACCCCCACGCCTGGCGCCAGCAACGGTTCCGCCGCCCCGGTCAACCGGCGGACGCGGGTCGTTCGCCGATCTGCTCTTCGATGAGCTCGAGCGCCAGCATCGCAGGGTCCCGGCTCAGGGCCGAGCGGGCCGCCGGACGCCCGGCGTCGACCATGGCACTCGCGCGTTCGGGCAGCAAGGCGCGGCGAATCCCCTCGGCCAAGAGCTGCTCCTCGGCGCGCGCCACGGTCTCCACCGACCCCTCCGGCAGAGTGGCGCGAACCCCGGGCAGATCGGTCGTCACCACCGGCAGTCCAGCGGCCAGCGCCTCGTAGATCACCCGCGGGAAGCCCTCCGCCGCGCTCGCCAGCACCAGGGCATCGGCCTCGGTGTAGCGCGCGAGCTTGCGCGCCGGATCGCTCAGATAGCCGTCGAAGCGACAGCGCTCCGGACCCGGCAGCCGCTCCGCCGCCAGGGCCCGCAGCCGCTCCTCCTCCGGTCCAGCCCCGGCCACGATCAAGCGCGCGCCGGGATGGCTCCTGCGCAGCCGAGCCACCGCGCCGATGACGACGTCGACGTTCTTACCGGGCATCAGCGAGCCCAGATAGAGCAGGGTCGGCGCCTGCGGAGCGCCGTTGCGCCGCGCGGCGGTCTCCAGCACGGCATCGAGCAGCTCCAGGTCGAAGTCGACCACCGGCGGTGTCTGGACCGTGGGACCGGGGAGATGGGCGTAGGCGCGACGCAGCGCCGCGCCGGTGACCAGGCGCGCATTGGCCGCCGCCATCGCTCGGCCTTCCAGGAATCCCGCCACCCTCCCGTAGAGCGGCAGCAGCCGCGCCCGCCGGCCGCTCAGGCGGGCCCGCACCCGCGAGGTCTCTTCCCAGCGCGTGCCGAGGTAGAGCGTCAGGGGAACCCCGAGGGCACGGCACAGGAGCGCCGCGGCGCTGGCCCGGAACGATGGCATGAAGACGAATGCGGCGTCGGCGCCGCGCAGCACGCGCAGAATGCTCCACGCCTGGCGCGCCACCCGCCCCAGCGCCGGCAGAACGCGGATCGACCCGCCGAAGTCCTCGTGCAGCTCCACCACCCGCACGTTCGCCGCCAGTCGATGCCCGACGCGGCGCAGGCGCCGGTAGGCACCTTGGTGGCGCGGACGCACCACGGGCGCCACCACCAACACCTCGCCGAACGAAGCAGCGAGCCGGTCGATCAGCCGCCCGTCGGCACTCTGCATGCGCGCCCGAGCTCCCGGCCGATCCTCGACCACCACCGCGCGCGAGACCACCACCAGGCGCCGGGCGGAGAGGCGCTGGGCCGGCTCGGATCGCGGCTGTGCATGGGTCGACATCGGAAGAGTTCCTCGCTCCTTCTCGCTGATCGACCGGATCCACGCCGAATCCAGGTCCGGCTATGCTGGGGAAGGGAGGTGCTCTCGTGTACCCGATCCGAAGCCTGTGCCGCGCAGCGAGCGCCGGTGCCGCGCTGCTGCTCGCCACGACGTCCGCCCACGCCCAGCGCGGCAGCGCCGAGGTGCGGCGTTTCCCCAGCATGACCGCCGCCCGGATGAGCCTGCCGGTGCTGCGCGAGCCGCGCCCGGCGCCCCCGGCGCGCCCGCTCGACGAGCGGCGCCGCCCGCGCATCATGCTCACCGGCTACTGGCCGCCCACCAACGAGATGATCCGCCGCTTCAGCCCGCGCGCCGATTTGAATCCCCAGGGCTGGATCGGCGCCGACTGGGAGGGGCGCGGCTACGACGTCTACGCCTACTTCCCGGAGTTCGATCCTCCCGATTGCCGATCCTGCGGCAAGGGGGAAGGCGATCTCGAGGTCGACTACCAGGACACCTCCGCCGATGGCCGCGCCATCGCCGACACCCTGCGGCCGCTGGCGCTGATCACCTTCAGCCGCGGATTCGACGACCTGAGCTGGGAAGTCGAGGTCAACCAGTACAACCGAGTGAGCTGGATCGACGACTACCAGGAGCCCCGCCAGCCGACCCCCAGCCCGCCCGATGCCAGCGTCCCCGCGGAGGCCCTGCGGCTCTCGGGCCTGCCGGTGCAGGAGATCGTCGACGCCATCGCCGGCGCCGATCTCGGGCTCGATCCCTATGTGGCCTGGAGCGGCGACGGCGGCGGCTTCCTGTCGGAGTTCGCCGCCTACCACGGCGTCTGGCATCAGGCCGCCCACGCCTCGCCCGCCGATCCTGCCCTCTGCATCGCCGGGGGCCATGTCCACGTCGGCGGCCAAATCGACTGGCAGACCGCGACTCTGGCCGCCGAGCTGACGCTGCGCGCTCTGATCGACTACCTCGATTCCCTGGTGCGGGTCGAGCTCTGCCAGACCGACGTCGGCCACCAGGGGCCGGGCACCGCGACCTTGACCGTCTGCGGCGACACCCTCGGCGCCGGCGGCTCCGCCGAGCTCCTGCTGCGCAACGCGACCGCCGATGTGGCCGGTTGGCTGATCATGGGGCCGCACCTCGACCCCAAGCCCTATCGAGGCGGTTGGGTCGCGCCCGATCCACCCGAGCTGATTCTCACCTTCTACACCGACGGCCGCGGTCAGGCGCGTATCGGCCGCGTGCCCGGCGGCGGCGGCCCCGCGCTGCGCTATCTCCAGGCCTTCTACGAGGACTACGCCTACCCGGAAGGGCGTGGCTTCTCCAATACGGTGGAGGTGGTGCTCCGGCCCTGAACTGCGCGGCCCAGAAACGCTAGACTCATGCGCACCCCCCGGCGCATCGATTTGGAGGACTTTTGAGGCAATCCAAGCACAGCTTCACGCCCGCCGCGCTCGGCGTGACGGCCTTCTTCCTGGCGGCATGTGGGGCGGGCAAGACCCATGATCCACTCCTGGCGGGCGAGAAGATCGCCGAGGCAAGTTACGAGCTCTCCGTGGGCGACCCGATGAAGGCCCACGTCCTGCTGCGCGAGGCGCGCGAGCTCGACCCGGAGGCCGAAAGGCTCCACCTGCTGACCGGCGACACCTATCTCGCCATGGAGCGGCTCGAAGCGGCCGAAGAGGCCTACCGGCTCGCTATCGCGGAAGCGCCCGACGATCCGACCCCGCTCAACAACCTGGCGGTGGTCTACCGGGAGCAGGGCTACACGAACGACGCGCACCGCCTCTTCGAAGAGGTCCTCGAAGAGTTCGGTCCCGACGTCGACGTGGAGCACAACCTGGGGCTGATCGCGCTTGAGCAGGAGCGCTGGAACGACGCCATCGAGCTCTTCGAGGGGGTCGTCGAGAAGGACGAGACCTACGCCCCCGCGCACTACGGACTCTCGCTGGCCTACGACCGGGTCGGCCGCGAGCTCGACTCGAAGCGTGCCCAATGGCGGTTCGAGCGGGAGCGTTAGCTCTGAATCGAGTATTGCGAACGCCATCGATGACCGATCTTGAGGAGTAGGAACCCGACAATCTCGGCACCCCAACCGAAGGTCCCCGCTCCGTGAAGACCGGACCCGCGCTCCTCGCTCTCTTGCTGCTATCGAGTCGACCCGCGCTGCCCGCCACCGGCGCCTCTCCCGACCCCTTCCCCATCCCACCCGGTTTCGAGCCTCGGATCGAATTCTGGGTCGATGTCTTCACCCGCTACTCGAGCGAGCAGGTGCTGATTCACGATCGTCGCCAGCCCTGGGTCGTCTACGAAGTCGTGCAGCTCGACCGGCCCTTCGATCCGCAGCGGCGTGACCAGAAGAGCCTGATTCGCCAGGCCCAGCGTCGCAGCCCGGCGGGCGAGGAGGCGCGCTTCCAGGCCGGGTTGCGGGAGCGATTCGCCGAGGGGATTCGGCGCTCGGGTGCGTATCTCGACGAGATGCGCGCCATCTTCGCGGCGCGCGGGCTGCCGGCCGACCTGGCCTACCTGCCGCATGTCGAATCGTCGTTTCAGAACGACGCGCATTCGAGCGCGGCTTGCATCGGAATCTGGCAATGGTCGCGCGGGACCGGGCGCTACTATCTGCGCATCGATCGCGGCGTCGACGAGCGCCGCGACCCGATGGCCGCCACCCACGCCGCGGCCCGCCATCTGAGCGACAACCTGGACGCTCTGGGCAGCTGGCCCCTGGCACTCACCGCCTACAACCACGGGGTGGCGGGAATGCGGCGTGCCCGCGACCGCTTCGGGGAGGATCGATTCGATCTGGTGGTGGATCACTATCGCAGCCGCAGCTTCGGGTTCGCGTCGAAGAACTTCTACGCGGAGTTCCTGGCGGCGCGGCGCGTGGCGCTCGATCCGGAGCGCTACTTCGGGACGATCGAGCTCGATCCGCCCGCGCGATTCGATTCGATTCCGCTGCCCGCCTACCTCGCCGTCGAAGCCATCGAAGAGCACCTGGGTCTGCGCGCGGAGCTGCTGCGCGCGCTCAACCCCGCGCTATCCGAGGATTTCTATCGTGGCAGGGCGCGTGCCGCGCCCGGCTACCTGCTGCGGGTCCCGCCCGGCTACGGCGCTTCCCTGCGCGCCGCCTGCGCGGCGATTCCGGCGCAGCAGCGCCACGCCTCGCAGATCCCGCAGCGCTACCACACGGTCCGCGGCGGCGAGAGTCTCTCTTCCATCGCGGCGCGCTACGGCACCGACGTGCGCCGTCTGAGCGAGCTCAACGGGATCGGCAATCCGAATCGGATCTTCCGCGGGCAGCGCCTGCGAATCCGCTGAGCGCTTCGAGCGCCACACTCGCGCCGGCACCGATCAGCACCCAAGAAAGCAGCAGCTCAGCCGCCAAAATGGCGAGGGTGAAGGCGGCGCCTCCGGCCCGCCAGCCCAGGACCAGCAGGCCCCAGCTCGGCGCGGCGTAGGCCGCGAGAGCGCCGAGGGTGAGCAGCCAGGGCAGCCATCCGCCTAGCGCCAGCGCCGCCAGCAGCGCCGCCGGCAGTGCCGCCCCGGCCAGGCGCGAGAGCGCCATCTTCCTGGTCGTCAAGTAGTTGTCGAACCCACTCCCGCTGCCATAGAGGCGCATCCAGTGGCGGCCGCGCTGGAAGTGGTTGCGCACGTTGGCGCTCAAAGTCGGCGCGAAGTGATGGCCGACCACGAAGCCTCGGTCGAGCAAAATGCGCCCGAACGCGGCCAACCGACGCCCCAGCTCCACATCTTCCAGGTCAGCGCCCCGGTAGCGCTCGTCGAAGCCGCCGGCCCGCTCGAAGGCGTCGCGTCGCACCGCCGCCATCGCGCCCCACAGCCAGGAGATCTCGGTCACCGGGTGGAAACGGTGGTAGAACTCCGCCTGCAGCGCCTTGTAGCGCGGCCAGAACCCCTGGTTGAGCGGCCGCCGCCGGTAGACCCCCACCAGCGCCACCACACCGGGAGTCGCCAGGCCGCGCTGCACGCGCTCGAGGGCGTCGGTCGGAGGCGCGGTGTCGGCGTCGAGGAAGAGGATCCGCGCCGCGTCGCTCGCGGCCACACCCAGGTTGCGGGCCGCCGCGGCCCCGCCGCGCACAGCGCGCGTCACCACGCGATGGCCGCGCGCGGCGATCAGCGCGGCCGATCGATCGGTCGAGGCGTCGTCCACGAAGACGATCTCGGCGGCCCGAGGATCGAGCGCGCCCAGCGCATCGAGCAAGGCGGGCAGAGTGGCGGCGGCATTGTGCACCGGAACCACGATCGCCAGCTCCGGCTCCGCGTCGGAGCGCCGGCCGGTGGCAGTCTGCTCGGTCACGACGCCGCGCTCCGCGCGCCGGCCGGCGCCGGGCCCGGCCGTGCCCGAATCGCGCCCCACCAGGTCGTCGCCAGGCCCCCGGAGCGGAGCAGGGCGGTGGCCAGCGCCGGGCATTCCTCGCTGCATCCCGGCGCACAATCGCCGCGCGCGATGCCGCGCCGCACCCTGCGCGCCGGCGCACCGCGCAGCACCCGCTCCAGATCGAGGCCGTGGTCGCGCACGTTGCCGAGATCTCCCGCCCCGCCCAGGGTCTCGCAGGGCAGCACCTCCCCGGTCGCGCCGAGCACCGCGAAGCGCTTCCCCCCCACGCAGCCTGGGGGGCCCATCGCCCCCTGGGCGGCGTCGGCCCGCCGCCGGTAGAGCGCCTGTCGGGCGGCTTCAGGCAGCGAGCGCAGCGTCTCGCCGCGCGCGGACGCCGTCGGGCCGGGCCCCAGCTCCGCCCACGCCCGCCGGAACCAGGCGGGATCGGCGGCGGCCCCCGGATCCCGCGGGCTGCCGCGCTGCAGCAGCAGCTCCCAGCCGTCCAGCGCCGCGGCCCGAGAGTGCAAGAAGGCTCCCAGCTCCCGCATCTGGTCCCGGTTGTGCGCCGAGAGGCAGACGTCGACGAAGAGTCGCAGCCGCGGCTCCCGCGATCGCAACATCTCGAGCCGCTCCAGGCTCTCCAGGGCGCGCTCCCAGGAGCCCCCGCGGCGCCGGATCTGGTCGTGACGCGCCCCGACCGCGTCGAGAGAGAGCCGCACCGACACCACACTGGCCGGCAAGCCGGCCACGATGCCGCGCACGCAGCGCTCCACTCGCTGTGGAGCGAATCCGTTGCTGTGCAGCGACACCAAGGGGACACCGGCAGCTCCCGCAAGGGCGGTGACCGCGGCCACCAGATCGGGACGCAGCGAGGGCTCGCCACCGGTCACCGTGAGCTGCAGGAGATGCCGCAGCCCGCCGCCGACGCGCCGCAGCTCCGCTTGCGTCAAGAGCGCGTCATCCGCCTCCGGCCGCACGAAGCACATGGTGCAATCCTGCTCGCAACGGGTGTTGGCGAAGTAGACCAGATAAGCAACCCGAGGCCCCGGTGCCTGCCCCCGCAGCCATCGCCCCGCCATCGATCCCGTCCTCACGAGCCACGCTCCGCGCCCACCCCCTCGGCGTGCGGCCGGCTGGGCGCCGAGCGCCGCGCGCGGGGGTTGATCCGTGCCGCAACCGGCTCGAGCACGCCGGCCTCCCCGCGTCCGCGCCTTCGCTCCCCCAACGCCCGCACGCCGCCGTAGGACAGGCGCTGCAGGGCGAAGCCCGCGCTGCGGAAGAAGCGCAAGGGCTCCCGCAGGTCCGCGAGCCGGCGCCGCGCATAGCCGGGCGAAAAGTAGAAATCCCGCCGCAGGGAGCGGATGTAGGCCTGCACCTCGCCCGGGTCCAGCCCGGTCCCGCCAATCACATAGCGATTGAAGCTGTAGTCCTCGAAGTCATCGCTCAGGAAGCTCCGCGTGGCGGCGAGCCGATCGAAGAGCGGTGTGCCCGGATGGGGGGTGCTGCACATCAGCACCGCCATGTCCAAGGGCAGCGAGAGGATCAGCTCCCGGGTCCGGGCCAGCGATTCGCGGGTCTCGCCGGGATGTCCGACCACGAAGCTGCCGTTGCTCTTGATGCCCAGCTCGCGGCAGCATTCGACCACCGCGCGGATCCGCTCCACGCCGACCCGCCCCTTGCCGAGGATCTCGAGCATCCGCGGATCGCCCGACTCGAGCCCGAAGCTGATCATGAAGAGCCCGGCGCGACGCATCCGCCGGAGCATCTCCTCGTCGAGCGTGTCGACGCGGGTGTTGCAGATCCAACGGACCGGGGGGGCGGATCGGATCAGCAGCTCGCAAAGCTCCAGCACCCAGGCACGGTTGGCGGTGAAGAGGTCGGCCTGGAACAGAAAGGAGCGGATCGGAGTCTCGCGCACCACCGTCCGCAGCTCCTCGACCAGCGCCTGGGGCCGACGCAGGCGCGCGCGCCGGCCGTGCAAGCCGGGCGCGAGGCAAAAAGGGCAGTCGAAGGGGCAGCCGCGGCCCGCCAGGATCAGCGTGTAGCGCTCGCCGTCCGGCAGGCGATAGCGATCGGAGTCGACCAGGTCGCGGGCCGGCCACGACAGCGCATCGATCGACTCCAGCGCCGGCCGCTCCGCGCTCCTCGCATGCGCCCCGGCCGCGTCTCGATGGACGAGCCCCGGCACCGTCGAGAGCGGCCGGCCCGCGGCGATCGCCGCCGCCAGCTCCGCGAGCGTCGGCTCCGGCTCACCCACCACGCAGCAGTCGGCCTCCGGCGCCGATCGCAGCAGGTGCGCGGCGAAGGCCTGCGCATGCTGGCCGAAGAGCGCCACGCGGCTGCCGATCGCTGCCGCGGACCTCGCGACCGCGAGATCGAGCTCGAGAGTGGGACTGGCGACGTTGACGATGGTCAGATCGGGACGCAGTGCGGCGAGCAGCGCCGCGAAGCCCGGGTGCCCGACCCCCTCCGCCGGTCCGTCCACCACCCGCACCGCCGCGTCCGGGCACTCGCGCCGGATCGCCGCCGCGGCGAGACAGAGCGAGAGCGGGAATCGATAAGGCTCGAAGGTCACGTCCAGGGGGATGATGACCCGCCCCTCCTTGGTGATGCTCTCGCGCGTCATCGGATTGGCGAGCAGGACCTTCAAGACGGCGTACTCCTAGCCGACCACCTGGTCCAGAACCGGCTCTCGATCGGCGCTCCTGCGATCGGTCCCTCCGCGCCGCGTGAACAAGGTGTCGCCGATGACCAGGTGCCGCAATCGCGATCGGTCCAGCACCTCGAGTGCATCGGCGGCGCTGCCGACCATCGGCTTGCCGTGCAGGTTGAACGAGGTATTGAGCAGCGCACCGATCCCGCGCAGGCGCTGGAACTCCCGGAGCAGGTGGTGGAATCCGGGATTCGAAGCGGCGTGCACGATCTGCGGGCGGGCGCTGAAATCGGCCGGATGCAGTGCCGCCGCGATCTCCTGTCGGGCGTCAGGACGGGTGCCGAAGCTGAGCATCATATGAGGCGAGTCGAGCCCTTTCGGATTGTGCAGATAGCGACCGGCATGCTCCTCCAGGATCGCCGGTGCGAAGGGCATCCAATGATCGCGATTCTTGACCGCGCGATTGAGCTCGCCGACCACCTCGAGGCGCGAAGGATCGGCCAGGAGCGAGCGATTGCCCAGCGCCCGCGGGCCGAACTCCAGGCGCCCGCTCACCCGGGCGACGATCTCGCCCTCCGCGAGCAGACCCGCGACCTGTGCGGCGATCCCCGCGCCGTGTCGGGTGATCTCGTAGCGCCCTCCGGCGACCGATTCGAGCAGCCGGTCGAGCCCCCGCTCGGCGTCGGGACCCCAGTAGGTGGATCCCAGCGTCTCGCGCTCCGGCCGCGAGGACACCAGCTTCTGGTGGGCGAGCAGCGCGGCACCGATCGCCACCGATTCGTCCCCCGGCGCGGGGAAGAAGAAGACCTCGTCGATCCACGGCGAGTCGGCCAGCGCGGCGTTCGCCTTGACGTTGAGAAAGACCCCACCGGCCGCGCAGACGCGGCGCACACCGGTGCTCCGTACCGCGTTTTCGGCCCACTCCCGCACCCGCAGCTCCGCCAGGTGCTGAATCGCATGAGCCAGGTCATCGAAGCGCCGGGTGCCGTAGCGTCGCGAGACGTGCTGCAGGAAGGCGTCGCCGATCAGCCCCTGGCGGTTGCGGAACTCGAGCCCGCGCAGCTCCAGAAAGCGCTCGAAATCGCCTGCCAGGTCCGCGGCCCGGTCGCGGTCCGCGTAAGGGGCCAGTCCCATCACCTTGCCCTCGTGCTCCCAGGGCTTGAAGCCGAGCGCTCGGGTCACCCGGCTGTACATCGAGCCCAGTGAATGGACGCTCGAAGTCGAGGCGATGCGACGCAGAGTCGCTCCCGAGCCGAGCGCGACGGTGGCCGCCAGACCGTCCCCCAGCCCGTCGCAAGTCAGCACCACCGCGCCGCCCGCGAAGGGTCGCAGGTGGTAGGCGGCGGCCGCGTGGCACTCGTGGTGCTCGAGGTGCAAGACCCTCTTGGGCCGGATGCCGAGCTCCGCGAGCCAGGGCAAATGATCGCGCCGGGTCTCGGCGCGGCGCAGAGCTCCGAGCGCAGCTCGGTAGGTCCGCCGAACGCTCCCGGAACCTAGCAGCGAGAGCGGGACCCAGCGCGATGCCTGCGCCACCGCGCGAATGCTCGGCCGATACTCGGCGCTCTGCGCCAGGGTCGGCACGAAGCGCTCGCAAAGGGTGCCCACCGCCAGCGCATCGACCTCCCCCCTCTCGATGCCGGCATCGCGCAGCACGAACTCGATCGACCGCCAGGGAAAGCCGGCATCGCCCTTGATCCGCGACAGGCGCTCCTCGGCGACCGCCGCGCGGATGCGCCCGTCCACCAGGAGACAAGCGGCGCCGGTGTGGCTGAGGTTGATTCCGAGGACTGTGTGCGGCATGGCTGGGACTCTATCGCGGATCAGGGGCGCGGAACCTGGGATCCGGGGAGCCGGTCAAGGGCTCGCCGCGCCGGCTCGAATTCGGGTGAGCGTCTCAGGCACTCCTCCAGCAGGTCTCGGGCGCGCGCCACGCGACCCTCGCGCAGCGCCAGATGCGCCAGCGCGAACCAGGGCTCGGGCCGCAGCGGGTCGAGCTCGGCGGCGCGGCGGAAACGGGCCTCGGCCTCCGGGCCGCGACCCAGTGCCACCAGCACGTTGCCGAGGTCGACCTGCGCCTCGAGCCGCTCGGGCTCCTGCGCCAGCACCTGCAGCAGCATCGACTCGGCCTCTCGCGGCCGCCCGAGCCTGCCGAGCACGCTGCCGAGGCCCATCCTCGGCTCGATCCGGCGCGGATTCAAGTCGAGCGCCCGGCGGTACTCCTGCTCCGCTTCGCCCAGTCGGCCGGCGGCCGCGAGCAAGGCCGCGCGGTCCGAGCGGACACCGGCCTCGTCGGGGCGGTACTCCACCGGAACCGCGCAGATCTCCAGGGCCCGATCCAGCACCGCCAGCGCCTCCGAACCCCTGCCCTGGGCGCTCAGCGCGCGCGCCAGGCTGCGATGGGCGCGGATGTAGTTGGGCTGTTCGGCGATCGCCTGGCGAATGAGGGCGATCGCCGCCTCCGGGCGACGCTGCTCCAGGCGCAGCGCTCCGAGATTGTGGAGCGCCAAGGGATCGCCGGCGTTGCGCCGCAGCTCGGCGGTGAAGTGCGCCTCGGCCTGCCCTTGCTCCCCTCGCTGCATGGCGATCGCCCCCAGATTGAGCCGCGCCCGTGGATAGTCGGGATCGATCGACAGGACCGAGGAATAGGTCTCGACGGCCTGCGCCGTCCGCCCCAGGCGCTGCAGCGACTCCGCGCGCGCGAAGAGCGCCTGGGCGGGAGAGGTGGCTCGAAGATCGAACCAGTCCGGCCACAACACGCCGAGCGCCAAAGCCCCCACCAGCACGGGGAAGAGCAGGCGCCGCATCGGTCCGCGTGGCGCATCGGCGAGGAAGATCCCCGCCGCCGGCGCCAACGCCGCCAGCACCGGCACGCGGTAGCGGGTAGCCACGAAGTAGCAGACCACGGTCGCCGAGTAGACCACCACGAAAGACGAGAGCAACCATCCTCGCCGGCCGAGCCACACCAGTCCGGCCAGACCCACGGCGATCAGTGCCGCGTCCCAGGCTGGGCTGAAAAGGGGCGCGATCGCCTTGCCGCCGGTGAGCTCGAGCAGGGCGCGATCGATGTCCTGGTTGTTCGACACCCGCGCCCGCCCCCAGAAGAGCAAGCCCTTCCTGAGCAGCAGCTCGCCCGCCCGGCGCGGCGATCGAAGCCAGAAATGCAGCCCCTCGCCCAGGTAGAAGCGCGACACCTCCGAGGGCCGCAATGAGCGTCCGCATCGCTCCTCGGCGCGCCGCACGCACTCGAAGAACTCCCAGTTGCCGCCGATGATCTCGAAGCCCGCGGGGCTGCCGAACATGCCGTCGGAGGCAGCGTTGTTGCCGGTGTAGAAGGCGATCCCCCCTTGCGACGAGATCAGCACCAGGTCGTCGCCCACCACCCAGTTGCGAAGCGTCACCGGGGCGATCGCCATGCCGAGCCCGAGAGCGAAGAGCGCCGCGCGCGCGCCCCTGCCCCCCCCGCGGACCAGAAGTCCCAATCCCACGCAGGCCGCGAAGATCAGCACTGTCGGCCGGGCGATCGCACTGATCCCGAGCAGGATTCCGGCGGCTCCCGACCGCGCCGCCGCCGGAGCCCCGAAACCTCTCCTGCTCAGCACCAGGAGCGCCGCCAGATCGAAGAACACGATCCAGGCGGTGATCAGGATCTCCCCCTCGAAGTAGACGAAGATCCCCGTGCACGCCAGCAGCGCGGCAGTTGCCACCGCCGCCCCGGGGCTGCCGCCCAGCCTCCTGGCCAGGGCGGCGCCGACCAAGGCCGATCCGAGACCGAGCGCCATCTGCACGATGCGCGCCCAGCTCCCGGCATCGAGTCCCAGACGGAAGAGAGCCGCAAGCAGGTAGGGGTAGAAGGGGGCCTTGAAGTAGGGTGCTTCGGGGCCCAGAGGCTCGATCCAGGCCAGCCCTTCCGCCTGGCTCAGGAAGGCCTGCGGATCGTTCTGCGGCGCATGGAAGCCCGGGGTCTCGGCCAGCTCGCCCCAGTAGAGGGCACGCACACAGAGCCCGGCCAGGAGCGCCGCGGCGACGGCCAAACGCGCTGCCCTGGAAATCGCCCTCAGTCCTTCGAGGACTGGCCGGCCGGTGCGGTTTCCGATGCCGGGAGCGCCGCCCCGTCGTAGGGACAGAACTGCCAGCCCGGCCGGGCGGTCTCTCCGCAACGGCCGCAGCGGATCGGTCCTTCGACCGCCTTGCCGTAGCGGCTGAGAATCTCCCGCGCGTGCGTCACCGCGACGTCGTAGGGCTGGTTCTTCCCTTCGCGCAGCACCACCGCGGCCAGACGGGTCACCGTCTCCCGATCGTGGGCGCTGCCCAACCCCTCCTCCACGACCGTCGCGATCCGGTCCATCAAGGCCCCGTAGAAGGTCTTGCGATCGAGATTGCCGGACACCGCGTCGGCGAGCAGTGCATCTTCATCCAGCCCCAAGAGCGCCCGTGCGTAGGCCGCGTAGGCGTCGTCGAAGAGCATCTCCTCCAGGGCCGCGCAGTCGGCCGCCTCCAGGTAGAAGCCGTGCTCCAGGTGCCCGGCGATGTTGGCCTCGGAGCGCACCACGCGCATCGGTCCTCGGAACGCGATCGGCACCGGAGACCCGCCATCCTCGATCAGAAGACGCCGCACATCGATCAGGAATACCTCCAGTGCATCGTCTCGCGCCCGGTAGTAGCGGGTCATCTGCTTCGCGAAATCCTCTTTCTTGTGATTCACGAAGGAGTAGTCGCCATCGACTGTGCGCTGCATGCCGGCGTGCCAGCTGTTGCCGAGCAGCAGCAGGCTCGCTTCGCGGGCGGCCAGAATGACGATTCGGTGGAGCCTGGCCTGCAGCGCCTCCCCGGTGTCCGGGAAGTCGGAGGCCGTCACCTGGAACCAGCGCAGCGCCTCGTCGAAGCGGCGATCACGCAGCGCCTCGAGCGCGTTGCTCAGCGGCTCCACGGCCTTGCCCCCGGGTCGTTGCCCGAGAGTCGGCCCGCTGACACAGAGCGCACACGCCGCCGCGACCAGCGCGCCGCGAATCGACCGGGGGAGGAATCGAATGAGCACGGTTGGCCGGTCCTAGCGAAACGCTCGGTCGAGCTTCGAGCGCTGGTACTCCGGATCGGCCAACATCTCCACCGGGGCGTTCTCCAGGTAGAGCTTGAGCTGCTCCTCCGCGAGCTCCATCTCGCCCATGGCGAGATAGACATCCGCCAGCGCTTCGTTCGCCTCGATCATGCCGGGATCGGCCTCCAGCGCGGTCAGGAACGCCTCGCGCGCCTCGGCGAGCCGTCCCAACTCCGCCAGGGCCAGACCGCGGCGATGCCAGCCTCGCGCATCGAAGGGGTCTTCGGCGGTGGCCAGGTCGTAAGCGTCCGCGGCTTCGGCGTTCTTGCCGAGCCGCGCCAGCTCGTCCCCCCACTCCAGCTCGAGATCGGCCCCCTCGTGCTCCACCTCGAGCGCCCGACGGCGCGTCTCCAGAGACCGGGCCAGCTCGCCCCTGCGCTCCAGGGCGTCGGCCCTGCCTTGCAGCGCCATCACGTTCTGCGGCGCGATCTCCAGCGCCTGGTTGAAGAAACCGATCGAGTCCTTCACCAGCCCGGAGAGCAGGTGAGCGTGGCCGCAGAGCGCCAGAGCTTGAGGATTCTCCGGTGCCAGGGCGAGGGCGGAGTGGAGCACGCCGATCGCTTCCTGCGGGAGCCCCGACCCGATCAAGGAGCGTCCCAGGTCGAGCCGCAAGTCGATTCGTTCCGGAGCAGCGGCGATGGCGCGCTTCAGGGGCGGAATCGCCTTGTCGGGCGCCCCGGCGTCGGCATGAATGCGCGCGATCAAGGTGTTGGCCCCGACGTGGTCGGGCCGCTCGACGATCACCGCATCCAGCTCATGCAGCGCCTGCTCGGCATTGCCCTGCTCGTAGAGCTCGTGGGCCTGGGTCATGCGGCGCCCGATACTGCTGCAGGAAGCGATCAGTAGAAGGGGTCCGATTGCGGCGATCAGGGCGCGGCGCTTGCCCATGGGGTCTCCAGGATAGTGGCGTCCAGGACCTTGTCCCGCCTGGATTGTATCACGGCAGCCCGCGAACCGGCCTCAGGGCGATTCGGTGACCATGACGGGCGTCGCGGCGCGCAGTGAATCGGCCAGCGCGTGGTAGAGACGCGACTCGCTCGCCGTGCGCAGGTTGGCCTCGATGCGCACCGCCACCTTCTCGAAGGGCGTGATCCGGGACGGCTTGTGCACCTGCACGTAGAACACCTCCCAGCCCATCTCGCTCTGATAGGGGCGCGCCGCCTGCCCGACCTCGAGTCCATCCAGGCGGGCCTGGAGCGGCTCCGGGTAGTCCGTCATCTTGTGCAGCCCGGAGTCCCCGCCCCCCTTGCCCTGGGCGTCTCGCCAGAGCTCGTTGCGAAGCTCGTCGAACTCTCCTCGCTCCAGGCGGCGGTGGATCTGGCGCGCCCCGCGCTCGTCCTCCATCACGAAGACGAAGCCGCGCAGGCGCGCCTCGACGTAGAATTCGCTCTCCCGATTCTGCTCGTAGTACTCGCGCACCTGGTCGGCGTCGATGTCGACGCGCGCCTTGACTCGCGATTCGAGCAGGCGGGTGGCGAGGAAGCGGTCGACGTTGCGCGCCAGCTCCTCGCGCACCGCGGCCTCGAGGTGCAGCCCGATGGCCCGCGCGTGGTCGGCCATCAGTTTCTCCTCGATCATCTGCTGGAGCAGCGTCTGGCGCCGTTCCGGCCTCCTCTCGATCTCGCTCTGGGCCACCGAGTCGAGCTTCCGAATGACCCGGTCCAGGTCTTCGACCGTGATCACGTGCTCTCCCACGGTGGCCGCGACGCGCGGCTGATTGCGCTCGAAGCAGCGGTGCACGCCGGCATTGGCCTGCTCGTAGTAGGACGACCCCGGATGCTCGATGAGGATCTGCTGGTACTCCAGGGCGGCGCGAACCGTGTCACCTCCCGCCTCCAGCGCCCGGCCGAGCCGGTAGTGGATATCGTCCCGCCCCGGCGCCTTCGCGGGCAGCGCCTCGAGGGCTCGCACGTAGGCGGCCGCCGCGAATCCGCGATCATCGCCGCGCGACTCGTAGAGCCCCGCGAGCCGCACCAGCAGCTCCGCGCGCGCCGCTCCGTCGGCGGCATTGCGGGCGCGGGTCTCGAGCTCGAGGGCGGCATGATCCTCCAGGCCGCGGCGCAGCAGCGCCTCGACCGCCTGGTCCGCGCGCGCGGCGGCGACTCCGCAGCACAGAACGAGGGCGAGCGCGATGATTCGAGTGGTCATTGAGAGCGTTCTCCTAAACTATTGAGAGGACGGCCGATGCGCTATCCGGACATGAGCTGCATCAGCGCGCCGGCCGCCAGCGGGATGCGGAAGTTGTCGTCGATCGGGATCGGCACCAGCTCGGCGATGGTCGCCGCGGCGGCGCCGGCCAATCCGGCTTCGATCGACAGGTCGGGAATGCACATGGCCGCCAGAAAGCAGGCCAGGAAGCAGGCCACGCTGCCCTCGACCGATTTCCCGAGATAGCGAAGACGGCCGAACGACTTCCCGACCAGGGCCGCGGCCGTGTCGCCGAGCACCAAGAAGGAGATGGCCGCGGTCGCCACCGGCTTCGACAGGCAGAGCACGCATGCCGAGGCGGCCAGCATGACGAAGGTCGCTCCGTTCAGCTCCCGGGCCTCGTGGCGGCGCAGAAAGCGCGCGAAGATCGCCATGAAGAGTCGATTCCAGCGTCGTGAGCGCAGCTTGACGATGTCGGCCCAAAAGAAGCCGATCGTGAAAGCGACCAGGATCCACTTCGAGGCCAGCTCGGAAGGAATCCAGTAGTAGAGGACCGGAATCGAGATGGCGGCCAGGTGAATCGACTTGCGCTTGAGCTCCTGTACGAACCCCATGGGCGGGACGGTAGGGGCAGTGTCGGGGCGAGGTCAAGCGACGCGGCGGCTCCGTTTGACTCCCGCCGAGCACCTCGATAGAGTAGAGCCTTGGTGAGCGGGCGGCACCGCGAGCCTTGGGCCACCCTGTCGGTCGACGCGGCGGGGCGCAGCGGCGGCGGCCCTTCTCTCCGAATCGGAGGAATCGATGATCGGCAATCTCGGCGCGTGGGAAGTCATCCTGATCTTCCTGGTGGTTCTGCTCCTCTTCGGAGCCAAGAGACTTCCCGAGATCGGCGCGTCGCTGGGCAAGGGAATCCGTGAGTTCAAGTCGGCCGGGCGCGATATTCAGCGCGAGATCGAGTCTCCGAGCGAGCCGGACGACCGGCCCAAGGACCCCAAGTAGCGCGATCTCCGGTCAAGGGAACCTGCCGGCATGCTGCGCTCGCCGATGTACGGATCGAGCTCGCTCTACGATCGAGTCCTCTCGATCCTGCACGGCGAGGGCTACGAGGATCGTTTCCGCAGAATCGCGGCGGCGCTGCCCGAGCAGGCCTGGGTCCTGGACGTCGGCTGTGGCACCTGCCACCTGGCCGAGTTCTTGCCGCCCGCGATGCGCTACACCGGCATCGATCTGAATCGGCGCTTCGTCGCCGACGCCCGGGCCCGCGGTCTCGACGCCCGTTGTGCCGACGTGCTCGACGTCGACGGCTATCCCGGCGAGCCGGGCGCGGTGGTGGTGTCGGATATGCTGCACCACATCGTGCCCCGCCAAGAGCGCTTTCTCACCGACCTGGGGCGCGGCCTGCGCGACGACCTGGTGGTCTGCGAAACCCTCACCAGCGGATCGAACGCCCTCCAAAGGCTGGCGGGGCTCTTGCTCGACAACGACGGCTTCAACGACTTCCGGGCCCGCCTGCACTTCCACCTCTTCGGCGAATTCACGCGCGATTCCCTGAGCGAGCTGCTGCGGCGGGCCATTTCGGCGCCCGCGCCGCGGATCGAATGCCGCCCCAACCCGGGCAAGGCGCGCCGCGGCGTGAGCTTCTCGACCTTGATCGCGCACTACCGCCGCCGGGATCTCTAACGTGAATCGCGCCCGCATCCGACTCGCCTCCTTGGCGCTCGCGATGGTCGCGATCCTGCTGCCCTGCCAGGAGGTGCTGCTGGACGGCGCCACCTTCTTCTACGGCGACAGCTCCACCCACTACGCGCCGCAGAAGGCGCTGCAAGCCGAGATGCTGCGCGCCGGCCACGCCCCGAGCTGGAACGCCTGGCTCCAGCTCGGCGAGCCGATGGCGGCCAATCCCTCGCTCGGCGTCTTCTACCCTCCGACCGCGCTCTTCTTCCTGCTGCTCTCCCCCGCCTCCGCATTGTCGGCGAGCATCGTGACCCATCTCCTGCTGCTGGGTGGCGGCGCCTGGATCTTCGCGATCGGACAGGGCCGCGGCCGGGCTCCGTGGACGGCGGCGACCACGGCGGTCGGCGCGGCTCTCTCCGGCGTCGCGCTCTCCTACACCACCAATCCACAGTACCTCTTCACCCTCTCGTGGCTGCCCTGGATCCTCCACTATGCCTGGCGCGCGGGCCGCCGCGGCGAGCTCCGCGACGCGTTGGCGCTCGGCGTCTGCGGCGCCCTCGCGCTGCACGCGGGAGACCCGCAGGGCGCGGTGGTGGAGGCGATGCTGGCGACCCTCGTGCTGCTGAGCGCGGGGGGTGCCCGTCCGGCGCGGCGTCTGCTCTGCCTCTTCGGTGCGCTGAGCGCGGCGCTGCTCCTGGGGGCGGCGCTGGGCTGGCCGGCCGCCGAGCTGCTGGCGCAGTCGCGGCGGGGCAGCGGTCTCTCGTTGGCCGAGGCCGCGGAGTGGTCGCTGCACCCGGCCCGCCTGTCGACCCTGCTGCTGCCCGAGCTCTTCGGTCTGCCCGGCCCCGACAACACTTTTTGGGGACATCCGCTGATCCAGGGCCTGAACAACACCCGGTTCTGGTTTTTTGGGATTTCGGTGGGGTTGGTGCCCTGGGCGGCGCTGGCCCTGCTCCCCTCGGCGCGGCGCGGGTCCGGGCGCGTGGGGCTGGGCCTGCTGGCCGCCTCGGTCACGCTGGCCGCGCTCGCTCTGGGCACCCACGGTGCCCTCTATCAGCTAGCGCATGCCTACCTGCCGGGCGTCGCCGCATTTCGCTACCCCGAGAAGTACTTGAGCTGCGCGGCGGTCCTGGTCCCCCTGGTGGCCGCGATGGGGTGTGCGCGCGCCGAGCAGGACGGGCGCGGGGCGCGCGCGGTGGCGCTCGGCTGCGCGCTGGTGGGCCTCGCCGCGATCGGGGCGGCGGGGCTGGTGCTGGGTCCGCTGGCGGACTCGCTCAGGTTGCGCATTTCCGCCTGGGCCCTGGCCGGCAACGACGCCGCCGCGCTCGCCGGGCTGCGTCTCGACGCCCTGCGCGTGGCGGCGCACGGGGCGCTGCTGCTGGCGCTGGCGGCGCTTTCGCATCGGCGGCCGCGCGCGGTTTTCCCGGCGCTTTTCCTGCTGGCCGCCGCCGAGGCGATTCCCCGGGCGCGCCATCTTATCTACACCACCCACCCGTCGTTCTACGACGCCCCGACCGAGCTCGGTACGAGACTCGGGACCGAGCCCGGCGGCCGCCCGCCCCGAGTGGTGCGCGACGCCGCGGTGCTCGACCCCTATCCCTGGCCGCGGAATCTGGTCGGCGAGCGGGAGATCTACGGCGGCTGGCGACGCAACGCCAAGCCGAACTTCGGGCTGCTGGAGGGGATCGCCTACGCCACCGGCTACAGCGGTCTGGAAACCCCCAGCGCTCGCGAGCTGGCGGCGGCGCTGGCGCAAAGACCCGCCGAGCTCGCCGGGCGCCTGGCCGCGCCCTTCGTGATCACCACTCCGATTCCGGGGATCAAGAGACCGGTGGCGACCGATCTCAGCCGCGGTGCCCTGGAGCATGTCGCCTCCCTGCCGCGCTCCGGGGCGCTGCTCGCGAAGGTGGTCGCGGCACGACCCGCGGTGGAGCTGGTCGAGCACTTCGAGCTCGGCGGACGCGCGCGAATGCCCGTCCCGGGCCGGCCGGTCGCGATCGACACCACGCGCTCGCTGGTGGGCGGTCGCGAAGTCGCCGGCTGCCCCTTGCCGGCGGATCTCGAGCCGTCTCCTCGCAGCAGCGCCGCGCGGCCGACCGAGCGCTGGCGGCCCGATCGGATCGACGTCGATCCGCCTCCGGGAGCGCACGGTCTCTTGGTGTTGCGTGATCGCTTCGCGCCGGGCTGGGTGGCGCGCGACCAGCGCGGAGTGGAGCTGCCGATTCTCTGCGTGGACGGCCTGCTGCGCGGCGTCTGGATCGCCCCGGAGGTCGAATCGGTGGAGTTCGCCTACCAGCCGCAGTCATTGCGCTGGGGAGTCGGCATCAGCGTGACCGGAGTTCTCTTGATGCTGCTGATGCTGCGCGCGGATCCCTTCCGTCGCGCGCGGGCCGAAGACCGGTGATGGGTCGGGTCAAACGCAGGCGCGGAGGAAGACCAGGAGCGCCGCGACCGAGGCGAGGATCACGAGGATTCCCATGTCGCCGCGGGAGCGCAGGGCCGCGGGGTCGAGCTCGGGACTGGGGGTCTGGGCTTTCATCACGGTCGAAATGACTTGCAAGGACCGCGCCAGTATTGCCCGGGAGCGCCGGCTATTCTGTAACTACCTGCGAAGCTCTCGGTTGGGGCGATCGGAGCGTTTCGATGCCGGGCGTAAGGGTGGCGATTTGGAGACCGCTGCCCACTAAAGCGCACAAGAGCGTCTCGAAGACGACACAATTGTCTACTCGATCAGCTCGCCGGCCCCGACCCGCCGCTCCTCGCCGTCGCCCGCCAAGACGCGCAAGCGCCCCGTCGCGTCGATGCCGATGGCGCGGCCCTCGATCTTCCTTGCGCCCTCGGCGATGGCAACCGTGCGGCCCAGGTGATCGCAGGCGGCGTTCCACTCGTCCACCAGTTCTTCGAAACGGCCATTCAGCACCGCGTCGATCCGCCGCTCGAGCGCTTCGAGGAGGGGGCCGAGCAGGGTCGCCGGCTCGACCGCGCCGCCCCCGGCCAGTGCCAGGCTGGTGGCGCGCTTCCGCAGCGCCGGTGGAAAGTCCTCCCGCCGATGCAACACGTTGACACCGACGCCCAGCACCAGGCGCTCGATTCGACCCAGCCGGCTCTCCGCGTGGGCCAGAACCCCCGCCACCTTGTAGCCGCCGATGCGCACGTCGTTGGGCCACTTGACCCGGACCGCACGCGGCACGAACGAGCCCAGCGCGTCGGCCACGGCGAGACCGGCGGCGGGGCCGAGCGGCGCGATCTCGACGGGCGAGAGCGGCGGGCGGAGCAGGGCGGAGAGGTAGAGACCGAGGCCGGGCGGCGAGTGCCAGGAGCGTCCGCGGCGGCCGCGACCCTGGGTCTGGCCGAGCGCGACCACCACCGCGCCATGGGGCATCGGCTCATCGCCCGCGGCGCTGCCGGACCAGGCGCGCGCCACATCCATGGTGCTGGCGATCGTCCCGACCACCTTCAGCGGCCTTCCGAGCCAGCTCGTTCCCAGTTTCGTTGCCACCTCTTGGATCGATCTCGACGACGCGTGCTCCGGGGGCTCCATCGTTGGATCGTGCCCGAGCGCGCGCGACCGCGCAACCGGTAGCCTCAGGGTCCCGGCAAAGTCGCCGGGACCAGGCTTTGGGCGTCAGGCTTCGGGCTTTGGGCCCGGAGGGCGGAAATCCGGGGCGGATCGCGTTGGCCAGCTTGGTGGTGGGCAGACGCGCCGACTGCAAGTCGGCGGGGTCCCCCGATGTTCGAGCCGCGGACGCAGGGGACTCTTCTGTCTCCGCACCGGCGAGGACCGCGCGCTGGACCTCGCGTGACGAGTCGGGTCTTCCGGAAGGCCGACGCCTGAAGCCCAAGGCCTGAAGCCCGGTCCCGGCGCCTTTGCCGGGACCCTGGCGTTAGCCTTCGAGAATGCTGACCCGTGAGGCGTGGGTCGCGAGCGCTCTGCTCACGGCCCTGACTCTCCCCCTCCAGGCACTTCCGCTGCTGGCCACACCGGGCTACGATCTGGGTCTGCTGCTGGCGCCCGCCGCGGCGGTGGCGGCTGTCGTGGTCGTGCAGCGACGCTTCCGGCGCGAGGGGCCTCCATCCGACTGGTGGACTCTGCTCGGTCGCTGCCTGGCGGCCGCGGCGCTGCCGCTCGCCCCCTTGCTGGTGGCCCTCGTCATCTCGGCCGCGCGGGGCCTGATCTGCGAGCCGCTCCGCGAGGGAGCGCTCGCGCTCTCGATGGCGAGCGGCGCGGCCTTCTGGGCCGCGGCGCTGGGATCGCTGGCGGTCGCGCTGGGTGGCCCAGGCGGGCGGGGCGCATCGCCGCCGCGGTTGCCGAGTGGGCCACCAAGGCCCAGGCGGGCGGGGCGCATCGCCGCCGCGGCTGCCGGCGCCTGGATCGCCTGGGATCTGGCCTACCTGCTCTCCGAGCCACCGGTCTTCATCTTCAATCCCCTGATCGGCTACTTCGCGGGACCGATCTACGACACCCACATCCCTCTCGATCGACGTTTTCTCTGGGCGCGCCTGATCGATCTCTCGGTCGCGCTCGCGTTCTTGCGGGTCGCGCACTGGCGGCTGGGCCGAGGATCGGGGTGGAGCGCTCTCGTGGTGGCGGGATGCGCCGTGCTGGCGCTCGCCCTGCGTCCCCAGCTCGGCATCCGACCCCATCGCCGGCAGATCGAGGTCGCACTGGGCTCACGTCTCGACACCGCGCATTTCCGAGTCCACTACGACGGCCGCGCCACCCCGCCGGCCGTGCTTCACGAGCTGGCGCTCGATCTCGAGTGGCATCTCGAGAGGATCTCCGCCCTGTTGGCGATCGAGCTCCCGCCCGCGCGCGTCGGCTGCTATATCTACCCCGATGCGGCCACCAAGAAGTACTGGATGGGCGCCGGCGCAACGAGCATCGAGGATCCGATCGCCGGCGAGATCCACGTCAATCTCGCCACGCCGCCCCACCCGGTACTGGCCCACGAGCTGGCCCACGTGCTGAGCGCGCCTTTGGGGCTGCCCGGAATCGGAATCAGCCGGCGCTTCGGTCTGGTCGAGGGACTGGCCAGCGCTCTGGGGGATCGACCCACCGATCGCCTCACCCTCCATCAGCGGGCGGCGGCATTGCGCCGGCTGGGACTGATGCCCGACCTCGAGCGTCTGCTCGGTGCGACGGGATTCTGGAGCGAGGCGGGGCCGCGGGCCTACCCGGCCATGGGCAGCTTCGTGCGCTGGCTGCTCACGGTTCGAGGCCCCGAGCTCTTCGGCCGCGCCTACCCGTGGGGAGCCATCGAAGAGACCTATGGCGAGAGCCTCGATCATCTGGTCGCCCAGTGGTGGTGCTTTCTCGACGGCGTATCTCTGCAGATGAGCGATCTGCGCTACGCCGAGCTGCTCTTCGCCCGCCCCTCGATCCTCCGGCGGCGCTGTGCCCACGCCGTCGCCCGACACGAGCAGCAGGCCGGCGCGCATTTCCGCTCGGGGCGATTCCGAGCCGCCGCGCGCAGCACCGGCCGAGCGCTCGTCCTCTCGCCCGGCCGCCCCACGGCGCGGTTGACCCTCGGTCGCTGTGAGCGGCGCGCCGGAGATCGGCACGCGGAGACGACTCTGCGCGCCATCGTGGCGGAGCGCTCGGCGCCCTCGCAGCTGCGCGAAGCGGCCCGACTGGAGCTCGGAGATCTGCACTGGACCCGCTCCGAACCCGGTCCGGCGCTGCGTGCCTGGCGCGAGGTCGCCGCCGCGCCGGTATCGCTCGGACTGCGCCGCGCCGCGACCATCCGACTGGCCGCCGAGCGCTTCGAGCCGGCCACACTGACTTCGATCGCGGCCGACTCCAGGGTTGCGGAAGGCGGCGTGATCGCGAGCGCCCTGCGCGGTCTCGACTGGAGGGGCGCGGGGGCAACCGAGCGGGCGATCACGGCGCTCGAGAGTGCGCTGGCGGGTCCGGAGCTGCCCGCGGAGCTGCGCGCCACGACCGCCCTCGCCCTGGCCCGCTCGCTGAGCGCCCTCGGGCGATTCGCCGAGGCCGGACGGGCGCTCGACAGCGCCGCGGCCAACGCGACCAGCTCCGGCGAGGAGCGGGTGGTGGCGAACGAATCCGAGCGTCTGAGCTGGCTCGCCGCATCGCCCTCGATGGCGGTTGATCACTTTGAACACATCGACGTCAAAAGTGACGCACTTCGGTGACGGATTCGATGACGCTGGTGTTCGCTTCGGTCGCGCAAGGTCTCGGGGAGATCGGGTCCAATCGATTCAGTGTCAATCGTTTGTCCGTACCCGGTCGATTCTGCCGGGTCCCGGCACGCCCCTTGCTGTTCCAGCAGGCGTGCGCCGAAGAGATCGGCTCCGCGATCCACCCCTGCCCCTCGAAACGAGGCCGACCATGGGACTCGAATACTTCCTTCGCGCGATCAACGCCGGCAGCGAGCACGAGATGCTCCAGGTACTCGACGAGTTCGATCGAAATATCGAGAGCGCCCGGGAAACGGCACGATTCTCGGCCTACGAGCCGCTCGTCGCCGCGGGCTGAGCGCGCTTCGCCAGGCTCCCTCTCGTCCTCCCCGGCTGACTCATCCGGCCGCAGCCCCGCCTCCATCGGAGTGCCCACATGGGCGGACGAACCCTGATGCCCCTGGTCGCGGGGCTCGCCTTTCTGGCCTACCTGGGAGCGCAGGAGCTCTACCGCAGCGCATGCGGGCATCTTCCACAGCCCTGGATTCCGCTCCTGCTGGGCGCCGCCGCCGGTGGCCTGATCGCTACCTGGCTGGCGCGAAGCGACCACTAGGCCCTCACACCACGCACAAGAAGTCATCTCCCTCGCGCAGTCCGCGAGACACGAGATCCGCGCGCACCACGTCCCGTTGCCCGCGGGCGCTGACCGCCGCCAAGAAGAGCGCACCGCGCAGCGGTCCCAGATCTCGAGGGTGAAGGACCGGCGCACCGTGGATTTGGAAGCCGATCTTCCGCGGGTTCAGATCGAGGAAGGCAGCGACCCGTACACCGGCCGCCCATAGCTTCCGCGCCAGAGGCTTCCCGACTGCTCCCGCGCCCACCACCACCACCGGCCGGTTCCGCGGCTCGACCAGCCAGCGGATGTGGTCCACCTTCAGATCGAGGAAGCGGGCGCGGGCGTAGGCCGGATCGCTGCGCGTCATTCGCCGCGGCCCTTCCCGCCAAGCGAGCAGGACGCACTCGAGCTTGCGAAACCGATGGCCGCGCCGGTGCAGGCGCAACCACAGATCATAATCCTCGGGAAAGGAGCCCTGGCGGTATCCCCCCACCTCTTCCAGGATCTGCCGGCGCATCAACACCGCGGGATGGACCACGGGACACTCCACCAGGATCTCGCGGGCAATTCGCTCGGGATCGGTGACGCCGTTGGACCATCGGAGATAGTCGCGCATGCCGCGTCTCAACACCGCCGCCGGGAACGACCGCACCCGGCTCGCCACCACCGCGATCGCGGGCTCGCGATCGAGGGCCTGGACCTGCCACTCGAAACGGTGGCGATGGCAGATGTCGTCGGCGTCCATGCGCCCGATCAAAGAGCCGCGGGCGTGCTCCAGGGCGGTGTTCAGGGCCGCGGCAATGCCGCGCGCTTCGGTGTTGACGACTCGCACCCTCGGATCGGCGCGACCATGGCGCGCCAGGATCTCCGGCGTGGCGTCGCGCGAGCCGTCGTCGACGCAGATCAGCTCCAGATCAGAGAAGGTCTGGCGCCGCACCGACGCGAGCGCGGCGGAGATGAAGCGTTCGCAATCGCGGACCGGAAGCAGGACCGATACTCGGGGTGGCATGGGAAGAGCTCGGGTCAGTGCCGTCGGGCCCTCCCCTACCCGCGGGCGGCGACGGTCACCACCGCTCCACCGGACACCGCGCCGGGCGTCCGGTGGAGCGGAGGGACTCGCCCCGAGGCTGGCACACCTCGAGAGGCATCAACGGGCGCCGCCCGCGGAGAAGAGCTGGGGAGCGATGGCCGATCGGCGCGGGGAAGACGCCTTGGTTCCGGTCCCTCGAGAGGGATTCCAGTTCGACCCGGCCCATCGATGCTCTCCTCTGCGGCGCCGCTCCCTCGGCGAGCGCTCGAGCGGATCGTTCGGCGGACGATCCACGGCTCTCGAGCGCTCGCGTGTGGTGAGCGAAGCGTCGTCCGTGACTGAGGAGAGAATGGGCGAAGAACGGGCGAAAGTCAATCCGAAAGCGAAAAGAAGGCGAATATTTCGCGGCGCCGGACGCGCTCCTCATTCGTTCTCGGCGAGGAAGCGCTCGGCGTCGATCGCCGCCATGCACCCGCTGCCCGCGGCGGAGATCGCCTGGCGATAGCGGGCGTCGGCCACGTCTCCCGCCGCGAACACACCCGGTACGCTGGTGTGCGTGGTGTGCGCCTCGGTGGCCAGGTAGCCGACCTCGTCCATCCGGAGATTCTCCCGAAAAAGCTCGGTATTGGGCCGGTGGCCGATGGCCATGAAGATCCCGTCCACGGCCAGCTCCGAGATGGCATCGTTTTTCACGTTGCGGACCTCGACCGCCCGCACCCCGCCGGCCTCGGCATCGCCCAGAATTCGCGAAACGATCGAGTCCCAGCACCAGGAGATCTTCTCGTTGGCCATCGCCCGCTCCTGCATGATCTTCGATGCCCGTAGGGCGTCGCGGCGATGGATCACGGTCACTTTGGCGGCGTAGCGAGTGAGGAACATCGCTTCCTCCATCGCCGTGTCGCCGCCGCCCACCACCGCCACCTCCTTGTCGCGATAGAAGAAGCCGTCGCAGGTCGCGCAGGCCGAGACCCCGAAGCCCATCAGGCGCGTCTCGCTCTCGAGCCCGAGCAGCTGTGCCGATGCCCCGGTGGCCACGATCAGGGTCCGGGCACGGACCTCCCCGTCCTCCGCCTCGACTCTGAATGGGCGCCGCGAAAGGTCCACCGCGGTGACGCTACGGAGGCGGATCTCGGTGCCGAAACGCAGGGCCTGCTTCTCGAAGAGCTGCATCAGCTCCGGGCCCATCACGCCCTCGGGAAAGCCCGGGAAGTTCTCGACGTCGGTGGTGATCGTCAGCTGGCCACCGGGCTGGCTGCCGGCGAAGAGCAAGGGCTGTAGGTCGGCGCGGGCCGCGTACAGCGCGGCGGTGTAGCCCGCCGGTCCAGAGCCGACGATGACGACATTGCGAATCTCGCTCATGTTCCTCCTGGGAAGCGGTGCCTCGGTCGTGATGTGGGGGGGGCGTCGAGGCTACTCGTCCTCGTCGTCGATCTCTCCCCGAATCGCCCGCATGGCGGCGTCGACGATCTCTTCGTGGGCGCGGCCGTTGCTGGCGACGATGCCACGATGATGAAGCACATTCCTGCGGTCGTAGCGCAGCGGATCTCCGAAGCAGTCGGTCATCATGCCGCCGGCCTCGGAGAGAATCGCCTCGCACGCGCAGGTGTCCCATGCCTTGGTGTGGCCCGACGTGTGCACATAGACGTCGCAGCGTTGTTCGGCGATCAGGGCGACCTTGATTCCCACCGAGCCCGAGACGAGCGCGTTGCCGATGCCCAGCAGGTACTGGACGTCGTTGGTTCGGGCGTCGCGGTGGGAGCGCGAGGCCACCAGCACCATGCCCTCGGTGGTCGCCACGTCGGAGACGGTCAGGGTGGCGCTCTCTTCCCCTCGCTGGACTTGCGCTCCGGATCCCTGGGCGGCGCGGTAGAGGACAGCCGTGGTCGGCTGGTGGATCACCCCCAGCACCGGCTCTCCACCGACGATCAGCCCCAGAAGCACGCTGAACTCACCGTTCCGGGCCCGGAACTCGCGCATGCCGTCGAGCGGATCGACCAGCCACACGCGTTTGCCGGGAAACTGGTCCGGGGTCTCGGAAGAGCCCTTCGACACCAGCCCATCGTCGGGAAAGGTCTCCAGCAGACCGGCGACGATGATCTTCTCGGCCACCGCCAAAGCGGCCTCGACCGGGTCGAGCTCGCCGTCGGAGGATGGTGCCGCTCGGTAATGCTCCAGAATCGCCGCGCCCGCCTCTCGAGCCAGCTCACACGCTCTGTCCAACTCGACCTCGAAGCTCACCTCTCGCTCCTACTCCGTTCTCTGTCTGGCTATCCGCTCCTGCCGTGCCTGGATCCGCTGTGCGGTCGTGTGGTCGAAGCGCTCCAGGTCCGCGATCGCGGGCGTTCCTCTGTACTCGGTCTCGCAGTTGTAGCAGATGCCGATCCAGGGCACCAGAAGGTAGACCAGCCCGTCGACTCCCGCGCCGATGAAGAGGCTGATGTACGGCGGCGAGGTGAGGGGGGCGAAGACGATCGCCACCCCAACCACGGCGATGCCGAAGGCGCGATTGAAGCTCTTCTGCCGGAACAGCTGCTGCTCGCCGCAAGCGGCGCAGCGCTCGAGCGCCCCACCATCCGCGAGCGCCGGCGATACCTCGATACAGATCTCGTCGCCACAGCGTGAACATGCACAGCGGTGCATGCCGGGCCGATCGATGGCCACGCGGATACATCCGCGGCAGCGAGAGCAAGTGGAAACGATCTCCATGGGAGGGATACTGGATCAGAGGGGAATGCCGGTTCTCAGCACTACATATCCGGCCATCAGCTCGGCCGCAGCAAGGAAGATGAACACGAAGTAGAGGATTCCGGTGGCCGACTGGGTGGCGCGCAATCGAACCGTGCCGCGAACCAGGAACATCGCGGCGAAGGGCAGCAGGAGTCCGAGCCCCAGCCGTCCCAGTAGGAAGGGGCGGATGCCGGAGAGCAGCCGCGGCCAGTCGGCGGCGGTCGGGTCGAAGTGGGTCCACCACCAGGAGAGCGCCGCCGCCGCGATGGCGGCGCGGCCGAGGATCAGCCAGAAGGCGGCGGAGCTCGCGCGCCGCAGAGGATCGATCGGCAGATCCGAGCCGACCAGGTACCAGTGGCCGCAGACCATCGACACCAGCACCGTCCCCAGCAGCGAAGCGCCGCAGAGCGCCGATGCCGGATGCAGCCAGAAGCCGATCCCGGAGAGCGCCACCGGTCCCGGGTAGAGCATCGCATCGACCGCCGCGGCGCTCAGGGCGGCAGCGGCCGCCCCGGCCAGCCAGAGGTCGCGGCGACCAGGGCTTCGCAGCGCGACTAAGAGCAACGCCAGCCCCGCCGCGGCCAGCAGCAGAGGGGACAGCAGTGTTGCGTCGCCTCCGGCGAGATCGACGAGCGCCATGGCATTTCGACGCACCGAGTCGGCGGCCAGCACCAGCGCGATCAGCAGCGCGGCGAGCGCGGCGATGAGGCGATCGAAGCCGACGCCCAGCTCGCCCGGGCGCACCAGGAGCAACGCCAGAGGCAGCCCCGCGGCGCCGTGGGCGGCCAGCCGCAGCAGGGCGGCGGGAACTAGGGCGGTGTCGGCGGAGAGCATGGGTCGATTCCGTGGTGCGGTACATCGGAGGGGATGGACGGGCGCGCGAGGGTAGCCGGCGCCAATCGGATTGGCGAGCCCTCCGTAGGTCCGCTGAGGTTTCGATATGGCGCGCCTCTTTAGGTAGAGAGCGGCCGGCGCGCGACGAACCTTCCCCTGCCAAGGGCCTGCGGCGGAATCCGATCTCTTCGCGGTCGCGCGCGGCGGCTGAACTGAATCAGGTGCTGATTCTGGCTCTCGTGCGGTCGTTCGGGGAGCTTGAGTCGTGTCAGCGGCCGAGGTCGGTCGCTTCGCGGTCGTCCGTTGCGGCTGAGCCGGCTCAGCGGGTGGTTCTGGTCGATCTGCGGTCGCCCGTTGCGGCTGAGCCGGGTCAGCGGGTGGTTTTGGCCGCGCCGCGGTCGCCCGCTGCGGCTGAGCCGGGTCAGCGGGCGGTGTGGGTCGCT
>CAZBBK010000002.1:0-185392 GCA_964490075.1 uncultured Gemmatimonadota bacterium | reverse complement strand
GGCTCGCGCTTTGCGCGTCGCATTCGGGGCGGTGGGCTCGCGCTTTGCGCGTCGCATTCGGGGCGGTGGGCTCGCGCTTTGCGCGTCGCATTCGGGGCGGTGGGCTCGCGCTTTGCGCGTCGCTTCGCCTCCGCCCCCGTCATTCCGGCGGAAGCCGGAATCCAGTTCGGTGCAACACCGCGCGCCCTTAGTAGGACTACGAGGCCCGATAGAAGCGCGCGTCACTCCCATCCCGACCGATGCGGAAATGGACCGGTCGCCGGCAGAGTGGGCAGTGACCCTCGTAGGCGGTGCGTGCGCGGTTCTGGTAGATCCTTGCGTACACGCTGCAGCACTCGAATACGACACCCAGGAATCGCCTGCCGCGGGTCATGTACCGTCTATCGGCGTACTTGGTTCAACTCCCCACATCCCGCGTGCGCGCCAGCGGCAGGTGGATCCGGAACTCAGTCCCTTGCCCCGCCTCGCTCTCCACTTCGATCGAGTCCTGCCGGTAGGCGTGTACGCGAGCGCGCCAGAGCGCGAAGCCCGCGCCGGCGAGCCCCCCGAAGAGCACCGGCACCACGAAGGCACCCGGCTTGGCCGCATCAGCGAGCGAGAGCCCCAGGTAGATCTTCTGAGGCATCGACAGCACGCTCAGGGCGAGCGCACCCAGCACGCACCCCAGGGCTCCCGTGGTGAGCGTCGAGTCTCTCACCGCAGCCGCCTCATCCTCGTCACGGTCGCGGCGCTACTCTTCGCGCGCCGCCTGGTTCAGCAGATCGTAGGTCGCGCCCAAGATCACCGGACCGGCCTCCGATCCCACCGACATCGTCTCCTCGTAGTGCTCGCCCGAATCGAAGGGGTTGAGCGGCCAGCGGTAGTCTGGCACCGCCGTCGGCCAGCAGTCGCGTGGATCGAGCCCGCTGCACTCGTAGCGGTTCAGGGGCAGGATATAGCCGAGCTCGTCGTTGCCCAGGCCGATCAGCAGGTTCACCTCGCCGTCCATCGCGTGCAAGATGTCGTAGCCCAGCTCTGGCACCAGCTCACCCGGCACCGTCACCATCTGCAGCACCGTCCCCGCCACGTCCGAGCTCAGCGTCAATACGTCGATCTCGGTGCGGATATCGAGGCAGAAACGGCCGAAGGGACCGCAGTTGAAGAGCTCGCGGTCGTGGCGCGGCGTCTCCGAGAGGTAGTTCAAGATCCGGAAGAGCGGATTGAAGAGGAAGATGTCGACCTCGTCGTCGATCGCCAGGCTCAGCTCGGCACGCGGGATGAAGGGCTGCCCTGCCAGCGAGGCCAGCACCTCTTGCCCGACCGTGCGCCCCAGATCCTCCGCCGCCTCGAAGGTCGGCTCCGGCACGTTCGGTGAGAGGAGCCCGCCCAGCGCGCCCGACACGTAGACCACCGTGCCCCCGGCTCGCTCCTCGATCTCGTCGCAGACCCACTTCGGGAAGTCGGCGGTAATCGCCGTGTTCTCGCTGCCGAGGGCTTCGGGATGGTTGGCCCAGTTGACCAAGGTGAACACCACCTCTCCGCCTCCCACCGCCTGCACGCTGGTCACCCAGTCGTCGATGATCTCCGGCACCCGCGAGTCGTGGATCAGGTCGAGATGGGCGGTCGGTGCCACGCCGGCGCGCAGACGCACATCGCGCAGATCGCTCACCGCCTGGCGCACCGACTCCACGATCGCCAGCTTCACCTCTTCCAGGTAGAGCTCGTTGATCCCCAGGTGGAAGAAGGGGAAAGCGAGGTTCATATAACCCCACAGGCCGATCACATCGGGGCCGTTGTGGTTGTGGGTGGAAGCGACGATCAGGTGATCGATCCCCAGCTCCTCCCCCGCCAGCAGATGGCGGGCGTCCAACACATCGTTGTGCTCGAAGCCGACCAGGTCGAGCGAGACGATGGCCACCCGGGTGTCGCCGGTCTCCAGCACGCAGGCGCGGGCATAGAGCGGATCGTGCACCGAGCTGGCCGGACGGTTGGTGTCGAATCCGGCCAGGTAGACCGGCTCACCGTTCAAATAGGTGGGCACGCCCAGGTCCGAGACCGGGGGTGTGATATCGACCTTGGCGGCGCCGCCGCGGATCTTGGGTTGGGCGGACTGGGCGATGGTCGCCGCGAGCAGGAGCACGCCGATGTTTCGCAGGAGCTTCATGGTCGCCTACCTCCCCGCCTCGTAGGCGGCGATCAGATCGAACGCCGCGTTCATGATCACCGGCGCGGCGTTGGGGCCGACCGAAACCGTCTCCTCGTAGTGATCCCCGGGATCGAAGAAGTCGTCGGGGAACTGGAAGTCCTTCTCGGTCGTCGGCCAGCAGAGCCGTGGATCTTCCTCGTTGCAGCGGTACTTGTAGACCGGCAGGATGTAGCCGAGCTCGTCGTTGCCGAGCCCCACCAGGAAGCTGTGGGGCGCGCTGAGCTCGCGCAGCAGATCGTAGGAGAGCTCGGGCACGATCTCGCCGGGGATGGTGAGGAACTGCGCCAGCCCCTCGATCGAGACCAGGTCCACCTCGGTGCGCAGATCGCGGCAGAACCAGCCGAAGGGACCGCAATTGTGCATGGTGCGGAAGGAGCGTCGCCAGAGCTCGTTGAGCAGCCGGAACATCGGATTGAAAAGGAAGAGATCGACCTCTTCATTGGTGCGGATGTCGATCTCGTTCTTCAGCTCGAGCGCTCCGATCTCGCCCAGCGCGCCGCTCGCCGCATCGGCCACCGCCTCGCCCAGGGCCTGGGCCTCCTCGAAGGTGTTGCCGGGCACCTTGGGCGTGAGCAAGCCGCCCAGCGCTCCGGAGATGAAGAGCGCGGTGCCACCCCACTCCCCCTCCACGCGGTTGCAGAGGTAGCCCGGATAGTCGGCCGTCAAGAGCGTGTTCTGGTCCCAGAGCACTTCGGGATGGTTCGACCAGTTGACCAGGGTCGCGATCACCTCGCTCTCCTCGCCCAGCGCCACGGCCTGCAGCACGCTGAGCTTCTGGTCGATGATCTCCGGCTCGCGGGTGTCGCGGATCAGGTCGAGCTCGTCGGTGAAGGTGGTGGCGGCACGCAGCCCGGCCCAGCGCAGATCGCTCACGGCGATCTCCAGCGCCTCGATGATCTTGCGCTTGAGCGTCAAGAGGTAGAGATCGTCGATCCCGGGATGGATGAAGGGCCACAGGTCGTCGTTCCAACCCCACAGGCCCATCGTATCGGGGCCCTCGTGGTTGTGCGTCGATGCCACGATCAGGTGATCGATGCCCAGGCGCGCGGGCAGCAGGCGGCGCACATCCTGCACCTCTTCGACCATGTAGCCGACCAGGTCGAGGGTCACGATGCCCAAGCGGGTGCCGGCGATGTCGAGCACGAAGGCCCGCGCGAAGAGATCGTCGTGCACGCCGGTGGCGATCCTTCCGCTCTCGAACCCGGCCATGTAGACCGGGCCGCCGTCGAGGTAGTGCGGCACACCGAGTGGGTCGGTGGACGGCGTGATGATCACCTTGGCGGCGCCGGCGTGGGTGTTGGAGTCCCAGGCTCCCCCCCAGGCCGGTCCACTCAGGATTACGAGGGCCGCCATGCTGAGCGTTGCCCGCGGCTTCAGTCGTCGAATCTTCACTCCCGCTCCTCCGGGTTAGGGGCGCGAAACCGGCCTTGGGTCATCGGGTCGGATGCTGGTGAGCGACGGCGATCCGAGGGCAGGCTGCGCGACTCAACCGTCATGGTAGCTTCCTCCCCACCCTCCGCGCGACCTTTCGCTCCCCATGTCGGACCCTGACGATGATCCGCAGACCCCTGGTGCTGGGCCACCGCGGCGTGCCGCGCCTCGAGCCCGAGAACACGCTGGCGTCGTTCCGCCGGGCCGTCGAGCTCGGCGCGGACGGTCTGGAGCTCGATCTCCGCTTGAGCCGCGACGGCGAGCTCTTGGTGATCCACGATGCCACGCTGGGACGGACCAGCTCGGGCTTCGGCTGGGTCCACCTGCGCAATGCCCGCCTGCTGCGCGAGCTCGACGCCGGTGCGTGGTTTCGAGGCCATCCCACGGGCGATCGGATTCCGCTTTTGCGGGAAGTGCTCGCGGACCTTCCGGACACGCTCACGCTCAATCTCGAGATCAAGGCCGGCATCCAGGCGATGTCGCGCTGGGGCGATTCCCTGGCGCGGATCATCTCCGACCATGGGGCCCGGCACCGGGTGCTGATCAGCAGCTTCTCGCGGCGGGTGCTGGAGTGTGTGCGCAGGATCGATCCAAGCCTGCCCCTGGCGGTGCTCGACCACCGGCCCGAGCGCGCCCTTGCGCTGGGCGCAGTCGCGATCCATCCCCACGCCCCTGCGACCACGGCGGAGTTGGTCGAGAGGGCCCATGGGGCCGGTCTTGCCGTTCATCCCTGGGACGCCAACCAGACGCCGGAGCTCGAGCGATTGATCGACCTCGGCGTCGACGGCATCATCACCGACGAGGTCGAGCGGCTCAGGCGGATGGTGAACGAGCGCTGATCGCCCTCCTGCGCAGCTCCTCGACGCCGCAGCCGAGCGCGAAGAGCACCAGCCCCAGACCCGCCAGCGGCGCCCGCCAGCGCCGCGGCCGGTAGCGCACCACCACTCGGTGTCGGCCCGGGCCGACCTCGACCCCGGCGAAGTGCAGCGAAAGCTCCTCGACCGGCACCGGCATGCCGTCCAGCTCCGCCTCCAGTCCCGGGTGGAAGGTCGTCTTCAGCAGTAGATGTGTCGCTTGCTCGACCTCGATCTCCGCGCTCCAGCGCCCCGGCTCGACTTCGATCTGCTCGATCGTTCCGCGCGGCGGCCCCGGCGCCGCGCGAGGGGCGCGCACGCTCTTCTCCCCGCCTCCCCCCCGCCGCATCATGCGGAAGAGCTCGCCGCGCCCCGGACGTTCGCTTTTCAGCCAGTGGCGACAGGCCTGATAGCGCTCTTCTTCACTGCTCGCGGCCAGATTCGCTACCACATTCACCAGCGAAAACCAGGGGCTGGTCGGAAGCGCCAGCACACGGTAGTCGCTGCCCTGGTCGATAACTCTCGCGAACTCGGGAGCGGCGACTGACGTGGGAAATATCTGTCGCGAAACACCGAAGATCTCGTTGTGATCCAGGCGCCAGGGATCATAGAGTGGCAAAAAATCCGCTGCCGGCGACATCGCCATGTAGAGATAGGAAAGAGCCGGTGTGCGGGTCCCGGCCAGCAACGCATAGCAGGGCAGATCGCCGATTTGGAACCCCTTGCCGAAATCCTGGGCCCGGCCGGCGAAGAGCCTTCCAGCGGCACTTTCCGATCCCAGTCGATCGATCGACGCCAACAGGTCGGCGCGTTCGGTCAGCGCACGGCGGGTGCGCGCACTCCAGGTCCGGGCCTGCTCTGCGGTCGCGCCTCGTTCGAGCACCGCCGACGCCAGCGCCGCCGCCAGCAACGCCGCCCCGGCCACCCGCGCAAGTGCGCCAAGGGCTGTCGCCGTCGAAGACCGGCGCAGACGCTGCAGGGTCCACGTCACCCCGACCCCCGCCGCCACGGGAGCGAAAAGCTGCAGCGGCCCCACCATTCGATGCAGGTGCAAGTCGCTCGAGAAGGGCAGCACAGACAGAGCCGAACCCCAGGTCGGGCGGCCGAACGATACCAGGTACCAGCCCAATGAGGTCGCCGTCAAGAACACAAAAGGCCGAGAGCGGCGCCCGACGATCAAGCCCAAGAGCGCCAGCACGGCGAGCACCGGCGGCCGGCCGAAGCGTGCGCCGGCGACGCTGAAGGAGCCGGCATCGAGTAGATCCCCGGCGCGCAAAATGTCCCAGGCCGCGCCGAATCCATGGGAATCCCATTTCCACTGCGGCTCCCAGCGGCTGTGCAGCACGAACTCCCGGTCGAGCAGGAAGGGAATCACGAAGAACGCGCTGAGCAACGCCGTGCCACCGTAGATGGCGGCCAGCCGCCGGCAGCGGCGCAGCAGAGATCGTCGCGCGCGGGTCGAAGTGAACGCGTCGCCGAAAACCGGGAGCGCCAATGCGGCCAGAGCGATGGCGGCCATGTATCCGTAGATCAGGTGTACCAGAAATGTTGCTGCCAGCAGGGCGGACGCCAACCACACGCGCCCGCTCCCCTCCACCGCCCGGTAGGCCGCCGCGAGAGTGAGCGGATAGAACCACGAGGCCACCAGCTGTGCGTAGAGCCCCGATCCGGCCCAGGTGAACGAGGCGTGCTCCCAGCCGAAAAGCCCTGGCGACGACACCAAGGACGAGAACGAGGCGCCGGCCAGCGCCGGGAAACGCTCGATGCCGATCCAGCGCAGCGCCCAGTACATGAGCACGGGATGGAGCGAGATCAGCAGCCAGGTCATCCAATCCAGCACCTGCGCCGCCGAAGGTGCACCGGGCAGGGCGCATGCCACCAGGGCGGTGATCCAATAGGCGCCTGGCTGATAGTGATGCAGAACCGGATAGCCGAAAGCCCAGTCCGCGATCCACGGATCGAGACCCGAGCGACCGGCCCGCCACTCGTCGAGCACGGCGTCGGTGAGCGCCTGGTGCACCAGAGTGTCGTTCAGATCGGGCGGCGCGTTCAGCTCGTCGCGTACGATCCAGGCGGGAATCGCCACCGCCACCGCCAGGGCCAGGCCCACCAGGAAAGGGCGCCAGTGACCCCAGTGCGGCATCAGTCCAGGTATCCGAGCGAACGCAGGCGGCGCTCTTGCGTCGGGTCGAGCGGAGTCTCCCGCTCGCTGTGCCGCCCCTTGGACCAGTTCTCGAGCAGCGCCGCCAGGCGGGCAACCACGGCCGGTCGCTCGGCGCTGCGATCGTCCAGCTCCTCGCGATCCCGATCCAGATCATAGAGCTCGTAGTCGATCGAATCGAGCCGCGGTATTCGGATCAGCTTCCATCGCCCCCGGCGCACACAGGTCCAGCGGCCCGCCAGACCCTCGACTTCGCGCCGCGGGTTTTCGGGAAAGAAGCGCCGCCCCGATTCCGCATAGAGCGCTCGCGTCGAGTCGTCCTCGGAAGCTCCCTGCGACACCAGGCTGGCGATGGCCCGCGGCCCGATCTCTGCGGTGCCGATGGTTCGCAACCACGCGTGGAGATCGATCAGGCTGGTCGGTGCCGACACCGAGCTGCCGCCCATCTCTTGCTCCGGCAACTTCACCAGCAATGGAATGCGCAAGGTTTCGTCGTAGAGGAACTCCCCGTGCTCGAAATGGTAGTCGTGCTCTCCCAAGGACTCGCCGTGGTCCGAGGTCAGCACGATCAGGGTCGCGTCGTAGAGGTCGAGTCGCCGCAGCTCCGCGAGTAGCTCACCGATCGCCCGGTCGGTGGCGGCGATCTCGGCGTCGTAGAGCGCCTTTGCGTGCTCGACATCGCGCTGCGAGAGCGGATTGTCGAAGTAGATCTGCCCCAGGCTCAGCTCTCCCGTGTCGATCCGTTGGTAGAGATCGAAGTGGGCGCCGTAGGTGGAATCGAAGCGACAACGATCCGGCTCTTCGGGGCGATACTGGAAGTGTGGATCCCAGACATGAAGCCAGCAGAAAAACTTGTCGCCAAGACGGCCGCTGAGCCAGCGGCGCGCTCGCGCGGCGAGGTGGGCCGCGCCGGCATCCGGATGGTTCACGTGCAGCCCACGGTGGTCGACGAAGGTATCGAAACCCTGCAGCAGGCCGGTGTCCTCGGCGGCGTTCTTGGTGACGAACGCGGCGGTCGAATAGCCGCGCATCCGCAGCTCTTCGGCCAGAGTCGTGGCGGAATCGGGAAGTGCGTCGAGCAGGCTGCGGGCGCCGTGATCGCGGGGGTAGCGCCCGGTCATCAGCGAAGCCAGGGCCGGCGAGGTTCTGGGAATCGTGGTGAAGGCGTTTTCGAAGCGCACTGCATCGCGCGCCAAGCGGTCGATCTCGGGAGAGGTGGCGACATGGTGGCCGTAGCAGCCGAGTCGATCGGGTCGCAGAGTGTCGATGGTGATCATCAGAATGGCGGGCGCCGCGCGGGTTTCGTCGATGGAGCCAGGTTGCGACAGTCGCAGATCGGACCAGACGGCGAAGTCGGCCGCACGGTCCACGCTCACAGCTCCAACCGGCGACGCCTGGGTCCGGAGCACGAGCTCGCCCTCGGCCCCGGAGAATTGCCAGAGCGGGATCGTGGCATCGCGCCACGGCTCGCCGAGAATTCCGTCGCGTCCGAGGTGGGAGCGTAGCAGCGCGTGGGTCTCGCCCTGCAGGTCGAGCTCCACCGAGAAGAGCACACCGTCGCCCTGGCGACCCCGCAGGCCTGCACTCTCCAGCCCCATGCCGAGAGCGAGCTCGGCGTCGGCGGGGATTCGCAGAGCGATCCGCAGCTCCGAGGGAGGTGGGGCCCGCAGTGCCCGGCGGCTCTCCCCCAACACCATTGCCCGCTGGTCACGAACCCTCGTGGGGACGGAGCCGGTCGAGATTCCAGCGTTGCCCAGCTCGACGATTTGCACGTCGTCGAAGATCACGGCACCGGAGGCCGTGCCCCAATTGGCGAGGGGGACGGCGATGCGCAACATGCGGGTGCGCGGCGTGGTCAGAAGATCGAAGGAGATCTCCCGCCAGGTGCGGCTGGTGCCCTTCAGGAGAGGCTGCTCGATGTGCCAGCGCAGCGCATCGTTGCGGTCGCCCCGGAGGTCGAAATAGGCGAGCTCGGCGGTGTAGAGAGTGCCGAAGAGGCGCGCCTCGGGGAGCAGCTCTTGCGTGCGCAGGTGGGCGCTGATTCGATAGCCGGTGGAGGGACGCACCGCGACGTGGATCTCGGCGTGGGCGTCCGCGCCAGGCGGCTGCGCACGCACCACCAGGGCACCGCCGGCGTCATCGGGAGCGTCCGCCACGCCCTCCAGGACCGCTCTCCCCTTGTTCAAACGCAGCCGCCAGCCCTCTCTGCGGCCCTGCTCGAATCCCCAGCGGCCGAGCACGCGCTCGGCTTCCTGTCGACTCCCGAGGTGGCGGATCTCGCGGTCCAGAAGCGATCCGAGGGCCGCATCGGAGCGCGTTCCCGGCCGCTCACCGCAAGCGCTCATGAGCAGAAGGGTCGCGATCGCGGCAAGCCCCCGGGGGCGGTTTCGGCGAAGGGGCATCGTTCTTCTTGGTCCGTCCCTACATCTCGATCGTTCCCCGCCGCCCCCCTTGCCGCCAGCGAACCCGGCACTTCGGGCAGCCCATGTTCAGCGTGCGGCTGAACCAGCCGCGCAGGAACGCGAAACCGCGGTCGAGGACCTCGACGTCGGAGCTGCCGCAGTCCGGGCAACGCGAGCTGGGCACCCAGGCGCGGCGCCGCGCGGCCGCGACGCGCGTCCAGGCGCGCGCGACCGGGACCCGATGGTTGCGTGGATCGTCGTAGAAGAACCAGAGCTCGAGCAGCGGGTAGACGATTAGCGCGATGCCGAGGACGACGAGCAGTACGGTCAGCAAGATGGAAGTTTTCGTCTCATGACAACCACGCTCTCCAGGCCTCGGGGCTGCCCCGCGGGCCACGGCGGAGTATACTGCCTGCATGACGCTGATGAAGACAGGGAGTTCTCGCTCCCGCCGTGATACCTCGGCGATGCTCCGTGAAGAGCGCGGACTCGCGGTGCGCAAGGGCGCCCGTGTCTTCGCGTTGCTGCTCGCGACGCTCCCCCCGTCGGCCTCCTCCGCCGCGCGCCAGGGCGGCCGCGCCCTGCAGTCGACGATCGCCTTCAACGCCGGCAGCACCCGTCCCGTCACCGGCGACGACGGAATCCACTACGGCTCCGATCAGCCCTGGGAAGGGGGCGGCGAGGGCGGCTTCATCGGCGGCACCCTCGAGAGCTTCGTCCAATGGTGGCTGCACCACGACGGCAGCGGCGACGAGTTTCCGCTCTATCGCCGGCTGCGAGGCGGCAACCACCGCTACCGCTTCGCGGTGCACCCCGGAGCCGACTACGAGCTCACGCTGCGACTGCTCGAGCCGACGCTGAACGGTCCCACCGGTCGGGTGTTCGACGTCATCCTCGACGGAGAGCCGTGGATCGAGGATCTCGATCTCTACGCGCTGGCCGGCAAGGCCCGCGCCCTCGATCTGCGCCGTCACCTGGTGAGCACCGCCGACACCCTCGACCTCGCCTTCCTCGGTGTCGCCGGCGAGCCGCTGATCGCCGCCATCGCTCTCAGGCGTCTGACGGCCCTTCCGCCCACCTTGCCGCCGGTGAGCTTGGCACGGGCCGCTCCCAGCTGGGGCGGCGCCCTGTTGACCTGGCGCAGCGGCGCCGACAGCTTGCACGACGGCTATCGCGTCGAGGTGCGCGAGCAGGGCGCTTCGCTGCTGCTCGAGGAGCGTCGCTACCTGCCCTGGACCGTCCTGCCCGCGGGCGAGGACCTGCGCTACAGCGTCTTCCCAATCGATGCCTTCGGCCGCGATGGGGACTCGGTCGAGGTGAGCGGAGTCGAGGAGCTGACCACCAGCCTGCTTCCCGGGCAGTCGCTGGCGATCGATCCCGCCGATCTGATCGAGATGCAGCTCGCCCTGCCGGAGAAGATCCGCAAACCCGCCCTCCTGATCGCCGGCGACCTCGAGCGCACCGGAGAGGTCGGCTATCGCGGCCACGGCAGCCTGGAGCATCCCAAGAAGTCGTTCAAATTCCGCAGCGACGACGGACTCGTGCCGCAGACCTACAACCTGGTGTCGAACTTCGGCGACGGCTCGATGCTCAAGGAGCCGCTCGCGAGCGCCGTCATGGTGCTGGCGTCGGTCCCGGCCTACTCGGCCGAGCTGGTGCGGCTGATGCTCAACGACGAATACGCGGGCGTCTACACCTGGGTCGAGGACTCCGACGAGGAGTACCTCGAGCGGGTCGGGCTCGATCCGAGCGGCCGCAGCTACGAGTCGGAGTGCAACACCGAGCCCCAGAAGGACATCGAGCGCTACCTCTCCTGCTTCGAGAACACCCAGCAGGAAGACCTCCATCGGGACGACGTGGTGGCCCTCTTGCAGGGGATGGTCTCGACGCCGCCCGCCGATCTGGAGACGTGGTTTCGGCGCGAGCTCGATATCGATCTCTTGATCGACTACTACGCCAGCCAGGTGCTGCTCGCCAACGACGATTTCTCGGGCCACAACTTCATTCTGCACCGCGATCGCGGCGGTGGTCCCTGGCGCATGCTGCCCTGGGACGTCGACGCCGTGCTCTACGACAGCACCGCGCCGGCCAACCTCGGCACCCGCGACTATCCGAACAACCGCGACGGATGGAGCTTGATGCTGACGATGATGCTGGAGATCCCCTCGCTCAGCCGGCGCTATCTCGAACGCCTGGAGGAGATTCTCGACGGCCCCTGGACCGGCATCGCCCAGACTTTCGACTCCCTGGCCACGATCAGCGTGCCGGACGGTCTGGTCGACGTCGCCAAGGCGTCCCGCGAGCGCTCCAATCAGTACCTCGATTCGATCGATGATGTCTGGAGCCGCGTCCAGGATCGCGAGCCGGCGCTCCGCGCGTCGATCGATACGCTGCGGCCCCCTGCGGCGGTCGATCTGGCGATCAACGAGCTGATCTACGACCGGAGCTGGAACGACCAGCCGGGGCTTCTCGGGCCGGCCGCGCCGCGCTCGGTGGAGCTCCACTTTCGCGGTCGATCGCCCCTCCGCTTCGAGGGCATCTTCCTGAGCGACGATCCCCTCGCTCCGCGCCGCTGGCCGGTCGAAAGCGATGAGCTCTTCGCCGGCGAGTACCGGCTGCTGCGCTCCCCCCCCATCGCCAGCGGCTGGCTCGGGCTCTTCGTCGACGAGGGCGCGGGGCTGCTCCTGGCCGACTCCCTCACTCTGCCTGCCCTGCCCCCGGGCGCCGCCTACGGGCGCCTGCCGGACGGTTGCGGTCGTCCCACGCCGCTCTCCCACTCCTCACCGGCGGGCCGCAATCGCAGCGCCCGCTGGGGCAGCCTGGAAGCGGTCGTGGCCCAGGATCTGCTGCCGCCCCAGGGCATCGCCGAGGTCGAGCTGACCCTGCGCGCCCACTGGCGGAGCGTCGAGGCCTGCTCGATCGCGGTGCACGCCTACACCGAGGGCGGCGTCTGGGTGCGCGAGGAGCCCTCCGATGTGGTCGACTTCCCGGCCCTGGGCCCCGGCGCGCTGCACAGCGAGCTCTTCCACATCGAGGTCCCGAGCAAGCGCGGTCGATTCGATCTGGCCTTTCGCGCCGTCGAGCCCAGCGGCGTGGCGGTCGACACCGCCTTGGTCTCCTTCTTCGTGCTCGGCACGATGCCGGAGCGGTTGGTCATCAACGAGTTCTCCGCGATCAACCGCAACGGTCCCCGGGACGAGTACGGAAATCGCTCCGACTGGGTCGAGCTCTTCAATCCGAGCGCCGATCCGATCGAGCTGGACGGCCTGTTCTTGACCGACGATCCAGAGGACGATCCCTACCGCTGGGCGCTGCCGGAGCGCAGCATGCAGCCCGGCGAGCTGCTGGTGGTGTGGCTCGATGGCGACCCCGGGCTCGGCGAGCTGCACGCCGGTTTCAAGCTCGATCGCGACGGCGAGCGGATTGCTTTGGTGGCGGCCGGAGCGGCGCCCGATGTGCTCGATCGCATCCCCTTCGGCTACCAGGAGACCGACTTCAGCCTCGGCCGCTACCCCGACGGTGCCTTCAACACCTGGGAGCGCTTTCCGAATCCCAGCGCCGGTCAGCCGAACGCCGAGCCCGACCTGGGGCCCTGGGTGAAGCCGGTGCGGCCCGCGGCCGCGATCAGAAGTAGGCGACGAAGCGCACGAAGCCGCCAGGGCCGAAGCGGCCGAGCTCATCGCCCTGGTCGGCGAAGGGCAGATCGAGCGCCAGCGTCAGCAGCAGATCGTCGGCCAGCGAACGCTCGAGCGCACACTCGGTCCAGAGGCCGCGGTCGCTGAGATTGGCGTAGCCGAGAGCGGAGAGCTCGGTCAGCTCGCCCAGGGGGTGGTTCAGCGCGGCGAAGCCGTAGGTGCGCCCCAGCCCGCCGCGCTCCCCGGTCAGGGTCTTCATCCAGTCGTTCAGCGAGTAGTCGGCCGGATCGTCGCGCCCCTCGCCTTCCAGATGCAGCTCCAGCAAGAGGTAGGTCTGGAAGTCGAAGAGGTGGTCGACGCCGGCCGTGGCGTCCCAGAAGTTCTTGCCGGCGTCGAGCCGGTTCCAGGCCGCCTCCGCCCAGCATCCCACCCCCCACAGCTCGCCGCGCAGATCGCCGCCGAGGGTGATCCGCTCCACCTCCTGGTTGAAGACCACGAGATAGGGGGCCTGGCCTTCCCACTCCAGGACCGGCGCGCCGCGGCTGGTGTCGGGCTCCGACCAGTGTTCCCAGTCCATGCGCCGCCAGCGCTGGCGCGCGGCCAGCAGGTTGGCCTCCCATCCCCAGGCGCTGCCGCCCAGGCGCAAGGCGCAGGCCGTCTCCGCCGGCGTGTCGTCGGCCCGCAGCAGCGCTTCGAAGCGCACCCTTCCGCCGCCGCGAATCCTGAGCGCGTCGAGCCCTCGGGGTTCGCGGGTGGGCTCGAGCAGCGACTTGCGGTCGAAGACGTTGGTGGGATTCCAGGCGTAGCCGGCGCCCCAGGCCAGGGGCTGGCGGCCGATCTCGATGCTGAAGCCGGGTCCGTGCCAGGTGATCAGCGCTCGGTCGAGATCGATCGAGTCGAAGAGCGGCATCTGGCCGAGCGCGTTGCTGGCGGTGAAGAGGAGGGGAAAGCCCTCCTCCGCCCGCTGGTCGTCGCCGAAGAGCGCCGTCGCGAGCGAATCGAAGGATGCCTGGTAGCCCGGTGGCAGCAGGTCAAGGAGGCGCAGCGAGGTCTTGCCGAAATGGTTGGTGGCGGCGAAGCCGAGCTCGAGTCGGGCGGAAGCGCCGAGATCGTGGCGCAAATAGGCGCGGGCGCGGGCGCTCTGCTGCGACCAGGTGGTGTCGGCCACCTCGAAGATCCCCAGCGTGCTTTCCAGCTCACCCCGGAGCTCGGCGCCCGGGGCCGCGCTGATCGCGCAGAGCGCCAGGAGCGAGGAGGGGCCGATCCGCGCCATCACTGTCGCCGCAGGTTCTCGAGCGTAAAGGTGCCGGCCGGGAACTCGACGCCGCGCTCCAGCTCGACCACCTCCATGCGCGTCCAGCGATCGCCGCGCAAGCTCTTCATCCGGTAGTCGTGCGGGATCGGGATCCCGTCGACCATGCGGATCTCCGATGCCCTCAGGCGCTTCAAGGGCGCGCCCTCGTCGTCGTAGTAGTCGGCCCGCCGTAGCACTCTCGGATCGCGGCCGATCCAGGCGATCACCTTCGAGTAGGAGGGGCCGCCCGGCTTGGGGCGCAGCACCAGCCGATCGCAGGGCACGCCGTCCAGCGACTCCGCGCCGTCGAGATCGGCGGTGTAGTCCTCGCCCATGGTGCCGGCGCCGGCGCCGAAGTCCTCGTAGGAGAAGTCGGATCCGTTCACCTTGCGCTTGCGGGTGCTGGAGGTCAGCTTGCGCACCCGCCGGGTCTTGGGATTGAAGGTCCAGGTGTCGTCGCGGCCGTTGAGCATCAGGAAGGAGATCCCGCGCACCCGCGCCGGCTCGGTGTAGATCAGGAGCAGCTCGTCCTCGCTCGCGCTGGTGCTCATGCGCAGGGTGAAGCTGCGCTGGTCGCCCCCCGAGGTGGTGATCGTCTGGCGCACCAGAGTGCGCGCGGAGGCGCGGCCGGCCTGCTCGTCGAGGGCGCGCAGAACCGCCTCTCCCGGCGGGTCGGCGTGGGCCGATCCGAGCAGCAGCAGCGCGCCGCCGAGGCAGAGGGCTCGGTGGATGGTGATCAAGAGGATGGCCTCCCGGCGGCGACGTGAACGCGGCGGCCCTCGACTCGCAGCCGTCCCTCGCAGAGCAGGGCCAGCGCCTGGGGGTAGATGTGGTGCTCCTCGCGCAGAATCCGCGCGCTGAGGGCATCGGCATCGTCGTCGGGGTGCACCTCGACCGCCGCCTGCAGCACGATCGGCCCGGTGTCGGTGCCCTCGTCCACCAGGTGGACGGTGCAGCCCGCCACCCGCACGCCGTGATCGATCGCCTGAGCCTGCGCGTGCAGGCCCGGAAAGGCCGGCAGCAGGGAGGGGTGGATGTTCAAGATCCGACCAGATCGCGCTTCGACCACCCGCCGCGGCAGGATCCGCATGAAGCCGGCCAGCGCGATCGCGTCGGCGGCCTCGGTGAGCCGCACCAGCTCGTCGGCAGACTCGCGGCAAAACCGCCCGCGGCGCTCGCCGCAGTCCAGAAGATGGGTCGCGATCTCCCGCCGCCGCGCCTCCGCCAGCGCTTTGGCATCCGGGTTGTCGCTGATCAGACACTCGATCCGGGCGCGCAGCTCGCCGCGCTCGATGGCATCGGCGATGGCGAGGAAGTTGGAGCCGCGCCCGGAGGCGAGCACGACGATCGAGGGGAGGCCAGACATGGGAGCGACGGTATCGGTGCCGCTGGGGACTGTCAACGCGCTCAAGGCCGGCGCGTCGATCGGACGATTCAGAAGCAGGGGGAGTCCGCCACTCCGTGCCGAACCGAGAAAGGATGCAGCGATGAGAACTTTGGCCCGGACCCTGCTGCTGGTCTTCATCTGCCAAGCGAACGCGGCCGCGATCTCGGTGCTGGGACCTCCCCTCCCCGGCCCCGATCGATCGCCCTGGGGCATCCACATCGGCCTGACCGACGATCCCCATACCTCGGCCGTGGTGTCGTGGTTCACGCGCGACCCCCTGACCTCGGCGCCGACGGTTTCGTTCCAGCTGGTCGGCTTCGGCTCGGGCACCGAGGCTCGCGGCAAGAGCTACGACTCCGATTGCCTGGGCGGGATCTACTACCACGAAGTGGTGCTCGAGGATCTGGCGCCGGGTTCGAAGTACGAGGTGCTGCCGCGCCACGGCGTCGACCCGGAGCACAGCGTGGTGGTCGGCACCTTCGGTGCGCCGGTCGACAGCCTGGTCGTCACACTCTACGGCGACCAGGGAACCAGGCCGGCCGCCGAGCGGATCGCGCTGGCGGTCGCCGAGGTCGACGCCGACCTGCATCTTCACCTTGGCGACCTGTCCTACGCCAACGGCGATCCGGCCCTGTGGGACCGCTGGTTCGAGATCATCGAGCCGATCGCGATGGATCGGCCCTATCTGGTGCTGGTCGGAAACCACGAGCGCGAGGCCGGCTGGGGCACCAGCGGCTACGACCGCCGCTTCGCCATGCCGGGTGCGGAGCGCTACTACTCGATGCGGCGCGGACCGCTGGCGCTGGTGGTGCTGGACGGGGAGCATGTCAGCGGGGCCGAAGGCTGGCGCCAGGCGACCTGGGCCGAGCAGGTGCTGGCCGAGTGGGCCGCCGATCCGAGCATCGGCTGGATCGTGGCGGCCCTGCACCGGCCGCTCTACAGCTCGTCCTTCCACGGCGGCGATCTGCCCTTGCGCACCTACATCGAGCCGCTGCTCCTGGAGTACGGCGTCGATCTGGTGCTGGCCGGGCACGACCACAACTACGAGCGCTCCTACCCCGTGATCGACGGGGTGCCGCAGAGCTCGGAAGCGCACGAGTACCTACGCGGGCTGGCTCCGATCCACATCGTCAGCGGCGGCGGGGGAGGGCCTCTTTACGCCTCCGGTTGGAGCGATCACACCGTGCACTCGCAATCGACCTACCACTTCTTGCGCCTGGTGGTGCGCGGCAGCGAGCAGCTCGAGGTGCAGGCGATTTCGAGCTTTGGCGAGCAGCTGGATTGGTGCCGGATCAACGCGGAGTAACGTCACCAGATCGTCCGCACCGGGTAGCGCACGATTCGGGGGTCGGTCGTGGCGATCGCGAAACCGTGACAGTTGGCCTGGGCGACCAACAAGCGATCGAAGGGGTCGCGGTGGATCGCGGGCAGGCGGTGCACCTGGCAAACCTCGGCTTCTCCGATTTCGAGCAGGTCGAAACCGGCCGCCTCTCTCTGGCGCGGCAGGTAACGGTCCGGCTGCTCGGGAAGGGGGAGGCGACCGAGCCCATACTTGATCGATATCTCCCAGAACGAGGCGACGCTCACGGCCACCTCGTTCGTGCCGTCGCCGAGCTTCTCTCGGAGTGCCGGGGAGAGGCGCGGAGAATCGAGGATCGCCCACAGGAAGACGCAGGTGTCGAGCAGGATCTTCATTCCTTGCCTTCGAACGCACCGAGCAACTCGTCGGGCAGCGGGTCGAAGAAGGAATCCGGGATCGTGAACTCGCCGCGGGCCAAGCCGAGCCGTCTCTCTCGCCGAGGCTCCTCGGGCAAGAGCCGAATCTCGGCCACGGGGCGGTTGCGCCTGCAGAGGACGATGCGCCCTTCCGCCGTGAGCGCGCCGAGATGCTTCGACAGGTGGGTCTTCGCAGCTTGAATATTCAAGAAGACTTCATTCATGGTCTGAAAATAGACCAGGAAGCGAGCCCCAGCAAGTATGGACTACCCCCAAAGCACCCAGCTCAGCTCCAGCCCGTACTGCGGCCCGTAGATCTCGCCGGCGAAGGCCAGGTTGCGGACCAGGAAGCGGGCGGCGAAATCCTCCGTGATGGCCAGGCGGAGGGCGGCCGATATGCCGATGCTCCACCGACCCTCGCTCCGGTCCGCGCTGCCGGCGCCCAGCAGTCCGAGCATCAGCGGTCGCTCGCGGGCGCTCCAGTCCCAGCCGAGCGTGGCGCTGAAATGATGTCGCCAGAGATCGCTGGTCGGCAGATCGCCGCCGTCCAGGCGCCATCCGCCCGATCCGCGCAAGCCCCCGATCAGCGTGCCCTCGAGCTCCAGGTAGGCGTCGCCCTGGCGTTCCTCGGCCAGCTCGACTCGCCAATCGTAGGCGCCCTCCTCGCCCTGCGCGAAACGGGCGCGCTGGGTCCAGCGCGTCAATCCGCCGCCGATCTCGGCCTGCCACCGGCTCCCCTCGCGGCGCAGCATGCCGCGCGCCGAGAGCCCGCGCTCGGCGAAGGCCAGGTCGCTCACCAGGTAGAGATGCTCCAGGTAGGTCAGAGGGCGGGCGTGCGCCGAGGCGCCGAGCGCCGCGCTCCAGGATGCGCCGATCGGTCCCCGCACTTCGACCCCGCCGATCTCGGCCTTTCCGCTCAGAGAGGCGGCCTCTTCGCGCACCGCGAAGCGGTAGTCGCCGAGGTTCATGCTCAGGCGCCCCGCGAAGAGCTCGCAGACGCCCGAGCCGAGGGCGATCCGGTCTGAGATCAGCCACCACTGGCTCAGCAGCGTTCGCGCGAAGCGGCTGCCCGGCGAGCCGGTGTAGGACGCGGCGCCCGACGCGTCGTCGAGACGCCAGGCGAGGCGCAGATCGTGGCGCTCACCGGACGGCAGCGTCCAGGCGGCGGCGACTCCGGTGTGCCCCTCTTCGAGGGTGGCGAAGGAGCCGATGCCGAAGAGCCCGGTCAGCTCGGAGACCGAGCGCTGCGACGAGAGCGAGAGCCAGATCCCGGGCTCGGGCAGGGACGCGGTGGCGCCGATCAGGTCGAGCTGGTCGCTTTGCAGATGGGTAGTGCGCTCGCCGCTTTCGGGGAAGGCGGCGGGCCGGTCCGAGGCGGTCAGGGAGAGCTGGATGGCGCGCATCTCGAGGCCCTCCAGGGGGGGCTGGTAGCTCAGGGCCCAGGCCCGCTCGGAGGGCGTCGCCAGCAGGTCGACGAAACCGCTGGTCGGGATCGAGGCGACCGGTTGTTCGAGGTCGCGGCGCTGGTAGAAAAGGCCGCCCGATCCGAAGCGTCCGGCGGCGCTTCGCAGGTCGATCTCTTCTCCCGCCAGCTCGCGCGACCAGCCGCGCAGGGCGCCGAGGCGGGTTCGGGCCTGGGGCGGCGCGGGGCTGGCGATCGAAAGCTCCAGGTGTGCGGGGGCGCTCGGATGCCAGAGATCGGCTCGCTCTCCGAGGCGCAGCTCGGTCACCAGGCCGGGTGGCAGCAGGCCGAGATCGAAGCCGGGGCCGGCGCAAGGGTGCAGCGGAATGCCGTCGACGTAGACGGCGGTCGCGGCGGCGTGGCGGCCGTGCAGGGCGACCACCTGGCGGACACCCTCGCGACGCGGCGCGGGAACGTCGACGTCGATCTCGAAGGCCAGCGCCTCGGCCAGGGTGGCGGCGGGGCGGGTGGCGGGGAGAGCGGCCTCGGATGAGGCGGTCGACCAGGGCGGATCGGCCGCCGAGACGCAATGGGTGCTGTCGGGGGCGGGTGCGGGCGCCTCGCCGGCGTTGACCTCGGGTGCGGAGCTCTCGGCGGCCGCGGGCTCGGTCCCGGCGCCGGCCGCGTCGAGCCGGAGTCCCAGGATCAGGATCGCTGCGATGCTCCGCGCCTTCAAATCGGCTCGCTCCTGGGATCCGTGCCGGTGGTCGGACAGGGATGAGGCGCGCCGGTTCGTGGATTGGTGATGATCTCGACCGGGGTGTCGAAGGCGCGGCGCAGCAGCTCGCCGCGCAGCACGGCGCGCGGCGAGTCGTCGGCCAGCACTCGCCCGTCGCGGAGCAGCACGGCGCGCTCGGCGTGCTCCGCGGCCAGGCCGAGCTCGTGGGTGACCAGGAGGGTAGCGGTTCCGCGCGCAAGGTGAACCTGGCGCAGGATGGCGAAAAGGGCGGCCTTGTGCTTCAGGTCGAGGTTGGCGGTCGGCTCGTCGAGCAGGAGCGCCGCCGGCTCCTGCGCCAGCGCGCGCGCCAGCGAGACGCGCCGCCGCTCGCCTCCCGAGAGCTCGTCGATCGGGCGCGTCCTCAGCCGGTCCAGGTCGGTTGCCTCGATCGCCTGCTCGACGGCCCGCCGGTCGCCTTCGCCGCGCATCCGGAAAGGGCCGAGGTGGGGATGTCTGCCCATCGCCACCACCTGCGTCACCGTGAAGCCCGCCGTGGCGGGCAGATCCTGTCCCATGACCGCCACGATCCGCGCCAGCGCCGGGCGCGAGTAGCTCTCCAGCGGACGTCCCAGGACCTGCACCTGGCCGCTCCGGGCGCGGCGCAAGAGCCCGGCCAGGCAGCGCAGCAGGGTGGTCTTGCCGCCGCCGTTGGGCCCCACCAGCGCCACGATCTCGCCCTGCCGCAGCTCGATGTCGACGCTGTCGAGCACTCGCCGCTCGCCGAAGGCGACGCTCAGGCCGCGTGTTCGCAGCAGGGGAGCGCTCATCGCGTCGCTCCGCGGCGGATCAAGAGGAAGAGGAAGAAGGGGCCGCCCAGCAGCGCGGTTACCACGCCGACCGGCAGCGGCACAGAGCCGAGATTGCGCGCGGCCAGATCGGAGGCGACCAGGAGCCCGGCGCCGCCGATCGCCGCCAGCGGCAGCAGGCGGCGGTGCGCGGGACCGACCGAGAGGCGCACCGCATGCGGCACCACCAGTCCGATGAACCCGATCAGTCCCGTGAACGACACCACGCAGCCGACCATCAGCGAGGTGGCGAGGAAGAGCACCAGCCGTACCCGCTCCACCGCCACCCCCAGGTGGGCGGCGGCATCGTCGCCCAGGCTGAGCGCGTCGAGGTTCCGAAGATGGGCGAAGGCGACCAGCATTCCGCAGCCGACCGCGGCGCACACGATGCGGAAGGCGATCCGCGTTTGCGGCACGAAGGGGTGGTCGAGGTTGCCCATCAGCACGGCGACGATCCCGGGCAGCATCTCGCGCGACCAGGTCATCAGCAGCATGATCATCGCCCCGAGGAAGAAGCCGACTATCACCCCGGCCAGCAGCAGACGCTCCTGCGGCAGCCCGCCGCCGGAGGAGCGGGCGATGGCGTAGACCAGCAGAGTGCTGGCGCAAGCCCCCGTAAACGCGAAGAGCGGCGTTGCCAGGGTGAAGGGGATGCCGATCACCAGCGCCAGCGTCGCTCCGCAGGCCGCCCCCGAGGAGGTGCCGAGCACGTAGGGATCGGCCAGCGGGTTGCGCAGCAAGGCCTGGAGCACCGCCCCGCTGACCCCCAACGCCGCGCCCGTGACCAGGGCCAGCAGCAGACGATCGACGCGGATGCGCAGGATCGCCTCAGTGGTCGGCGGAACAGCCGCGTCGCCGCCGAAGAAGTGGCCGGCCACCTCGCGCCAGGGCAGGGGCACGCTGCCGTAGACCAGCGCCGCCGCCGTGATCGCGAGAGTCGCCGCGACCATCCCGGTTCCGACCGCGGCGCCTCTCACCGTGTCTCCTCCGGCGCGGCGCCAGCGGCGCCGGCTCGCTCGGGGTAAAAGCAGCGCAGCAGCGCCTCGGCCCCTTGCACCGCCCGCGGACCCGGCCGCACCAGCAGATCGGGATCGATGCCGGCGCAGATCCGGCCCGCGCGAACCGCCGCCACCACCTCCCAGCCGGCGCGCATATGATGCGGCAGCTCGGCGCTGCGCGCGTGCGCCGCCACGATCACCTGCGGGTCGGCCTTCACCACGGCCTCGGGGTCGATCCGAGCATAGGATCGGGGCCGGTCGGCGGCGATGTTGCGCCCCCCCGCCAGCTCGATCAGGCTGCCTTCGAAGGAGCGGGCCGTGACTGTGACCAGCGGGCTCGGGTCGACCTCGAAGAAGACCCGCACTCGATCTTCGGCCGGGATTTCGGCGACGGCAGCGCGCACCCGCGCGAAACCGCTCTCCATCCGCAGCGCCAGCGACTCGGCCCCCTCCTCCGCTCCGGTGAAACGGCCCAGGCGGCGGATCGAGGGGGCCAGCTCGGCGACGCTGCGCGGAAACATGGTGTAGACCTGCACCCCGACACCGCTCAGCGCCCGGTCGATCCCTTCCTGCACCACCGATGTGAGCAGCACCGCGTCGGGCGCCAGCGCCAGGATCTTCTCCAGGTCGGGATCGGAGAAGCCGCCCACCCGCGGCAGCTTCCGCGCCGGTCCGGGGTGGTCGCAGTAGGCGCTGACCCCCACCACGCGCTCCCCCCCTCCGATCGCGAAGAGGATCTCGGTGATGTTCGGCGCCAGCGAAACCAGGCGCGCCGGGTGCTGGTTCCGGGCCAGCGGCCGGTCCAGGTCGTCGACCAACGGCCCGGCGGACGCAAAAAGCATCAGGCCGGCGGCGGCCGCCACCCCGAGCGCGCTCAACGCAGCAGTCTCAACGAGCCGACCGCCGCGCCGTCCAGGCGCAGCGCGTAGCGACCGCTCGGCAGTGGGGCACCCAGATCATCGCGGCCGTCCCAGCGCATCGCGATCCGCCCCGCCGGAAGCTCGGTGTCGCGCAACAGCCGCACCCGGCGCCCGGCGCCGTCGTGCAGGGTGAGCCGGTGGCGGCCACCCTCGGCGATCGGCACCAGCACCCGCACATGCCGGCGATCTTCCGCGGCGCCGCTCCGCGACCCTCGCTGCGCCGCCCAACCCGATGCCGCGAGCGCGGCCAGCAGCGCACCTCCCACCAGGATCGGCGTGATCCAGCGGTGCCGTCGGCGGATGACTCTTCGCTCGCTCATGGCTCAGTCGATCCGGTAGCTCTGCTGCACGCTCTCGGAGCTTCCCCGCAGCTCGAAGGTCCACTGGTTGCCGACCGCCAGCGGCAAGTAGTCGTCGCTGAATCGCACCCCGTCGCGGGTCTCGTTGCCGGCGATCGAGGGCTCGATCAGGTCGGCGCCGACGAGGAAGCGGTCGTCGTTGCGGCGCACCGCGACCAGGCCGATGACAGGGGCGAAAAGAAACGCCGCATCTCCCTTTTCTTGATCGCTTTCCCGCCGGATCTTCATGCAGTCATCGAAGGTCCCGGCCGGGGTCTGCACCAGGGTGTCGTTGGCGCTGATGGTCCAGGTGATGATCTCTCGCACCACGCCCTGCCCCGGCAGCGAGAGCTGCACCGTGTCGGCCCAGGAGCGGCCGAGCTTGGCGTCGAGCGCGATGAAGGGATCGCCGAGCAGCACATCGAGCAGGTCTCCGTCGACCCCGGCGGGGCACAGGGCGCCGCCGCAGTCGCCGTCGAGCCGACCCAGCGCATCGTCCTTTCCGAGCACGATCTCTTCGCTCGCGCCCTGCACCGACCAGCGCATCAGGAAGAGGTCGGCCGGCACCGCGGGAGCGGTGGGACGGGGCTCGCAACCCGCCAGCGCGGCCGGCAGCAGCGCCGCGGCCAGCGCGCGCGGTGCACGCCGCGTCGCCGAGTGGAGTCCGCTGCTCAAGGGGCGAGCCGCTGCATCGTTCTCGGGAAGGGGATCGACTCGCGCAGATGGTCGAGGCCGCAGATCCAGGTCACCACTCGCTCCAGGCCGAGGCCGAATCCGGCGTGCGGCACCGACCCGTAGCGACGCAGATCCTTGAACCACTCGAAGGCCTGCTGCGGCAGCTGGTGCGCGTCGATCGCCTCCTCCAGCAGCGCCAGGCTCTCCATGCGCTGGCCCCCGCCGATGATCTCCCCGTAGCCCTCCGGTGCGATCATGTCGACGCCCAACACGCGGGCGGGATCGTCGGGATCGGGCTTCATGTAGAAGGCCTTCACCTCTTTTGGCCAGTGGGTCACCATCAGCGGTCGATCGAAGTGGTCGCCCAGGATCGTCTCGTCGGTGCCGCCGAGATCGGCGCCGAAGGGGGTCTCCGATCCGGCCGCGTGCAGGATCTCGAAGGCCTCGTCGTAGGTGATGCGCGGGAATGGCCCGCCATGGATCACGCGCTCCAGTGGAGCGGCGTCGCGCTCCAGCAGCTCGAGCTCGTCGCGGCGCCGCTCCAGGACGCGCGAGATCAGCGCGGCGACCAGGCCCTCGGCGAGGTTCATCGCGTCGTCCAGGTCGCCGAAGGCGATCTCAGGCTCCATCATCCAGAACTCGGTGAGATGCCTGCGGGTCTTCGACTTCTCGGCGCGGAAGGTGGGGCCGAAGCAGTAGACCTTGCCCAGCGCCATGCAGGCGGCCTCCATGTAGAGCTGACCCGACTGAGACAGATAGGCCTTCTGCCCGAAATACTCGGTGTCGAAGAGGGTCGAGGTCTCCTCGCAGGCGTTGGGCGTGAAGATCGGTGCGTCGACCAACACGAAGCCCTGGTCCGCCATGTGGTCCCGAATGGCGCGCACGATCTCGTCGCGGATCCGCAGCACGCCGTGCGGCCGGCGCGAGCGCAGCCAGAGGTGGCGATGGTCCATCAGGAAGCCGACGCCGTGCGACTTGGGCGAGATCGGGTAGTCGGCGGCGATCTGCAGGGCCCGGATCGAGCTCAGGCTCAGCTCGTAGCCGCCGGGGGCGCGGCGGTCCTCGCGCACGGTCCCGGTCACGACCAGCGAGGATTCCTGGGTCAGGGCCCCCGCGCACTCGAAATCCTCGTCCGCGATCTCCCCCCGAAACGCGACTCCCTGCACGATCCCGGTTCCGTCCCGAATCAGCAGGAACTGTAGCTTGCCTTTGCCGCGCTTGTTGAAGAGCCAGCCCTGGATCTCTACCTCCTGGCCGACGAAGTCACAGAGCCGTTCTACGCTTGCACGGATCATTTCTGGTGTTTCCTGGATGGGGCCAGCTCACGAATGGAAAGGGCCAGATTACAGCGCCGCACCCGCGCCGTCCACGTTGTCAGCGGCTCCGACGGATCGGCCGCGAAGGCGTCGGTCTGGCCGACCTCGCACCAGGTCGAGATGCGGATCGATCGGCGCAAAAGGCTGCACAGCAACGATCTTCCCTTTTGGCACGAACGCTGCAAAGCACCCTCTGCGAGCGCCGGAGAGCCACCGGCGACAGGGCCCGAAAGGCCACCCGCGCGATCGACGTAGCGGGCGGCCGGCCCGCCACCGCGGAACGCATCACGTTTCGCGAGAAAGGGAGTCGCATCATGTTCACCCATCACTCTGTGCGCGCCGGCCTGGTGGTCTTCGCCTGTGTCTGGGCCTGCATCTCCCAGGCTTCCGGCCAATCCTTCGTAGAAGGCAAGCGCAAGAGCCTCATCGATCGGCAGGAGGCCCCCGCTCCCACCGAGTAGATCCTCGACCTGATGCTGGGGCGCGTGGGCCCGCAGTGGAACATCGACGTCGCCGAGTATTCGTTTCGCTGCAACCGCAAGCCCAAGCCGGCCAATTGCCCGCGGCCCGGCTGGCCCGTGTCGGACGTCGCCAGACCCGACTAGGGTCTCGGCCCCCCTGGCACAGTGACAACGCGCGGCGTGGTTCGCCACGCCGCGCAAGTCGTTCGCGGACCCTCAGGCCCCGGTGCTGCCGAAGCCGCCGGCTCCACGCTCGGTCGGGTCGAGGCGCTCCACCGGGCGCCAGTCGACCGCCGCCACCGGCGCCACCACCAGCTGCGCGATGCGCATCCCGCGCGCGATCGTGAAGGGGTGCGGGCTGTGGTTGATCAGCACCACGCCGATCTCGCCGCGGTAGTCGCTGTCGACGGTGCCCGGCGCATTGAGCACCGTCACGCCGTGCTTCGCCGCCAGTCCGCTGCGCGGCCGCACCTGCCCCTCGTAGCCCGCGGGCAGGGCCACCGCCAGACCACTCGGAACGCACGCGAAGCCGCCCGGCGCCAGCACCACCGGCGCATCCAGATCGGCCCGCAGATCGACCCCGCCGGCCCCCGGCGTGGCGGGGGTCGGTGCCGGCAGATCGGACCCGGGTCGCGTGCGGCGATAGCGCACCTCCACGCGCGACCCGGCCTGCTCCCAGCGCGGCGAATCGATGCGCTCAGTCCTCGTCGTCCGCTCCCTCTTCCTCTTCGGCCTGGGCCGCCATCGCCATGCGCCGCGAGAGCGAGATCTTGCCGGCGCCGTCGATCCCCTTGACCTGGACCGGGATGATCTCGTCCTCCTGCACCACGTCCTCGACCGCACCGACCCGGAAATCCTCCAGCTCGGAGATATGGCACAAGCCCTCCCGCCCGGGCAGGATCTCCACGAAGGCGCCGAAGGGCATGATCGAGGTGACCCGCCCCTGGTAGATCCGGCCGATCTCGGGATCCTCGGTGAGATTGCGGATCGCCTCCAGGGCGCCCTCGGCGGCCGCCTGGTTGGGCGCGGCGATGATCACCTTGCCGTCGTCGTCGACATCGATCTTGGAGTCGGTGTCGGCCGAGATCTTGCGGATCATCTTGCCGCCCGGGCCGATGATGTCGCGGATCTTGTCCTTGGGGACGAACACGGCGACGATCTTGGGCGCGTTTTCGTTGAGCTCGGGGCGCGGCTCGGCCAGGCACTTGGCCATCTCGCCGAGGATGTGGGTGCGCCCCTCGCGGGCCTGCGCCAGGGCGCTGCGCAGGATCTCGAAGGTGATCCCGCCGAGCTTGGAGTCCATCTGGAAGGCGGTGATGCCCTCGGTCGTGCCGGTCACCTTGAAGTCCATGTCGCCGAGATGATCCTCGGCGCCGAGGATGTCGGAGAGCACCACCGGGTCGCGGCCTTCCTCGGTGATCAGACCCATGGCGATTCCCGCCACCGGGGCCTTGATCGGCACGCCGACGTCCATCAATGAGAGCGAACCGCCGCACACCGACGCCATCGACGACGACCCGTTCGACTCGGTGATCTCGGAGACCACGCGCACCGTGTACGGGAAGTCCTCGTCGGAGGGGATCACCGGCAGCAGGGCGCGCTCGGCCAGGGCACCGTGACCGACCTCGCGCCGGCCGGGACCGCGGTTCGGCCGCGCCTCGCCCACCGACCAGCCGGGGAAGTTGTAGTGCAGCATGTAGCTCTTCTTGTACTCCCCCTCTAGCTCGTCCATGATCTTCTGGTCGCGCTTGGTGCCGAGCGTGGCGACCACCAGGGCCTGAGTCTCGCCGCGGGTGAAGAGCGCCGAGCCGTGGGTCCGGGGGAGGATCCCGACCTCGCAGTCGATGTTGCGGATCTCGGCCGGCCCGCGGCCATCGAGGCGTACGCCCTGATCGAGGATGCGGCCGCGCATCGTCTTCTTCTCGATGCTCCCGAGCACCTTGCCGATCGCCTTCTCCTGCTCCGGGAAGGACTCCACGAGCGCCTCTCGCACCTCGTCGCAGAGCGCGCCCCAGGCGGTCTGGCGCTCCAGCTTGTCGGAGATGAAGAGTGCCCCTTCGACGCGCCCGGCCACCCGCTCTTCGACCGCGCTCGTCACCTCGGGCGAGATCACCTCGGGGGTAGTCGGCCGTTTCTCCTTGCCGACCGCGGCGCGCAGCTCATCCTGCCCGTCGAGGATCTTCTGAATCCACTGGTGGGCGAACTCCAGCGCCCGCACCAGATCCTCTTCCGCGACCTCGCGACAGCCGCCCTCGACCATGGTGATGCTCTCGCGCGAGCCGGCGACCACCACGTCCATGTCGCTGAACTCGAGCTCGGCGAAGGTGGGATTGAGGATCAGCTCGCCTTCGATGCGGCCGACGCGCACGCCGGCGATCGGGGTCTCGAAGGGGATGTCGGAAATCAGAAAGGCGGCCGCCGCCCCGGTGATGCTCAGCACGTCGGCGTTGTTCTCGCCGTCGGTCGAGAGCACGCTCAGCGACATGGTCGTCTCGTTGCGGTAGCCGTCGGCGAAGTTGGGACGCAAGGGGCGGTCGATCATGCGCGCGATCAGGGTCTCGGTGTCGCCCATGCGCCCTTCGCGCTTGAAGAAGTTGCCCGGGATCCGGCCGGCCGCGTAGGCCCTTTCGCGGTAGTCGACGGTCATCGGGAAGAAGCCGCGATCGACGCCGCCGCGCTTGTCCCCCACCGCCGCCGCCAGGATGACGGTCTCGCCGAAGCCGACCATCACCGTGCCGTCCGCCTGCCTGCCGATCTTCCCGCTTTCCATCCAGAGGGTCTTGCCTCCGAGATCTACCTCTACACGTTTGAACATTCGTTACTCCGTTTGCTTGCGCCCGCCCCGCAACTGCTTCGTTCCGCGGACGGGCGCCTGGTGTCGTGGATCGGGCCGCGGCGGCTGTCCGCCGCGAGCCTGGTGGGAGTAGTCCGCTCCCACTCTCTTGCCGCCGGAGCGGCTACTTGCGCAGCCCGAGCTGCTTGATCAGGGTTCGGTAAGCCTCGACGTCGCGGCGTCTGACATAGGCCAGCAGCCGGCGCCGCCGGCCGACCATCTTGAGCAGGCCGCGCCGGCCGGCGTGGTCCTTGGGATGCTGCTTGAAGTGGTCCTGGAGCTCGTTGATCCGGTTGGTGAGCAACGCCACCTGAACGGCCGTGGACCCGGTGTCGCCGTCGTGCGCCTTGAACTCCCCGATGATCGTTTGCTTCTGCTCGCTGCTGAATGGCATCGCGCGATTCCTCGCCTTCCATGTAAAGACACGAGCCGGCCCGCGACGCAGGGCCGGCCGCCGATTCGCTTGGGACACAAAGAGGGGAGTACTAGCACGCGGGGGGCGGCGTGTAAACGATGGGGTGCGCCGCCTACCCCTCCCCCCCGCTCTCCGGCAGCCGCACCCGCAGACCCACCGAGCGGGCCAGCAGCACTAGCGCCACCGCGATCGAGTCGAGCGACACCAGGAAGCAGAGAATCAACATGTCGTAGGGGAACTCGACGATTCCCGTCACCCGGATGTAGATGAAGAGCAAAGTTCCCATGGTCGCCTCCTTCCGGCGGGGATCAGAGTCCCCATTCGCCCGTGTAGCGGAAATGCTGAATCGGTGTCAGGTCGAGTGAGAGCTCGAGTCGGTCGGGCTCCGCGCCGCGCAGAGGCGTCACCCAACGCAGCGCCACGCGGCCCCAGTCGCGGTGCTGCAGGGCGAGCTGCAGGCCGACCGGCACCTGCAGATCCTCGGCCTGCGAGTCGAGCCACGACTGGGCGGCCGAAACGAAGACCCGGCCGCGCAGCCGACTCGGCGACGCCGATCCCGGCAGCACTGGGAAGCCGTAGTCCGCGGTCGCGATCAACATGCGGTCGGCGCCGCTCTGCCCCACCTCGCGCCGCCGCACGCCGGGGGAGCGCAGGTCTCCCTCGGCGCGCAGGCGCGATCCGTAGTCGAGATCGCCTGTGACCCGCGCGCCGCGCAGCTCCAGGAGGAAGCTGTGGTGCGGCGGCAGCGGCGGGTAGAACTGGGTGTAGGCCTCGCTGCGCAGGAAGCTCTCGTCCGCGAAGAGGCCGGGCGGCGCGTACCGAAAGTCGATGCCACTGCGGAATCCGGCGGCCGATTGGGTGCGCAGGTCGAAAACCAGACCCGAGTGCAGCAGGGCCGACACCCGGTGCAGCTCCGCGGCGCCGCCCTCCACCGCCGTGAAGGTCGAATCCCCCCCGGAGATCTCGATGCTCTCGATGCCGCAGCCGAGGCGCAGGCGAAAGTGCTTGCCGAGGTCACGCGCCAGGTAGGGCACCGCGCCCAGGCTCACGAAGCGGAACAGCCCTTCTCCCTCGTCGACGTCGGGATCGGAGTGCAGGTAAGGGAAGAGCCTCTCCTCGTCGTAGTAGCGCAGGTTCAGGTTCAGCCCCAAGTCCCAGGCCGACCAGAAGAGCCAGGGATGGACGAGGTCGCCGCCGAGCGACCAGCGCGAGTCCTCGATCACGACCTGGGACCCGAGCTGCCGCCCTCTGCCCCAGGGACTGGTCACGCGTACGCCGAGCGTGGCGTAGGGACCGAAGGGCGAGCGCGCGCCGAACTCCCATTGGGTCGCCGCGGTCGACTTGCGCTCCTTGACGACGATGACGAAGACCGCGTGCCCCTTCTCGCTGCCGGGCTCGACGGCGATGTGCAGATCACCAAAGAGCATCGACTCGCTCAGGAGCATGAACTGGCGGTCGCCGACCCCGGGCTCGAGTCGGTCGCCCGGTCGCAGATCGATCAGGTGGCGGATCACCTGCTCCGAGGTCTGGCTGTTGCCGCGAATCTCGATCCGCTCGATGATCGGCTGCGGCTCTCGATCGGCGGCGAGGTCGGCGTCTTCAGCGCGCGTGTCGCCCGCGCCGAGCACCAGCGCAAGAGCGACGGCGGCGAAGGAAGACCTTGGCCTGCTCACGACAACCTCCCCACACGCCGGCGGATCGCCAAGAGATCCAGGATCATGCAGGGAGCGTCCCGCATCAGGCGCACACTCGACGGGCTCCCGCGATAGTGCAGGCGAACCGGCAGCTCCACGATCTTCAGCCCTCTTTTCCGGGCCAGGCAGAGCAACTCCACGTCGAAGGCGAAATCGTCGATCGTGGTCGCTCCGAAGAGCTCGCGCCCGACGTCGCCACGGATCATCTTGAAACCGCATTGCGTGTCGCTGACATCGAGGCCCAGAATGGCGTTCACCAAGGCAATGTAGCTGACCCCGATCCGGTGGCGTAGGCTCAGGTAGGGAAAGAAGTTGGGATGAAGCACAAAGCGCGAATCGGGGTGCCCTCGGCTGCCGATCGCCAGGTCGGCGCCGGCCTCCAGGGCCGCGGAATAGCGATTCAGGTCGCCCATATCGTAGACCAGGTCGGCGTCGGTGTAGAGCACCCGGCGACCGCGGCTGGACATCACTCCGTCGCGGGTCGCCGCCCCTTTGCCGCGGTTGACCGGGTGACCCAGGGCGCGGATCTCCGGATGCCGGGAGGCCAGCACGCGCAGCAGCTCGGGTGTGCCATCGGTCGATCCGTCGTCGGAGAGCAAGAGCTCGAAGGTCGTCGAGCCGCGCAGCGAGGCGATCAGCCGCGCCACCGATTCCTCGATGATCCCCTCTTCGTTGAAGGTCGGGACCACGATCGACAGCTCCGGCCGCTCGTTCTGGGAGGCGGCGGAATCAGTGGGCATAGGTAACCGCCTTGGTTTCGCGAATGACCGTGACCTTGATCTCTCCCGGAAAACGGATCTCTTCGGCGATGCGGTGGGCCAGGTCGCCCGCCAGGATGCGGGCCTGGCGATCGTCGACCTCGTTGGGATGGACCAGGACCCGGACTTCGCGCCCGGCCTGGACCGCGTAGCAGCGCTCCACGCCCGGGAGACGCGCCCCGAGTTCCTCCAGCTTGGTCAGTCGATCGATATGCTGCGCCGCCGACTGGCGCCGGGCCCCTGGCCGCGAACCGCTGATCGCGTCGGCGGCCGCGACGATCGCCACCAGCGGGCTCTTGGTGCCGGGATCGTCGTGGTGGCCGCCGACCGCCTCGGCCACCAGCTCGTCCTCGCCGCAGCGGCGCAGTGTCTGGGCCCCGACCGCGGCGTGGGTGCCGGCCCGGTCGATCGCCTTGCCGACATCGTGAAAGAGGCCCGCCCGGCGGCACAAGGTGTGGGAGTAGGGCAGACCGAGCTCGGTCGCCAGCCGGTCGGCGAGCAGCGCCACCTCACGGCTGTGATTGAGCACGTTCTGGGTGTACGAGGTGCGGAAGCGCAGCCGCCCGAGCAGTCCGACCAGCTCGGGATCGACCGGACCGATCTCGAGCTCGTCGATCACCTCGCGCGCCGCCGAGAGCATCACCTCGGTCAAGCGCTCCCGCTCCCCTTCGACCACCTGGTCGATGGTCTCGGGCGTGATTCGACCGTTCTCGATCAGCGCGCCGAGCGAACGGCGGGCAATCTCGCGTTTGACCGGATCGTAGGCGCTCAGCACCAGGCAGTCGGGCTGATCGTCGATCAGGAGGTCGACCCCGGTGGCCGACTCGAAGGCGCGGATGTTGCGCCCATCGCGCCCGATCACCCTCCCTTTCAGCGCCTCGTCGGAGAGCGGAACGACCGCCACCGTGTGCTCGGCGGTGTGGGGAGCCGAGCAGCGCTCGATGGCGGCCACGATGACGTGGCGCGCCTCTTCCTGGGCGCGCTGGGCCGCGAGCTCCCGCTGGCGCTGGATCTCCCAGGCCGCCTCGGCGCGAACCTCGCCACGCAGCTCTTCGCGCAGGCGCCGGCAGGCCTCCTCCTTGCCCATCCCGGCGAGGCGCGAGAGCGCCTCCTGCTTGTCGCGGATCGCCTGGTCGAGCTCGGCCTTGCGGTGGTCGAACTCCTTCTCTCTGGTGGCGATCGCCTGCGCGCGCCGCTCCAGCTCGCGGCGCGTCTCGTCGAGCTCCGCGCGCGCGGAGCGATATGCGGCCCGCAGGGCGAAGAGCCGGCGCTTGTAGCGGTGCAGGCGCTGCCGCCGCGCCGCGGCGATGCGGCCGGCCTCCTGGCGCATCCGCTCCGCCACTGCTCCGCCTTCCAGGGCCGCCCGCTCGATCGTTTGACGCGCCTCGCGGCGCGCGGCGGCGGCGATCTGCTCCGCCCCGCGCAGTGCCTCGAGCGTCCCGCGGCGCGCCGCCAGGGCGACCAGGGCACCGCCGAGCACGGCGCATGCCACGCTCAAGACGATGCTCTCGGCGAGGGTGAACAAGGGGCTCTCCGGTCGGGGGGCGGGTGTGAGGGGTCGATCTTACCCCCTTCGCGTCGAGCGGGCGCGGTCGGCTGCGCGGACCCTCAATCCTGGGACGGCATCCGGGCCGAGATCAGCACCCGTCGCGCCCCTCGGGCCCGTGCCGCGTCGAGCACCCGCACCACCGCTCCGTGGGGTGCCTCCTGGTCCGCGGCGATCAGCACCGGCGGGGGATCGCCGCTGGGGACGAGCGCCCGTTCCAGCTCGGGTCCCAGATGCTCCTCGTCGATCGGGGTCTCTCCGAAGTAGATCCGGCCCGCCGCATCGATGGTGATCACCACGTCCTCCACGGGCTGGGCGCTGGCGGTGCCGGCCGCCGGCAGGTCGAGCTCCAGGACCGGCTGCTCCTTCCAGGTCGAGCTGACCGTGAAGAAGATGATCAGGATGAAGAGCACGTCGATCAGGCTGGTCAGGCTGACCTGCACCGGGCGGCGGCTCGGCTGGCGCGGGAGCTTCACCGCTCGGATCCCGTCTCGATTCCGTCGCCCGCTCCCGCCGGCGCCGGCAGGCCGCGCGCCGAGCGCGCCAGGTGACGCAGGAAGCGGTTGACCCGCTCCTCGATCTCGACCACCAGATCCTCGGTCTTGTGCGAAAAGTAGCTGTGGGCCACGAAGGCGGGGATGGCGATCGCCAACCCGGTGGCGGTGGTGACCAGTGCTTCGGAGATCCCGCCGGAGAGCACCTCGGCCTGCCCGATCCCGCCCTGGGCCATGATCCGAAACACCCGGATCATGCCGAACACCGTGCCGAGCAGACCCAGGAGCGGCGCCACTCCGGCGATGGTCTCCAGCACCGGCAGGCCGCGCCGGATCTCGTGCACCTCGCGGCGACCAACGTCGCTGACGATCTCGCGCGCCTCCTCCGGCGCCAGGGCGCGCGCCTCCAGGCAGACCGCGACGATGCGCGCGAAGGGCCCCGGGTGCCGGCGGCAGATCTCGCGCACGGTCGCCACCCCCTCTTCATCGTGGGCGGCGTCGAGCACCGCGGAGATCTCGGGGCGTACCACGCGCGAGGGGCGCAGCGCGTGCAGCCGCTCCAGGGTCACCGCCAGCGCGGCGATCGAGCAGAGCAGCAAGGGGATCATGAGCACGCCGCCGCTGCGCAGGAGCTCGAGCATGATGGGGAATCCAGCTTTCGTCGCGAATGGGCTCAACGCGCGGGCGGTCGCAGCCGCCGCCGAGCCCAATCGGGGACGAAATAGTAGTAGGTGAAGACGACGTCGAGTCGCTGGTCGGGGAAATCGTCCGGCAGCGGCGCCATCGGCGCTGCCGCGCGCACGCTGTGGAGGCTGGCCTGGTCCAACGACTCGTGCCCCGAAGAGCTCAGCAGGAGGGGGCCATCGAGGTGGCCGTCGGGATGGATGCGAAAGCGCAGCCGGGTCTCCCCTTCGATGACGCCCAGGCGCGCGAACGCGGGCGGGGGGTGCAGGTTGCGCTCGATGCGATCCCGCAGGGCGCGCATGTAGGGGACCCAGCGCCAGGCATAGGTGCTGAGCGCCAGATCGCCGTGGCCGGTGGCGTTGGCGGAGGGGGCTTCCAGGGTCAGCCGCGCGCCCTGCGGCTGCGGAGCGGGAGCGCCGGCGGCCGGGAGGCGCAAGTAGCGTGGACCGGGCGGCGGCGTCTGGGGGAAGGCCGGAGGGGCGTGCCCGTCGCCTGCGGCGGGGGGCTTCTGCCGGGGCGCCGCCCGCGGCGGGCTCGACTCCGCGGCTCGTGCGGCCGCGGCCTGGCGCTCGATGGCGGAGCTGGCACGCTGCAGCTCGGCGATCGGCAGCTCCCCCGTGGAGCGCGCCCGAATGCGATCCTCACCGCCCGGGACGCGGTCCTGCGCGCGCGTGTCGCGCTCCGATACGAAGGGGGTGTCGGGTGCGTCGGGGAGCTGCGCCGACTCCGGCTGGGGCGGCGCCAGGCGGGCGCGCTCCGATCGCGGCGGCGGGAAGACGAGCTCCAAGGGGGCGGATGCAGGCGAGCGCGCCGCCCGCGGCGGGCCGCCCAGAGGCAGGACCAGGAGCAGCAGGTGGAGGAGCAGCGACCAGGCGCACGCCACCATCAGGGCACGCCGCCGATGGGCCGGCGGCCGACTCCGTGCTGCGAGCGGCCAGGTCGATTGCATCGCTGAGATACGCGCCTCCGGCATCGCTCATACCATGTCGAGCTCTCGGAGGTTCCGAGCGCGCGGGCGTGGCGCCCTGAGAGTAGGCTAGCGCTCCGAATGCCTCCCTCCCCTCGATTCCCGCCATGCCCGATGCAACCGATGCGCTCCTGATCACGGCCCGCCGCCCCGACTGCCTGCCGGCCGTCCCCTTCTTCGCCGGCCTCGATCGCGCCGCCGTCGTACTGCTCGCCGATCATCTGCCGCATCGCCGCCGCACCCCCGTCACGCGCATTCCGATACCGCCGCGGCCCTTCTCGATGCCGGTGCTCGGCGGCTCGCGCCACTCCATCGCCGAGCTGTGCCTGGCGCCCGGGGCGCGCTGGAGACGCAAGCTGCTGGCGGCCCTCGACCATGCCTGCGCCGGTTCGACCTACCATGCGGCCATGCGGGACGATCTGGCGGCCACGATCGATCGGGCGCAGGCCCCGGCGGCACTGAACCGAGACCTGCTGGCTCTGATGCTGCGTGCGCTCGGAATCGGGGCGCGCGTGGAGCGGGTCTCCGATTGGAGCACGCCCCGCGGCGGCACCGCCGAGACGGCGGGCGAAACCGGCTCGATGCTGGCGGAAGCGGCGGCCGCGCTCGGCGCCGGCCGGCTCGAGCTGCCGCCCGATGCGATTCCTCCGGCCGGATTGCCGACGCGCTGCGCCGAGCTCTCACTGCCGCTCGGCCGCTCCGCGCCCGCGCCGGTCCTGCCGGAGCGGTGGCGCGACACCTCGATCTACCTGGCGGTCGCCCTCTGGGGCCGCCACGCGGGACGGCATCTCGGCATCGTCCCTTCCTCCCAGTCCTTCCAATCAGGAGACGAGAAATCGTGACGGTTCTTCATCTCGCAGCAGCGGGCGCGAGTGCCGCGCTCTTCGCGACCGTGGCCCTTCCCCCTCTGGCGCTTGCCTTCTCCGACGGTCCGCCGATCGGTCGCGCCGGTGAGCCCGGCGGCTCCAACTGCACCGTCAACTGCCATTCCGGGGTGCTGAACTCCGGCCCCGGAGTGCTGGAGATTCTCGCCCCATCCGACTATCAGCCGGGGCAGACCCACGACCTCGAGGTGCGCCTGACGGAGAGCGGCGCGGTCCGCTGGGGATTCGAGCTGGTGGCCTTCGACTCCGCCCACACCCAGGTCGGCACGCTGGTCGCGAGCGACGCGGACCACACGCAGCTCGACAGCGGCTACATCATGCACACCAGCGCCGGGACCTTCGCCGGGACCGCCGATGGGCCGGTGTCATGGAGCTTCGAATGGATCGCTCCGGGCAGCGATGTCGGGCCGGTGACCTTCTACGCCGCCGGCAACGCCGCCAACAACGACGGCGCCAACCCCGGCGACCAGATCTACACGGTGTCGCAGGAGCTGCAGGTGGCGGTCGGGGTGCAGTCGCGCAACTGGAGCGGGCTGAAGCGGGGCGGGGGGCGGTAGGCGGTCGGCGTCAACGCTCCCGTCGCGGCGTGAGCGGGCGCAGCGCCGCCTGGCCCGGTCGAACCTCCGGATAGGCCTCGAGCAGGCGCCGCAGCTCGTCGAGACGCAGCGTGTCGAGCTCGACCGTGGCCGTGTCGGCCGCCGCCGTGTCGGCCGCCGCCCGAGCGGTGGTGTCGGAGCGTGCCTCCGGCGAGTCCACCTCCGTCTCCTCCGCGGCCCTGTTCGGCGTGGGTGGCGGAGCCGCGGCCGGTGCCAGATGCGGGCGCGGGATGGGATCGTCCGCCGGGGGCGTATCACGCAGCTCGGGTGGTGTCGGCCGTGACTCGGCGCCCGGTTCCCGGCGCACGCTTTCCGCCGTGGGTCGCGCCGCCTCGCGCGGGGTCTCGACGCCGCCCGCTGGCGTGTCTCGGGGCGGTGTTTCGCCGCGCCGATCGGCGCCAGGCCAGGGCAGCAGCAGCGCCACCAGCACCACCAGCAGCCCCGCCATTCCCAGCGCCATCGCGCTGGGCCGGCGCCCGCGCGGCGCCACCAGGCGGGTGCGCCGCCAGCGTGCTTCGAGGGCGGCCTTGCGTTCGCTCCAGAAGGAGTCGGCGAGGGAGGGCGGTGTGGCGAGCGCGGTCAGCTCGTGGGCGAGTCGAATCAGCTCGCTGTGTCGCCGGCAGGCCGCGCAGGTTCCATGATGCTGATCGAGGGTCTCGCGATCGAGCGCCGGCGGACGCCCGTCGACCTCGTCGTGGTGGCTGGCCCGCACCTGGGCGCAGATCCCGCGTGCGGCGGTTCCCAGCGCCGCCGGGCGCCAGGCCTGGGCCGGCGCCATGCCGGTCGACCAGGCCGCGGGGCTGGCCAGTCGAATGCGCGCTGCGTCCACCAGCTCCGCCACCTTGCTCGGCTCCACGCCGACGATCTCGGCGATCTCCTCGTCGGGCAGCTCGAAGGCCTCGCGCAGCACCAGCGCCGCGCGCGCCGGCATCGGCAAGCCGGGGATCGCCGCGCGCACCTTGCGCCGCAGCTCCGACGCCTCTTCGTGCAGATCCCAGCGCTCGGCGGGCGCCGCCCGCCCGCCGCTGCCCCGGCACGAGGCGACCACCTCGCGGAAACACAGATCGAGGGCTTCGCGTCCGGCTCGGGCGCGCATGCGCGCGGCGCGGATCAGCGCCTCCTCGGCCACCGCGGCGGCCTGGTCCAGGTCGCAGGTGAGCCGGTAGGCCAGCTCGAAGGAGGGCCGCAGGTAGGCCGCGATCGAGGTCGGCAAACGACTCCCATCGCCCATGGTTGGCCCCTTCGTCAGCGAAAGTCGTAGCCCATCGAGGCACGTTGCGCGACGCCCAGGTCGCCCTGGAAGGTCGCGGCGTACTGGAAGGTCAGACCCGATGCCAGCAGCACGCCGGCGCCCAGAGAGAGTCCGTCGATCACCGAGGGATCGAAGGCCTGGCTCCGTCCGAGCGACGAGTAGCCCGCCCGGAGGGCCAAAATCTGCTCGTGGATGTACTCGCCGCCGGCACGCAGCTGCGTTCCGGCGCTTTCCGAGTAGTCGAGATCGGCGCCCAGGCTCCAGTCGTTTTGGCTCCACGCCGCGCCGAGGGCCGCGGTCAGCGGCAACGACTCCTTCGTGTCGCGCAGGGCGTCGATCTCGAAGCCCAAGTGGCGCAACGAGACCCCGGCGCGGAAGGAGTCGGCCCTCCAGATGACCCCGAGATCGGCCGCACACGCGCTGGAACGATCCTCGTCGATGCCTTGAGTCAGAGCTCTGAGGGTGGCCCCGAGCCGCCACTCGCGCAGCGTCACGGCATAGCCGGCGGCGGCGGCGAAGGTATAGGGGCGGAAGCTCTCGCCGGTGGCGATGCCGGTCTCGTTGACCTCGTCGAGATCGCCGTACGAGCTCGCCTGCATCGCGTAGCCCAGCGCGCCATTCGCCAATGGCCGCACGGCGCTCAGGTGGGCGGCGTTGACGCCCTCGAAGGCGCGGAGGTAGCCGATCTCGAATGCTGGATCGAGGCTGCCCGCGAGGGCGGCCGGATTCCAGTACAAGGCATCCAGGGGGGCCGCGGCGGCGCTCATCGCTCCGCCCATTGCCGCGGCGCGCGGACCCTGCGTATTGCGAATCCACGCATAGCCCTGCGTTCCGGCGCCGTCCACGGCCGCGCCGCTCGCGGCACCGGCCGCCAGCACGGCCGCCAGGAGCTGGATCCGAATCATCATGAGGCACTGCCCTCGGGATCGATCGCCGCGGCTCCTCCGAGGTGGGGGCGCAGCACCTCGGGAATCTCCAGAGCGCCGTCCGGTCGCACGTAGCTCTCGAGCAACGCGGCCATCAGGCGCGACGTCGCCAGGGCGGAGCCGTTCAGCGTGTGCACGAAGCGCGGCTTGCCGCCCTCACGTGGACGATAGCGGATCTGTGCCCGCCTGGCCTGGTAGGCCTCGCAGTTGGAGATCGACGAGACTTCGTAGTAACGCTCCTGGCCGGGGATGTAGACCTCCACGTCGTAGGTCATGGCCGCCTGCTGGGCCAGGTCGCCGGCCACCAGGCGCAGGGTGCGGAAATGCAGACCCAGGCGGCGCACCACCTCCTGGGCATGCTCGACCAGCACCTCGAGCTGCTGGTAGGAGCTCTCGGGGGTCGCGAAGCGGTAGAGCTCGACCTTGTTGAACTGATGGGTGCGGATCAGGCCGCGCTCGGTGGCTCCGTGGGCGCCGGCCTCGCGGCGGAAACAGGGCGTGTAGGCGCAGTAGCAGAGGGGAAGATCCTGCTCCTCGAGCAGCTCGGAACGATGCAGGCCGGTGAGCGGCACCTCGGCGGTGGGGATCAGGTAGAGATCATCGTCGGCGCAGCGATAGACCTGGTCGGCGAACTTCGGCAGCTGTCCCGAGGCGGTCAGGGTGTCGGTGTTGGCGACGAAGGGCGGCAGGATCATCCGGTAGCCCAGCTCGTCGACGTGGAGATCGATCATGAAGCGCAGCAGCGCCCATTCGAGGCGCGCCCCCCAGCCGCTGTGGAGCGCGAAATGGGAGCCGGCCAGGCGCGTGGCCCGGGGCAGATCGAGCAGGCCGAGGCGGGTCGCGATCTCTACGTGGTTCTCGCCGGTGGCCGAAGCAGAGGGGCGCTCGCCCTCCTGGTGCACCACCGGCGCCGCGGCGAGGTCGTCGCCCGGCACGACCTCTTCGTGGGGGAGGTTGGGCAGGCCGATCAACTGCTCGTGGATCTCTTGCTCCAGCTCCGCGAGGCGCGCCTGATCGCTCGCCAGCCGCTGTCCTAGGGTGCGGGTCTCGGCGATCAGGGCGTCGGCATCCTCACCCGACTTCTTGCGCCGCCCGACCTCTTTCGAGAGCTCGTTGCGGCGCGCCTTGAGCTTTTCCACCCCTTGCAGCAGCTCCAGGCGGACGCGATCGTGCTTCACCAGCTCGCTCAGATCGGTATCCGGTGCGCGCCGGCGCAGCCCTTCCTCGATCGTTCTAGGCTCGGCGCGAATGGCTTTGATGTCCAGCATGGTTCCTCGCCGCGGGGTGATGGGGGAATCGTCGATCGCAGGCTACGCGAGGGCTCGATGGGATTCAATGCGCTCGCCCGCGCACGATCTGCGCGGACTCGCGCCGCCCCGCGCGCCGATTCTGCGCGCCAGCGGCCGTTGCGCGATCCACCGCAGGGTGCGCAACACGGTGTCAGACAATGACCCGCGCGGCACGCGGTCGGCTCGACCGAGCTCGGCGCGTTCCTTGCGCAACTGGAGGAGTCCCCCCCGGAGCCGTTGCGGATTCGGCGTTCCGAGAATACGCTGGAGACGTGCTCTGGAGCGCCCGGAAGGATCGACCGGAGAACCGCGATGCACCATGCGAACTCTCGAGTTGGGCCGGCGATTCGCGCATCCGCGGCCGCGTTGGCCCTGAGCTTCGGTCTGACGACCTCCGCCTGGGCGGATCGGCCCAAGAACCCCGGGCTCCAGCCGATCGATGCCGGCGTCGTCCTGCCCTACGAAAAGCCCCCTCCACCGGACTCCGGTGTCTCCGTGGGCACCCTGTGTGCCCGCCCCGAGCCGATCGGGCAGGAACGAAGCTCCTGGATTGCCTGGCTGCAGTTGTTGCGCGAAAAGGCGCTGCCTCGATCGCAGCGGGCGACGCGGTGATGCAGGAAGCGCACGAGCCCCACAAGGCAGAGATCAGAGAGCTCTGGAGAGCCCTCTACGCGAACCAGCTCGATGCCGTCGGGCGGGGCATGCGCGAGCTCTCCGGCAGCGGCTCCGCCTTCGTGCGCTGCGAGATGCGCCTGCTGCGCGGTCATCGCTACGCGATCGACGGCGAGATGGATCGCGCCGAACGGGAGCTCCAGATCGCGCTCGGCCTGGCGCTGAGCCGCGGCTGCGCACAGCAGACGGCCCGCACCCGTCATCACCTGGCCAACGTCTACGAGTTCTCGGGTCGCCGCGCACTGGCGGCGGTCCATGTCGACAAGGCGGTGGACGAGACGCCGCAGCCTCGGTACCGCAATCGCCTGCTGCTGCGACAGGCCCGCATCGCCTCGGAGCTAGGGCGCTTCGAGCAGGCCCAGCGCAGCCTCGACGAGGCGCGCAAGGGCGGCGCCGCCCCGGAGGAGCTGAGCGGCACGCTGCTCACCAACGCGTTGCGCGCCCGCGACTGCGACCGCCTGGATGAGCTGCTCGACATGCTGGCCTCCCACCCCCCGCCCGAGGATCAGGGCGGCGTGATCTGGGCCCTGATGTGCCGGGGGAACGCGGCCAAGGCCGGCGGTCGTTTCGAGGAGGCGATCGGCCATTTCGCGGCCGCGCGCGAAGAGGCCGGCGACGATTCCGACCAGGCCCACTTGATACTCGAGGCGCGCGCGGGAATCGTCGAGTGCCGCATGTACCTGCGCCACTCGCGGGCGCCGTTGATCGACGACCTGGGCGCCGTGCTGGTCGAGCTGGAGGTGATCCGCCGGCCCGATCTTCTGACCCAGGCTCTCTGCCTCATGGCGAGGCTCAAGCGCCACAAAGGCGAGATCGCGGAGTCGGAGGCGCTCTTCACGCGCGCATACCAGGCCACCGCCGACGGAGAGCACCCTTTGAGCCGCCTGGCGTTGGCCCTCGAGCACGCCTGGCTGCTGCTCGATTCGCCGCGCGAGGAACCGGGCGATCGGTCGCGCCTGCCGGAGATCCTGGACGAGGCCGGGGCCGTGGCGCGCAAGATGGCGCATCCCCCTTTCGATTGGGCGCTGCGGGTGCTGCGCGCCGTGCTCCAGGCGCACCAGGGCGTCGAGGAGGCGCTGGTCCACCTGGAGGAGTGTCGCGAGGTCTTGCTCGAGGCCCGGGCCAGAGGAGAGATTTGCGAGCTCGACCGGGATGCCTGGCTCCAGCGCCTCGATGCCCGCATCGACACCGCGCGCGGCACGCTGAGCGCGAAGCTGGCGCGCGACAGCGCGATGATGGACGAGGTGGTGCGCGGCCTGCGCTCCGAGGACAGCCGCGGGCACCTGGCACACTTCGCCGCCTCGATTCGCGCCCAGCTGGCCGCCGACCGCGTGGCCATGGTCCTCGAGGGAGCCGCCGAAGGCAGCTACGACGTGGTGGCCGCCGGGGGCATGACGGACGCCGAGGCCGAGCAGCTGGCGCAGCGCCTGCTGGGGTCGGGGATTCTGCGCCATGACATTCCGATCTTCGTCCGCGACACCACCGATCCGAGCAATCCCGTCGCGGTGGTGCTGGCCGGAGGCCGTCTGCTGCGGAAAAGCGCCGAGAGCGTGACCCTGTCGCTCGATTCCGCCTTGCTCTCCGCGCCTCAGTCGACCACCCGGCGCAGCGTCATGGCGGCGTCCATACCAGGCGCCGATGCTCCCGCCGGAATGGTGTATCTCGATCGCTGCCTCGATAGCGGGCAGCCGCCCTTCCGCGCCGCCGATCTCCGCAGCTTCGCTTTTCTTGCCAACGGCGTGACGGCGGTCACGCGCATCGCCATCCGTCCTCTGACCGAGGAGAACCGGCGCCTGCGCGACCGTCTGACCGACGTGCAGCGCCACGGCGCGATGGTCACCCGCTCGGCCCGCATGCGTCAGATCCTGCAACGCATCGATTTGCTGCGCCACTCGGATCTCCCGGTGCTGGTCACCGGCGAGTCGGGGACCGGCAAGGAGTTGGTGGCGCGCGCGGTGCACGAGCGCGGCACCCGCAGCGACGGTCCCTTCGTGCCGGTGAACTGTGCCGCCATCCCGCGGGAGTTGCTCGAAGCCGAGCTTTTCGGCTACGCCCGGGGCGCCTTCACCGGAGCATCGCGAGACAAGATCGGCTTTTTTGTGGAAGCCGACGGGGGCACGCTCTTCCTCGACGAGATTGGCGAGATGGCCACCGACATCCAGGCGAAGTTGTTGCGAGTTTTGGAAGATCGCGTGGTCACACCGTTGGGGCGCACCAAAGGAGTGCGCGTCGACTTCAGAATCGTGGCGGCGACCCACACCGATCTGCGAGCCGCGGTCGAGGCCCGGGAATTTCGCTCCGACCTCTACTACCGCCTGCACGGCGTAGAGCTCGACCTGCCGGCGCTGCGCGAGCGCATGGAAGATCTGCCGCCGCTGGTCGATCGTTTCCTGGATGATTTCAGGAGCGCGCGCGACATCGAGGGCGAATTGCGGCTCACCACCGAGGCCTGGGAGGCACTCGAGCGACACCATTGGCCCGGCAACGTGCGCGAGCTGCGCAACGCCGTGCTGGTGGCGGCGGAGCTGCGCGAACGCGACACCGGCACGATTCCCCTGGAATCCCTGCCGACCCACGTGGTCGACTCCGCCCGCAAGGCGGGACTGGTGGCGCTGGGGATCGCCAAGCCTGACGAGGCGATCGACGCGATGATCCTGACCCAGCTCTTCTCGTCGGTGGAACGACTGGGCTACAAGGCGGTCATGGAAGCCATCGATCGCTATGTCTTCTCGCGGGCCCTGAACGACACGGGCGGCAATCAGCGGGCAGCGGCACGCAACATCTCGATCCGCGAATCGACGTTGCGGCAGAAGAGCCGCCGCATCGGCATCTCTGGTCCGCGTTCTCGACGCTGAGTAGTCGTCGAGAGAGGGCCAGAGCGTCCACGTCCAACTCCGGAAGCAGCGTTTCTTGCGCAGCGAGGCGCCCTCGGCTGCGCAGCATTGGCGCAGAGCCAATCGATTGTCTCATGGCGAGTTGCCTTTTAGAGGCCGAGACGATGAGCGCGCGATGTGCGCAGATGGCCGAGCTGGGACTCGAGAAACAGAGTGCAAAGTGTTGGCAACATAGAAGCTCGACGAGATCGCCGAAACTGGCCCGGGTCTTGCGGTTTGGTGTTGGCCGCGGAGGCCGTCCGGCGCCGCGTTCGCAAGGGTGCTCTGCATCGCTTCCGCGACGACTCGCGCCGCGGAGTCGACACCCGAGAAAAACAGTTGCTCGCGATTCTTCCCGCTGCCAGCCCCGGTGGCTGCCGGTATCGGCGCACCGCGTGGGGGCGCGGTCGAGGCGAGCCGAAAGGGGACGACAATGTTCCGCAACTCCGCCATCGCATCGCTTCTCGTGCTGGCCATGACGTCGGCATCGTTCGCTCACAGCGTGATCGCCTATGGAACGGTGACCGATCAACGGGGATTCCCGCTCGAGGGGGCGCAGGTCTTCATCGGCTACTACAGCCCGATGACGCCCTGCCCGATCCGGGTCTCCGATCTCGTGGAAGCGGATCACAACGGGGTCTACTCGGTCGACGCGGCGTACCGCGAGCTCGAGCGCGGCACTACCTATCATCTCTTCGCGCGTACCCTGCCGACCCAGGGTTACTCCTCGGAGGCGAGCAAGCTCTGGAATCCGGACTATCTGCCGCTCAACCCGATGTACTTCCAGATTCCGATGGTGAATCCGGGCACGCCGCGGCGCTGCCTGGAGCCCTTCCCCTATCCCTTCGACATCCACGACTGACTTCCACCCCGCCCCTCGGATCGCGCGGTTTCCCCCAGCCGCCCGTTCCAGCCGCCGCCACCGGGAAGCCGGGCTCCTCGGTGGCGGCGGTCCGTACGGGGTTGAACGCGGAACGCCGCGCTGGCACCCTGCCCATCGTGCGGCGCGCGCGGCTCAACTTTGGGAGGCGCTGCGCCGATCGAATCGACGAAAGGCGCTGCGATGATCGACGATGCCATCGGCCCCGAGCTGCAAGAGCTGCTGACCCGCTTCCGATTCGATTCCATGCTCTTCGAGGAGCTGCGCGGTCAGGTTCGCGCGGGCACCCTCTCCGCCGCGAGCAACCTGGTTGGCGGTGCGATCGAAGCACCGGGATGCGACGAGCTCACCCGTCTGCCGGAGCCGGGTAGCGCGGCGCACGAGGCGGCCGTGGAACGCGGTCTCGAGGCGCTGCGCGGCGGCAAGGTGGCGGCCGCGTTTCTGAACGGCGGCATGGCGACCCGCTTCGGCGGTGTGGTCAAGGGGACCGTCGAGGCGGTGGAGGGCAAGAGTTTCCTGGAATGGAAGCTGCGCGAGCCGGCGGCGCTGCGCGCGGCAACCGGGGCCGACGTGCCTTTGTTGGTGATGAACAGCTTCGCCACCGACGCCGCCACGCGCCCCTTCGTGGCGGAGCTCTGCAGCCGCGACGCCTCGCTGGTCGCGCCGGACTACTTCAACCAATTCGTCTCGCTGCGACTCGATCCCCGCGCAGAAGTGTTTACCGACGACCGGGGAGCCCCCTCTCCCTACGCCCCGGGGCACGGCGATTTCTCGATCGCGCTGCGAGCATCGGGGGCCCTGGCCCGGCTGCGGGAGCGGGGCGTGGAGTTGATCACCCTCTCCAACGTCGACAACCTGGGGGCGCGCCTCGATCCCGCGGTGATCGGCATGCACCTGGCCGGTGGGCGGGCGATGAGCGTCGAGGTGGTGCAGCGCTCCGGTGGCGACGCCGGCGGTGCGCCGGCGCGGGTCGCCGGTCGGCTGATGCTGGTGGAGGGCTTTCGCTTTCCGGCCGGGTTCGATACCGCCACCATTCCGGTCTTCAACACCAACAGCTTCGTCTTCGATCTCGAAGCGCTGGATCGCGACTTCCCGCTCAGCTGGTTCTACGTCGAAAAGAAGGTCGACGGCCGACCGGCGATCCAGCTCGAGCGCCTGGTCGGCGAGCTCTCCGCCTTCTGCTCGACCCAGTACCTCGAGGTGCCGCGCAGCGGACCGCGCGGCCGCTTTTTCCCGATCAAGACGCCCGCCGACCTGGAGCGCGCCCGGCCCGAGCTACGAGAGATGCTCGCGACCTCGGTGCTTGGCTAGATCCTCGCCGGCGCCAGCAGCCCGACCTTGCGATAGACTTTCGAGAGGGTTCGACGGGCGCGCGCCTGCGCGTCGCGCGCTCCCGCGGCCAGCAACGCATCCAGGTGGCCGCGGTCGGACATCAGCTCGGAATAGCGCGCCTGGATCGGGCGCAGCGTCTCGATGATCACTTCGGCGGTCTCGCTCTTCAGCGCTTCGTACCCCTTGCCGTCGAAATGTGCCTCCAGCTCGGGAATCGAGCTCCCGGAGAGCACCGAGTGCATGGTGAGCAGGTTCGCCACGCCCGCCTTCTGCTCGGGGTCGAAGCGCACGCTGGTCTCCGAGTCGGTGACCGCGCGCCGCAGCTTGGCGCGCACCCGATCGGGAGGATCCAAGAGCGCAACCAACGAGTTGTCGTTCTCATCGGACTTCGACATCTTCTCAGCCGGCGCCTGCAGGCTCATGATCCGTGCACCGGCCTTGGGAATGAAGGGCTCGGGCACGACGAAGGTCTCGGAGTAACGCTGATTGAAGCGCCCGGCGATGTCGCGGGCCAGCTCCAAGTGCTGCTTCTGGTCGGCGCCCACTGGCACGGCGTTGGCCTGGTAGATCAGAATGTCGGCGGCCATCAGCACCGGGTAGGTGAAGAGTCCCGCGTTGATGTTCGCGGCGTGTCGCTTCGACTTGTCCTTGAACTGTGTCATGCGGCTCAGCTCGCCCATGTAGGTGAGCGTGTTGAGCACCCAGGCCAGCTCCGCGTGCTGAGGCACGTGGGATTGCACCACGATCGTCGAGCGCTCGGGATCGATGCCGCAGGCGAGGTACTGGGCGATGAACGAACGACAACGTTTCCGCAACTCGGCGGGAACCTGCTCGACGGTCAGGGCATGGAGATCGACCACCAGGAAGATGCATTCGTAGTCGTCTTGCATCTCGACCCACTGCCGGAGTGCGCCGATGTGATTGGCGATGCACAGTTGGCCCGAGGGCTGGATGCCGGAGAGAACGACAGGTTTGCGATCGGTCGAGGACACGAGAGACTCCCGCTCGGCGGTGTGGGTAAAAGCGGAGTATAGCAGTCAACTCCGAGCGGCGCGTCGCTCCAGGCGCGCCAGGCGGACACGAAAGCGCTCCACGACCTCGGACTCGGCGCCGTGCAGGGCGTGGCGCAGCTCGAGCGCCTCCAGGGCCCGCCGCGTGACCGCGCGCGCCTCGTCGAGCGCGCGCTTGCGATGCTCCAGCAGGATCGCCAGGCGCTCGTGGGGGTGGGGGTCGAAGGCGGCTGCGTCGCGAATCCAACGCCGCAGGAGCGCCTCCTCCTCTTCGACGCGGCCCAGGCGGCGCAGCGCGGTCGCCAGACCGTCCAGGACCGCGGGCTGGTCCGATCCGAGCTCGAGCGAGCGCTCGAAGGCGCGCCGCGCGGCGTCGAGGCGGCGGCGCTTGAGCAAGGCCCGTCCCAGCTCTCCTTGCACCACCTTGCCGCCGATTCGCTGGCCGCGAAAAGCGGCGCAGACCAGTGCGCTGATCGCGGCCAGGCTGACCAGGTCCTCGCGATTGTGAGCCAGGATCGCGTCGATGCGCCCCCGCCCGCCCTCGCGCACGAAGTCGAGCCAGGCGGCCGGGATCTCGGCGCCCGGCAGATCGATCGGCCGGGTGTGATCGAGCAGACCGCGCTCCAGGGTAGCCAGGCGACAGTCGGGCAGGAGCCCCGACCAGAGCGCCCGCGCCGGGTGCAGGACGTCGAGATGGGGCCGCTCGGGCAGGCCTTTCGGCAGCCGTTGCATGACCGCGCGGGCCTCGAGGAGGGGCAGATCGTAGGCGCGGCCGTTGTAGCTGACCAGGGTCCAGGGGCGCCGCCCCAAGACGTCCCGGACCCAGCGCAGCAGCTCTGCCTCGCCCGCGAAGCGGGTCATCAGACGCTGCTCCACGCGCAGCGCCGGCGCGCCCTGCAGCGCGTTCGGCTCGATCCAGGCCAGGCCGACCAGGAAGGCGCAGGTGCCCGGCCCGACCCCGAGGCCGGTGGTTTCGGTGTCGAGGAAGAGCGCTTCGCCGCTCGCCATCCGCCGATCGGCCGAGATCACCTCGGCACCGCGCAGCCCCCCCTCGGCCAGCAGCGCCAGCGCCCGCCCGCGCACGCCCGGGCCGCCGAGCTCGCAGAGCGTGTCATGGCGCTCCAGCGCGACCGAACGCGCGCGCCCAGGGGTGTCCGTGGTTGCCTCGCCCAGCCGTCTGAGCTGGTCGCCGAGCTTCATTCCCCCAGGACTTCATCGACCGGCGGCAGCACCTCTCCGACGTTGACCGGGGAGATCGCCTCGACAGCCGGCGGCGCCTCTTCGGGCTCCGGAACCGGCCCGTGCAATGCCTGCTCGATCAGCGCGAGCGCGATCTCCTTGCCGGCGCCGCCCAGCTCCAGCGGCGGTCCCACGCACGAGGGGCAGCCGTCCGGGCACTGGCACGACTCGACGCGCTCGAAGGCGGCCTGCAGCAGCTCCTCGGCGCGCTCGTGCAGCTTCTCGCTCAGTCCCACGCCGCCGGGGTAGGCGTCGTAGACGAAGAGGGTCGGGTTTCCCGAGCGGGTCTCCGCCACCATCGGCACCGGGACCAGGTCGCGGCGATCGCAGAGCGCGAAGAGGGGGGCCAGGTTGGCCAGGGCGTGGGCGAAGCCGCGCAGCCCGCCGCCCAGGTCGCTCAGTGCCGCGGCGGGCAGCGCGTCGAGCTCCAGCTCGACCCAGAAGGCGCAGGTGTGAAAGTCGATCGGCGGCAGGTGCACCTTGCCGGCGCCGACGTTCTCGGAAGTCTCGAAACGCACCTTCTTGAAGAGCGGAACGTGCTCGGTCACGCTGACCTCGCCATGGGCGCGCAGGCCGCCCGGGGCGACCTGCTCCCGGTCGACCTCGATCACCTTGACCTCGGCACGAGTGTCGGCGTCGGTGAAGTAGTCGACGCGCACCGGCTCGACATAGGCGCGCCGCCCCTCCCAGTCGAGCTCGATCACCTGCCAGGTCTCACCCTGGTGCATGTAGATCGCCTCTTCGTAGACGGTGCGCGGCGCGGCGTGGTAGTCGATCTCGCCGATCACCTGGGTGCGATCGCGAGCGTCGTGGATCACCACGTTTTCGGGCGCCGCCCGCCTCAGCGAGACATCGGCGGCGGGGAAGGTGTCGGGCGAGGACCAGTGCCATCGATCGTCCTCGCGGTGCACCACCTGGTGCTGCTCCAGATAGTCCATCAGCTCGCCGAGCCCGCCTTCGGGCCCGAAGCGTTCGGCGCGCTCGAAGGGCAGCTCGAAGGCGGCGCTGCGGGCGTGCGCCAGGAGGATCTGCACGCTGTCGGGGTTCACCACCCCGCTCTCCGGCGCGCTGCCGAAGAGGAACTCCGGATGCTCGGCGATGTACTGGTCGAGCGGCGATGAAGAGAGCACCAGCACCGCCAGCGAGGCGCTGCGCCGCCGCCCCGCGCGCCCGGCCTGCTGCCAGGTCGACGCCACCGTGCCCGGGTAGCCGGCCATCACCACCGCGTCCAGGCTGCCGATGTCGATTCCGAGCTCCAGCGCGTTGGTGCTGACCACCGCGTCGAGCTCCCCATCGCGCAGGCCGCGCTCGATCTCGCGCCGCTCCAGCGGCAGGTAGCCGCCGCGATAGCCGCGCACCCGGGAGGCGTCGCGCCCCAGTCGGCGCAGATCGCCGCGCAGATCGCGGGTCAGAATCTCGGCCCGCAGCCGCGAGCGGGCGAAGACCAGGGTCGAGACCCGGGCCGCGAGCAGCAGCCGCGCCACACGCCGCGCCTCGCCGGCCACCGAGCGGCGGATCCCCAGACGCCGGTTCACCACCGGCGGATTGACCACCACGAAGTGCTTCTCGCCGGTCGGTGCGCCGCTTTCATCGACCACCTCGACCGGCTCGCCGACCAGTTTTTCGGCCAGCTCCCCGGGGTTGCGGATGGTCGCCGAGCTGAGAATGAACTGCGGCGCGGAGCCGTAGAAACGGGCGATTCGCAGCAGCCGGCGCAGCACGTTGGCCACGTGGCTGCCGAACACTCCGCGGTAGCTGTGCAGCTCGTCGACCACCACGTAGCGCAGGTTCTCGAAGAGCCGCACCCAGCGCGTGTGGTTCGGCAGGATGCCGGCGTGCAGCATGTCGGGGTTGGTCACCACCACGTGCCCCGAGGAGCGCACCGCGCGGCGTGCCGCGGGCGGGGTGTCGCCGTCGAAGGTCGAGGTGCGCAGATCGACTCCGAGGGCGTCGACCAGCCGGTGCAGCTCGGCGAGCTGGTCCTGCGAGAGCGCCTTGGTCGGGAACAGGTAGAGGGCGCGCGACTCCGGGGCGCGGAGCATGGTGTCGAGGACCGGCACGTTGTAGCACAGGGTCTTGCCGGAGGCGGTGGGAGTCACCACCACCACGTGGCGGCCCCGGCGGACGTGTTCCAGAGCTTCGGCCTGGTGGGTGTAGAGCTCGTCGATGCCGCGCTCTTCCAGCACTCCGCGCAAGGAATCGTCGACCCAGTCGGGCACGGGCGCGCAGCGCGCCGGTGTGCCGGGAAGCCGTTCGTGGTGCACGGCGCCGGGCAGCGCCAGAAGATGCTCGAGCGCGCCCTCGACTCCCGCCGGAGGCCTACGAACCAGCTTCATCGTCCGAGATCCGCACCGCGACCTCCATCCCGTCCATCTCCGCCAAGCGCACCTCGACCAGCTCGGGGCGCAGCTCATCGGTCTCCAGGAGCTGCTCGGCGATGGTGAGGGCGATGTTCTCGGCGGTCGGATTGCGCGTGCCGTCGAAAGGCGGAATCTGGTTCAGATCGCGATGTTCGTAGCCGTCGAGAATGCCGCGCAGGAGCCGCCGCAGGGCGATGAAGTCGATCACCATGCCCTGGGAATCGAGCTCCGCCGCCTCGACCACGACGCTCACCTTCCAGTTGTGCCCGTGGTTGCGGGAGCAGGGGCCGTCGGTGTCACGCAGGGTATGGGCGGCGGCGAAGCAGTCGCTGACCGACGCGCGGTGCCTGAAACGCATGGGGCGAGGCTACCGCGCCGGCCGCGCGCGCTCAATCGCCGCGCTCGTGGAACTTCTCGAGCACCGCACGCTCGCGCTGGGTGAGCGACTCCATCCCCTTCTCGTTGATCTTGTCGAGGATCGGATCGATCTGATCTTCGATGTAGCGCTTGCGATCCATCGGCCGCGGCTGGGAGACGACCAGCTTCAGGCGCCGCTTGCGCGCCCGGCGCCCCGAGAGCAGCTCGTCGAGGTCGCGCTCGAAGCGCAGGTAGAGGTAGCCGAGCCCCATGCCCGAGAGATGCGCCAGGGCCCCCATCGCGGTGGTCGGATGCTCCATCAGCACCACCAGCTCGATCAGCGCGAAGAGCAGCACCGCGTAGCGCGCCCGCATCGGGAAAATCAGCATCACGTGGATGATGTTGTCGCCGAAGCGGACGCCGTAGGCCGCCAGCAGCCCGAAGATGGCCCCCGACGCGCCGACCACGGGGGTCAGGTGGTAGTTGTCGGGCCCGGCCAGGACCACCGCCGCGACGATGACCGCCGCCCCCACGCCGGTGCCGAAGTAGTACTTCAGGAAGCGCCGGGTTCCCCACAAGCTCTCCAGGGCGGCACCGAACCACCACAGGAAGAGCATGTTGAAGAGGATGTGGGTGATCGTGCCGTGCACGAAGAGGTAGGAGACGAACTGCCAGAGATGTCCGCCGAGCACGGCCTTTTGCGGCACCAATCCGAGGAAGTGGTTGATCGCGCGCGAGACCTCCCCGCCCGACACCATGTCGAGCAGGCGCTGCAGCAGGAAGAGCCCGACGCAAGACGCCATCAGACCGCGGACCGCCGGCGTCAAGGCGGCGGGTCCGAAGCGGATCGAGGGACGCTCTTCGTAGTAGCTCATGAGACGGGTCCGAGGCGTGGATTCGACTTCAATATAGGCTTGATGCGGCTCCACTCTCAACCGCGGCGGCTGCCGTGCTCGCTACTCCGTTCGCTCCTCCAGCCGCCGCAGCGCCGCCATCACCGCGGGGTCGAAGGCTCCCTCCTGCGCCTCCAGCGCGCAGAGCGCGGCGCCCAGCGAGCGCCCCTTCATGCCCCCGGCCGTGGGCGCCATCTGGTGGTCGAGTGCGTCGCAGACCGCGATGATGCGAGCCGCCAGAGGCAGATCTTCGCCGCGCCGCTCGCCGTTGGTGCCGGCGCCGTCCCAGCGCGCGTGGTGGAAGCGCACCGCCGGCGCCAGGTGGGCGAAGGCGGTGGCGGTCTCCAGCAGGGCCGCGCCCCATTCGGCGTGCTGCTCCGCCACCTGGCTCGCGCGCAGGTCGCAGGTGCCGATCTTCCCCAGGTCGTGCAGCGAGGCCGCCAGCTCGAGATCGCGCAGGCGCCCTTCGGAAAGCGCCATGCTGCGCCCCACCAGCGTCGCGTGCCGGGCGGTGCGGGTGCAGTGGCCACGCAGCCCATCGCCGCCCTCGACCGTTTCCAGGATCGCCTGAATCGCGTGCACCAGGTGGCGGTGTCCGTCTTCCAGGCGCCCGGTGCGGTCGAGCACGTTGGCGGCCAGCGAGGCGAGCTGCGGCAGCGCCGAGAGGTTGTCCTCGCGGAAGGCCCCGCCGGTGGGGTTGCCTGCGGTCAGCAACCCTTCCACGCGCCGGCGGCCGTCGACCCGCATCGGCGCCAGCAGCAACTGACCCCGCCCCAGCAACATCTCCAACATGCCCAACTCGTGCTTGCGGGTCTGAATCTCGAAGGGCTCGGGGGAGTCGAGCGCTTCGCGCAGCGGACCGCTGGCGGCGCGCAGCACCAGGTTCGGGCCGGTCTCGACGCCCAGGGCGGCGGTCAGCTCCAGCAGATCCCCCCCCGCGTGGCCGAGTGGCTGCGCCCGCAGCCGCAGGATCGACACCGTCTCGGCTCCGGTCTGTGCCGCCGTCAGCTCGAGAATGCGCCGCAGATCGGCATCGGCGTCGCGCTCGAGCTCGTCTTGTTCGCAGCCCGCCGGCACCGAGAAGGGCGAGCGCAGCGCCACCACCGAGGCGATCACCCGGTCGGCCACGCAGGCCGCCAGCAGGCGGGCCAGGTTCTGCCCGGCGGCGCCTTCGGCATCGGCCCCCATCACGTGCAGATGGCCCACCCGGTGGCCGGAGGGCTCGATCGGGGCCGCCGCGCCGCGGCCGCCGAAGAAGAGCGCACCGCCGCGGTCGTCCGAGCGGCAGACCTCCTCGCCATCGGTCGAGCTGAGCACCAGGGAGCGACCGCTCAGCTCTCCGAGGCGGACCAGGAGCTCGCGGGCTTGTGCGGTCGGAAGGAAGTTTCTGATATCGCCCTGCTCGCCGGCTTGCGGCAGGGCCCAAGTGACCAGCATCGAGCTCTCCAGCACACGTTGATCCGTTGGTCTACCCTGCTATCGGCGATCCCCCGGGGCCGATGTAGCGGGTGTCGAATCCCGTGCAACTGGATCGTGGATCAGTGGATGGTGCGCATGCGGCGCAGCAGCTCCTCGGCGTCCACGAAGCCGCGCACCGTCTCGCCCGCGGCGATGCGCCCCTGCGAATCGACCAGCAGCACGGTCGGCAGAGAGCTCACCTGGAAGCGCCGCTGCACCTCCTTGACCGCGTCGTCGGCGGAGCGCGTGCAGTCGACCTTCAGCGCCGTGAAGCGTCGCGCCTCCGCCACCACGGCGGGATCGGAGAAGGTCAGCTTGTCGAGCTCCTTGCAGGCGATGCACCAGTCGGCCGTGAAGTCGATGATCACGGGACCCCCGCTTGCCATCGCGGCATCGATTTCGGCCGCGCCGCCCGCCTGCCAGGCGATCTCGGGGTGGCCGGCCACGACCGCCGAGCCTCCGACTCCGAGCAGCGGCCGTGGCAGCAGCCAGCCTTGGTGCGCGAAGGTTCCCAGCACGGCGAAGATCCCGGCCGCGCCGACCAGCTTGCCGAAGGCCGAGCGCAGCAGCAGGAAGGGAGTCTCCGAGTCCTCGCTCGAGAGCGCCATCCAGCGCCCCAGCACCACCAGGAACACCCCCAGCGCGACATAGAAGGTCGCCGCCTCCACCACCTGCTCCAGGAAGTAGAGCGCGCCGGCGAAGAGCAGCGTGCCGAGCACGCGCTCCACTCCCACCATCCAGGCGCCGGCGGTCGGCATCGCCGCGTTGGCCCCGGCCCCCAGCGCCAGGAAGAGGGTGCCGAAACCGAGCGAGAAGGCCCCCATGTAGAGCGCGCCGAGGGCCGGGCTGCCCTCCTGCCCGATCCACAGAATCAGCCCTGCCAGGACCGGCCCGACGCAGGGGGCGGCGATCAGCCCGCCGGCCAGCCCCATCAGGAAGACTCCGAAGGCCGAGGCTCCGCCGCCGGCGGTGCTCAGTCGAGTCTGCAGACCGCCCGGAAGCTGCAGCTTGTAGAAGCCGAAGGAGCTCAGCCCCAGGACTGCGAACACCGCCACCAGGCTCCAGATCACCCAAGGGTTGCCGAGGTAGGCGCCGAAAAGTCCCCCGAAGGTGCCGGCCGAGACGCCGAGGGTGACGTACATCGCCGCGATGCCGAGCACGTAGACCACCGAGAGCACCACCCCCTTGGTCCGGTCGCCCCCCGAAGTGGTGGTGATGATGCGCACCGTGATCGGGATCATGGGCAGCACGCAGGGGGTGAAACTGGCCACCAGTCCGAAGATCCAGAGCATGCCCAGCGCCGCCCAGAGGTTCTTGCCGAGGATGCGCGCGAAGGCGCCGTACTCCGCGCCGCCGGCTCGCTCCGGGGCGGCCGAGAGCTGCTCGCCGCCAGCCTCGGTCGGCACCGGGACCGGCGCCGCCGGATCGACCCGGAAGTCGATGGCCAGCGTGTCCTGGCGCGGGAAGAAGCAGACCCTCTCGGTGCACGCCTGGTAGCCGACCAGCACCCGCACCGGGTAGCTGCCCGGCGCCACCTCGGGCCCCACCTCGAGCTCGGCCGAGAACTCGAGCGTGCCCTCGTAGAGCCGCATCTTCTCGCCGGTCACCGAGTCGATCTTCATCTCGCCGCGCGGCTTCGCGGTCGCGCCGACCGCTCCCCCCCCGGCCGGAAGCTCGAAGCCGACCGTGCACGACTCCTCGTAGAGGTGGAAGGCGGGGCCGACCACCACGGTCGCGCGCAGCTCCGCCGAGGAGCCCGGCGGGATCGCCGGCGGGACGACGCGGGCCCGCGATTCGACCGCGTCCTCCGGACCGAGGGCGGCGGCCGGCCGGCCGGCCAGGAGGGGGAGCAGCGCGAGAATCAGGATCGAGATGGGACGTGGGATCAGCTGCATGGGTCGTGTGGTTCGTCTGAGATGTTGGGAATGCGGATTGTTGGAGATCGGAGCCGGTAGAGAGTACCGTCCGCGGGCGTTCTGCGCTGCCCGCGAATCCCGATCCGTCCCAGGATAGGCCCGGTCCCCATCATGCCCCCACCCTCGAGCCCCGCGATCGCACGCCGCCGGGAAGCGGTCTTCCTGGTCTTGGCGGGCCTCTTTCTGGGCACCTTGGCGATGCTGAACGTGCTGGGTATTACGCGCTTCGTCGACCTTTCGTTCGACCTCGGCGGGCTGCGCGTTCCGCTGGTGATCGCGGTCGGCGTGCTGCCCTACCCGATCACCTTCCTGTGCACCGATCTGATCAGCGAGCTCTACGGCAAGCGCCGCGCCAGCATGGTGGTCTGGGTCGGGCTGCTGCTCAACCTCTGGGTGGTCTTCATCCTCTGGCTCGGGGGCGCGCTCCCCCCCCATCCGCCCCTCGATCCCGCCACCGGACTGCCGCCGGTCGGCTGGCACGGCCGGGTCTTCTTCGAGGTCCAACGCCTGACCTTCGGCAGCGTGGCGGCGTCGATGATCGCCTACCTCAGCGCCCAGCTCTGCGACGTGCAGCTCTTCCACTTCTGGAAGCGCCTCACCGGCGGCCGCCACCTCTGGCTGCGCAACAACGGCTCGACCCTGGTCAGCCAGCTGGTCGACACCGCGGCGGTGATCCTGATCACCCACTTCTACGCCCACGCGCTGCCGATCGACCCGGCCGGCGACCTGGCCCGCCAGCTCGCGGTCTTCATCGCCTCGGGCTACCTCTTCAAGCTCTTCGCGGCGCTGGTCGACACGCTCCCCTTCTACCTCTTGAGCGCCCGTCTCGGCCGCTACCTGGAGCTGGCAGCGGGCGTGTCAGGAATGGTACCGGGAGCGGGACTCGAACCCGCAAGGAGCGAGCGCTCCGGGGGATTTTAAGTCCCCTGCGTATACCAATTTCGCCATCCCGGCATCGTACGACGGGCCCGGGTGCTCATGCGAGCGACCCGAGCCCGTGACCTGCTGGAGGCGCCACCCGGATTCGAACCGGGGATAAAGGATTTGCAGTCCTCTGCCTTACCACTTGGCCATGGCGCCGCAGAAGCAAGGGGTCGAGAGCCGGGCTTTTTCACCGGCGCCCGACCCCGCGAGCTGGAGCGGGAAACGAGATTTGAACTCGCGACATCCACCTTGGCAAGGTGGCGCTCTACCACTGAGCTATTCCCGCGTAAAGCACAGGCTTTGTAGCAGGGCGGCGGCGGGGGAGTCAACTGGAATCTCGATGGCCCGCCGAGCGATCAGCGCCTCTCCTCGAATCCCCATAGTTCCAGCGGCGGCGCCGGGGCGCGCTCCAGGCGGCCTTCGCGCAGGGTGAAGACTATGTAGCCGTTGCCGCCGACCTGACAGACGACGTGGGGGCGGCCTTCGGTGTCGAGGCCCAGCTCTACATTGTCCGAGCGGGCGGGGAGCAAGGCGGATGCGACCTGGCGGATCTCGGGGCCGGTTCGATCGAGCACGTAGAGAGAATCGCCCCACGTGGCGACGACGGCGAAGCCCGGTGCGAGCGCCACCGATTCGGCGGCCTGACCCGGCGGCGGGCGCCACTCCTCGGTGAAACGCGGCGAGTCCGGATCGGTCAGGTCCCAGAACTCGATGGCGCAGCCCGTGGCGTAGGCCACTTCGCGACCGCGAATGTCCATATCGAGCGGTGTGCCGCAGTTCGGTGTCCAGTAGGCGCGCTGCACGGTCGCCGTGTCGCCGGGCGCGAAGGTCCACAGCCCTTGCATCCAGATCCCCTGGGTCGCTATGGCCAACGAATCGTTCCACATCTCGAGGGCAGCATCCTCCACATCGACAAGGCCGACGTAATCGAGGTGGCCGAGATGGCCCTGCTGGTCGAGGGAGAAAAGGTTGAACTGCACTTGGTTGACGACCAGAACTAACCCGGGAGCCGCGTGTATGCTGCTGACCCCGCCGTTTCCGCGGAGTGAATCGGACGAGATCGGGATCGGCTGATCCTCCAGCTCGAAGCTCTCGACCGTTCCGCGGCTCCGCTGGCTTATGACGAAGTCGGTGTCCGGCACGATCGCGATTCCGCCCCAGTGGTGGTCCTCGGCCGCGGCATGGCCGATTTCTCTCGTCGGAGGGTCGAAGGGATTCCGCACCCAGCGGAGTTCGCTGCCTTCCGACGAAACGAGCAGATCGCCGTCGAGATCGAAGCGCAAGGGCACGCCCCGAAGCCCGATCCAGTCGCGCGGATGGAGCGTGCCGTCGGGATCGGCCGCGAGCAAGGTGAGGCCCTCTGGCCCGCCCGAGGCAAGGAGGTAGCCGCTTTCGAGCCAGGCGAGGCGTGAGATATTCGACAGTCGGTCCAGTGGCAGGAAGTCGGTCAGCACCAGATCGGCGGGCTCGCGCGGCTCGAGGGTGGCGATGCCGTAGGTCGAGTCGCCCTCCATCCAGCCAACCGCGTAGATCCGGCTCTCTACCACCTCCAAGTCGCCGGAGTAGCGGACGTCGAGGTCGGTGTGAACGATGCGCAGACTGTCGCCTTCGAACTTGGCGAGCTGTTGGCAGTCGCCGCCGAAACGGTCCTCATCCAACGAGCTGAGCAGCCAAGGCGCAGAGTAGGCGAGGTATCGCGTCGAGCAGGTCCACTCCTCATGGTCCAGGAGGACGAGCGAATCCCCGGCGCTTCGCGCCAGCGCCGCCAAATCGTGGCGGTCCAGCCCGCCGGTGAATACGTGGTCCGACGTGACCACCAAATCGCTCGTGCCAACCAGAACCGACGAGACGAGAACCGGATCGAGAGGATCGCTGATGTCGTAGCTCCTGAGGCCGACATGGGAACCGCCGGCGGGGCCGACGAACAACGCGCTGCCCTCCGCCTTCAACCGCCACCCCGGTTCGTCCATCGCTACGAGTCCGAGCAACACGCCGGTCGTATCCAGGATCGCGAAGTTGTCTTTCCGTCCGGCTGCGTAGATCGGACCGAGATCCGAGACCGTGCCGCCAAACTTGTTGTAAGGCCCGGGGGCGAGCCAATCCAGCACGAGCCGGTCCCCGGTCTCCACCCGAACCACCCCGATCATGTCGCGGGCCGCCACGAGGGCCCGAGTAGCCCCCCAGGGCTCGAGCGCTCCGATATTCGGCCTCGGCCAGAACGCCACCGGCACCAGCTCGCCGCCGGCCGGAGACACGGGCGTGCCCCCGAGCACGGCGGCGAGCGCCAGCGATGCGAGCGTCACAGACCCAACCTCGGGATCGCGACGATCACGGAGTTGTAGCCGTTGGTCACCATCGGCATTGGTCCAGCCCTTGCGGATGGTGAACCCCTCTACCACCGAGGCGGGCGTCTCATGATTGCGAAAGTGGACTCCGCGAGCAGCGCCCGCGCAGTCGATGACCGTGGACTCTGCACCCTCCCGCGATCGAAGAACCCGGTCGATGCCCCCGAAGTCCAGGTCGGTATTGCCCGCTCCGGTGTAGGTGTCCGGCGCCACCAGAACCGTGTCGCCCAGGGAGGCGGCGTCGATGCCCGCCTGGATCGTGGGCTGATCCTCGGGAACGCGGATGGTGGCGGGTCTGTGATCGTTCGCCAGGCACGCCCCCGTGACGAGCAAAAGCGATGCACAGCAACACAAGAATCGCATGGGATTCCCTCCGGTTCATCGGCACAGCATGCACAATCTAACCATCGACGCCTTCGGACACCCTGAAAACTGAGACCGGCCCCGGCGACTCTCCCTGAACCTGCCCCTACCCCCTCCGCCCCGCCACCTCCGCATAGAGCCGCTCATACTCCACCGCCGCCCGATCCCACGAGAAATCACGCGCCATGCAGTTGCGCATCAAGGCGGCGCGGCTCTCGTCGTGGCGCAGGGCCAGCACCGCCCGTCCCACGGCGTCGAGCAGAGCGTCGGAGCTCGGCGTCGAGAAGTGGAATCCGCAGCCTTCCTGGTTCCAGGGATCGAAGGGCTGCACGGTGTCGACCAGGCCGCCGGTGTAGCGGGTCACCGGCACCGTGCCGTAGCGCATCGAGTACATCTGGTTCAGGCCGCAGGGCTCGTAGCGCGAAGGCATCAGGAAAGCGTCGGCGCCCGCCTCGATGCGGTGGGCGAACGCCTCGGAGAAGCCGAAGAGCGCCCGGACCCGATCGGGATAGCGCGCCTGGAGGGCGGCCAGGCCGTGCTGATACGACTCCGCCCCCGAGCCCAGCACCACCAGGCGCAGATCGTCGTGCATCATGTGGTCGACCGCGCCGATCACCAGGTCGATCCCTTTCTGGATCGTCAGCCGGCTGACCATGCCGAAGACCACCGTGCGCTCCCCCGCCGGTCGCAGGTCGAGCTGCTCCAGGAGCTGGTCGCGGCAGATCCGCTTGCCGGCGGGATCGCCGAGCGAGTAGTGGGCGTCGAGATGCGGATCGGTTGCGGGGTCCCAGGTGTCGACGTCGATGCCGTTCACCACCCCGCGCACGTCGGCGCCGCGGCTGGCCAGGAGCCCTTCGAGGCCGCAGCCGAGCGCCGGATCGGTGCGGATCTCGTAGGCGTAGCGCTCGCTGACCGTGTTGACCAGGTCGGAGCAGGCGATCCCCATCTTCATGAAGTTGGTGCCGCCCTGGAACTCAAGGGGATCGGAGGAGTCGGCGTGCCAGTCCGGATCCCAGCCGGCGAAGCGCAGCACGTCGCGGCCGTACCAACCCTGGTAGGCCAGGTTGTGGACCGAGAAGAGCGTCGCGGTGTTCCACAGACCGGGCCGCGGCCGGGTCGCGCGCAGCGCCAGCACCGGGCCGGTATGGCTGTCGTTGGCGTGCAGCACCTCGGGAAACCAGCGCAGCCGCTCGCAGGCCGGGGCGATCCCCATGCTGAAGGCCAGCCAGCGCTCGTGGTCGTCGCCGAAGCCGGCGCCGTTGCTGGGATCGTTGTAGATGCCTTCGCGGCCGAAATACCAGGGCTGATCGATCAGCAGCACGCGCAGCGCCAGGCCGTCGGCGCGGGGCGAGGGCAGCCAGGTCTCGAGCAGGCGGGTGGGAATCGACTCTCCGCGTCCCTTGCGCACGTCGAGGGGGCCGTGGTCGTGGGTGTCGACCTGGTCCAGGACCGATGCGTAGGCCGGCAGCATCAGCACCACGTCGTGGCCGCGGCGCGCCAGCGCGTGGGGCAGGGCCCCGAGCACGTCGCCCAGTCCTCCGACCTTGGCCAGGGGGGCCGCCTCGGCGCCGGTGATCAGCACCCGCATCACAGCCTCCCGGTGACGGGCATCAGATCTTCACCTCGCGCAGGAAACGCGCCGCTTCCTCGGGCGCGGTGGGGTTGATGAAGAAGCCGCTGCCCCATTCGAAACCGGCCACGTGAATCAGCTTGGGCATGATCTCGATGTGCCAGTGGTAGTGCTCCAGGCGTTCCTCCTGCAGCGGCCCTGAGTGGAGCATGAAGTTGTAGGCCGGATCCTCCAATGCCCCCTTCAGACGTTGCAGGGTATCGCGGAACACCACCGCCAGGGCCTCCAATTCCGCCGCGCCGATGTCGTCGAAGTCGGAGGTGTGACGCCGGGGCAGGATCCAGGTCTCGAAGGGACAGCGCGCGGCGAAGGGCTCGATCACCACGAAATGCTCGGTTTCGCTCACGATCCGCGCCCCATCGTGCAGCTCCTGGTCGATCACGTCGCAGAAGATGCAGCGCTCCTTGTGCCGGAAGTGGCGGCGCGCCCCCTCCAGCTCCTCGGCCACCTGGCGCGGCACGATCGGCATGGCGATCAGCTGCGAATGGGTGTGCTCGAGGCTCGCCCCCGCCTCGCTGCCGTGGTTCTTGAAGAGCAGCAGATAGCGCAAGCGGCGGTCGCCCCGCAGGTCGCGGATGCGGTCCACGCAGAGCAGCAGCACGTTGCGGAACGAGGCCGGATCGAGGTCGGCCAGCTCGCGTTCGTGGTGCGGAGACTCGACCAGCACCTCGTGGGCTCCCACTCCGCTCATCTGGTCGAAGAGCCCGAGCCCGCGCCGCTCCAACGCGCCTTCGACCTCCAGCGCCGGAAAGAGGTTGGGAATCACCCGCGCGTGCCAGCCCGGAGTGTCGGGACGGGAGTTTTCGCCGCGCACCGCCGCGATCTCCGGCGGCGTCATCCCTTCGTGGCCGGGGCAGAGCGGGCAGATTCCCTTCGGAAAGGGACTGCGCTCGGTGCCGAAGGAGCCGGGACGGCGCCCGCGCTCGGTGGCGATGATCACCCAGCGTCCGGCGATCGGATCCCTGCGCAGCTCTGACATCCGGACCTCCTGGCTCGGGGCGGCCGGGGAGTCCCCCGACCGCTCTTCCTCCATCCGCTACAGACTGCTCAAGTAGAACCAGAGCGCCAGAAGAGCGATCAGGAGCAGAAGATTGCGCCGCAGCGTGGGCACCCGCGGCCGATGCAGCTCCAGTCGATCGAAGCTCGGTCGCCGCGGGCGCTCGTTGTCGGACTCGCCGCTCACTCGCCTGCGTCGTCTTCGGGTTCGGAGGACTCCTCTTCGGCCTCCTGGCTCTTGGCCGCCAGCGCCTCGGAGAGCTTGGCGCCGAGCGATTCGCCGCCGACCTCCTGGATGTGGGTGTGCTTGCGCAGGTACTCCTCTTCGGGCTGGTTGCGATCCTCGGTGTAGGCGCGGATCGAGAGCACGATTCTGCGCTCCAGGGGGTCGATCTCGATCAGCTTCATCGGGATCTTGTCGCTCTCCTTGAACAGGTCGGCGAGCTTGCGACCCGAGGCCTGCTGGCCGATCTGGCTGATCGGCACGAAGCCCTCGTAGTTGTGGGGCAGGTCGACCACCAGGCCCTTTTCGACCACCCGGTGGATGGTCGCCTCGACCTCGTCGCCGACGTTGAAGAAGGAGGTGACGTTGCTCCAGGGATCGTCGCCGACCTGCTTCATGCCCAGGCTGATGCGGCGATTCTCCTTGTCGATGTTGAGGATCACCACTTCGACCTCGTCGCCCTTCTTGACCACCTCGGAGGGGTGGCGGACCCGCTTGGTCCACGACATATCGCTGATATGGACCAGACCGTCGATCCCCTCCATGATCTCCACGAAAGCGCCGAAGTTGGTCAGGTTGCGCACCTTGCCCAAGAGCCGGGTGCCGATCGGGAACTGCTCGTCGAGGGTCTCCCAGGGATCGGGCTCGACCTGCTTGAGGCCCAGCGAGATCTTCTCGTTCTGGGAGTCGACGCGCAGCACCTTGATGTTCACCTCGTCGTTCACGGTGAGGATCTTGGAGGGATGGCGGACGTTGCGGGTCCAGCTCATCTCGGAGATGTGGATCAGTCCCTCGACCCCCTTCTCGAGCTCGACGAAGGCGCCGTAGTCGACGATCGACACCACGCGCCCGCAGGCCACCGAGCCCTCGGGGTACTTGAGCTCGATGTTGTCCCACGGGTAGGGATCGAGCTGCTTGAGCCCCAGCGAGATCCGCTCCCTCTCGCGATCGAACTCCAGGATCTTGATGTCCATCTCCTGGCCGATGGTGAGCAGATTCGAGGGATGGGTGACGCGCCCCCAGGACATGTCGGTGATGTGCAAGAGGCCGTCGATGCCGCCGAGATCGATGAAGGCGCCGAAGTCGGTGATGTTCTTCACCACGCCCTTGCGAATCTGGCCCTTTTCCAGGTCGACGAGGATCCTGTCGCGCAGCACCTTGCGCCGTTCCTCGAGAAGCTTGCGGCGGGACACCACGATGTTGCGCCGGCGCTTGTTGATCTTGATGATCTTGAACTCGAAGCTCTCGCCCAGGATCGCCTCGATGTTCTTGACCGGCTTGAGGTCGATCTGCGAGCCGGGAAGAAATGCGGGAACCCCGTAGAGATTGGCGATGACGCCGCCCTTGATGCGCTTCTTCAGCACCCCCTCGACCGGCTCCTCGTTGTCGTAGGCGGCGCGGATTCGGTCCCACACTCGAATGAAGTCGGCGCGCTGCTTGGACAGCACCGGCCGGCCGTTCTCGTCTTCGAGCTGGTCCAGGAAGACCTCGATCTCGTCGCCGGCCTTGAGCTCGTGGCGAGCCTCGCCGAACTCGTTGATCGCGACGATCCCCTCGGCTTTCAGCGAAACGTCGACCAGGACCTCCTTCTCCGACACTTGGACCACCTTGCCGCGGATGATCCGGCCCTCTTCCATGTTGTCGGTGGAGCTCTCGATCAGTGCCAGCATCTCCTCGTCTTCGACGCCGTGGAGATCTTCGTCCTCTTCATCCTGCATCATGCGCACGAAGGGGCTGACTTTTTGCCTCGGCTCTTCGTCCTGCGAGGCGTCTTCGTGGTCCTTGGTCGGGGGAGCGGCTTGTTCAGTCATCGGATCCTCTGTGATCAGCCGCGGCGGCTCCCCATGGGGATCGCCACCTCGGCGCGGCACCGCCGGGCGCTCCGGCGGACCGGATGGAGTTGGTGGACGGGTCTGGCGACGGGGTCGATCCGCCGCTGCGAAAATCCCGAGATTTCGGGAGAAATGGAAAGCGTCGCTGCCGGGCGCCGGTCGGCGCTACTCGCCGGATGCCAGGGCGGCGCGAGAGAAACGAGTAACTTTGTCAACCTGCTCTTCGATAGTCAACCGCGAAGTGTCGACCTCGAGCGCATCTTCGGCCCGCTTCAAGGGCCCGATCGCCCGGCCCGAGTCGATGCGGTCGCGCTCCAGCAGGTTCTCGAGCACCTGCTCGTGCGTGGTGCGCCGGTCTCCGGCCGCCCGCAGATCGGCCAGGCGCCGCCGGGCACGTTGCTCGGCGTCGGCCACCAGGAAGATCTTCGCGGTGGCGTCCGGGAAGACCACCGTGCCGATGTCTCGGCCCTCGACCACGAAGCCCCCCGCCGCGCCCAGCTCACGCTGCAGTTCCACCATGGCGCTGCGCACCGCGGCCGAGCGCGACACCGCGCTCACCGCCGCGGCGACCCGCATGCTGCGGATCTCGGCGCTGACGTCGGCGCCGTTCATGAGGACGCGCGGTGCCTGACGCGAATCGTCGCGCTCGAAGCGCAGCTCGATGCCGCGCACCAGGCCCTCCAGACCCGGCTCGTCGTCTGGGGACACCCCGGCATCGAGGGCGCCGAGCGTGACCGCGCGGTAGAGCGCGCCGGTATCCATGTAGGTGAAGCCGAGACGCTCGGCGACCAGCCGTGCCGTGGTGCTCTTGCCGGAGCCGGCCGGGCCGTCGATGGCGACGATCGAGCACGCCACGGATCAGCCCTTCATCCGCTCGCCCCGGTCCTCCTCGATGAAGATCCAGGCCACCAGGGTGCCGATCTGCACGGCGTCGGTGCGCGACAGGAAGCGCCGCTCCATGAACACCCGCGAGCTGGTGTCGTCGTGATCGGCGCGCTCGGCCTCGCTCACCATGGTCTGGATGCGCCTCCGCCACTCCTCCCAGTTGGCCGGTCGCAGGTCGACCCAGCCGGCCTCGGCCCAGCGGTTCCGCCGCTCGGGGTCGGCCGCGATCAGATCGTCGCCGCGATGGGGCGGGATCTTGACCTCGGGACCGCGCAGCAGCCGTGCGCCGTCGGGGGTGAGGATCGGAATCCCGATCGACACGATCTCGGACCGCAGCCGGGCGTCGCCGCGCAAGCGCTTCCAGGTGGCGCGCGCGAGCGACTCGGCGTCCTGCTCCAGCACCCCGGCCATGGTGCCGCAGCACAGGCTCAAGAGGTGGGCTTCGTAGAGCAGCTTGGAGAGGCGCGGCGGCCCCAGATTTTCGAAGGCGACCGAGTGCAGGCCGTGCTCCCTCTCCAGCTCGTTCATCCGCTCGACCACCGCCCCGCGCAGGAATCCGGCCCGGTAGGTCGGTCCCATGGCGGCGTTGTCGAGGGCGTTGATGATGTCGTGGCCGGTGTTGCCGCCCTGGATCTCGTAGGCGACGTTGCGGGCGATCTCTTCGGGGGTGACGAACTCCATCTGACCGGCGGCGGTGATGGCGCTGAACTCGCCGAGCGAGAAAATGCCGTTCTCTCCGGTGTCGACGAAGACCGAGTGCAAGGTGCCCGGGCCGTCTTCGGAGTGATAGGGACGGGCGCCGCAGGTCTCGGGCGCCGGGCGCAGCTCGAAGGAGTCGCCGAGCGTGACTCCGGCGTCGGGATCGCAGTCGTAGAGCTCGATCGGACGGCCGCCGCGCAGCACCTCGCCGTACTCGATCCCCTTCCAGGCGATCGCCGCGGCCGGCTTGATCTCCTTGGTGATCGGCGCGTCGGGGGTGCGGCCCATCAGGAAGAGCAAGAGGCTGTGGGCGCCGGCGATGGCCGACTTGGAGAGCAGCACCCGCGAGGGTTTCTCCTCGGAGTGGGTGTAGGGGATGTTGAGGCCCATGCCGCCGGTGCCGCTGGTGCCGATCTTGACGTAGATCTCGGTGCCTGCGCGACGCATCGCCTCGTAGGCGATCTGCACGTGGCGGATCAGCTGCGGGATGTAGAGGGTGCAGAGCAGCTTCTCGGTCTCGGCCTGGAGCGCTTCGCTCGGACCGGCGGCGCAGCTGCGGCTGACCCGGCGGTAGCTGTCGTAGACGTCCTGGTAGGAGATCCCGGTGGCGGTGTTGACGCAGTCGACGACGATCTCGGGGCGATGCTCGTCGATCATTCGGTAGAGAGTCGAAGAGCCCAGCAGCTCCTCGGAGAGCTCGTCCATGCAGTCGTGGAACACCGAGGCGCGGTGCAGGGGCGACTCCATGATCTGGCCGCGCGAGGCCCCTTTGATCTCTTCGCGGACAAAGATATTGCCCCAGGCGGTGGCCAGCTCGACGCCTTCGGGGGCCCGGGCGCTCAGGCGCTCCGCGGCGCTCTTCGCCTCGTCCTCCCGCAGCGAGGTGAGCACCAGCTTGCGTGGATTCTTGGCCAGCAGCTCGCGACAGACGGCCATGCCCACGAGGCCCCAGCCGCCCAGCACCAGAACGGTCTTGCCTTGAATATCCATTGCGCTCGAATCGGTTCGGGTGAGTCGACGCGACCTGGTTGTCGCAACCGCGAAGTCTACAACAGAGGCGCCAACATACCATGCTGCCAATAAAAGCTTTCATAGACATTTTATAGTTTACAAACCAAGCAAAGCCATTACACTGACCCAGAGAATCGAGTTCTGGCCGCCGCGCGACCGACCGCGGGGCGAGCCATCAGGGGACTCACCGAGCTCGATGCCATCCCGGCCCGGGGGGGCGTTGCGACCGAATGCACGTCGCTGGACTGGGATCATGCGCTTTCGGTGGGATCGTTCACACACCTCATTCGGGGGATTCGAGTGGAGAATCAACAACTGTTCGCACTGCTGGCCTGCGCCGGCGCGGCCTACGCGTCGACCGCATCGAACCAGGCCATCGAAGCTCCGGCCAACATCGCCGCCGAGTACGTCCACGCCGCCTCCTTCGAGGCGCCGCCGCAGCGGCCCGGCCCCAACGTCATCACCTATCTGGAGGACTTCCCGGATCCCCTGGGCGGCTACCAATCGCGCTGGCTCTACCTGAACACCAACACCGAGAGCTACTACTACGCTGGCGGCGACTGCGACGCCGACAACCGCGGCAACCAGCCCGACGGCATCTGGATCTCCGACGACCAGGGCTGCGGCGGCATGGTGGTCGAGAGCCCGGTGCGCATCGACTTCGTGGGCGGCTTCGGGGATGACGCCACCTACTTCGGTCTCGACATGTTCACCTGCGTGACCGGCGTGACCTTCAACATCTACGACCAGGACGGCGTGCTGGCCATCAGCGAGGCGATTCCGGCGACCTGCTGGAGCTTCACCAGCTACGGCTGGACCCTCACCAACGGCATCTCCGCCTACGAGTGGGTCTACACCGACGGCCAGGTCGAGGGCAACACCTCGATCGACAACGTTCGTCTCGATGTCGGTGACGAGGTCTGTGATCTGAGCGCCACGTTGACCGGCTACCCGGCGACGATCCTGCCGGGCGAAACCCTGACCTTCACCGCCACCGCCGCCAACGACTGCGACGAGGACAAGAGCTTCGACCAAGCGACCATGGTGGTCACCGGTCCGGCCGGTCTGACCAAGGATCTCTACAACGGCGCCGTGCTGACGATCGCGCCCGGAGGCTCGCTCTTCGCGCCGGTCTCGTTGAACGTGCCGCCGGTCGCTCCGCTCGGCACCTACAACGTCGAGGTGACGATCTACCTGGCCGGCGTGGCGATCGACAGCGACGACTTCGACATCGTCGTCGGCTCCGAGCCGACCGAGTATCTCGAGACCTTCCCCGATCCTCTGGGTGGCTACCAGTCGCGCTGGCTCTATCTGAACAGCAACACCGAGAGCTACTACTACGCTGGCGGCGACTGCGACGCCGACTACCGCGGCAACCAGCCCGACGGGATCTGGATCTCCGACGATCAGGGTTGCGGCGGCGTGGTGGTCGAGAGCCCGGTGCGCATCGACTTCGCGCCCGGTTTCGGCGATGGTGCCACCTACTTCGGCCTGGACATGTTCACCTGCGTCTCGGGCGTGACCTTCAACGTCTACGACGAGGACGGTGTTTTGGCCATCAGCGAGGCGATTCCGGCGACCTGCTGGAGCTTCACCAGCTACGGCTGGACCCTCACCAACGGCATCTCCGCCTTCGAGTGGGCCTATACAGACGGTCAGGTGGAAGGCAACACCTCGATCGACAACGTGGAGCTGGTCATCGACTGAGGATTCGGCAAGCGCCGATTCAGCGAGGCCCCGCCGGCTTGCCGGTGGGGCCTCACCAGATCACGGGGATGCCATAGTCGCGCAAGCGCCGATCGGCGCTGGCCAGCGTCAGCGAGTTGCCGCGTGCCTGGGCGACGAGAAGCCGGTCGAAGGGGTCTCCGTGGATCCTGGGGAGGTTCGCGACGGCGAGCACGTCCGCGTGGTCGATGGGCAGGAGCGCAAAGCCCTGGTCGAGCAGCTCCGCCGGAACGACTTCTTCGACCGGACCGTCCAAGCGCAGCTTGCCCAGGCCGCCCTTGATCGCCACCTCCCAAGAGCTGGCCACACTCCAGAAGATCTGGTTGGTCCGGTCGGCGATCGCCTGCCTGGCGCTGGGCCCGACTCTTTCCGGCGCGTATACCCAGAACAGAAAAGCGTGCGTATCGAGGAGGATCCTCAAGGCGCACCCGTGCTCAGGAAGTCGTCGGGCAGTGGGTCGTCGAAGTCGTCGGACATCCACATGCCACCCGCGCGTGATCCCGGGACACGAAGCTCGGCTCTGGATGGAGCGATTCTGAGCAGCCGCGCGATCGGGTGCCCCGCCTTGGCGATGATGATCTCCTCGCCGGCGAGGGCTCGCGCCACGAGCGCCGAGAAATGGGTCTTGGCCTCGTGGATGTTGAACTGATTCTGCATATCGCCTCGATCGGACCAAGCTTGCTCATCACTTAGTCCATGCTAGGTCTGGGCGGCAAGGGAGGTGGGGTCGGCTTCAGGGCCCTTCGCGAACCCCAATCAACCCTGTCCCGCCCCCTCCCCCAGCCCCAACGCCCGCCGCAGCGCGCGCGCCTCCGGCACGGTCAGAGGGCGGGCCTCGCCGAGGGGCAAGGCGCCGAGAATCAAGGGGCCGATGGCGATGCGAGCGAGGCGGCGCACCGGGTGGCCGAGGGCCTGCATCATGCGCCGCACCAGGCGGAAGCGCCCCTCCCCCACCGCCAGCTCCAGCACCGTGCTGCCCTGGTTGCGCTTCACCACCCGCGCCCGCAGCGCCCGCGCCGGCCCATCGTCGAGCTCGACGCCTCGCTCCAGGCGCTCGAGCGCCGCCGCCCCCACCTGGCCCGAGACCTTGATGCGGTAGATCCGTTCCACGCCGTGGCGCGGATGCCCCAGGCGCTCCGCCGCCTCGCCGTCGTTGGTCAGGAGCACCAGCCCGGTCGAGTTCAGGTCGAGACGTCCGACTGGAAACACCCGGGCCGGCAGCGGCGGCACCAGGTCGAAGACGGTGCGCCGCCCCTGCGGGTCGGAGGCGGTGACCACGCATCCGGTCGGCTTGTGGACGATCACGTAGATCAGCCGCTGCTGCGGGCGCACCGGGCGGCCGTCCAGCCGCACCCGGCTCGATGCGGCGCTCACCTTGCGCGCCGGGGAGCGCTCGATCTCGCCCTCGACCGAGACCCGTCCTTCTCGGATCAGCTCCTCGCAGGCGCGCCGCGACGCCACCCCGGCCATCGCCAGGAATCGGTTCAGCCGCAGCTCAGTCGCCGTGCCTTCGCTCTGCTCCCGTGCCGGCCGCCGGCGCCTCGCCGGGCGCCGCGGGCTCGGCGGGACGCCGGTCCGCCGCCCCTTCGGCGCCTTCCGAGCCGGCCTCCCGCGGTTCCTCGTCCCGTCCTTCGCCGCCTTCTTGCGGCCCTTGCTCGCTCCCGTCTCCTTGCGCCGATTCATCGCGCTCCTCGTCGCCTTCTGCCGCTTCGATCGCCTGCGGCGATGCCGCGTCTTCTTCCTCGTCGCGCTCGAGCTCGCCGAGCTCCAGCTGATCCGGGTCGCCCTCCTCGCTGCCGGCCAGCACCCCCTCCAACTCGTCGAGCTGGGGCAGATCGCGCAGATCCCGCAGTCCCAGGTGCTTCAGGAGCTCGCGCGTGGTCGCGTAGAGCAGCGGCCGGCCAGGGCCCTCGGCGCGACCGGAGACCTTGATCAGGTTGCGATCCAGAAGCGTACGCAGCGGGCCGTCCACCGACACTCCGCGGATCGCCTCGATCTCGGCCTTGGTGGTCGGTTGGCGGTAGAGCACCACCGCTACGGTCTCCAGGGCCGCCTGGGTCAGGCGCTGGGTGCGCCGGCCGCGGAACAGGCGCTCCAGAAAGGGGCCGTGCTCGGGGCGGGTGGTGAAGCGCCAGCCGCCCGCCACCTCCTCGAGGCGGATGCCGCGGCTGTGCTCCTCGAGCTGCTCGTCGAGCCGCGCCAAGACCTCGGAGAGCTGCTCGGCTTCGAGCTCCGGAATCAGCTCGACCAGGTGCCGGGTAGAGAGCGGCTCGTCGGCGGCGAAGATCAGCGCCTCGACCACCGGCACGAAGTCGTGGGTCTTCTCATCGCTCATCGCTGGGCTCTCTGCGGTAGAGGTAGACATCTTCGAAGGCGTTCGGCTGGCGGGCCCCGACCTCGCCCAGGCGCACCAGCTCGAGGATCGCCATGAAGGTGACGATCAGCTCCAGGCGGCCGCCGGAGCCGCCGGCCAGCTCGAAGAGGCGCAGCCGGGGGGTTCGCGAGAGCAGCTCGCGGATCATCCGCACCCGGTCCTCCAGGCGCACCGTTTCGAAGTCGACCCGCGGGCGCGCCGCCTCGCGCACCGCCGCCATCGACAGAGTGCGCTGGTAGGCCGAGAGCAGGGCGAAGAGCCCCAGCTCCAGCTCGGGAGCGGGCGGCTCCGGGAGCTCGATTCCGCTGCCGCGCCCGTGGACCGAGCGCCGCTCGCGCTCGATCGTTCCCAGCCGCTCGGCCGCGGCGCGGAAGCGGCGGTACTCCACGAGCTGGCGCACCAACTCCTGGCGCGGGTCGATGATCTCGCCCTCTTCGTCGAACTCGGGCGCGGGCAGCAGAGTGCGCGACTTGATGGCGATCAGGGTCGAAGCCATCAGGATGAACTCGCCCGCGACGTCGAGATCGAGGGCCCGCATCAGGTCGAGGAACTCGAGATACTGCCGGGTGATGCGGGCGATCGGGATCTCGTGGATGTCGACCTCTTCGCGCTGGATCAGGAAGAGCAGGAGGTCGAGCGGTCCCTCGAAGTGCTCGAGCTGGACGCGGTAGCTCTCGGTCGCGGGCATCGCGTCTACGCCAGTCCCAGGATCGTCAAGAAGCGTGGAATCGGCGCCATCCAGAAGCGCACGCCGCCGGCCATGATGAAGAGGATCAGCACCAGGAAGCCGTAGCGCTCCAGCGCCAGGTAGCGGGCGGCGTTCTCGGACGAGAGGCCGAAGGCCAACACCTTCGATCCGTCGAGGGGCGGGATCGGCAGCATGTTGAACCAGCCCAGCACGATGTTGATGAAGACCCCGTAGCCGAGCACCAGGGCGATCGCCCCCGAGGTGGTGCGCGCCGACCCGCCCAGCCCGAGCGCCTCCATGCCGAGCAGCGCCAGCCAGCAGATCAGCGCCTGAAGGACGTTGGAGGCGGGCCCGGCCAGGGCGATGAGCGCGCTGTCGCGACGGAAGTTGCGCAGATTGTAGGGGTTGATGGGGACCGGCTTGGCGCCGCCGAAGACGATGCCGGCGTTCGACAGGATCAGGAAAGCGGGCAGGATGATCGTCATCATCGGATCGATATGCGGCAGCGGATTCAGGGTCAATCGCCCCTTCTGCTGCGCGGTCGAATCGCCCAGCCGCAACGCCGCGTAGCCGTGCGCGACCTCGTGCACGATCACGGAGAAGAGCAGCACCGGTACGATGATGATGACGTGGGAGAGCATGAATGCGTGGATCCCGTGGTTGCGAAGGGTCTCGACCCGCGGATCAGGCTAGGAGGCTGTTTCGCGTGGGCTTCCGAGCCCCGTATTCGGCCCTGCTTCGAGATCAAGGCACCGAGTCTGCCGGAAGGCTGGTTGCCTTTCAAGGACTTGGCAACGCAGAGATCGGAGCAGGGACGGATGCGGGGCGAAGCGAAGCCTATGCGAAACAGCCTCCCAGGGTGGACCGGAGCGGTGTCAAATGGAGGGGACGTCGCTCGGGCCCTGTCGACTCCGGTGGCGCCGGGACGATGCGCGAGAAGTCCGCAACCCACGCCGCCCACCCGCCCGCTATCATCGATCGAGGAGTTGCCGCACGATGCTGGATCTGAATAGCCTGGAGCGCGCCGTTGGTGCCCTGGAGGAGGCGGTCGCCGAAACCCACGATCAGCGCGCCATGGGGCGGTTGAGCGAGGTCCAGCGACGGATCTTCATCGCCGGCGTGATACAGAGCTTCGAGTTCACCTACGAGCTGAGCTGGAAGTTCATCAAACGCTGGCTGGACATGAACGTGGGCGCCGTCTACGTGGATGGCGTGTCCAGGAGAGAGCTCTTCCGCATCGCCGCGGAGCAGCGCCTGATCGATGAGGTCGAGGTGTGGTGGGACCATCATCAGACGCGCAACCTCACCAGCCACGTGTACGACGAGGAGGTCGCGTTGGAGGTGTTCGAGCGGGCGACCCGCTTCCTCGTAGACGCGCAATCGCTGCTCTCCCGTCTCCGCGCGCGCAACGACCAAGAGCGCTGATGGATCTCGATCCGAAGCAGCGCACCCTGGTCCGCGCCATCCTCGACCGCAGGCTGCCCGGCATCGAGGCGCGGGTCTTCGGCTCCCGTGTCCAGGGCGGCGCCCGCGCCTATTCGGACCTCGATCTCGCGCTGGTCGGAGACGAGCCGATCCCCCGGCGGATACTCTGGCTCCTGAAGGAGGACTTCGAGGAATCGGAGCTGCGCTTTCGGGTCGACCTCGTCGATTGGAACCGGATCGGTCACCGCTTTCGGGCTCTGATCGAACGCGGCTATGAGCAGCTATAGAGATCCACGCGGACCCATCCACCGCCTCCGCCGCCACCGCATCGGATAGCTTGCGCGGCGCCTCTCCCCCACCCCGCGCTGCCAACTCCGGAGCCCCAACCGTGCCGACATCGCTCGACCAGCTCTGCATCGACACCCTCCGCACCCTGGCCATCGACACCATCCAGGCCGCGCGCTCCGGCCACCCGGGGCTGCCGCTGGGGGCCGCGCCGATGGCCTACGTGCTGTGGCAGCGCCACCTGCGCCACGATCCCGCGGCCTCCGACTGGCCCGATCGCGACCGCTTCGTGCTCTCGGCCGGGCACGGCAGCGCGCTGCTCTACGCGCTGCTGCACTCGAGCGGCTACCGGCTCGAGCTCGACGACCTGCGCGCCTTCCGGCAGCTCGGCAGCCGCACTCCCGGCCATCCCGAGCAGGGCTGGACGGATGGGGTCGAGGCGACCACCGGACCGCTCGGTCAGGGTGCCGCCAGCTCGGTCGGGATGGCGATCGCCGAGCGCATGCTGGCGCATCTCTTCAACCGACCGGGGCACGAGATCGTCGGTCACCACAGCTATGCCCTGGTCTCGGACGGCGACCTGATGGAGGGGGTGACGGCCGAGGCGGCGTCGCTGGCCGGACACCTGGGGCTGGGCAAGCTGATCTGGCTCTACGACGACAACCGCATCACCATCGACGGCGACACCTCGCTCGCCTTCGCGGGTGAGGATGTCGCGGCGCGCTTCGCCGCCTACGGCTGGCATGTAGTGCGGGTCGAGGACGGCGACCGCGACATCGATGCGATCGATGCCGCGATCAGCGCCGCCCGGGCCGAGCGGAAGCGCCCCTCGATCATCCTGATCCGCACCACCATCGGCTTCGGATCCCCGAACCGCGCCAACACCCCCAAGGTCCACGGCAGCCCGCTCGGTGACGAAGAGCTGCAGCGCACCAAGCAGGCGCTGGGCTGGACCGAGGCCGCGCCTCTCGCGGTGCCCGAGGCGGCCAGAACCCACTTCGCCGCTGCCACCGAGCGCGGCCGCGCGGCCCACGCGCGCTGGCGCGACGACTTCGAGTCCTGGTCTAAGGAGCACCCGGATCTTGCTCTAATGTGGGACGATATGCGCAATGGCCGGATTCCGGATGGGGTCGAGGAGCTCCTCCCCCACGCCGCGCCCGGTGCCGCGATCGCGACCCGCAAGGCCTCGCGCGACACGCTCAACGCGCTGGCCGCGCATATCCCCTGGCTGGCCGGCGGCAGCGCCGATCTGGCGGCCTCGGTGCTGACCCGCCTCGAGGGCGAAGCCGACTTCGACGCCGCCACCGGGGCCGGTCGCAACCTCCACTTCGGAATCCGCGAGCACGCCATGGGCGCGATCGCCAACGGCATCGCCCTGCACGGCGGCATGCGGCCCTACGTCGGCACTTTCCTGGTCTTCTCGGACTACATGCGGCCCGCCCTGCGCCTGGCTGCGATGGGCGGGCTGCCGGTGATCTACCTCTGGAGCCACGACTCGATCGGCCTCGGCGAGGACGGCCCCACCCACCAGCCGGTGGAGCAGCTGGCGAGCCTGCGCGCCCTGCCCGGTCTGACCGTGATCCGCCCCGCCGACGCCACCGAGACCGCGGCCGCCTGGCAGCTCGCCCTGGCCCGGCGCGAAGGACCGACGGCGCTGATCCTCTCGCGCCAGGCGCTGCCGGTGCTGGCCGGTGCGTCGCCCGAGGGCGTAGGCCGCGGCGCCTACGTGCTCTCGGATGCACCCGAAACGCCGCGCGCGCTGCTCCTGGCCACCGGCTCCGAAGTGTCGCTGGCGCTCGACGCCCAGGTCCGCCTGGCCGAGCGGGGCATCGCCGCGCGGGTGGTCTCGATGCCCTCCTGGGAGCTCTTCGAGGCTCAAGACGAGGCCTACCGGCGCGCCGTTCTGGCGCCCGAGATCGAGCTCAAGGTGGCCATCGAGGCCGGAGTGAGCCAGGGCTGGCGGCGCTGGGTGGGAGAGCGAGGCGTGGTGCTCGGGCTCGACCGCTTCGGCACCTCGGCACCGGGAGCCGAGGCGATGGCCGCGCTCGGATTCAGCGTCGAGCGGGTGGCGCGGGAGGTGGAGGCGCGGGTCTGAGGCGCTGGCCGCTACGCCCGCGGATGAAAAGTGCGGTGCACCTCGCGCAGGTAGGAGCGATCGAGGTGGGTGTAGATCTGGGTGGTGGAGATGTCGCGGTGGCCGAGCAGCTCCTGAACCACGCGCAGGTCGGCGCCGCCCTCGAGCAGGTGGGTGGCGAAACAGTGACGCAGCACGTGGGGCGAGACGCGCTCCGCCAGCCCCAGCGGCAGCGCGTGGCGGCGGATCATCTTCCACAGTCCCATGCGGCTGATGGCCCGGCCGCGCACGCTCAGGATCAGCTCGGCGACGCCCGGGCGCGCCAGCGCCGCCCGACCCTCTTCGGCCCAGCGCCGGGCGGCGCCGAGAGCCGCGCGGCCGATCGGGATCAAGCGCATCCTCCCCCCCTTGCCGTCGACGCGCAGGCTGGCGCCGTCGAAGTCGACGCAAGCGAGGGTGAGCCCGGTGAGCTCGCTGACCCGCAGCCCGGCGCCGTAGAGCAGCTCGAAGACCGCCCGGTCGCGCTGCCCCAGCGGGGTGCTCGGGTCGGGAGCCTGGCACAGGGCGCCCGCCTCCACGGCGCTGAGGATGCGCGGCAGCCGGCGCTCCTTGCGTGGGGTCGCCAGCGCCGCCACCGGGTCGTTCTCGAGCGCCTTCTCGAGCACCATGAAGCGGTAGAAGGTCTTGATCGCCGACAGATTGCGCGCCACCGACGCGGGCGCAAGGTGGAGCTCGGTGAGCAGCCGCAGGTAGGCCCGGGCGTCGGCGCCGGACGCGCCCTGGGGGTCGAGGCCGCGGCCGGCCAGGTAGCCGGCGTAGCGCTCCAGGTCGCGGCGGTAGGCCTCGATCGTCGGCGCCGCGAGCTGGCGCTCGCTGCTCAAGTAGTCGACGAAGGCGCGCAGCTGGGGAGCGGCGCCGGCGGCGGATCGGCTCACGAGAGCAGACCGGCCTCGCGTAGCGACCGGCGCGCCGCCGCGTAGCCGGTGACGATCACGTTCCAGGCCTCGTGGGGACTGAAAGCGTTGACCATTCCCGGGTCCTTGCGCACCGGCTCCACCAGCACCACGCGCACGTCGGGATGCTGGTGCCGGCAGAGGTCGAGCTCCATGTAGGCGCGGGTGCGGGCCATGGTGTTGATCGCCTGGTTGACGATGCGAATCATGCCGCGATGCGGGAAGGCGTCCTCCTCCTCCTGGTAGGGCGAGTGGACCATCGAGGCGATGATCAGCTCGGCGCCGGCGGCGCAGGCCACGTCGAGCGACAACGAGCGGCTGATCGAGCCGTCGACGTACTCGCGCCCGTCGACCCGAAAAGGACGAAACACCACCGGCACGCACATCGAGGCGGCCACCGCCTTCGAGACCGGCGCCTCGCGCGTGGCGTCGAACACCACCCGGTTGGACGAGGCCAGGTCGGTGGTGACCACGTGGAGCTCCCGCTCCAGATCCGAAAAGTCGTTGGCCGGCAGCGCCTTGCGCAAGAATGTCTCGATCCCGTCGGCGCGCCACAAACCGCGGGTGCGGCTGAAGCTGCCGCTCAGCCGCTCCAGGTTGGGGCGGCTGAAGATCGGCAAGGGCGAGCGGAAATCGCCCCAGCGGCGGGCACCCCGCGAGGAGCGAAAGGGGGCCACCAGCGACTCCGAGTCGACGCCGGCGGCGATCAGGGCGCAGGCGAAGGCCCCGGCGCTGGTTCCCACCAACACGTCGAGGTCGAGCCGGGCCTCCTCGCAGGCGCGCAGCACACCGACGTGGGCCAGCCCCTTGCCGCCGCCGCCCGAGGCGACGAAGGCGATCCTGGGGGCGCTCTTTCTTGCCACGTCGCAGACCTTCAGCGAGCCGGCGTTGGGAGCATCCGTCGCGGCATCAGACCGGCACGTAGCGCCCGAGCAGCTCGCGCAGCGCGCCGGCGTCCAGCGGCTTGGCCACGAATTCGTCGGCGCCGCAGGCGAGGATTCGGCGGCGCATCTCCGGATCCGGGCTCCCCGAGATCGCCACCACGATGATACCGCGGGTCGAATCGTCGGATTTCAGGGTGCGGCAAACTTCGTAGCCGTCCATCTCGGGCAGCAGCACGTCGAGCACGATCAGCTCCGGCTGCCAGCGGCAGACCATGACCCCGGCGTCGAAACCGGAGCCAGCGGTCGCCACCTCGTAGCGATCGTCGATCAGCCGGATCATGCGCCGGATCATGTCGACGAACTCCGCGGAATCGTCGACCACCAGGATGCGACGCCGGCGGCGCGGATCGGAGTCGTCGCCGACCGGGATCCGGTAGGCATCCATGAAGGTCTTCAGGTCGTCCTCGGTGATGCGCCGGTGACCGCCCGGCGTGCGGTAGGCGCTCAGCCGCCCCTGCTCGATCCAGTAGATCACCGCGCGCTGGGTCACGTTGCAGAGCTTGGCCACCTCGACAGTGGTGTAGACCTGGGTGCCGTTGCCCTTGTTCGAGTCGGATTTGGCCCTGGACAAGATGCTCCCCTTCCGCCGCTCCGGCGGGGTGCGGGGTCCCCTTCGCCATCGCCGCAACGATAGAGCGAGCAGGGCGCGCGCGGCAAGACCTTCGGACCCCCGCTCCGGATGCGGCGGTTCCCCGCGCCTTCCCGGCTACCCCGAGGGCGGGGCCGCCAGCGCCTCGTCGACCGCACTCAACGGCAGGTCGACGCGGAACACCATGCCTCCGCCGCTGCGCCCCTCCAGACAGAGCTCGCCGCCGATCTCTCCCAAGAGCCGCTTCACCAGGGGCAGACCCAGGCCGTGCCCCCCCGCCTTGGTGGTGAAATGGGGACTCAAGATCTTCTCGTGCAGCCCCTCCGGGACCCCGGGCCCGCGGTCGAGCACTTCGATGCGGGCCCGATCGACCGCCAGACCGCGGCAGCGGATCTCGATCTCGCCGCCCGCCGGAGAAGCGTCCGCCGCGTTCTCCAGGAGATTGGTCACCACCGTCTCCATCGCCCGCGCGGGAGCTTCCACGTGCAAGTGGGTCTTGGGCTGGCCGAGGAGCAGAGGATGGCCGTGGAAACGCTCGGTCTCCGCCAGCGACTCCACCAGGCGGCCGAGCAGCCCTCCGAGCTCGACGGGTCCCGCCCCCAGCTCCCGGCGCCGGCTCGACATCAGATCCTCGGCCACCGCGGCCAACTTGGCGACCTCGTCTTCCACCGCCTGCAGGTCGCGCGCGGCGCGGTCGACCTCGCCCGCCACCAGCTTCCTGCGCGCCAGCTGAGTCCTGCCCTGCATCACCGCCAGCATGTTGCGCATCTGGTGGCCGATCTGTGCCGCCAACGCGCCCCGCGCCGCCAGCGCCTCCTTGCGCAGCCGCTCCTTCTCGGCGCGCCGCTCGCCGCTGACGTCCTTGACCACCCCGACCGTTCCGATCACGGTGCCGGTGCGATCCCGGAGCAGCGACGCCGAGAGGCTGGCGTCGAGGAAGCCCCCGTCGGCGCACAGGAAGCGCACCTGGCGGTTGCGGGTCTTCTCGGCGCAGCGCAGCTCGTTCATCACCTGGCGGGCCGTCTCTCTGCCTCCCGCGTAGTAGTGCTCGACGGCCGTCCCCCGCACCTGGCTCTGCTCCCAGCCGAAGATCTCGACCGCGCCCGGCGAGAAGAAGTTGATCATGCCCTCCGGCGTGGTGGCGACGATCGCATCGGCCGACTGGGTGACCAAGCTGTGCAGAAACTCATTGGTGCTGCTCACGCTCTCCCCGAGATGATGCTCCCGCGAGCGATCGCGGCCGACCACCATCACGCGCCCCTCGCCGGCCGTGCCGATGCGACTGATGAGCAGGTCGATCACCGTTCCCCGCGGTCGCGGCAGCACCGCCTCCAGCGTGCGGCTCTCGCCGAGCACCAGTGAATCGCCGATCCGCAGCACCTCGCGCGCCAAGTCGGGGCCGAAGATCTCCGTCGCCGGCCGGCCCAGCGGTTGCTCGTCGAGCAAGAGGCGCATCGCCACCCCGTTGGCGGCCACCGTCACCCCCGCCGCGTCGAGCACCACCAGAGCGTCGCCCATCCCCTCCAACATGCGATGGTAGAAACGATTCGCCTCCGCCAGCTCGCGGCGCAGCGTGCCCTGGCGGATCAGAGAGCGGACCCGGGCCCTGAGCGCTCCCGCGCTGACCGGTTTGGAGAGGAAGTCGTCGGCCCCCCGGTCGAGCGACTCGATCTCCTCTTTGGTCCTTCCCACGCCGGTCAGCACCAGCACCGGCGTATGGGTTTCGCGGCGCCGAATCTCGGGCAGCAGCTCGATCCCGACCCCGTCGCGCAGGCGCAGATCGAGCAGGATCAGGTCCCATGTCTCGTCGCGCACCAGCTCGGCGCCGGCGCCGAAGGTGGCCGCCAGAACGACCTGGTGACCATCCCGGGCGAGGGTGGTCTTGACGAAGGCGCGCGTGCTGGCGTCGTCTTCGACGACCAGCACGCGGGCGCGACTCTCGGATCTCGGATCGAGGCGCTGCATCGGCTGCGAAGGGAAGGGGGTGAAGGCGCGCTCCGGCGGACCGGGGCCCTGGCGCTGTTCGAAACCTTGCCGCGAGCGGAGCGTGGGGCCCTCCCCATAGGGAGAGCCCCCTACACTGGAGAGTAATCCACCGATGCCGACCGGACAGATTTCCTCTATTTCGAGCCGGTCTCTTCCAGCAAGGCATCGAGGCGCCCGCTGCGGTCGAGCTCCGCCAAATCGGTGTAGCCGCCGATCGGCTCTCGATCGATGAAGATCTGCGGCACCGTGCGGCGTCCGCCCGAGTCCTCGACCATCCACGCCCGCAGCGCAGCGTCGTGGGTGACGTCGATCTCGGTGAAGGGCACGCCCTTCTCGCTCAAGAGCCGCTTGGCGGCCACGCAGTAGCCGCAGTAGGCGGAGCTGTAGACGGTGACCTCGGCTCCGGAGCGGCTGGGTGTTGGTTGTTCTGCCATGGGCCAATGCTACAGTCTTCCGTCGCCCGAGTTCGACCCCGCCACGACTCATCCAGAGGAGGCCGACGCGATCTCCGTCATCGTTCGCACCTGGAACGAGCGCGTCCGATTCAGTGCCACGCTCGATGCGGTCCTGCGCCAGGATTCGCCCGAGATCCCCTTCGAGGTGGTCTGCGTCGATTCCGGATCGGTCGACGGCAGTCGCGAGGTGGCGCTGGCGGCCGCGGCCCGCGACCCGCGCGTGCGCCTGGTCGACTTCTCCCTCGCCGAGTTCAGCTACGGGCGCTCGCTCAACTTCGGGGCCCGCGCCGCGAAGGGCGACCCCCTGGTATTCCTGTCGCAGGACGCCACCCCGACCCACCGCCGCTGGCTGAGCGAGCTGACCGCTCCCCTGCGCGCCGACCCCACGCTCTGCGCCACCTTCGGACGCCAGATCCCGCGCCCCCACGACAACCCGGTCGAGGCCCACGACTACCGCATCAATTTCGGCCCCCACCCCCGGCGCTATCTGCACGAGGCGATCCTCTCCAACGCCAACGCCGCGCTGCCGCGCAGCCGCTGGGAGGAGCTGCCCTTCGACGAAAGCCTGCCGATCGGCGAGGACCGGGCCTGGGCGGCCGAGCAGCAGCGCCGCGGCTTCCAGATCGCCTACCTGCCCCAGGCTTCGGTCTACCACTCCCACGACTTCGGCTTCGGCTCGCTCTACCGCCGTGCCTTCACCGAGGCCCAAGCCCAGGCCCGACTCGGTCATCCGCGTGCGAGCCTTTTCGGGCAGTGGCGGGTGCTCTGCGCCAACCTCCGAGTCCACGCTCATGTCCTGCGCCGCGACCGCCGCCTGGGCCACCATGGCCACGTGCTGCTCTATCGCTTCACGCAGCTGTTTGCCGAGTGGCGCGGCCACCGCGCGGGCCCGCTCGACGAGCCACGCTGATGCGCATCGTCATGCTGCTCTCGAACGACGGCTTTCGCGACGCGCGGGTGCGGCGCGAGGCTTGCGCCCTGGTCGAGGCCGGCCACCAGGTCACGATCTTCGCCACCGCGTCCGAACGCACGCCGGCCACCGAGATCCTGGACGGGATTCACTTCCGGCGCGTCGCGATCCGCCGGGTGCGGCCGGCCCTGCTCTGGAACGTGCTGCTCTGGCCCTGGCATTTCGCGGAGCTGGCCCACGCGGCGGCGCGAGAGTGGGACTTCGACCTCGTCCATGCCCACGATCTCGACCTGCTGGAGCCGGCGCGGGCCCTGGCTCGGACCCACCGGGTACCCCTGGTCTACGACTCTCATGAGCTCTTCGTCGATTCTCTGAATCAGACCTTTCCCGCGCGGGGCGGCGGCGCGCGGAGCCTCGCCTACCGCCTGGCATTGACCTGGATGGAATGGCTCGGACGCTGGGCGGAGCGCCGCGGCTACCGCCAGGCGCATGCGCATATCACCACCAACGAGTCGTATCGCGACGTGCTGGCGCGGCGCTACGGCCCGCCCGCGCCGTTGCCGGTCGACAACTACCCGCCGCTCCGCGAAGAGATCGAGCCGGAGCCGCTGCGGACCCGCCTGGGAATCGGCGATCGGTGCAAGCTGGTCCTCTACCAGGGCAACTTCACCCATGGACGGGGGCTCGACCGCCTGATCGGCGCGCTGCCCCTGCTGCCGGCCGAAGTGGTGCTGGTGCTGATCGGCTGGGGATGGATCAAAGACGACCTGGAGCGCCAGGCCGCGGCGCTGGGTGTGGGGATGCGGGTCCATTTCATCGACACCGTGCCGGCGCACGAGCTGGCCGCCTTCACCGCGGCGGCCGACGTCGGCGTGATGACCACCGATCCGATCAACCTGTCGCGGCGCCTGTGCACCTCGAACAAGCTCTTCGAGTACCTGATGGCGGGCCTGCCGGTGGTGGTTTCCGATCTTCCCGAGAACCGCAAGGTGCTGATGCGCTACCCCGCCGGCGAGCTGATCGGCGACCTGGAGCCGGGCACCATCGCGGCGGCGATCGTCCGGGTCCTCGATTCACCGCGCCTGGAGGAGATGCGCCGCCTCGGCCGCCGGGCGGCCCGCGAGCGCTACAACTGGCAGCGGGAGAAGTCGAAGCTGATCGAGCTCTACGAGCGCCTGGAGCGCGACCTTTGAGCGACGAGATCCGCGGCTACGACCGCCGCAACCCGCCGCTGGAATGGGTCCCCTGCCCTTTCTGCGAGACCTGGGACGCGCGCGTGGTCGGCCACGAGGGGCCGGGCTTTCGGGTGCTGCGCTGCCGGGGCTGCGGACTGATCTACGTCAGTCCGCGAGTGATCGACCCGGAGCGCTCCTTCTGGGGCCCGCGCGAGGGCTACCTGGCGGCGGCCCGGGAGGTGCTCGAGGGGCGCCGGCCGAGCTTTCGCGATCCGAACTACGCCGAGATCCTCGATCTGCTGGAGCGGCACCGGCCCGAGCGCGGCCGGCTGCTCGACGTGGGCAGCTACCTCGGCTTCGCGCTGCGCCTGGCGCGCGGGCGGGGCTGGGAGGTGGTGGGCGTGGAGCCCTCGGAGCCCCTGGCGCAGCTCAGCCGCGACTACTTCGATCTGCCGGTGGTCTGCGCGTTGCTCGAGGACGCCGCTCTGGAGCCGGGCTCGTTCGACGCGGTGCTCCTGATCGACGTGTTGGAGCACGTGAAGAACCCGCGCGTGCTGCTGCGCCGGGTGGCGGGACTGCTGCGCCCCGGGGGGCTCGTGGCGCTGCAGCTTCCCAACACCCACTTCACGCTGCTCAAGGCGCGCGTGCTGCACCGGCTGTTGCGACGCAGGCAGTACATCGTCTTCGACGCCGAGGAGCACGTCTGCCACTACACCGAGCAGACGCTGGCGGCGATGCTGGGCGGCAGCGGCCTGGAGCTGCTCCGCCTGCGCCCCGGGCGGCCGGTGCAGTGGGGGGGGCGGGCCCAGGTCGAGGAGGGCGTGGCAGTGCAGCATGCGTTGCCCTGGTGGCGCGGCTGGCGGCTGCGTGCGGCGCGCCAGGCGCTCTACCTCTGCGCCCGTGCTCTGGCGGCGCTGCGGCCGGGGCGGGTGGCGTCGACGGCATCGAACATGGTGGCGCTGGCGCGCCTCGGTTCATAGTATCCTGTCAGGGATTTCACGCGGGGTCGGATCGCTACCGCTCCGCCGCAACCGCGAGCGCTTCCACGCAGCAGATCGATGTTCGAAATAAAAGACGAGTGGTGGTTTCAGACCACGCCCAGCGTCCACCCCTTCCACGATCTGGTGGTCGGCGTTCCCGCCGCCCTCTTCATCCTCTGGGCCGGGATCTGGCTCGGCCGGCGCCTCCTGCCGCGCAGCGCGGGGCCGCAGGTCTTCAAGATCTTCCTCGCCGCCGTGGCGGTGCGTGCGTTGCTGGTGCCGGTGCTGCACTTCACGGGCATCTCGCTCTCCTTCGCGCCCGACGAGGCGTCGTTCAGCCGCATCGGCTCGCAGATGGCGATGTACTGGAGCGGCGATCTCGACTACCCCTTCCGGGCGCGCTTCTCGACAGAGCGCTTCTTCTTCTATGTGAACGGCGTGGTGTTCTGGTGCGCGGGCTACGTGAAGTTCCTGCCGAAGTTCGTCAACGTCATCGTCGGCTCGCTGGTCTCGGTCTACGCCTACAAGATCGGCCGCGCCCTCTTCAACCAGCAGATCGGCATCATCGCCATGGCCCTGGTGGCCTTCTTCCCCTCGATGGTGCTCTGGTCCTCGGTCAACATCCGTGATCCCTGGGCTTTCCTGGCGGTGACCGCGATCGTCTGGCACCTGGTACAGCTTCGCTATCGGGTCGCCACCCGCCCGATAATCGCGGTCTTTCTCTGGCTCTTTCTGCTCTTCAACCTGCGCGAATCGACCGCGGTGGTGGCCGCTGCATCGGTCATCATGACCTTCGTGGTGGTGCGGCGCGAGCACGTGCACCGCAACGTGGTGGTGGGACTGGCGCTGTGCGCCGCGCTGCTGCTCGGATTCCACTACCTCGGTCTGACCAGCCGACATCTCACCGCGAGCGCCTCCGAAGCCCTCGAGACCATGGAACAGATCCACCAGGGGCTCTCGCAGGGCTCCGGCGCCTACGGGGGCGCGGGGGAGGACATCTCGACCGCCAGCGGGGCGCTCAGCTGGCTGCCCCGGGGCATGGCCTACTTCCTCTTCGGCCCCTTCCCCTGGCAGGTGCGCTCCGGCCTGCAGCTCTCCGCGCTGCCCGAGACCCTGGTCTGGTACTTCTTCCTCTACCAGGCGTTGGTCGGGATGCGCTTCGTGGTACGCCACGGCCGGATCGAGGCCTGGGTGGTCGCGATCGTGGCGATCAACCTCACCTTGATCTACTCGCTGGTCGAGGGCAACGTGGGCACCGCCTACCGGCACCGTGCCCAGGTGCTGCCGCTCTACCTGATCCTCTCGGCGGTGGGTGTCTATCTGCGCCTCTGGCCGAATCGACCGCGGGCACCCGTGCGCCCGGCTGGCACCCGTCTCTCCTCACGCAACAGCGATTGAGAACCCCACATCTCTCGTGTGCTCGGAGGGGAGCGTGACCAATCCCCCCCTGCGGGTGCTGGCCTGGGTCCCCTACCCGAGCGCCGGGGCCTCCAATCGCATGCGCATCGAGCAGCACCTGCCGGCCTTGCGCCGGCGCGGGCATCGCGTCGAGCTGCTGCGCTTCGCCGATCAGCGCCTCTTCGAGATCCTCTATCGCCCCGGCATGCTGCTGGAGAAGTCGGCGCGGGTGATGCTGCGCTCGATCGCCCGCCTCGGCCACCTGGTCGACTCGATGCGCGCCGACGTGGTCGTGGTGCACCGCGAGGCGCACCCCTTCGGACCGCCGCTCCTCGAGGCCGCTCTGAGCCGCACCCGCGCCCGTCTGGTCTACGACTTCGACGACGCGCTCTGGCTCCACAATCCGAGCGCGGCCAACCGACTGGCGCGCATCTTCAAGCAGCCGAACAAGACCCGGAGACTGGTGCGCATGGCCGATTCGGTGATCGCGGGGAATCCCTTCCTGGCCGAGTCGGCGCGCGGCTGGGGCGGAGCGCCGACCGTGATCCCGACCCCGATCGACACCGAGCGCTACCGGCCGCGGCCGCGCCCCAGCGGCGGCCCGCCGGTGATCGGCTGGGTCGGCACGCCCTCGTCGGCGCGCTATCTGCGACCGGTCGCCGGGGCCCTGGCACGCGTCGCGGCGGAGCGTGACATCGTGGTGCGCCTGATCGGCGGCAGCCACCCCCTGCCCGGCGTGCCGGTGGAGCAGCGCCCCTGGTCGCTGGAGCGCGAGGTCGAAGATCTCGCCGAGCTCGACATTGGCCTGATGCCGATGGAAGACGAGCCCTGGGCGCGCGGCAAGTGTGGCTTCAAGATCATCCAGTACTTCGGCGTCGGCGTTCCCGCGGTGGCCTCGCCGATCGGCGTCAACTCCGACCTGGTGCGCGACGGCGAGACCGGCTTCGCGCCGCGCACCCACGACGAGTGGGTGCGCGCCCTGCTGGAGCTGATCGACAACGCCGAGCTGCGCCGCGCGATGGGAATGCGAGGGCGGGAGCTGGTGGAGTCGCGCTACTCTCTGGAGTTCACGACGCCCCTCTTCGTTCGCGTGATCGAAGAGGCCGGGGGGGCTCGGCCGCGGGGCACTACCGACCCCCGAGAGGAAATGGACGCGAGCTGATGTGGATTCTGGGGATCTCGGAGCTGGACAACGATGCCGGAGCCGCTCTCTTCGACGGTCCCGACCTGGTGGCGGCCGCCAACGAGGAGCGCTTCAGCCGCCGCAAGCGGCACCGCGGCGTGCCGGTGCTGGCGGTGCGCTGGCTCCTGCAAGAGGCCGGGATCGGAAGCGCCGAGCTGGACCGGGTGGTGGTCGCCAAACCGCCCTGGCCGCGTGAGCTGCGCTCCAACAACCGCCATCTGCTCGGCCATCCCTACTGGACAGGGGGCGCGATCCCGCTGCGCGAGCGGTTGTTCACGGCCGCCGCGATCTACGGCTGGCGATTCCCCCGCAACACCATCGACATCATCGACCTGCACGGCCAGCTGCGGCGCTGGTTGAAGGCCGAGGGGATCCCCGACCACAAAGTGCTGCGAGTCGACCATCACCGCGCCCATGCCGCCTGCGCCTGGTACGGCTCGGGGTGGGACGAGGGCCTGGTGCTGACCTGCGACGGCCAGGGCGGCGGGGTCAGCGCGGCGGTCTATCGCGGCCGCGGCGCCAAGTTGGAATGCCTGCACCGGGTGCGGGTGCCGCACTCGCTCGGGCTCTTCTACGGCGCGGCCACCAAGGCCCTGGGCTACAAGCCGGGGCGCCACGAGGGCAAGGTGACCGGTCTGGCGGCCTACGATCCGCCCGACGAAGAGGCGCTGGGCCTGTGCCGCGACCTGGTGCGGGCCAATGGCCGGACCTTCTCGGCGCCCCATATCTACGGGACCTACCCACGCATGAAGCGGATCCTGGAGCGCTGCGGCCCCGGCCCCTTCGCCGCGGCCTTTCAGGTCGTCCTCGAGCAAACCCTGGAGAGTTTCGCCGCGCACTGGGTGGAGCAGACCGGTGCCTCGCGCGTCGGACTGGCCGGCGGCGTGTTCGCCAACGTGAAGCTGAACCAGCGGATCCACCAGCTGCCCGGGGTCGAGTCGGTGTTCGTCTTTCCCCACATGGCCGACGGGGGCCTCGGCTGGGGCGCGGCGCTCGATCATTGGTGCACGCGCGAGCGGCGGCTCCCGGCGCCGGTGAAGGACGTCTACTGGGGACCGGAGTACTCGGAGCCGGAGATGCGGGCGGCGCTGGAGCGCGCCGGGCTCTCCTGGCGCCGCCCCGACCATCCCGAAGAGGAGATCGCATCGCTCTTGGTCGAGGGCAAGGTGGTGGGGCGCTTCGGCGGTCGCATGGAGTTCGGGCCGCGCGCGCTGGGCAATCGCTCGATTCTCTACAAGCCGACCGATCCCTCGGTCAACGACTGGCTCAACAAGGCGCTGCACCGCACCGAGTTCATGCCCTTCGCGCCGGTCACGCTGATCGAGCAGGCGAGCCGCTGCTACCTGGGCCTGGAGGGGGCCGAGCGAGCGGCGGAGTTCATGACCGTGACCTTCGACTGCACGCCCTCGATGTGCGAGCAGGCACCGGCCGTGGTGCACGTGGACGGCACCGCCCGCCCGCAGCTCCTGCGCCGCGAGACCAATCCCTTCTACTACGACATCGTCGACCACTACCACCGCAAGACCGGCATCCCGAGCATCGTCAACACCAGTTTCAACATGCACGAGGAGCCGATCGTCTGCAGTCCCGACGATGCCGTGCGGGCCTTTACCCTCGGCCACCTCGATGCCCTCTCGCTCGGCCCTTACCTGTGCACCGCGCCCGAGGGAAAGGCGGCGTGAGCAGCGCAGCGCCGCCCGGCAGCGGCGCCTGGAACGAGGCGGTGGGCGCCCTGCACCGTGCCCTGGGCCGGGCCCGCTACCGTGCCATCGAGCGCGTGCCGACGGCGGCGAACCCTTTCGCGTGGCCACTGGAATGGTCGAATCTGCGCGCCGCTCTGGGGGGCGGCGGGCGGCGCCTGATGGAGCATTCGGTGGCGCCGCGGCTGCACCGCGACTTTTTCGGGCTGCACCATCCGCTGCAAGCCCGCCTGCTGGGCCATTTCTTCCTGAACGAGGCCGCACCCCGCGCGCTCTGGTCGCGCAGCCTGGCCCAGCTGCCCGAGTGCCCCCCCCTCGAGCGCCTGCTGGAGCTGGAGATCCTCGCCGAGGACGAAGCCGGGATCCGCTCGCGCTTGCGCTTCGTGCCGCTCTCCGGCGCGCTGCTGGTGACCGATCGCAACGATCGCTCGATTCCCGACTTCGTCTACCTGGGCCGCGATTCGGCGCTCTTCTCCGATCTGCTGCGACGCCACCTGGGCGGGCGCCGCTTCGAGCGCGCGCTCGACCTCTGCTGCGGCTGCGGCGTTCAGGCGCTGACCGTGGCGCCGTGGGCGGGCAGCGTCGAGGGCAGCGATATCAATCCCCGGGCGATCGCCTTCGCCGAGCTCAACGCGCGCCTGAGCGGCGCCCCCTCCGCTCCGACCTTCCGGGTGGCCGACCTGGCCGCCGGCGCGGGCCGCTACGACCTGGTGGTCGCCAATCCCCCCTACGTGTGGATGCCGGAGGCGGAGCGCACCCGCAATCGGGACGGCTATGGGGGCGCGCTGGGGCTGGAGATCGTGGAGCGCATCCTGAGCGGGCTCGATGCACTCCTCACACCCCACGGCGAGCTGCACATGGTGGCCGAATCGCCGGTGCTGAAGGGCCGGCCGGCGCTGCCGGAGCTGATGGAGCGGGTGCTGAAGGGCAGTCGGATCGGCGTCTCGCTGGCGCCGCTCTACTACTCCGTGAACCGCGACCACGCCGACTTCCAGAGGCGGCAGGGTTCCAGCCACAACATCTACTACCATGCGCATGCCAGCCGCGACCTGCCCCCCGGCATGCGCATCCGCGATCTCGGCTGGCATCGCCGCCTCTTCTATTCCACCTACGTGCGCGTGGCCTCCCGCGGGCAGGGAGCCGCCGGCGTGGGCGCGGGCCCCAACGAACGAGAGGGAGCAAGAGTTTGATCAAGCTGGTATCGATCGTCATCCCGGTCTACAACGAGGTGCGCACCCTCCAGCCTCTGGTCGAGAGCGTGCTGCGTGCCCCCCTCCCCGAGCCGCTGGAGCGCGAGCTGATCCTGGTCGACGACGGCTCCAGCGACGGCACCGATGCGATTCTGAACCAGCTCGAGGCGGCCGGGCACCGGGTGCTGCGCCACGGCGTCAACCGCGGCAAGGGGGCCGCGCTGCGCACCGGCTTCGCCCAGGCGCGCGGGCAGGTGGTGATCGTCCAGGACGCCGACCTCGAGTACGACCCCCGCGACTACCCGAAGCTGCTGCAGCCGATCCTCGAGGGGCAGGCCGACGCGGTCTACGGCTCGCGCTTCCTCGGCGGCCCGCATCGCGTCCACCTGTTCTGGCACTACGTGGCCAATCGGGCGCTGACCCTGCTCTCGAATATGACCACCAATCTGAACCTCACCGACATGGAGACCTGCTACAAGGTGTTTCGCAGCGACGTGCTGCAGCGGATTCGGATCGAGTCGGACCGCTTCGGCGTCGAGCCCGAGATCACCGCCCGCATCGCCCGCCTGCGCTGCCGGATCTACGAGGTGCCGATCTCCTACTACGGCCGCGATTACGTCGAGGGCAAGAAGATCACCTGGCGCGACGGGATCGCCGCCGTCTATCACATCCTGCGCTTCGCGGCGCGGCCTTGAGCGGTACCCGGCCGTGGCCAGAATCGTTCATGTGATCGCGCGTCTGAACGTGGGAGGACCCGCGATCCATGTGATCCAGATGTCCCACCACCTGGCGCGCCGCGGACACCAGGTCACGGTGATCAAGGGCAAGGAGTCGGCGAGCGAGGGGGACATGCTGGAGATGGCGGCCGACTGGGGGGTCGAGCCGATCGAGCTGCCGGAGCTGGGGCGCGAGATCTCGCCGCTGGGCGATGCACGAACGCTGTGGCGGCTGGTGCGGCTGCTGCGCCGCCTGCGCCCGGACATCGTCCACACCCACACCGCCAAAGCGGGGACCCTGGGGCGCATCGCGGCCCGCCTGGCCGGCGTGAAGATCGTGGTCCACACCTTCCACGGCCACGTGCTGGCCGGCTACTTCTCGGCCCGTAAGAGCAGGCTCTTCCTGGCGATCGAGCGCGCCCTGGCGCGCATCACCAGCCGCATCATCACCCTGACCGAGAGCCAGCGCCGCGAGATCGTCGGACTGGGGATCGGCGGATCGGTGATCGCCCTGCCCCTGGGGATGGATCTGACCCCCTACCGGCAGCTCGAGGAGTTTCGCGGCCGACTGCGGCGCGAGCTGGGCCTGGAAGGCCGCTTTCTGGTTGGCCTGGTGGCGCGTCTGGTGCCGATCAAGAATGTGGGCGACTTCATTCGTGCCGCCGCCAGGGTCGCCGAGCAGGATGCCGAGGCGTGCTTCTTGATCGTCGGAGACGGCGAGCTGCGAGCCGCGATGGAGGAACTGGCCCGGGGCCTTGGACTCGGCCCGGAACGCCTTCGATTTCTCGGGTTTCGCGACGATCTGCAGACGATCTATGCTGACCTCGATCTGCTCGTGCTCTGCAGCCGCAACGAAGGATCGCCGGTGGCGATCATGGAGGCGATGGCGGCCGGGATCCCGGTGGTCGCCGCCGCGGTCGGAGGCGTGCCGGATCTGGTCGCCGACGACCAAAGCGGAGTTCTGGTCCCACCCGGAGACCCCGGCGCTCTGGCCGGGGCCATCGAGAGCTTGCGGCGCGATCCGCTCCGGCGCCGGAGATTCGGTGCGGCGGGCCGTGAGAGGATATTCATGAGCTACGAGCTCGACACGGTGGTGGCGCGCTACGACCACTTCTACCGCGAGCTGCTGGCGGAGGCCCGAGGGGCATGAATCTGGCGCCCGAAGCCCAACGCGTGGTCGCGTCCTGGTGGGTGCTGAGCTGCGGCGCCTTCATCGCGCTCATGCTGGTGCCCTGCGCCAAGTGGATCGCGCTGCGCTGGGGAATCGTCGACCACCCGGGGGAGCGCAAGGTGCACGCATGCGCCAAGCCGCTGCTGGGCGGCTTCGCGGTCTACGTCGCCTTCCTGGCGACCATCGCGCTGAACTTCCTGGCCTTCCGCTACGCCAAGCACTCGCCGCTCCTGGAATCGCGACTGACCGATATCTTCGACCTGGCGACCGGCATCGGTGCGGTCAGGAGCCAGCTCTTCGGCCTCACCATCGGCGCCTCGGTGATCTTCGTCACAGGCCTGCTCGACGATTTCTTCGGCGAGCGTTTCCCGGTGCTCTTGAAGCTGGCCGGTCAGGTCTTCGGGGCGCTGGTGCTGATGTCGGCGGGAGTGCGCACCAGCCTGTGGCCCGATGCGCTGCCCTACGATCTGCACAACAGCGTGCTAACCCTGCTCTGGTTGGTCGGTTTCACCAACGCCTTCAACCTCCTCGACAACATGGATGGACTGGTCTCCGGCGTGGCGCTGATCGCCAGCTCCATTCTCGCTTTCGTGGCGATTCAGTCGGGCCAGTTCTTCGTTGCCTTGATCCTGTGCGCCTTCTCCGGCTCGCTGCTCGGCTTCCTGCGCCACAACATCTACCCCTCGACCATCTTCCTGGGCGACGCCGGATCGCTCTTCATCGGCTACATCCTGGGGGCTTTGGCGCTCTTGCAGAGCTATGTCACCTTCGGCGAGAGCTCGATCCTGGGCGTGCTGATGCCGCTGATCATCCTCAGCTTGCCGCTCTTCGACACGGCCAGCGTGGTCTGGATCCGGATCCGGGAGGGACGACCGATCTACCGGGGCGACAAATGCCACCTCTCGCACCGCCTGGTCGACCTCGGCGCGAGCCAGGCGCAGGCGGTGCAGATGGTCTACCTGCTCACCTTCTGCCTCGGGATCAACGCCACCATTCTGCGCAACGTCACCACCCTGGAAGGGGTGATCGTCGCACTCCAGGCGCTCTGCCTGATGGCTCTGGTGGCGGTGATCATGCGCCTCGGCAGCTCCAGGCAGGTGCACTCGAAGCCTTCCGAGCCGCCCAAGGTGGGGGCCGGATCGGCGGGCGCCGAGGCCGAGCGCGGATGAAGCGCAGCTCGACGGCGGCGAAGATCCTGCGCAACACCGCCTTCAACACCGCCGGAAGGGTGGCGGCGGCGCTCGGCAACCTGATCCTCTTCCCCTACTTGGTGGCGCGCCTGGGGACCGAGGCCTTCGGAGTCTGGGCGGTGGTGGGCGCCCTGAGCGGCTACTTCGGACTGGTCGACCTCGGGTTCGGATCGGCCTATGTGAAGTACGTCAGCGAGTTCGAGGCCAAGGGCCAGCTCGACCGGATCTCCTCGGTCCTCAATACCTCCTTCGCCTTCTTCGCGCTCCTGGCGCTCGCGCTCTGGCCCCTGGTGGGCCTGGTGATCGATCCCCTGATCGGGGTCTTCGTGCCGCAGCCGGAGCTCTACGCCGACGCCCGCTTCATGATCCGCGTCACCTTCGCCATTCTGCTCTCGGCGAACGCTACCGCGGCCTTCGGAGCGATCCAGCAGGGTCTGCAGCGGCTCGATGTCTGGAACAAGATCGCCATCGCGATGCAGCTGGTGTCGCTGGGCGGCACGGTCTGGGTGATCGAGAGCGGCTACGGGTTGCGCGGGCTGGTGCTGAACAACGCCGCGGTCTTCGTGCTCACTCTGGCGGCGCGCATGGTCATGACCTATCGCATCGCTCCCTGGCTGCGTTTCCGGCCCTGGCGCGCCGATCTCGGCACCCTGCGCCTCTTCTTCGGCTTCGGCCTCAAGCTCCAGGTCGAGAAGCTGGCGGTGCTGGTGATCTTCCAGACCGACAAGCTGCTGGTCGCCTGGCTGCTCTCGCTGGAGTACGTCACCTACTACGACCTGGCGACCCGGGTCACGGGAATCCTGCGCTCGCTGCCCGGCGTGATGACCAGCGCGATCTTCCCCGCGGTGTCGGAGCTGGAGGCGCTCGGTGAGCGGCCTTACCTGCGCCGGCTCTACCTGCGCGCCGTGAAATACCTGGCGCTGGCGGTGATGCCGATCGCCGCGCTGCTCTTCGTGTGTGCACCGAACCTGGTGGGCGCCTACATGGGCGAAGGCTTCGGGGCGGCGGTTCCGATCCTCTTGATCCTGACCGTCGGCTACCTCTCCAACGTCTTCTCCTACCCCTGCACGGTGTTCGGCGCCGGGCTCGGGCGGCCCGAGTGGCAGATGCTGGCGGCGATCGTGGGGATGGTGCTGAATCTGCCCTGCTCGATCGGCTTCTTCTACCTGCTCGGCGGACCGGAAGGGGGCTATCCGGGGGGGATCGCGGTCGGTACGATCCTGTCGCTGATCGCCGCCAACATGATCCTGGTGGCGAAATCGACCGCCTATCTCGACATCTCGGTCCGCGACTACTGGGTCGACGTGCTGGCCAAGCCGGTGGCCATCGCGGTCGCGGCCGGCGTGGCCGCCGCGGGGGCGCTGATGCTGATGCCGGGTGCCGCCATCGCCAGCACCCGGATCGAGCACGCGCTGAAGCTCGGTGTCGGAGGGACGGTGATCGCCGTGGTATTCCTGGGCGGCGTGCTGGTCGCCCGCTACATCGACGCCGACGATCTGCGCCTGGCCGCGCGGGTGCCGTGGGTGCGCCGCTGGGTGCCCTCGCAATGAGGGTCCTGGTGGTCTCCAACGTCTACCCGCCGCTGGCGCTCGGGGGCTACGAGGAGCTCTGTATCGGTGCCGTGAAGGGGCTGCTGGAGCGGGGTCACGAGCTGCGTGTGCTGACCTCCACGCACGGCGTCCAGCGACCGACCATCGAGGGGCATGTGTGGCGAGCTCTGACCCTCGAGACCCCCGATTTCCACCATCCGCGGCGTCACGGATTCGTCGCCAAGAACCTCCGTGAGTGGCGCTCGCTCCGGGTCTTCCATGCCGCCGCCGCCGAATTCGCGCCCGAGGTGGTGTTCTTCTGGAACATGGGCAACCTCACCCACTCGCTGATCCAGGCGGCCCAGGCGCCCGGCAAACCCTGGAAGACCGCCTTCTACCTGTCCGACGACTGGGTGCTGCACAAGCCGCTCGATTCGTGGATCGACGCGCTGCCCGCGAGCCCCTGGAAACGCCGGGCGAAGCGCTCCCTGCGGCCGCTCCTGGCGCGGATCCCGACCTGTGCCGGGGGTGACATCGAGATCGCCCACGCGAGCTTCGTCAGCCGCGCCTTGCTGGAGCAGCACCGGGCGGCGGGGGTGCGCTTGCGCCAGCCACGGGTGATCTACAACCGGGTGCCGATCGCCTCCTTCGAGGGCGAGCCGCGGCGCAGCACGGATGGCCGGCTGCGGGTTCTCTATCTGGGCCAGGTGCTGCCGCACAAAGGGGTGCACACCGCCGTCGAAGCCCTGGTCCGGATCGCCGGCAAGGACGCGGAGCCGCGCCGCGGCGACATCGAGTTGGAGATCGTGGGACCCTCTCAGCCCGAGTATTTGGAAGGACTTCGCGAGACGATTCGAAGTGCCGACCTGGAGCGGGTGGTGCGCATCCGCCCCCGGGTGGGGCGCGCCGAGGTGGCGGAGCTCTTGCTCACCCGCGACGTGCTGGTGCTGCCCTCGATCTGGGCCGAGCCTTTCTCGGTGGTCCTGATGGAGGCGATGTCGACCGGCATCGCGGTGGCCGGCACCACCCGGGGCGGTTCGGCGGAGATCCTGGAGGATGGCGAGAACGCCCTGGTCTTCGAGGCCGAGGACGCGCGGGGCTGCGCACGGGCGCTGCTTCGCCTGGCCGACGATCCCGCGCTGCGGGAGCGCCTGGGCAGGGCGGCGCGGACGTTGATTCGGACCAGCTTCCGCGAGGAGCAGATGGTCGACGAGATCGAGCAGCTCCTGGTCGACACCCTGCGGGAGCGCCGCGACGCGTCCGCGGTGGGGCATCGATGACGCGCTCGATCACGGTGCTCGGCAGCGGCTGCGCGCTGAGCCCCACCGGCCGCCCCCACGCCTCGTTGCTGGTGCGGGTGGTGGGGGCCGCGCCGATCCTGGTCGACGCCGGCGACGGAGTCTCCCGGGCGCTGGCTGAAGCGGGGCACGGCGATTTCGAGTTGGGGGCGATCGTGGTCAGCCACCTGCACGCCGACCACGCGGGAGGGCTGCCGGGCCTGGTGCAGAGACTGCGGCTGGCCGGCGAGGGCAAGCGGGCGGCCGTGCCTTTGCTGGTGCCTGACGAGGCGCTGCCCGAGCTCCACGCCATGCTGCGCTTCTTCGGAATGGACCGGCGGCGGATCGAAGGCGTGGTCGGCGCCCGCCCCCTGGAGACCGGGCGACCGCACGACTTGCCGGGTGGATTGCGGCTGCGGGCGCTTCCGAACGCCCATCTGCCGGCGGGAGACGCACCGGCGCTCACGCGCAGCTACTCGTTTCTGTTCTCGCACCAAGAGCATCATCTTTACGTTTCCGGCGATCTGGCCGACGCGGCCGAGGTGCGGCGCGACGCCGCGGGCGTCGACCTGGCGGTCATCGATGCCCTGCACGTGGAGCCCGAGGCGGGGGCGGAGGCGGCGCTGGCGGCCGGAGCGAGGCGGGTGCTTCTCACCCACCGCTGCGCGGACCGCCGGCCCTGCCACGGCAAGGAAGGGCGGGTTGGCTGGGCCGAGCAGGGTGAGACCCTCTGCTGGTAGCTCAGTCCTCGACCGGCCAAGGCTCCAGGGAGGTGGGGCGGGTGTCGTCGACGAACCAGCCGAAGCCGAAGAAGCCGCCGAGCACCAGGCGCCCGGATCTCGCCGTGAAGCAAAGGGGACGCCCGAAAACGTCGTGCCGGCCGACCTCTCGCACGCAGCCGCCGGAGTCGATCCGCATGACGTGAAGGAAGTCGCCGCGTGTAGCGCCGGGCGCGCCGCAGAGCCAGTCGCCGTCGGCGACCAGTCGGTAGCAGCTGGTTCGCCATCCCTACTCGGTCGAAAGCACCTTCGTCCCGATCCTCGCGATCTGCTCGAAGTGCGCGTCGTAGGTCACGACGACCGATCCGTCGCGAGCCGCGAGCGCCGCGATCCACACGTCGTTGGTGGGGATCGGGGTGCCCCCGCGCCGGAGGTCGATGACGATATCCGCGTAGATCGAAGCTACCTCATCATCGATCGGCAGCATCTCCACGAGCGGATGGCGCAAGAACTCCAGCAGCTCGCGCTCGTTGCGCTCGGCTCGGCCACCGCGACGGAATCCCGCTCTGAGCTCGCCCAGCACCACGGCGGGGATCCCGACACGGGTCGCTCGGCTCAGCACCTCGACGGCCCGAGCGTCGCCCCTCTTGTAGTGGCTGTAGGCCGAGGTGTCGAGACAGATGCGTGTCAGCGCCACAGCTCCTCGTCCACCTGCTCGAACACCCGCACGTTGCGCTCGAACTCCGCCAGGTCGGCGGCGCTCCAGGTGCCGGCCATATCGCCCAGGCCGTTGTCATAGGCTGCGCCAGGCGTCAGCCCCAAGGCGCGGCGCAGCAGCTCGATCACGGTCTGATTCAAAGAGATGCCTCGAGCGCTGCGCTCGGCTTTGAGGGCGCGGGCCAGATCCGCCGGCACGTTGCGTACGGTTAGCTGTCTCACTGGAGTCTCCGCGTTCCCAGGCCGAGTGAAGGCGCCATCTGAAGCCTATGACATCATTTTGCTGATGTCAATGTTCGCCGACCGCCGACCAGGGTCCCGGCAAAGTCGCCGGGACCCTGGATCGCCGACTTCGACGTCGCGTTGAAGGCGGGGAGTTGACGGGTCCCGGAAGCGCCTCCATGATCAGCTCATGGAGCCGACCGCCACGACCATCCGGGACAGGAGCCTCGCCTCCGTCCGCGTGCTCGTCCTGGACCACCTGCGCGAGGAGGACGTGGCGATCTATCTCTTCGGCTCACACGCTCGCGGGGACGCGCACGCCGGGTCGGACATCGACGTGGGCGTCTTGCCGCGCGCAGCACTGGAGCACGGTCGTTTGGCCAACCTGCGGGAGCGCCTGGAAGACCTCCCGATCCCCTACCGCGTCGAGATCGTGAACTTGGCCGAGACCAGCGATGCGTTGCGAAGGAACGCCCGCAAGGAGGCGATCACGTGGCGCCCCTGAGAGACATGATCAAGAGCACCGAACGCGCGCTGGTCACCCTGGATGAGGTGCTGGCCGAGCCGTACTCGGTCTTCATCCGCGACGCGTCCATCCAGCGCTTCGAGTACACCTTCGAGGCTGCCTGGAAGCTCCTGAAGGCGCACCTGTTGGATGTGGAGGGTGTCATCTGCTCTTCGCCCAAGGCCTGCTTCCGCCAGGCGCTCCCCGCGGGCCTGCTGAGCGAGGAAGAGGTCCTGCTCGCGCTGGAGATGACCGACGACCGGAACCGCACGGTGCACACCTATCATGAGGCGCTGGCCGACCAGATCTTCGCGCGCTTGGCGGGCTACACGGACCTGATGCGGCATCTGTTCGAGGAGATCGCGCGCACGGCTTGAGGCCTGGGGGCTCTCGCGCGGACCCTTAGGTCGGCTGCTGGTCGCTCATTCTCCGACCGGCCCCAGCAGGGCACGCGCCACGCGCGCATCGACCGCGGCGACCTCGAAGCGCTCCTCGATGTCTAGGTAGATCGCCCGCGCCCCGGCGGGGTCGCCGGCGGAGATCTTGCAGCGGGCCGCGGCCATCAGGTTGCGCGCCTGGTCGGCCTCGGCCGCGTGCTCGGCGGCGATCGTGGTGTAGGCCGCGGCCGCGTTTCCCCAGTCGCCGGCGTCTTCGGCGCAGGCGGCGATCCCCTCGCGGGCGCTGAGCCGCAGGTAGTCGTCGCGGGCGCTGCCCAGGTAGCTCTGGTAGGCCGCCTCGGCGGCGTCGTGCTCGCCCATCCGCAAGAGCGAATGGGCCAGGTAGAGACCGGCGTTGCGCGCCGCGGAGGTGCCCGTGCGCTCCTCGACCAGCTCGGTGAAGAGGCCGCGGGCGGCGTCGACGCGACCCTCGTTGAGAGCGCTGAGCCCGTTCAGAAAGGCGGTGCTCGCGTCGTCCTCGCGCTTCGACTGCAAGCGCAAGTAGAAGCTCGATCCCGCCACCGCCAGCACCAGCACCGCAGCCACCGCGGCCACGGTATTGCGGTGCTTCATGGTCCAGGCGAGGGCGTACTCCAGCTGCTCGTGGATCGGGTCTTCGTTGAGGTCCGAGTGCTTCGGTGTGGCCAACGCGGCTCTCCCGTGCCCGGCTCGCGGCCGGACGTCTCTGTTCGGCGCGGCCGATGGCCGCCCATTTTCAACTTGCGACGAGCGCAGCGCGGGCCCGGTCGAGGGCGCTGCGCACCTCCTGGCTCTCCAGCAGAGTCTCGTCGACTTCACGCTCCGCCAGGCTCTGCGCCAGCACCGACGCGCGCTGTGCGAAATCGCTATCGGAGTGGATCACCACGTAGCCCCGGCCGTGGTAGCTGCAGCTGCCGCCGCGCCCGCGCGGCCGCCCGTAGAGGATCCTCAGGCCCACCTCTTTGCCGACCGCGGCCAGCGCTCGGCAGAGCTCCTTGTCCGACATCCTCGAGCCTCCTCGGCCGATGTTCGCGTAGAGCTGTGAAGGATGATCGATGGGGCAGCATACACGCGATCGCGGGGCCAGGGAAAGCGCGGGGGCGGTCTATCCCTCGTCGACCGTGCTCAAGCCCCGCGCATAGGCCAGAACCCCGTCGTAGAGCGAGCCGGCGATCTCGCGAACGGTCCGTGCATCGCGCAGCTCGGCGCCCTGCTCGGGATTGGTGATGAAGCCGCATTCGGCCAGGATCGCCGGCATGTCGGCGCCCACCAGGACCACGAAGCCGGCCCGCTTCACGCCGCGATCGAGGCCGTGCATGCGCCGGGCCATGCTGCGCTGCACCTGCTCCGCGAGGCGCCGGCTCTCGTCGCGGTGCGCGCCGCGCAGGATGCCGTCCACCAGGCCTTCCAGGTCGCTCAGCTTCTTCATCGAGGTGGCGTTCTCCATCGCCGCCACCGCCCGCGCCTCGTCGTCCTGGGCCATCGCCAGGTAATAGGTCTCGTAGCCGCGGCGCTGCTTCTTGCGATGGGCGTTGAAGTGGATCGAGAGGAAGAGGTCGGCGCCGCGCTGATTGGCGATCGCGGTGCGCTTCTCCAGCGCCACGAAGGAGTCGGAGGAGCGGGTCAGGAAGGCGTCGAAGGTCCCCTCCGCCTCGAGCAAGCGCTCCAGCTCGATCGCCACTTGCAAGGTCAGGTCCTTCTCCTTCAATCCCCCCGCGCCGAGCGCGCCCGGGTCGCGGCCGCCGTGGCCGGGATCGATGGCGATGCGGTGGGCGCGCAGCCCCAGCTCCTGCGCCAACGACGCCGTTCCGACCGGCACCGCGTAGCGCAGCTCCGACTCGCCGGGGCGCCGCAGATCGAGCACGATGCGCGAAGGATCGGCCAGCTCGAAGACCCCGTACTCGGTCTCCCCCACCGGCGTCAGCACCACCCGCGCGGTCTCTGGATCGAACTGCGAGGCCCGCACCATGCCCAGCAGACCGTCGTCGACCTCCAGGGCCGCCTCGCGCTCGTAGGCCACCGCATCGACCAGGTCGACGTAGATCCGCTCCGGGCTATGCAGACGATTGTGCCGAAAGGGCACCGCCTTCGAGAGCTCGATCACCACCCGCGTCGAGCGCGGTGCCGACCAGGTCTTGATTTCCTTGACGTATGGGCGCCCCTGGGAGCGCAGCCAGTGCTCCCCGCCGCCCGCCACGCTGAGCTCGCCGTCGGGGGCGCCGAGCAGGCGCTGCTCCAGCAGGGGCGAGGGCTCCACGCTCGGGCTGCGATCCAGCTCCGCCACGATCAGCTCCAGGTTGCGCCGCGCGGTCGTCGAGCGGGCGTCGTCGGCCAGCAGCTCGACGAGGCGCCGGGCGCCGGCGGCGTCTTTGGAGTTCCGGTAGTGCTCCACCAGGCGATCGCGGGCGCGGGTGTACATGTCGCCGCGCGGGTGGTCGCGAACCACCGCCAGCAGATTCGCCTCGCCGCGCGCCGGGGCGTCGAGCTGAATCCGCTTCGACGCCGCCAGCAGCAAGGCATCGTCGGCCAGGCGTGAGCTCGGGTAGCTGCGGGCCATCGTTTCGAAAGAGGCCGCCGCCTTGCGCTGATCCCCTTTCTTCTCGTAGCTCAGTCCCACCGAGTAGAGGGCGTCGTCGGCCCAGCGCGACTTCGGGTAGCGCGCCGCCACGTTCTGGAAGAGAGCGATCGCGCGCTCCCAGTTGCGCGTCGTGTTCTCCCGGGGGTGCTTCAGGTTGCGGTGGTAGCGATCCCGGGCGGTGGCGTAGGCACGCTCGGCGGCATCGGGCGCGGCCCCCGCTCGTCCCCCCGGCATCCAAAGCGCCAGCGTTGCCGCGCAGAAAACAACGGTGCGTCTGATGTTGCCCATGGCGGGCATTCTTCATGGCCCGCGGGCGCGGCGCAAGTCTCAGCCGCCCGCAGCCATGCTCTGCTCCAGGAAGCGGTCGTAGGAGCGCACCGCGAGGCTCTCGCGGAAGACCTCGAAATGGCCTTCGCGCACCGCGTCGTAGTAGGCGAGGGTGTAGCCGAGGTTCCACTTGTAGCGCGGGCGGCAGGAGGCGGGGAAGGCGCCGTAGGGGAGCTCGACCACGGCGTCGATATGGCGCCCGGAAACGACCAGCCCCTCCCCTTCCAGGTCGTCGACGATCGATTCCGCCGTGGCGAAGGTCTTGGCGGCGGCCAGAGCCATCTCCTGGTCGAAGCCGACCGCGGTGTCGATCCGCACGTTGCCGCGCCGGTCGGCGGCGTGCACGTGGAGCAGGGCCACGTCGGGCGTCAGCGGCGGCACCGCGACCAGGGGCGTGCCCTGGTAGGGGCACTCGATCACCGCCAGATCGTCGCGCTCCGCCGCCGCCTCATCCATCTCGGCATAGGGGATCGGGAAGAAGGCCACACCGGCCAGCGATGCTCGGAGCCCGCCGCCGAGCGACGCGCTCGATTCGGCGATCATGGGGATCGAGCGTGTGCGCCGCGCCTCGGCGAAGGCCGGCGGCGGTCCCAGTGTGGTCTTGCGCGGCACCACGTAGCGCAGACCGGCAACGCGGCCGTCGGCGATCAGCACATCGGTGTCGATGCAGACCGAGTGGGTGATGATCTCCAGACCCGCGACCTCGCTCAGGAGCAGCTGGCGCACCGCGCCGAAGGGGCGCCGAGACATCTGGATGCCACCCAGCGCCAGGCGGTCGCCGGAGCCGATCTCCGCCACCGCCTCGGTCAGCGAGATCACCTTGTCGGGAAGGCTGGCGGCGCTCATTCAGTCTCCAAGTCGGCATGCGGGCGCCGTCGCTCCTCGGCCCCACGGTTGCAAGATAGGGAGCGCCCCGGTCCACTGCAAGCGATGCAGCTCGTGTAGTCTTCGCCGCCATGAGAACACTGCTGCGACATGCCTTTTCGTGGCTCTGCCTGGGCCTTCTCGTGAGCGGATGCGCCGGGCGGCCGCGTCCCTATGAGCGATTCCTGGAGACCGAGATCGTGCCCCGCCCCGACGCGCTGAAGGGGCGCGTGGTGGTGCTCGACGCCGGACACGGCGGCCGCTATCCCGGCGCCGTCTCATCCGATGGTGTACGCGAGGCCGACGTCAATCTCGGCGTCGCCCAGGAGCTGACCGGCCTGCTGCGCGCCGCCGGGGCGGTGGTCATCCTGACCCGCGAAGGCGACCACGACCTGAGCGAGCAGGATCCCGAAGCCACGCTGCGCGACGATCTGATGGCCCGGGTGGGGATTTCCAACCGCGCCAAGCCCGAGCTTTTCCTCTCCCTGCACCACAACTCGCGGCCCGGCGATATCGGGCGCTTCAATCGGGTCGAGACCTACCATCGCATGGCCGATGTCGGTCCTTCGCGCGACGCCGCCGCGCGCATCCACCAGCACCTGTCGGCCAATCTCGGCCTCGCCGACCAGCCGGCGCTCCTGGCCGGCAACTACCTGGTGCTGCGCAAGAGCGAGGGCGCCGCGGTACTGGGCGAGGCCTCCTACCTGACCAGCCGCGGCATGGGTCGCGTGCTCGATTCGCCCCGGGCGCAGAAGCTCGAGGCGCGCGCCTACTTCGCGGGGATCCTCGATTACCTGGGGCGGGGGGTGCCGGTGCTCCAGCCGGGCGCCGCCGGGCAGATCGCCGAGGACTGCGAGCTGATCCTCGCGCCACACGATTCGCTGCCGCCGATCCACCTGCACGACCCCTTCGGACCGGGTCTCGACCCGCAGAGCGTCGCGCTCGAATGGGACGGCCGGCCGCTGGCCTACACGATCGAAGACCAGACCATCCGCGCGTTGCCGCCGGCGCTCTTGCCGCCCGGACGCCACCGCCTGAGCGTGCGCGCCCGCAATCTCGGCGGCAATGCCGCGGCGGCGCTCGAGCTCGATGTCGAGGTGGTGGCCGAGCCGGCGACCCTCGAGCTGCGCCTGCCCCATCCCCTGCTGAGCGCGGGCCCGCCGGTCCCGGTGCTGATCGATGGACGCACCCGCGAGGAGCTGCCGGTGGCGCCGGGCACCGATCTGCGGCTCTCGGTCGAGGGCGGCACCATCGTTGCGGGCCCGACGCCCTTCGAGGCCGGACGATCCCGAGCCTGGATCGCCGCCGCGCCGGGCTCCGACCTGGTCAGCGTCTCGGTGGAGGCCGGTGTGGCGCGGGCGGTCCTCGATCTCGCCGTGTTCTCGACACCGGCCGAGCCCCCTCCCCTGCACCTGCTGCTGCTCGACGGGGAGCGGCCGCTCGAGGGGGCCTGGGTGCGTTGCGGCGGGCGGGCCGCGCGCAGCGATGCGTTCGGCCGCGTGCTGCTCGATGTCGACCGAGCGCAGCGGGCCCTGCACGTGGAGTGTGAGGGCTACCAACCCCTGGTGCTCGCCTGTCCCCAGGAGCGCGGTGAGCTGCGGGTGCCGATGCAGGCGCTGGTCCCGCAGCTCCTGGGAGCCGAGATCGTGCTCGATCCGGCCGCTGGCGGCGACGATCCCGGCGCGGTCGGCGGCGCCGGCACCCGAGCGGCCGACCTGAACCTGGCGGTGGCTCGTTACCTGGGCGACTACCTGCGGCGCGCGGGAGCCCGGGTGCATCTCACGCGCGACGAATGGGCCGGCGCCTCGGGCGTCGATCGGGTGCGCACCGAGAGCCCCGGCGGGGCGCGCCTATTCGTCACCATTCGGCACCGCGGCGACGCCGTCGAGGTGGCCCACTACCCGACCAGCCGCAACGGCAAGCGGGCCGCGGGTCTGATCGCCGAAGAGGCGGCGGCGTTCGCCGCAACCAGCGCCCGGCTGCGCGAGGGCGCCGAGTTCACCCTGCTGATGACCGCCGCGCCGGCCCTGATCGTGACCCTGCCGGGACCGCGGGACGATGCGCGCCGCGGGGCGCGACTGCGCGAGCCCTGGCACCAGCGCCAGAGCGCCTGGGCGCTGCTGCGCGGCATCGTGCGCTACGTGGCCGGCGAGGAATGCGAGGGCGTGGCCGATGCACCACAGGCCGCCGTCGACCGCACCTTCGCCGCCGCCGGCGGCCTGGCTCTGGCCAACGCCTTGATCACCCTCGACGACGCGCTGCCGCTCCAGACCACGCCGCAAGGCCGCCATTTCCGCCCCGAAATCCCCGGGCGCCCGGGCACCTGGAGCCGTGGTGGCGCGGCGGTGATCGCGCGGCCGCTCGCGGGCGATTCGTCGTGAGCGAGGGCCAGGTCCAATAGAGAGCGGGGCGCCCCCAGCCCGGGAGCGCCCCGCCATCGTTCACCCTGATGTCACGCTTCAGTCGGTGGGCGGCGGCAGCAGATAGACCCCGTCGTCCGAGTCGTCGCCCAGCACGTTGCCGTCCCAGGAAATCGTCGAAGCGGCGCGGTTGCCCTGCTTGCTGATCTCGGTGAAGATCGCCGAGGCTTCGGTGTGGCCCTGGGTCGGCGAGCTGGTGAGACCGGAGTCGCCCCAGTTCTTCAGCCAGGGGGCGCCGGCCGTGACCGTGCCCCAGATCTTGGTCGAGCCGGCCATCGCGCCCTCCGACTCCACCACGCCGGTCAGGAGCGTGTAGGGATCGCTCGGGTGCACGCCGACCGGAGTGGCGTTGATGGCGTCGATGTTCTCGGCATCGTTGACCACCGGCAGGCCGCCGTTGCGCTCGATCCAGGTGGTGTCACCCGGAGGCAGCGCCCACACGCCCTTGGAGCGGTTGAAGCTGGTGTCGCTGTCGAGGAATACCTCACCCGAGTAGGCGAGGGTGGCGAGGAAAAGCACGTGGTTGGGTCCCACGCTGGTGACGGTCAGAATGCCGCCCGCCGCCGCATAGCGGAGCACCGAGCCGAAGCCGCCGTCGTCCTGCACCACCTCGGGCAGGCCGTCGGAGAGCCCGCTCCAGTTGCCGGTGCCGCTCGAGGTGTTCTTGAAGACCAGAACCCGGGCCTTGGCCTTCTTGCCGAAGAGCAGCTTGCCGTTGGCCTCGACCTTGAGGATGCTGGCGTAGAGGGTGGTGGGCTCGTCCTCCGGGATCGCCAGCGAGAGCGACACGCCGGTGTTGGAGAGCAGGTCGAGGAAGCTGTCGGAGGTCGGTGGAAGCCCGCTGTTGTTCTTGGTCCAGTTGGCGCCGCCGTCGTGCGAGTAGAAGAAGCCGGGATGATCCGGCGACGGCGAGAGGATGTCGATTCCGGCCAGCTGCCCCACCGAGACATAGACCTTGTCGGCGTTGCTGGGGTCGACCACCAGCGCGCCGGCGCCCCAGTCGCTGTTGGGGAAGTTGCTGCCGCCGTTCGAAATGCCGTTGTTCATGGCGGCCCAGGTGGTGCCGCCGTCGACGGTCTTGAACACCCCCTGCTCCAGGGTTCCGGCATAGACCACATCGGTGTTCGAAGGGGCGATGGCGAAGTCGAGCACGTGATAGTCGGGCAGGAAGGCGCCCGAGTTGACCTGCGACCAGGTCGAGCCGCCATCCTCGGTCTTCCACAGGCCGTTGGCCGGCGGCAGCGGTTCGGTGTCGAAGGGATCGGGGACCTCGGTGGTGGCCGCCCAGATCACGTTGGCATTGGTGGGATCGAAATGAACGCGTCCCCAAGGCGTCGTTCCGCCGGTTTCGGCGTTGGTCAGCGAGGGACCCCAAGGGTACTGCGCCATGGCGGCGGACGCGAGGCAGCCGATGGCGGCGAGTAGCAGAGATTTGCGCATGGGCCGTGGACTCCATAGAGAGGCTGGGCGGGTGCGAGCACCCTGGGTGGCCGGCCTCCGGTTCTCGACTGGGCACGACCTACCGCGCCCCCAGGCTCGCCCTGGGCGCGCGGTGGCGTGGTCGGTGCTGCGCGATCGAGCCGCGAGCTACCGGCTAGAGTAACCTCGGAAAAGTGGATTGGGGGCCGCTTTGGGCGTCCCCCTCAGGGTGCCGGCAGCATGTAGATGCCGTCGTCGTCGTCCAACTCGTTCAGCACCGAATCGGGATCGGTCCAGGCGATGGCGGCCACCGCGCGGTTGCCGGCGGGCGAAATCTCCAGGAAGAGGGCGTTGCAGTAGTCCTGACCGAGCGTCGGCGACTGGTTCAGACCGCTGTCGCCCCAGTTCTTCAGCCAGGGAGCGCCGGCGGTGGTGGTTGCCCAGATCTTGCTCGCGTTCGGCTCTGCGGCATCCGATTCGACCACGCCGGTGAGCCCGGTGTAGGGATCGGCGGGATGGATCGCCACCGGGCTGGTGTTGATGGCGTTCTGGTTGAAGTCGTCGTTGACCACCGGCAAGGCGGTGTTGCGCTCCAGCCAGGTGGTCGATCCTGGCGCCAGAGCGAAGATTCCGCGCGACTTCGACTTCATCTTCTCGTCGAGCAGCGAGACCTCGATCCCGAAGCCGAGCGAGGAGAGGTAGACCACGTGGTTGCCTCCCGCCGGTCCGACCGTGATGAAGGCCGCACCGACCGCGATCCGGGCCAGGGTGCCGATCAGAGTCGCCGCCTGCTCGATCTGCGGCAGTCCCGACGAGATGCTCGACCACGATCCAGTGCCGGCGGCGGTGTTCCGGAACACCTGCGTCTGGGCCTTGGCCTTGGTCCCGAAGAGCACCTTGATGTTGGCCTCGGCGGTCAGGAGCCCCGCGTAGATGGTGTTCGGAGAGTCCTCCGGAATCGCCAGGCTGAGCGGTGCGGAGGTGTTCGATACGAAGTCGCCGATGCCGTCCTCGCGCGGCGGTAGGCCGGTGTTGTTGGCCGTCCAGCTCACGCCGCCGTTGTGGGAGTAGTAGAAACCGGGGTGGTCGGGCGAGAGATTGAAGATGTCGAGGCCCGAGAGCTGGCCGACCGAGCAGTAGACCTTGGCCGGATCGGTCGGGTCGACCACGATGGCGCCGACTCCCCAGTTGGCGTTCGGGAAGGACGCGCTCTTGTAGGTGATCCCACTGTTGGCCGCGGCCCAGCTGTTGCCGCCGTCGGTCGAGCGGAACACGCCCTGGACGTTGGTCGCGGCGTAGATCACATCCGGGTCGGCCTTGCAGATCGTGAAGTCGAGAATGTTGTAGGTCGGATCGAGCGCGCCGGAAGCCATCTGGGTCCAAGTCGATCCGCCGTTGGTCGAGCGCCAGATGCCATTGGCCGGCTCGGGAGGATCGGACGAGAAGACATCGGGCAGGTCGCCGGTCGACGCCCAGACCGTGTTGGAGTTGGTCGGGTCGAAGTGGACCCGGGACCAGTTGGCCGGGTGTCCGGTGTCCCCGCTGGTCAGGGCGGGCCCCCAGGGGTACTGCGCCAGGGCCAGGGGCGATGCGAGCAGGGCCGCGAGGCCGACAGTCACGAGCGAGCGGGTTCTCATGAAGCTCTTACTCCGTGTCAGAGTGGATTCTGGGATGTGCCGACGTCGGAGCGAATCGGTGCGATCCTCGCCGGCTCGCATGCGATCCCAGCCTAACCTTGGATTTCGCGACGCGGCCGGCGATTCGAAGATTCCAGCGGGGCAAGGCGCGCATCGCCCCAGGGGCCGCGGGGGATTTCCCCCGCCGGCGCCCTTGTCCCTCCGGCCTCCTGTTTCCCGGACCCTCCTGGCAGGGAACTCCTATCGGCGCGCCCGGCAACCAGATTCGGCGGCGCATTCAGGTGCGACGCAACACGTTGCAGGGGCGCATCGAGCCCGTGGCGCGCTTCTTGCCTTTGGGTGCGCCGATTGGGTCGCTCTCCGACCCCCCTCCCCCCGTCCCGTCGCCAACCTCGTGTGCGAAACCGCCTCAGCTCTCAGGAGAACCCCATGCACATCCGCCTCGCGCTCTGCGCCTCGCTGCTCGCCGCTGTCACTGCTTCGCCGGCCAGCGCCGCCCGGGTAGAGCTCGCCGAGGGTGAAGTTCGCGTCAACGTCGGCACGTCGTCGCTCTCCGACACCCGGGAGATCCGCCGTGTCCTCGAAGACGAGCTCGGAGCCCGCTTCGTCCATCGCCTCGATCGCCTGAATGCGACCACCGTCATCCTCCGGGAGGACGAGCTGGCGCGGCTGCGCCGCCACGACGCCGTGCGGCGCCTGGCCTCCTACGTGGAGCGCGACGGAATCGCCACCATCCCCGATGACCTGGTGGTCCGCCCGGCCGCCGCCCGGCGCGACGGCCCCGGCTCCCTCGCCACTCCCAATGACCCCGGTTACGGCAACCAGTGGGGCATGCCCTGCATCGATGTCGAACGGGCTTGGGGACGCTACGGCTTCGAGGAGAGAGCCGTGACGGTTGCGATCATCGACACCGGCACCGACCTCGACCATCCCGACCTGGCCGCCCACGTCAACACCGCCGACGACTACGACTTCGTCAACAACGACTCCAACGCCAACGACGACAACGGCCACGGCACCCACACCGCGGGCATCGCCGCGGCGGTGACCAACAACGGCCTCGGGGTCGCCGGCGTGATCAACGCCGAGATCCTGCCGATCAAGGTGCTCGACTCGTGGGGCACCGGCTGGTGGTCCGACGTCGCGGCCGGGATCGACCACGCGGTGCAGAAAGGCGCCCATGTGATCAGCATGTCGATCGGCGGCGGCTACGACTCGACCGTCAAGACCGCCTGCAACAACGCCTACAACGCCGGCCTCCTGGTCTTCGGCTCCGCCGGCAACCACGGCGGCACCTACAAGAACTATCCCGGCGCCTACACCTCGGTGATCGGGGTCGGCTCGCTGCGCACCTGCACCCAGATCTCCTCCTTCTCGGGGCGCGGCTTCGGCGACGATACCCAGGAAGGCAACGTGGAGATCGTCGCCGCCGGTGAGGACATCTACTCGACCTACCGCGGTGGCGGCTACTCCTGGCTCTCGGGCACCTCGATGTCCTGCCCGCAGGCCGCCGGCGTGGGGCTCGGCTACATGGCCTTCGCCCCTCCGGGCATGACCAACGTGCAGATGCGCCATCACATCCAGGACAACGCCGACAACCTGGGCAGCAACAGCACCTTCGGCTACGGCCGGGTCGACGCCTATCCCTTCGCCGACTGAACCGGCTCGGTAGCCATGTCCGACGGGCGTCCGCTTTCACGGCGGGCGCCCGTCCTATATTGCGGATCACCGCCAAGTCAGTCGAACACGCCGAACTCGCGGTTCTCCAGCTTCAGATCCGACAGATCCTTGGCGCGCAGCACCAGGTAGTAGCTCCAGACCCCCGACGACTCGCGCCAACTGAAGCTGCCGGTCCAGCAGTGCAGGTCGCGCCGCACCGTGAGGTATTGGCTCTCGCGCTCGCCGCTGGTCAGGTTGAATGAGCTGCGGTAGTCGAGGCGCCACTTGGGAGTCGGGTGGAAGCCGAGATTGCCGCTGACGCGCATGGTCGAGGGAGCCTCGCGGGGGATGGTCCAGGTGCCATGGGCCGAGGCCGACCAGGGAGCGGTGGACAGGTTGGCGTGCGGATCGTCGGCGAAGATGCGTTGCCTTTCGCTCAAATCCGCCTCGATCGGCGAGCTCTCGAGAGGCGGCGTCGGCTCCGCCGCAGGATCGTCGGAGCCGCTCCAGCGACCGTCCGCGGTGATGCTCATGGTGCCGCGCTCCTGGCGGTAGGGATCGTAGGGCAGGGAAAGACGCAGCGCGAGCTCGTCGGTGGGCGCCAGCCGTCCGGAGAGGCCCAGGTTGGAGAAATGCTGGGGCCCCGGGAGGTCGGCGCGTAGATCGCGCAGGTGGTCGTAGCTTCCGGAAAGCTGGACGGAGAGCAGGTCGATCCGCTCTTCGCCGCCATCCGCGCCGGCCCATTTGATCTGCAGGGCGTTGGAGAGCGAGTAGGAGAAAGAGCGCCGCTCGGCTGGCGTCGCGGAGCTGCCCAGACCGCTGAAGATGTCCTGGGATGACCCATTCACATCCTGGAAGTATTGCTCGAAGTTTGGTGTATAGAACACTGTCAGACGGGGATCTATCGAGTGCAGAACTCCGCGCAGAGGTCCCAGCTTGGGGCGGTAGATCCCCTGGACGGTGGTGGACAGTCCGGCGCTGGCCTGAAAGCTATGGCGGGCCGTCCAGCCGGTGACGATGCGGTCGCTGAGGCGGTCCCGGCGGCGATCGAACCAGCTCTCCTGGAAGACCACGCTGGGTGCGAAGGAGAGCCCGGCCGGCAGGCGCAGGCCGCGCGCGGAGAGGGTCCAGCGATGATCGATCGCGGCGTGGCTGATGGCGCTGCCGGCGTTGCGATTGCGCTCGCTGCTGGCGGTGCCCGAGTAGGAGAGCCCGAGGGCCTGGTACCAGGCCGGGCCCTCCAGTGCGACCAGCGAATCTGCAGAGTTGCGCCAGGGGCCCTCGTCCTCGTCCTCGGGAAAGAACTGCCACCACTGCGAGCGGAAAGTCAGCGTGGGAAGCTGCTCGATGACCCGGCCGCTTTCGAGATCGCGGGTGGACCGCAGCGTGGCGGTGGCCGAGCCGAGGCCCTCCAGGGTCTTGCTCATCACCGCCGAGCCGCTCCAGTTGCGTTGCAGTCCGCCGCTCGAGCGTGAGATCCGGCTGGCGCTGGAGTCGAGACGAAGGCGCAGGCCATTGTCGAAGTTCTGGGCATGGGCCAGGCGCAGGTCGGTGCTCTCGCGGCCGCTTTCGGGATTGTGATCCTGGATCCAGCGCACACTGCTGGCCGGCGCGGAGTAGCGCCAGGCGGCGCGGACGGTGGACTCGAAGCGGAAGCGGCCGGTGCGATAGAGATCGGCGCTGGCCAGCCAGTCGAAATGGTCGTTCGGCGCCCAGTAGTAGCCGACGTCGCGGAAGAAGCGGCCCGCCTGGCTGTCCTTCTCCAGGCTCGGCACCAGGATTCCGGAGTGGCGCCCCTTGCGCAGCGAGAGGGCGAAGTAGGGCAGGTAGAAGACCGGCACCTCGCGCACGCGCACGACCAATGGCCGGGCCACGGCCAGCTCCTGCTCCTCGATCCGCATGGCGTCGCAGGTGAAGGAGTAGTGGGGATGCTCCAGGCGGCAGGTCGAGAAGATCCCCTGGTCGACATCGAGGTGCTCGGTGCCGACGCGGCGGATCGTCCGCCCCTGGTAGATCCCGTCCTCCATGGCGGTGACGCCCGCCGCCACCGTGCCGCGCTCGGATCTCAGGTCGAGCACCACGGAATCGCCGATCAGGCGTCCTTCGCCGTCCTCCAGCACCGCCTCACCGACGGCGGTCAGAAGCTCGCGGTCGATCTCGACCTGCATCGAGTCGGCGAAGAGCTGGTAGATCCCGCTGCGGATCCAGGCCGAGCGACGCAGCTGTAGCACCTCCTCGTCGACCTCGAAATCGAGGCGCTCGGCGGCATAGAGGATGGTGTCCTCGGCGGTGGCGGCGGTGCTGTCCATGGGAAGGGAATCGCCCTGGACGGCGGGTGGCGCGGCGCCTGGCGGGGTCTGCGCGGGGGGGGCGGCCGGGGTTTCCGGCGGCGGCTGCGCGCTCGCCACCAGCAACGCGCCAAGGCCGGCGACGACCGCCGCGATTCTGCGCGCTGAGTCGCGGGCAGGGCTCAAGCGATGGCCAGCCCGGTCTCGCCGTCGAAGAGGTGAAGGGCGTGCGGATCGGGTCGCAGACAGATGCGGTCGCCGTGCCCGAGCTCCACGTCGGCCGCCAGGCGCGCCGAGATCGGCGTCTCTCCGATGCGCAGGTGCACGAAGGTCTCGCTGCCCATCGGCTCCACCACCTCGACCCGGGCGTCGAATCCCTCGCCCGGCTTCGCCGGTCGTAGGCCCTGGGGTCGGAAACCGACCTCCACGCGGCGCTCCAGGTGGTTCCGCAGCAGCTCCTCCAGGCCATCGAGGGGCAGGTCGATGCCGCCGGCGCTCAGCCGCAGGCCCTCGCGCTGCTCGATGCGGCCGTCGAGGAAGTTCATCGGTGGCGAGCCGATGAAGCCGGCGACAAAGCGGTTGACCGGTTGGTGGTAGAGCTCCATCGGCGTGGCGATCTGCTGGATCTCGCCGTCCAGCATCACCACGATCCGATCGCCCATGGTCATCGCTTCCACCTGGTCGTGAGTCACGTAGATCATGGTGGCGCTCAGGGTGCTGTGCAGGCGCGAGATCTCGGCGCGCATCTGCACCCGCAGCTTGGCGTCGAGGTTCGAGAGCGGCTCGTCGAAGAGGAAGACCTTGGGATCGCGCACGATGGCGCGGCCCACCGCCACCCGCTGGCGTTGGCCTCCCGAGAGCTGGCGCGGCTTGCGCTCGAGCAGCGTCTCGATGCCCAGGATGTGCGCCGCTTCGTCGACCTTGCGCGCGATCTCGGTCTTCGGCAAGCCGCGGATCTTGAGCGCGAAGGCCATGTTGTCGAAGCAGCTCATGTGCGGGTAGAGGGCGTAGTTCTGGAACACCATCGCCACGTCGCGGTCCTTGGGCGCCAGGTGAGTCACGTCGCGCGAGCCGATCCGAATCGTGCCCGAGGAGACCTCCTCCAACCCCGCGACCATGCGCAAGGTGGTCGACTTGCCGCAGCCCGAGGGGCCGACCAGGACCATGAACTCGCCCTCCTCGATCGCGATGGTGGCCGACCTCACCGCCGTGACGCGGTCGTCGTAGATCTTGCTCACGGAATCGAGGGTGACGCCGGCCAAGGGGGCCTCCAGGGTTCTGGATCGAGACACAGACTACGCGAGCGGGTCGATCGGCTCAATCGCCGGGCGGGGACATGCGTCGCCGCGGCGGGAAGGCGATGTCAGCCCCAGACGCGCCCCCCTCCCCGGTCCAGATATGGGCCGGGGCACGATCGCCGAGATTGAAGATCAGATCGAGGACCGTCACCCGGTGGGCAAAGGGCGCGAATTGCTGCCGGTACTCCGGATAGCGTGGATACTCCTTGAATACGAGCTCGATCCCCGCATCGACGAACATCTCTTCGTCGATGTAGTCCTTCCCGGCGGGCCCGCTGATATAGCGCGTCGCCCCGACTCTCCGCAGCATGCTGATCAGCCGCTGCGTCTTCCTGCCCTCGGCTCCGATCGTCCTGCTGTCGCCGAGCTCCGTGTCGATGCCGAGCAGCTCCGCCACATGCCTGATGGCCCGTTGATTGTATTCGGACAGGTTGGAGATCTCGTTGTCGTAGAGGAAATCGAGCAATCCTCGATGCTCCTCGAAATGGGGCGCTCCGCGGTAGCTCTGCTCGATCAGCCTGCGGTGCTTGCCCTTCCAGCCTTGGTCCTTGATCTCGACTTCACAAATCAAGCGCTTCTCGCTCCGGCCGGCGGGGATCGTCAGCCACTTCGGCCCCTGCGCCGTCATGATCAGATTCCGGTTTCTCCAGTCTGAGTGCGTGTATTGCAGGTCATCGTGAAACACGAACAGGTCTACTTCGTGAATCAGGTCGAAGTAGCCCTTCCATGGGATGTAGTTCGACTGCAGTATCGCGACGGTCTTCATCGGTCCAAACTCCTGCCCTTCGGCAGCGCGCGGTGATCGACCACCACGACGCCGGTGCCACCGCGGCCGACGAGGGAATCATGACGGAGCATAATGCGTCCGCCCCAGGATGTCGGTGCCGCGCTCGCGCTCCTCGGGCAGCAACCGGTAGGCAGCCTCCGCCACGTGAAAGGACCCGGCGCAGAGCACGCCGCGGGCGCCGCCCCGCGCGGCGAAGTCGAGCGCTCGCTGCAACGCGTCGCCCACCGAGGCGCACTCCCGGGTGTCGGCTCCGGCGCGCCGGGCCTCGGCGGCCACCAGCTCCGGGGGGCGGGCGCGACGGGCGTCGAGGGCGGGGACGAAGATGCGCGCCGCGATCGGGGCCAGCGCCGCGAAGATCGCGTCCAGGTCCTTGTCGCGCAGCGCGGAGAAGACCACGGCCGCGCCCCCGGGGCCGAAGAGCTCGCGCCAGGTCGCCGCGCAGACCGTGATGCCGGCCGGGTTGTGGGCCACGTCGACGACCACCGGCGGCGGAGCGGCGCGGACGATGTCGAAGCGGCCGCGCAGGGACAGGGAGCCGAAGCCGCGCCGGATCGCCCGCTCTCCGGGCCACAGCCCGGCGCGCTCCAGGAGTGCGCAGGCGAGCGCGGCGTTGGCCGCCTGGTGCCGCCCCCGCAGGGCGATTCCCAGCTCGTCGATTTCGCCGATCGGGCCGCGCAGGTCGACCGAGAGCCCGGCCGGCCGGTGGGCTCGAACCCCCCAGCTCCAGTGCTCGTCGAGCAGCATCAGCTCGACTCCCTCCGCCCGCGCCCGGTCCCGGAACCAGTCCCCCACCTCGCTCACCACCGGTCCCACCACCAGAGGGCGGCCGGGGCGCGCGATGGGGTACTTCTCCGAGGCGATCTGCCGCAGATCGTCCCCCAGAATGCCGGTGTGCTCCAGGTCGATCGAGGTGACCGCGGCGGCCAGGGGCTCGGTCACGTTGGTGGCGTCGAGGCGCCCGCCCAGGCCCACCTCGAGCACCGCCACGTCGACCCGCCGGTCGCGAAAGGTCTCGAAGGCGAGCGCGGTGGTCGCCTCGAAGAAGGTCGCGTCGCATCCCTCGATCAGCGGACCGGCCCGCTCCAGGAAGCGTTCCACCTCGGCCTCCGGCAGAGGAAGCCCGTCGATCCGCACCCGCTCGCCGAAATCGCGGATATGGGGCGAGGTGAAGAGTCCGACGCGCTTCCCTCCCGCCGACAGAGCCGCCGCGCACAGGCTGGCCACCGAGCCTTTGCCGTTGCTGCCGCCGATCACCAGGGCCGGCGTGTCCAGATGGGGGCTGCCCAGCGCCTCGAGCAGCGCCCGCACCCGCTCCAGTCCCAGCTTGACTCCCCCGCCGCTGCGCGCGAAGAGCCAGCGCAGGTCGCGCCGCGCCCGCGGTCCGCTCACTCGGCGACGACAGCGGTCAGGTGCCGCAGGATGCGCCCGATGGTCGCGCGCATCTCGGTGCGCGACACGATCATGTCGATCATGCCGTGCTCCAGGAAGAACTCGGCCGACTGGAAGCCCTCCGGCAGCTCCTGCTTGATGGTGTCGCGGATCACCCGCGGCCCGGCGAATCCCAGCAAGGCCCCGGGCTCGGAGATGATCACGTCGCCCAGCGAGGCGTAGCTGGCCATCACCCCGGCGGTGGTGGGATCGGTGAGCACCGAGATGTAGGGGATCTTGGCCTCGCGCATGCGTGCCGCCATCGCCGCGGTCTTGGCCATCTGCATCAGAGAGAGGATCCCCTCCTGCATCCGCGCGCCGCCCGAGCGCGACACGGTGATCACCGGAAGCCCTTCGTCGAGCCCGCTGCGCATTGCCCGCGCCACCTTTTCACCGACCACCGAGCCCATGCTGCCGCCGATGAAGGCGAAATCCATCACCGCCAGCACGCAGGGCGCGTCGTCGATCGTCGCCCGCCCCGTCACCACCGCATCGCGCAGCCCCGACTTCTCGCATGCGATCTTGACCCGGTCCTTGTAGGTCTTGCTGTCCTTGAACTTCAAGGGATCGTCCGAGACCAGCTCGGCGGCGATCTCCGACTCGAGCCCGGAGTCGGTCAGGAGCGCCACGTACTCGGCCGCGCCGATCTTCCTGTGCCGGCCGCAACGCGGACAGACCCAGAGATTGCGCACCAGCTCGTTGCGATAGACGATGGCGGCGCAGCCCTCGCATTTGAGCCACACGCCGTCCGGCAAGGACTTGCGCCGCGGGGTTTGAACGCCCCGCCCGAGGGCCTTGCGCAGCCACGACTTGGCATCCATCACGCCGCTCCCGAGCCGTTCGGCAGGCGGCCGATCACCGCGCGCACCAGCGCCGCAAGATGGCGCGCCGCCCGCTGCGAGGCCGCCACCACCTCCTCGTGCGAGACCCGCGCCGGCTCCTCGGCGTCGTCGGTGGCGATCACGTTGGTCACGCAGGAGATGCCCAGCACTTCGATGCCGTGCAAGCGGGCGACGATCACCTCCGGCACCGTCGACATCGACGCCAGGTCGGCCCCGGCGATGCGCGCCAGGCGGATCTCGGAGGGGGTCTCGTAGGAGGGCCCGGTGAAGGCCATCAGCACCCCCTCGTGGAGCACCGCGTCGGCCGGCGCCAGCTCGCGGGCCAGATCGCGCAGCCGCGGCGAGTAGGCATCGGCCAGGTCGACGAAGCGCCGGTTGCCGCCGTCCGACCAGCCGATCAGAGGGTTGGAGCCCATGAAGTTGATGTGGTCGCGAATCAGCACCAGGTTGCCGGGGTCGAAGACGGGATTGATGCCCCCGGCGGCGTTGGTCACGATCAGGGTCTCGACCCCCAGCGCGGCCAACACGTGGATCGGCCGCGTCAAGAGCGCCATCGGGTAGCCCTCGTAGTAGTGGAAGCGCCCTTGCAGCACCAGGGCATCGATCGAGGGGCGGGCCAGCACCAGGCGGCCGGCGTGGCCGGCCACGGTCGACACGGGGAATCCGGGGATCTCCTCGTAGCCGATCGATTCCTGGGGGTCGAAGGACTCCACCACTTCGCTCAGCCCGGAGCCGAGCACCACGGCGACCTTGGCCTGGAATCCCCGCTGCCGCAGGTAGTCGGCGGCGGGAGCTACTTCCGCGTTCGGATTGTCTTGGCTCATTCTCTTTGGTGTTTCTCTTGGATGGGGGCCGTCGGATCAGCGCAGCACGGCGATCGTTCCGCGGCGCCGCGCGCCTTCGCCGAGCGCGACCCAGTGATAGAGACCGCCGGCGACAAAGCGCCCGGCGTCGTTGGTGCCGTCCCAGCGGAAGGGCGGCGTGTCGAGGCGGCGCACCGGCGCGCCGCCCGCGTCGTAGATGGCGATGCGCGCGCAGGTGGGGCCAGGCGCGTCGCCGAAGAACGAGACATCGGGTGCGGCGGCGCCCGCCGAGAAGTCGGCGGGGTTGGGGCCGACGCGTAGCAGCGAGAGACAGCTGCCCGGCTCCGATGCGTCCCCCGACACACCGACTGAGTAGCCGGCGGCTCCGCCCTTGCCCCCGGGTTGGGCCGGGTCGAGCTGCGAGGTGACCACGATCACACGATCCCCCTTCGCCCCGATATCCGTCAGGAGCGCCTCGCGCACGGTGTCGTCTCCTTGAATCGCGACCGTCTCCAGCTCGACCACCGCGACCGGATCGAGATTCAGGGGATCGCCGCCGTCGAAGCCGACCAGCGCGTGCGCCCCGAGCGTCGCCGGGCCGGTCACGCGCACATAGATGGAGTCGGCGAAAAAGGGCTCGAGCTGCACATAGCGTGCGGTCAGGCTGAGCACCTGGTCGTCCATGCTGGCCTCGCTGGCGCCGGCGATCCCGGTCAGCTCGGCGTCGCTGAACGAGCCCGCGCGCGGATCCAGCTCCGGTCCGCCCTCGGGCATGCCGTACTGGCCCAGCTCGAACTCCGCGTCGCGCAGCAGCATCGCGGTCGAGAAATCGAGATAGAGCTCGAGCATTCCGCGTGGATCGCCCACCTCGGCCAGACCCGTGCCGATGCCGGCCACCGCAGTATCGCCAGAGGCCATCACCGCCCGCAGCGCCTCCATGTGGCCCCAGCGCTCGGCCTGCGCCGCGGGTGGATGGTCGGCCAGGTAGCGCACGAAGAGGGCGGCATGCCCGTAGTCGCGCTGCTCCTGCTCCCAGAGCGCCAGAGAGGATGCGTCGTGATTGTCGAGGAAAGCGTCGTAGTGGCCGACGGCGGGGAAGCCGACCAGCTCGGCGGTCAGATCGGCGAAGCCTTCGTCGAGCCAGACCGACTCGCGCTCATCGGCGAACCAGTGCAGAAGATGCTGCAGCTCGTGGGCCGGGACGCCGCGCACGATGTCGCGGAAGCCGCCCCCCAGAGAGGGGTCGATGTCGAGCACCAACATCTCCTTCTCGTTGGTCATCAGCCCCTTGGCGGCGTAGGAACCGTAGTGGGTCAGGAACTCGTCCTCGCAGAGCTGGTTGACCGACGAGAAGTAGCCGTTGACCGCCACGTCGCCGGGGCGCCGGTAGCTGTCGGGGATGTCGACGAAGACGATGTAGATCGGATCGAGACCGTCGACATCGCGCGGATCGCTGGAATCGGGCAGGGGGCGCAGTCGGGTCTCGAGGATGTCGAAGATGCCCGACGAAGGGTCGACGGAAGGCACGACATAGGGCGGATCGGCGAGGGCGGGGGTCTGGGACTCGAAGAGGGTGACGAAGGTGTCGATCACCGACTCGTTGATCAGGGCGCCGCCCCACAGCGAGCTTTGCACGTAGAGATAGGCGTGCTCGGTGCGCCGCACCTTGGTGCAGCCGAGGTCGACTCCGCCGAGATCGTCGAAGTCGCTCAGATCGAAGATGTTGAAGAGCTCGTAGTCGAGGGTGTCGGCGCCGTTGGTGCAACGGCCGGCGCTGGCGCCGAAGGGCGCCGGGCGCAGCCGCCAGGCATCGAGGATCTCGGCCACCGCCGAGCGCCCACCGAGCGCCCGCTCGATGACGTGGGTGCCGTCGATCGAGCGCGGGCTTTGCGCCGCGGCCGGCGCGGCGAATCCGAGGGCCAAGCCGAGGGCGACCAGGGGATCGATTCTCATGGACTGCTCTGGTTCGATAGCGGATGCAGCTCGAGGCGATAGACCACGGCATCCTCGCGGGCTCCGATGAGATCGCGCGGGTAGAAGCCCGCGCGGCGGCCGACCGGGCGAAATCCGGCCGCAGTATACAGGGCGGCGGCCGCCGCGTTGGACGCTCTCACCTCCAAGAGAGCACTGCGCGCGCCGTCTCTGCGGCCGGCGTCGAGCACGGCATCGAGCAGCCGGCGACCGCTCCCCCGCCGCCGTTCGCCCCGCTCGACCGCCAGGTTGGTGATGTGAACCCGTCGATACTCGCGCACCGCGGCGACGTAGCCGAATATCGGGGACCGCGTCTCCAGCGAGGCGACCAGCACCAGCCCCTCCGCCATCTGCTCGAGGAACATCTCCCGCGACCAGGGATCGGGAAAGATGCGCCGCTCCAGCTCGAGCAGGCGCGGCAGGTCGGTGGCGAAGGCGCGGCGGGTCTTCATCCTCCCACCCCCGGCCGGATGTAGACCGGATCGAGGGCTTCGGGATCATCGGCGCCGTCGGCGCGGTGGCGGGCCAGGCCGAGACGAGCGACGCATCCCGGCGCGGCCGAGCGGCGTGCCTCCGGTGCCGCGAGGCGCACCGGGAGCTCCAGCTCGGGATCGTCCAGCAGCGCCGCGGCCGCCTTCTCGGCCCCATCGCCGGCGACCGTGAGAGCGAGCCCCTTGGGCAGCCCGGCGCGCAGCCAGCCGCCGAGCCGCGGCAGGCCGATGGCGACCTCTTCGCTCAGCGGCAGGGGCAAGAGCGCGGTCGGATCGGGCGCGAAGAGGCCGGCGTAGATTTCGCCGCGCCGGGCGTCGGCGGCCGCCAGCACCACCGAGCCTTCGACACAGGCCGACGCCGCGATCGCCGCTAGCGACGACACCCCGACGATCTCGATCCCGCGGCCCACGGCGAAGCCCTTCGCCACTCCCATCGCCACCCGCACGCCGGTGAATGAGCCGGGTCCGCGGCCGACCGCGACCAGGTCGACGGCGCTCGGCTCCAGGTCGAGGCTCTGTAGCAGCATCGCCACCGCCTCGCTCACGCTTCGCGCGTGGCGCCCGCGCCCGGCCAGCTCCACGGTGCTGGGTCCGTGCTCATCGATGAGCAGCGCCGCGCCGCTGATGGCGCCCGACGCTTCAATACCCAGGATCTTCATCCCAGCCCTCCCGGCGCGCGGCATGCAGCCAACGCGCGCAATGCTCGCCACGCGCCTCCAGGCGGATGCTGCGCCGGCTCTCGCCTTCGAGCGCCAGATCGCAAGTAAGCGCCGCCGCGGGAGCGTGCCCCCCCAGTCGTTCGCTCCACTCGACCGCCGCCACCCCTTCCCCCCCCAGCGCCTCCTCCAGTCCCAGCTCGCGCAGCTCGCGCGGATCCTCGATCCGGTAGAGATCGAGGTGGTGCAGGACCAGCCGCCCCCCTTCCAGGCGGTGCACCAGGTTGAAGGTGGGCGAGCGCACCCGCGCCGTGCAGCCGAGCCCGCGCGCCAGCCCGCGCACCAGCTCGGTCTTGCCCGCGCCCAGCGGCCCGCGCAGCAAGAGGCAGTCGCCCGGCTCGGCGGCGCGACCGAGCGCCTCGCCCAGACGCCGCGTGGCGCCGACCGAGCGGCTCATCCAGGTGCTCATCGCGGCCTCAGGGTGGCCACCGGGACCACCATCTCCTCGAGACTGGCGCCGCCGTGCTGCAGGGTGCCCGTCAGGCGCCGCTCGTAGGCCCGCTGCTGGTTCGGATAGACGAAGAAATGGTCCTCCGAGGCGACCAGGTAGTTGCTGTTGATCGAGGGCGTCGGCAGGCCCCAGCGCTCGGGATCGCGGATGTCGAGGGCGTGGCGGGGATCGGCGTGGATATTGCGGCCGATCTTGTAGCGCACCGCGGTGGTGGTGCGGCGATCGCCGACCACCCCGGCGCGGCGCTGCACGGTGACCGAGCCGTGGTCGGAGGTGAGCACCACCGTGCGACCCGCCTTGGCGGCGGCCGCCAGCACGGCGCGCAGCGGCGAGTGGGCGAACCAGGTGGCGGTCAGGGCGCGGTAGGCCGCCTCGGTGGCGGTGATCTCCTGGATCACCTCCGACTCGCTGCGTTTGTGCACCAGGATGTCGACGAAGCCGTAGACCACCGCGTAGAGCTGCACGTCGGAGGCCGAAGCCAGGCGCTGCGCCAGCTGCTGGGCCGCCGCGCCACCGTCGACCCGCTCGTAGCGAAACGAGCAGCCGCCGAGGCCGTGCTCGCGCAGGGCCAGGCGCAAGAGCTCCTTCTCGTGGCGGTTCAGCGAGCTCTCCACGGAGAAATCGTCCTCCCAGAGCGCGGGATGGAGACGGCGAATCTGCGCCGGAAGCTGGCCCGCGAAAAGCGCGTTGCGGGCAAAGGGGGTGGCGGTCGGCAAGAGCGAAAGGCCGAAGGCCGGCTCCACCGCGAAGAGCCGGCGCAGGTGCGGCTCCAGCGCCATCCACTGGTCGGCGCGCACGCAATCGAGCACCAGGAAGAGCACCCGCTCGCCCTGGCGCAGATGCGGCACCACCTTGCGCTCCACGACGCGGTGCGAGAGCAGCGGTCCCCCCTCTTCGAGCCAGCTCGGATAGGCCGCCGCCAGGTGGCGGAAGAAGGCGCGGTTGGCATCCCGGCGCAGGCCGGCGTGGGTGTCGAGCAGCACCGCATCGCGCAGCCGCTCCAGCTCGATCTGGCGCCGAAAGAGCCAGTGCGCGGTCTCGATCCAGCCCTCGGCATCGAGCCCTTCGGAAAGCTCGGCGCCGACGCGCGCCATCTCGCGACCGTAGTTGCGCCGGATCCCCTCCCCCACGATGCGCTCGGAGTCGAGCAGCTTCTTGATCACGGCCCGCACCTGCGAGGGGCGCACCGGCTTGATCAGGTAGTCGTCGGCGCGCGCCTCGTAGGCGCGGTTCATCAGCTCCTCTTCCTCGATCTTGGTCACCATCACCACCGGGACCGCGGGGTCGATCTCGCGCATCGCGACCAGCGTCGCGATCCCGTCGAGGCCGGTCATCATCTCGTCGAGCAGCACCAGGTCGATCCCGCCGCGGCGCAGATGCTGAATCGCGTCGTCGCCGTTGGTGACCGCCGTGACGCGGTGGCCGGCGCTCTCCAGCGACACCAGGAGCGAGCGCAGGCTGTCGATCTCGTCGTCGACCCAGAGGATGTGTGCGGGACTGGGCATGATCAGCTCGGATGCGACAGGTGGAGCGGTAGCTGCACCTCGATGGTGGTGCCCTCGCCGGGGCGGGTTCGGGCGCAGAAGATGCGCCCGCCATGATCGTCCTCCACGATTCTACGCGCCAGCGCCAGTCCCAGTCCCCAGCCGGTTGCCTTGGTGGTGTGGCCGGGGCGAAAGGCGCGGCGGGCCTCGTTCAGTGTCATGCCGCGGCCGTCGTCGCCCACCTGGAGGCGGATGCGGCCGGCCTCGGCGTCGATCGCGCAGCGCACCGAGATGGTGCCATGATCGCCGCCCGCACGGCAGGCGTCGACGGCGTTGCCGACCAGGTTCTCGACCACCCAGGCCAGCAGCTGGCGGTCGCCGCGCACCACGGCGTCGGAATCGTGCGCCTCCTCGAAGCGCACCACCGAGGAGCTGGAGCGGCGCCGAAAACGCTCGATCACCTCGCCCACCACCGCGCCCAGATCGACGGCATCGAGCTGCGGCCGCGAACCGATGCGGCTGAAACGCGACGCCACCGCCTCCAGGCGGGTGAGCTCCACCGTCATCTCCGCCGCGGCCGCCTCGGGGCCGAGACTGCCCTCGCCGAGCAGCTCGACCCATCCGGCCAGGCCGGAGAGCGGGGTGCCGAGCTGGTGAGCGGTCTCGCGCGCCAATCCGACCCAGAGCGCCCGATGTTCCTGCTCGCGCAGCAGGTAGATGATCCACAGCCCGACCCCGAAGAAGAGCAGGATCACGCCGACCAGAATGAAAGGGATCCGGCGCAGGTCCTTGATCCGATCGGACTCGGCGAAGTGGACGCGGCTGATCAGCGGTCCCTCGCGTCCGACCCGCACATCGATCGGCGCCGCACGGCGATCCATCTCGTCGATCATCGAGAGCAGGCGTGCTGGATCGTCGGCATCGGGGGCCAGGCCGACGTTGACCCAGTGGCGCGGCACCCCTTCGGCGTCGGTGATGATCACCGGGAAGTCGATGCGCCGGATGACATGGTCGAAGATCACGTCGAGCGCCTCGGCGTCGCCGTCGGGATCGCCGGCAATGGTGCAAAAACGCCCGTAGACCTCGCTCACCACCTGCGCGTCCTGCTTGAGGGCGCGCAGCAGACCGTGGACGTAGAGGAATGCGCCGCCGGTGGCGAGCACCGCGCCGAGGAGCACGTAGACCATCAAGAGGGTCGACGAGAGCGGCGGCAGCTTGCGACCGAAGGCTCGCATCAGTACTCCAGCCGGTAGCGCAGATCGACGTTGTAGCGCGAGGCGTTGGGATCGGTCTCGTCGAGCTCGCCGGCGACCAGCACCTGGTCGGTGAAGGCGTACTCCACGCCCAGGCGCCGCCGCGGGTCGGCGGAGAGGTACTGGCTGTAGTAGACGAAGAGCTTCGGATTCAGATACTTGCCGAGTCCCACGTAGGTCTCGTCGAGCGACTCCAGGGGGGAGCTGCTGCCGGTGCTGATGTCGAGCGAGATATCGAGCAGCTCGCTGACCCGGGTCTCCAGCAGCTGGGCGGTGATGGCGCTGGCGTCGGCGGCGGCCGTGCTCTGGTCGTAGAGACCGCCTTGATCGATGGCCGCGCGGCGCCGCCCGAAGGTGAGCAGCAGGACCATGTCCTCGATCGGGATCGGGGCGTGGCCTTGCGACAGATCGGTGAACTGGTAGGTCAGGTCGGAAAAGAACTCCCCGGTGAGGGAGAGATGGATCGGCACGGAGCGGCTCTGGTAGCGGCCCTGTTCGTCGCGCACCCGCTCACGCAAGGTGGCCCGCGCCTCGACCTCCATCTCCGGATCGAGGACCGAGGGATCGAGCATGCGGATCGTGCCGCGCTCGATCTCGAACGAGTTCTTGCCCAGCAGGGTATAGGTGCCGCGGATCACCTCGAGCTCGCCCTGGATGGTGAAGGGCAGCTCGTCGTACTCGGCCAGACTCTGCAGGTGCGCCTTGCCGCGCAGCTCCATCTCCGCTTCGGTGTTGCGCAGCCAGATGTTGCGATCGCCTTCGAGCATCAAGTCGTAGCTGAGCGCGAAGGGCAGCTCCTCGCCCGGCAAGGCGGGCGGCGGAATCGGCTCCGGCTCCTCGCCGAAGGCGCGGCTGTAGACCGCCTCGTGCACCTGGACGTCGCCGCTGATGTGGACGTTGTCGGCAAAGCGCAGATCGGCGTCCACCACCGCACGCAGATCGGGAATCCAGCCGATCGGCAGCGCCTTGCCGCTCACCTCCAGGTCGTAGTCGACCGGCACGAAGTCGTCGAGGCGCACCAACCCGGCAGCCTCGAAGCGCCCCTCGGCCCCCATGCGGCCGGTGGCCCGCTCGACCCGTGCCCGCGTTCCGTCGACTCGCACCCTGCCCGAGATCGCGTGCAGCGGCACGTCCATCCAGATCAGGCGCACCCTCCCCTGCCGGGCCCGCAGCTCGCCATAGGCGTCGGGCCAGGGCAGCTGCCCTCCGAGACGCCCTTCGAAGCTCAAAGGGCCGCCGGCCGAGTCGATGTCGGGAACCAGATGGCGCAGGAAGGCGGCGTCGATCTCTCGCAGGCTGAGCTCGACGCTCAGCGAATCGTCCCCCGGGGCGAAGGCGGGCGGCGCCAGTGTGAAGTCGAAGGGTACCGTGCCGCGAGCCTGGGAACCGGCCTGGTCGCGGGCCCGGAGGTGTAGCCGGCCGGCCTGGAACTCGGTCTCGAGGCTGAGCTCGCCGTAGTCGTCCCCCAGCACCGTCAGCGCGAAGGCGTCGGCCGAGAGGGCGAGCTGCGGTGCGGCCAGGGTGCCCGAGAGCCGTGCGTGCGCGTCGACCTGGCCGCCCAGCGAATCGAGTGCCACCAGCGCTCCCAGCTCGGCCAGGCTCCACTCCTCCAGCTCCAGGTTGAGGAAGACGCTGTCGGGCGCGCCTGGAAGGGGATGCCAGCCGAGCTGAGGTCCGAGCGGATAGTCCCCGAAGGCGCGCAGCGTCGAGCCGCGGTGCTGGGCTCTGAGGTGATCGACGTGGATCCGCCCGTGCCGCAGGGCGGCTCCCGCGCGCAGCTCGCCTAGGTGCGCCGGCCCGACCTGGAGTCCCTCCACGCGCCACTCGCCGCTGACGCCGGGATCCTCGAAAGTGCCCTTGATTCGTCCCTGGCCGCTCAGCCGCCCCGCCGCGCTGCGCGCCGCGCCGCCCCCGAGGCGCACCAGGCGCTCGAGATCGATGCGCTCACAGGCGAAGCCCATGTCCAGCCCCTCTTCCCCGCTCCAGCGACCCTCCAGGCTCAGGTCGCCGCCGGCCAGGTGGATCGTGGTGGGCGCGAGGTGGAAGGCGATCGAATCGCTCGCGAAGTGCACCGTGTCGCCCGCCACCGCCCCACCGAAGGGCGAGTCGAGGGCCAGCTCGCCGAGGTCTCCGGACAACCCCTGGTCGATTCGCAGCGGGCCGCTGGCGCGAATCCGGCGCCGCTCCTGGTGGGCCAAGAGCTCCGTGAGGAAGAGCTCGCGTCCGCGCACCACCAGCGCGCTCTCGTCGATGGTGATCGGCAGCACGCCGAGAGCGCCCGCGCCGCGCAGCGCGGCTCGGCCGGTCGGCCGATGGAACACCGAATCGAGATCGACCTCGCCGCGCAGCTCGTCCAGCAGCAGGGCGCCGTACTCGAGGTGCCCGCCGGCGTAGGTGGCGGTCAGGCGGGGAGTTTCCAGGGGACCGCCAAGACGCCCGTCGGCCCGCAGCGCACAGCGCAGCCCCTCGACCGGCACGAAGCTGGCGAAGAAGGGGGATTCCGGCCGCAGCGCCAGATGGCCGTCCCAGCGCATGCGCTCGCTGTCGAGGTCGACCGTGCCGCGCGCGGCCACGGCGGCGCCCGGCCAGCCGACCCTCAGGCTGTCGAAGGCGAAGTGCTGATCGGCGTAGCGCAGGTCCAGGGCGCCTCCTTCCAGCGCAAGTCCGAACACCGAGCCCTGCAGCCGCGCTGCCCGGGCGTCGATCCAGAGCTCCTCGCCGCCGAAATGCGAGCCTTCCAGCTCCACCGGCCCGCTCAGCACGGTGCCGGCCATGAAGTCGAGATGGGGCTCCAGGTCGAAGTCGCTCACGATCCCTTGCAGCCGGTAGTCCTGAGTGCGCGGATCGATCGCCGCGCTGGCCACGTCGATCCCGATCTCTTCGACGAGCCCGCGCCCCTGCGCCAGCACCAGCTCGGTGCCGTCCCACCAGCCGGCGACCGCCTCGGCATCGATCTCGATCGGATCGACGAATCCCTGCACGCGACCCGCGAAGTGGATGGTGTCGGCCTCGCCGCGCGCCTGCAGATGGCCGCTCAGGCGGCTCTCGGCGCGGGTCAGCGTGGCGTCGACCAGGCCGCGGATGGCTTGCAGCGAGAAGCGGTCGAAGTCGAGCTCGAGCTCCCAGGCGGGACCCTGCGCCCCCGGCCACAGGCCGGCGTCGCCTTCGAGCCTTCCGGTGCCGATCTCGGCGCAGAGCTTGCGCGCCTGGAAGCGTTCGGGCCAGGCCACGAGCTCCGCGCCCGCCGCGCGCAGAATCAAGGGTTGGGGCAGCTCGACCAAGGCGGCGAGGGTGTCGATCGCCAGGGTCGGACCCTCGGGGCGGCGATCGAGGCTGCCGCTGAGCACCGCCAGCTCGAAGTCGGCCGATGAGCCTTCCCGGGTCAGGAGCAGATCCTCCAGCGCGATGCTCTCGCAGCGCAGCCGCGTCAGGGGCAGGGCGAGCGCGGCCGGATCGGGGAGCTGCGGCGTCTCCGCGCCTCCCTGTCCCGCCGCCAGGTCGATGCGCACTTTTTCGGCGTGCAGCTCGGAGAGGGCCAGCTTTCCGGCCAGCAGCTCGACACCCGAGAGCTGGGCATGGAAGCGTCCCACCGAGGCCGTGAATCCAGCCCCCAGCAGCGAAACGTCGCGGGCGTCGATCCGCACCCGCGGCACCAGCGACCAGCGCACGCGACCGCCGGCCAGCTCACAATCGAAGGGCTCCAGCAGCGTGGCGTTGAGCAGGGCGCGGGTCATGGGCCAGCCGGCGCCGACCCGGAACACGATGCCCACCAGCAGTCCGAGCGCCGCCACCGCGAGCAGCACGCGCCAGGCGATGCGTCGTCTGCGGCGCATCAGAACACCTGCCCGAAACCGAAGAACCACGATCCCGGATGGGGATCTCCGGCGGCCGGGTTGAGCTTCACTCCGTAGCCGATGCGCAAGGGTCCGATCGGGGTCTGGTAGCGCAGCTCGGCGCCGGTGCTCCATCGCATATCGGCCACCGGTCGGAGCGCCGAGAGGTAGGGCCAGACCTGAGCGCCGTCGAGGAAGGGGGCGATGCCCAAGTAGCCGGCGATGCGCTGGCGCAGCTCCAGGTTGGCCAGGAGCAGCACCCGTCCCCCCTCTTCGGGCGTGTCGGCGGTGCCGAGCCCCCCTTCCAGGTAGCCGCGCACCGTGCTGGCGCCGCCGGCCGTGAAGACCTGGTCGAGGGGGATTTCGTCCGAGTCGTCGAAGGGGGCCGCGGCGCCGCAGGAGAGGCGCGCCGCGGCGACGCTGCCGTCGCCCAGGTCGAGGAAGCGGGCATGGCTGGCGGTGGCGCGGCGGAAATCGAAGTCGCCGCCGAGCACCCCGCCGGCGTGGGTCAATGTGAGACTGGTGGCGGTGCCGCGGCGCGGCGCGAAGACGTTGAGGCGCGAGTCGCGGCGATAGGCAAGGGTGACGCTCTTGGTCTGGCTGATGTCGCGGTCGAGGATGCGATCCTCGGTCGACTCGTTGGCCCACTGCAGCTTCGGCTCGAGGTAGAGCTCGGCCTCGGTGCCGATGCGGCGCAGGAGCCGGGCGGTGATGCCGTGGGTGCTGAGCCGGTCCTGGCGCCCGAGGGGGATCTCCTGGGCGCTGAACACCGTGCCTCCGACGCTGATCCGGTAGCCGAAGATCCAGGGCTGCAGATAGGCGATCTCGACCCGGCTGGCGATCGGGTCGAGCTTGCGCTTGTCGAAGAAGCGGCTGAACTGCCAGGTGGCGAGGCCGCGCAGGGTCACCAGGCGGGCGGTGCCGAAGAGGTTCTTGTGGCCCCAATCGGCGGAGAGGCGCACGTTTTCGCGTTCATCGGTGCTCGAACCGAGCGCGAAGGAGATCCAGCGCGGGCTGCGCTCGATCACCTCGACCCGCAGGTTCACGGTGTGGCGGATCGAGTCGAGCGCCGATTCGCTGACCTTGACGCCGGAAAAGAGCCCGGTGTTGTAGAGATTGCGCTCGTCGGATAGGACCGTCTCGAGGTTGTAGAGCTGACCCCCTCGCGTGGCGATCTCGCGGAGCACGATCGCGTCACGGGTTTCGAGATTGCCTCGGGTGTAGACCTTGCCGATCGTGTAGGGCTGCTCTTCGTTGATTTGGAAGACGGTATCGACGCTCCAATCGTCCTCACGAATCGTGTTCTCAAAGTCGACCCGGGCGCGCACGAAGCCGCGGTTGCGGTAGTGGGTGCGCACCGTGCCGGCGTCGGCTTTCACCTGGTGCAGGTTGGCCGGCTCGCCCGGGCGGGTGCCGAGCAGCGGCCAGATATTCTCGGGATCGATCAGCGCGGCGCCCTGCACCGATACCCGTCCGAAGCGGTAGCGGGGCCCCTCCTCGATGTTGATCACCAGGTCGACCGCTTGAGCCAGCGAGTCGACGCGCACCCGCTCGGCCTTCACGGCGGCGCGTACGAAGCCCTGGCGCTGGTAGCGATAGCGAATCGCGCGCACGTCCATCTGGTACTTGAGCGGATCGAACTCGATATCTTCCAGGCCGAGGGTGCGGCGCCACGTGGTGGCCTCGGAGAGCTGCATCGCGTCGAGCAGGGAGGCGCGCGAGAGCTCGCGGTTGCCCTCGAAGCGGATCGAGCGGATGGCGAGCGGCGGCTGCTCGTCGCTCCAAGCCGCCCGCGCCCGCCCGGCGCCTGCCGACACGAGGAGGCAGGCGAGCAGCAACAGGAGCACGGCGGGGGGGGGAACGGGCCGAGAAGAGCGAAACACCACGGCGCCAGTCTACGGCCTCGGAGCCACCGATCGAAATCGAAAGCCTATGCGCAACAGCCTCCTAGCGGACCGGCGCCAGGAAGCCGGCGCTGCGTCCATGGCACTCGCCGCAGTCGAGGGAGCGCTCCGGGTCGCCGCCGATCGTCAGGCTGCTCATGCCGTGGTCGATCGAGCGAGTGGTGGCGTCGTTGCGGTCGCGGAGCACGAAGTCGTAAGTGCCGATCTGCGGCAGCACCAGGCTGAACTGCCCGTCGCTGTCGCTGGGGGCGGCCTCCACGCTGTTCTGAGGATTGCCGGCCTCTTCGGCGATCACCACGATTCCCTGCTCCACCTCGCCGCCGCCGGCGTCGGCGTAGACCTTTCCGGTGACCAGGCTCTGCTCGAAAATGCCGTTGTCGCCGTGGCAGTCGCCGGCGACGCACGAGAGCTCGGGGAGCAGATGCTCGTCGGAGCCGGCGTCGTAGCCAAAGCCGGCCTCGGCGTGGCAACCGGCGCTGAAGCAGTCGGACCGCCCGAAACCGGTCGGATGCGAAGCGCGGGTCAGGATCCAGGACTGGGGACCACCATCGTCCGGATCGAGCGGCGGCGCCGGGGTGCAGCCGGCCAGCGCGATCGCGGCCACCAGCGCCGAGGAAGCGATGATGCGCATCGTCCGCTAGCCCCCGAGGATCGAGAAGGGCAGAATCCGATCGATGTCGTTGAGGGTCAGGAAGACGAAGAGCAGGAGCAGCACCACGACTCCGATCTGATTGGCGATGATCATCACCCGCTCGTTCAGAGGGCGCCGCGTCACCGCTTCGATGGTGAAGAAGACCAGTTGCCCGCCGTCCAGCACCGGGAAGGGAAAGAGGTTGATCACCGCCAGGTTGACGCTGATCAGGGCCACCAGACGGAGCAACCGATCGAACCCGTAGGCGTAGGTCTCGGCGATCACGGTGGCGATCCCGACCGGTCCCGCGACGCTTTCGCGGCCGACCTGGAAGGTCAGGATCTGGCGCAGGCTCTCCAAGAGGTAGACGCTGTCGTGCCAGGTGGCGACCAGCGCCGCATCGAGCGCGCCGATCCACGACACCTGGATGCGCAGCTCCTGCGGCACCATCCCGACATCGGCCAGCGGCGTGCCGTCGGGACGTTCCGGTGCCAATGGGTTGGTCGTGGGCATCAGGGTCAGCGGGTGTCGCTCCCCCGCGCGCAGCACCGCGACCTCGATCTCGCGATCGATGGCGTCGGAGAGTGCCACCTGCACATCGCGCCAGCACTCGACCGGGTCGTCGGCCACCGTTAGCACTCGATCCCCTTCGCGGAAACCGGCTTCCTCGCCCGTGCCTCCGCGCTTCACCGAACCGACCACCGGCTCCAGGATCGCCTGAGTGCGCACGCCGAGCAAGGGCACGCCCAGAGAGTCGTCGAATCGCGGCGTCACGCGCAGGCTCAAATGTTGGTCCTCGCGCGCGATCTCCAGCGCCAACGCCGCGCCCCGAGGGCCGCCGCGCACCGCCTCGACGACGTCCAGCGGCGATCCCATCTCCACGCCGTCGATGCGCGCGATGCGATCGCCCACCTGCAGGCCGGCATCGAAGGCGGCCGATCCGGGCTGAACCATCTGGATCCCGACCGGGCGCGGCCCCTCGATTCCCAACGCGAGGCAGAGGCCATAGTGGATCACGAAGGCCAGGACCACGTTCATGGCCGGACCGGCGAGCACGATGGCCGCGCGCGCGGCGAGCCCTTTCGAGGCGAAATCGCGCCCGTCGCCGCCGCGCAGATCCTCGGGCGTTTCGCCCGACATCTTGACGTAGCCGCCGAAAGGGATGGCGCTGATCGCGTACTCGGTCTCCCCCGGCTGGTAGCGCAGGATCTTGCGTCCCATCCCGATCGAGAAAGTCCGCACGCGCACGTCACACCACTTGGCGACGGCGAAGTGGCCAAGCTCGTGGAAGAAAATCATCAGGCCCAGGCTGAGGATGAAGACGAGCGCGTCCTCGACGAAGCTCAGGCCGGGTGCGAAGAGGTCAGCCATGGGTCCTCACGGCGGTGTCACGGTGCGCAGAGCAATATAGGGGCGGCCGCCTGCGAGAGCAAGCTCGGCGGGATCGCTGAGAACGCCGGAAGTAGTTGTCTTTCATTGACATCGGCAGATTCACCCGAGCACGATGCGCAGATAGAGATAGGCGCAGGGGGCGGTGAAGAGCAACGAGTCGAGGCGATCGAGCATCCCGCCGTGTCCCGGCAGAATGCTGGACGCGTCCTTCACCCCCGCATCGCGCTTCAGCGAGCTCTCGACCAGGTCGCCGAGCTGCCCGATCAAGGCCAGGGCCGCGCCCAGGCCGATGCCGTCCCAGGGCCGCAGGAAGGGGGCGAAGCTCTGCGACGCGATCCATCCGGCCAACGCCGCCCCCAGCACCCCGCCCACCAGTCCCTCCACCGTCTTCTTGGGGCTGACCGCGGGGAAGAGCGCGTGCCGGCCCAGCAGCAGGCCGGAGAAGTAGGCCGCCGTATCGGTCGCCCAGGTGGTGATGAAGAGGATGAAGAAAGAGGCAGAGCCAATTGACATATAAGATGGTGACGGGTGTCCGGGGACCGTGATCAGCAGCAGCTTGGGGATGAAGGAGCCGAGCAGGCCCAGGTAGAGGAGGCCGGTCAAAGTGGTGCCGAGATCGGCCGCCATCCCCTCCACCGGCGGCCGCAAGGTGCGTTCGATCGCGAGCAGCATCAGCGCCAGCGTCAGGGCGAAGAGCGGCGCGGCGGGATCGGGACAGAACCCGGTGTTGACCGCCAGCAGCACCGCCGCGGCGAAGAGCGGCAGTGGAATGCGGCGGCCGCGCGCACGGGCCAGGCCTCGCCACTCGCCGATCGCGATTGCGAAGCTGAGGTTGACGATCAGCCAGATCTCCCACGAGGCGCGGATGCCGGCCCAGATCAGGATCGGGACCAGCACCACCGCCACCCCCGCGCGGGGCGCCAGCGAGGCGAAGCGGCCCGGGGGGTGCTCGTTCGAAGAGCGCTCCTCGGCGCTCACGAGGGCGCCGCCCCCGCGCGGAATCCGAGGTCGCTCTTGGCGCCGAACTCGTCGATCAGGAAATCGACCGCGGACAGGTAGCCGCGCCAGCCGAGCCCGGAGATCTGGGCAACGGCGACCGCCGCGATCAGCGAGCGTCGTCGAAAGCGCTCGCGGGCGTGGATGTTGGAGATGTGCACCTCGACCAGCGGTCGCTCCAGCGCGGCCACCGCGTCGCGCAGCGCCACGTCGAAATGGGTCAGTCCACCGGCGTTGAGCACGACTCCCAGTACCCCCTCGACCTCGTGGAGCCACTCGATCAGCTGCCCCGAGTGATTGGACTGGCGGCACTCGACCGCGGCGCTTCGGGCGCGGGCGTGCGCTTCGATCTTGTTCTCGATATCCGCCAGGCTCAGCGTGCCGTAGATCTCCGGCTCTCGCTTCCCCAGGAGGTCGAGATTGGGTCCGTTCAGGACCAGGATCTTGCGTTTCGCGGTCATGAGGCGCCCTTCTCCTCGGTGCCGGTCAGGTCGGCGGCGACGGCGGCGACATCCTGCGCGCGGACATCGGATCTGATCGCCGGCTCGCCGAGCTCGCGCAGCAGCACCCAGGCGATGCGCCCCTCGCTTCGCTTCTTGTCGAGGGCCAGTGCGGCGACGATCGCCTCCGGCCGCAGGTTGGGCACGGTCACCGGCAGCCCCAGCGCCCGCAGACAGGCGCCGACTCTAGCATCGAGGGCCGCGGGGGTGAGCCCCGTGCGCGCACCGAGGCGCAGCGCCCCGATCAGCCCGACCGCCACCGCCTCGCCGTGCGACGCGCGCCAGGACTCGCTGCAGCGTTCGATGGCGTGTCCCAGGGTGTGCCCGAGGTTCAGGATTCGGCGCATCCCGGCCTCCTCGGGATCGGCGCGCACCACCTCCGCCTTCAGGGCGATCGATTCGCGGATCGCCCGACCCAGCAGCTCGGGGCCGGGCTCGCCTCCGGCCGCCTCGAGCGCCCCGAAAAGCCCCGGCGAGCCGAGCAGGGCCATCTTGACGATCTCCGCCAGGCCGCAGCGTCGCTCGCGCGGCGGCAGCGTGGCGAGCAGCTCCGGATCAGCCACCACCAGGCTGGGCGGATGGAAGGCGCCCAACAGGTTCTTGCCGCGCGGATGATCGACCGCCACCTTTCCCCCGATCGACGAGTCGACCTGGGCCAGCAGGGTGGTTGGGACCTGCACCACCGGCAACCCGCGCAGCACCGTGGCCGCCGCGAAGCCCGCCAGATCGCCGATCACGCCTCCGCCGAAGGCGACCACCGGCGTGCCGCGCTCGACGCCGCGCTCGAGCAGGAAGTCCTGGATCCGGGCCAGCATCGCGCGCGATTTGCTGCGTTCGCCGCCCGCCACCGGGCGCACCATCGGCCGCAGATCGACGGCGCGCAGCGCCGCTTCGAGCCGTTCGCCGTGCAGCTTCCAGGCGCGGCGGTCGGCGATCACCACCACCGGCGCCCCGGGCGGCAGCGGCAGTCCGCGGCCCAGGATGCCGTCGCCGTGTTTCCAGGCCTGGCGCAGCAGCGAACCGAGCTTGTCGAGCGCGGCGGGCTCGGCGATCACCTGATAGCGGCGGCCCGGTCCGTGCTCGACCGGCAAGGGCGCCAGACCGAGGAAGGCCCGGAGCAGCGTCACCACTTCGGCCGGCGTGCGCCCCTCGGTGCTGAGCGAGATGCCGCAGCGGCGGTAGGCCGATTCGCGGGCCGCGGCCAGGGCGGCGATGTGTTGCTCGAGGTCCTCGCCGGGCGGGCGGTCCAGCAGCGGCCGCTCCGAGGAGCCGGAGAGGCGGCGGGCCAGCTCGGCTGGCGAGGCGCTCAGACGAAAGACGTGGCATTCGGCCAGCGCCAACGCGGCGCTCCGGGGGTCGAGCAGCGCGCCGCCGCCGGTGGCCAGCACCAAGGGGCCGGGGCGGGCCAGAATGCGGGTCAGCTGCTCGCGCTCCAGGGCGCGGAAGGCCGCCTCGCCGCGGCTCTCGAAGAGGCTTCGAATCGGGGCGCCCGCCGCCGCCTCGATCCGCTCGTCGAGATCGATGAACTCCGTCCCCAGAGCCCCTGCCAGGGCACGACCTACGACGGTCTTGCCGCTGCCCATGAAGCCGCCGATCAGCACTCGCATCAGGCGTCCTCCGTCGAGCGCTGCGCGCGCAGCGCCTGCTCCCAGGCGCGCGCCTGCTGCGCCGGGGGAAGGGGCGCGCCGCAGAAGATGCGCAGCGCCAGTGCGCCCTGCCAGACCAGCATCGCCAGACCGTCGGCGCACCAGCGGCCGGCCGCCCGGCGCAAGAAGGGGCTCGGCTCGCTCCGGTAGACCAGGTCGAGGCAGGCGGCGTCCGCCGGCAGGGGCAGCCCGGCCGGCCAGGGGTCCTCCTCCGCCTGTCTGCCGACTCCGCAGGGGGTTGCCTGCACGATCAGCGCCGGCTCTCCCAGATTTTGCAGGGATGAGCGCAGCGGCTCCGACTGCAGGAGCGCCGGCAGCAGCGAGGTGCCGGGCGGGAGTGCAGCGCGCAAAGCGCGGCACAGCTCCTCGGCCTGCTCGGTCCGTCGGGCGGCGAGGGCGATCGGGTCGAAACGCAGCCGCGCCAGAGCCAGGACCGCGGCCCGCGCCGCTCCCCCGGCACCGAGGATCAGCGCGGCTCCGGGGCCGCGCTTCGGCTGGTTGGCGCACGGGCCGCCCGGGGCGTGGCGCAGCGCCAGCTCCAGTCCGCGGGCATCGGTGTTGTGGCCGCCGAGCGTGGAATCGGCCTCCAGACGCACGGTATTGACCGCCTCCAGGATTCGCGCGTCGCCCTCCAGCCGATCGACCAGGGCGGCCGCGGCCACCTTGTGCGGCAAGGTGAGGTTGACGCCTCGGATGCCGAGCGCGCGCACTCCGCCCAGGGCGCCGGCCAGGCCTTCGGGCGCCACCCGGAAGGGCAGGTAGATCGCGTCGAGCCCCCAGTGGCGGATCATCGTGGCGTGCAGCGCCGGCGAGAGGGAGTGCGCGATCGGATCGCCCAGAACGCCGAGGGCCAGAGGTGCGCTCATCGCTCCCCCTCTTGCGTCACGGCGCCGACCCGCTCTCCGAAGCCGGGAAAGGAGACATCGATGCACTCCGCGTCCCGCACATGAGTCTCTCCCCGGGCCGCCAATCCCGCCACCGCGAAGGCCATGGCCAGCCGGTGGTCGCCGCGCGGATCGACGGTCGCACCGCGCAGCTTTCTCCCACCCCGCACCACGAACCCGTCGGGACGCTCCTCGATCGCCGCCCCGAAGGCGCTCAGCCCGGCGCAGATGCCGGCGATCCGATCGCTCTCTTTGACGCGCAGCTCGGCCGCGTCGCGGATCTCCGAGCAGCCCGGCGCGACCGCGGCCAGCACCGCCAGCGCGGGCAGCTCGTCGATCGAGCGCACCACCTCGTCCCCGGCGAGCTCGAAGGGGCGCAGCTCCCCCCCTTCGACCGTGACCGTCGCCACCGGCTCTCCGGCCATCTCGCCGGCCGCTTCGACCACGACCCGCGCCCCGGCCCGGCGCAGCGCCTCGAGCACTCCGGCGCGGGTGGGATTGATCCCCACGCCCGGCACCCGAACCCGCCCCGCGGTGATCGCCGCGGCCACGAAGAGAAAGGCCGCCGACGAGAGATCGCCCGGCACCACCAGGGTGGCGGGCAGCGCCAGGGTGGCGGGGCCCGCATCGAGCTCCAACCAGCCATCGTTGTTCCGCCGCACCGCGCGCCCGGCCGCCGCCAACATGCGCTCGGTGTGGTCGCGGGCCGGTCCCGGCTCGTGCAGCGCCACCCCCACTCCGGCGCGCAGCGCGGCCAGGAGAATCGCCGACTTGACCTGCGCCGATGCCACCTCGAGGCGATGGCGAGTGCCCTCGCGCAGGGGCCCGCCGCGCACGCGCAGAGGGGCGCATCCGGCGTGGCTCTCGATGCTCGCGCCCATCTGCTCCAGAGGGCGGGTGATGCGTCGCATCGGCCGGCGCCTGAGCGACTCGTCGCCGGTCAGCACCACCTCGCCGGGAGTGGCGGCCAGCAGCCCGCTCAGGAGTCGCATCGTGGTGCCGGAATTGCCGCAGTCGATGGCATCCGCCGGCGGTCGCCAAGGCGCGGGCGCGATCTCCACCACGCCACTCGCGCCCTGCCGCACCGCGCTGCCCAGCGCCTCGATGGCGGCCAGGCTCGAGCGCGTATCGGCCGCCCGCAGGGCCCCTTCGATCCGCACCGGCCGCGCGGCCAGAGCCGAGAGCAGGAAGGCCCGATGGGTGATCGACTTGTCTCCCGGCACCGCGCTTCCGGCGACGAAAGGAGCGCGCCCCTCGACGCGCAGCGCAGCGCTCATCGCCGGCTCGCTTCCAGGTAGGCGCAGAGCTCCGCGTCGAGGGCCTCGAGGCAGGCCTGCTCGCCCTGCTCCCAGGCGGCGCCGATGCGCGCCACCAGCGCGCTCCCGACGATGAAGCCGTCGGCGAGCCGCGCCACTGCCCGCGCCTGCTCGGGCGTGGAGATGCCGAAGCCGACACAGAGGGGCAGATCGGTCTCGGCCCGCACTCTGGCCACATAGGCCTCGAGCCCCTCCTCGACGCGCGCCCGGGCGCCGGTCACTCCGGTCACTGCCACCAAGTAGAGGAAGCCGCACGCCTGATGGGCGATCTCGCCGATGCGTCCGGGCGGCGTGGTCGGCGCAATCAGCGGCACCAGCTCGATGCCGCTCCCGAGCAGCAGCGCGCGCAAGGGACCGCTCTCCTCGTGGGGCAGATCGGGCACGATCAGTCCCGCGGCTCCGGCGGCGGCCGCCTGCTCGACGAAGCGCTCCAGTCCGCGGCGGTGGATCGGGTTGTAGTAGCTCATCAGCACCGGGGCCGCGTCGCCGGCGGCGCGGATCGCCCGTGCCAGGTCGAACGCGTCATCGAGGCGCGTCCCAGCTGCCAGGGCCTGCTGCGTCGCCGCCTGAATCGTCGGCCCGTCGGCCAAGGGATCGCTGAAGGGCACCCCCACTTCGATCACATCGGCCCCGCCCGCGGAGGCCCGCGCCACCAGCCGGCTGGAGAGCTCGAGCGTCGGGTAGCCGACCGCGAAATAGGGGCAGAAGGCGGCGCGCCCCGCGTCATGAATCCGCTCGAAGCGCCCGGCCAGGCTCATGACGCGTCCTCCCCCTCCTCCAGGAGCTTCTCGATCTCCGCCACATCCTTGTCGCCCCGCCCGGAGACATTGACCACGATCGGTCCGTCTTCGGGCAGCTCGTCGCGAGCCCGGAAGAGCCAGGCGAAGGCGTGCGCGGTCTCCAGGGCCGGCAGGATCCCCTCCAGCTCGCCCACGCGTCGAAAGGCCGCGAGCGCCTCGGAGTCGCTCACCGCTTCGTAACGCGCCCGCCCGCACGCGGCCAGCGCGGCATGCTCTGGGCCGACTCCCGGGTAATCGAGCCCCGCCGAGATCGAGTGCACCGGCGCCACCTGGCCCTCCTGGTCCTGGATCAGGAGCGAGCGGCTGCCGTGCAGCACACCCGCCGCGCCGCGGCCGATCGACGCCGCATGACGCGTCGTATCGAGCCCTTCCCCGGCCGCCTCGACCCCGACCAGGCGCGTTTTCGCGTCATCGACGAACGCGGAGAAGATGCCGATCGCGTTCGATCCGCCGCCCACGCAGGCCGCCACCAGTGCCGGCAGCGCGCCCTCGGCCGCGAGGATTTGACGCCGCGTCTCGACGCCGATGACGCGCTGGAAGTCGCGCACCATGGCCGGATAGGGGTGCGGTCCCACCACCGAACCGATGATGTAGTGGGTGCTCTCGACGTTGGTCACCCAGTCGCGAATCGCCTCGCTGGTGGCGTCCTTCAGGGTGCGGGTTCCCGATTCGACCGCCACCACTCTCGCCCCCAGGAGGCGCATGCGAAAGAGATTCAGCGCCTGGCGGCGGGCGTCCTCCTGGCCCATGTAGACCACGCACTCCAGCCCCAGCAGCGCACAGACCGTGGCGGTGGCGACCCCGTGCTGCCCGGCGCCGGTCTCGGCGATGATCCGCTTCTTGCCCATGCGCCGCGCCAGCAGCGCCTGGCCGACGGTGTTGTTGATCTTGTGCGAGCCGGTGTGATTCAGGTCCTCGCGCTTCAAGTAGAGCGCCCGGCCGCCCAGCGCGTCCCCCAGGCGCCGCGCCGGCGTCAGCGGCGTCGGGCGCCCGACGTACTCGCGCAGGCAGGTCGAGAGCTCGGCCTGGAAGTCGGCATCGCCGGCCGAGCGCCGCCACTCCCGCTCCAGCTCTTCGCAGGCCGGCACCAGCGTTTCGGGCACAAAGCGCCCGCCGAACTCTCCGAACCAGCCCCGCTCATCCGGCCAGCGCATGCGCGAACCTCCACATCTTCTCGCGCTCCTTGAGCCCCGGTGCCCGCTCCACTCCGCTCGACACATCGACCGCCCAGGGGCGCACCTCGGCCAGCGCGGCGCCGATATTGCCGGCCTCCAACCCACCGGCCAGGATCACCGGCCGCTGCTCGGCGACGCGGCGCGCGACCGACCAGTCGCAGCGTCTTCCGGTCCCGCCGGGGCGCCGGGGATGCCAGGCGTCGAGCAGCACCGCCCCCTCGGGGTAGCGGGCGATCTCGGTGCTCGGATCCTCCCCCTCGCGCACTCGAAAGGCCTTGTAGGCCCTGCCTTCCAGCGCCCGCACGAAGGCCGGATCCTCCTCGCCATGGAGCTGCGCCCGGTCGAGATGACAGCTTTGCAGCAGCCCTTCCACCTCATCCAGCTCCTGGTCCACGAATACCCCGACCCGCACCACGAAGGGCGGCAGTGCGGCGCAGATCGACGCCACGCGCTCCGGAGTCACGGCCCGCGGCCCGCCCGCCAGCACGAAACCGAGGGCGTCGGCACCGAGCGCCACGGCGGCCTGAGCATCGCCGGCATTGGTGATGCCGCAGAACTTGAGGCGCGCGCGTTTCATCGCCCTTCCCCCGCCGCGACCAGGCGCCGCGCCAGTTCGCGGGGATCGTCTTCGCGCACCAATGCGGTGCCGACCAGCACGGCATCGAATCCGGCCTCGGCCAACTCCCCGACCGCCCGCGGCGACTCGACTCCGCTCTCGGCCACCAGCCAGACCCCCCCCGGCCGCTGCTCGGCCAGGCGAAGCGCGCGCCGCCGATCAACGCTGAAGTCGCTCAGGTCGCGGTTGTTGATGCCGATGACGCGCGCTCCGGCATCCGCAGCGCGCGTCATTTCGTCGCCCGTGTGGACCTCCACCAGGGTCTCGAGCCGCGCCTCGCCGCACGCTTCGATCAGCGTCTCCAGCGCAGCGCCCGGCAGCGCCGCGGCGATCAGCAGAAGCGCCGCCGCACCCGCCGCGCGCGCCTGCCAGATCTGGTACTCGTCGACCACGAACTCCTTGCAGAGCACCGGCAGATCGACCGCCCGCGCCACCGCCTCGAGGTGTGCCAGCGAGCCGCCGAAGTAGGGCTGGTTGCTCAGGCAGCTCAGCGCCGCCGCGCCGCCCGCGGAGTAGCTGCGCGCCAGCTCGACCGGATCGTAGGGCTCGCGCAGCACTCCCGCCGAAGGGGAGCGTCTCTTGCACTCGGCGATCAGGGCCACTCCCGGCTTTGCGCGCAGCGCAGCGAGGAAGTCCGGCGCCGGTGCAGGGAGCTCCTCGCGAAGCTCCTCCAGCGCCACCCGCCGCCGCGCCGCCCGGGCATCGGTCCGTGCCCGGGCGCAGATCTCCTCCAGGATCGTCGCGTTCACGCCGCCCGCCCGCAGTACTCGACGTAACGTTCCAGCACCGCCAGCGCCTCGCCGGAGTCGATTGCCCGCGCCGCGCCGCGCACTCCCTCGGCCGCGTCATCCACCAGGCCCGCGGCCACCAACGCCAACCCCCCATTGAGCAGCACCACCTCGCGCGCCGCCCCCGGTTCACCGCTCAGCACCGCGCGCAGAATCGTCGCGTTGCGCTCCGCATCACCCCCCCGCAGCGCTTCCGGCGGCGCCTCGTCCAGGCCCAGCTCCGCCGCCCCGATCTCGATGCTCCGCAGCGCGCCCTGCTCGACCAGCGCCACCCGATTCGCCCCACTCAACCCCGCCTCGTCGAGTCCGCCGGCCCCGCTCACCACCAGCGCCCGCTCCGCCCCCAGGTCTCGCAGCACCCGCGCCAGAGGCTCCACCAGATCGGCGTCGAACACCCCCATGATCTGGCGCGTGGCCCCGGCAGGGTTGGTGAGCGGCCCCAGCAGATTGAAGATCGTTCGCACCCCGAGCTCACGGCGCGGCCCCATGGCGTGCTTCATCGCCGGGTGGTGCGCCGGCGCGAAGATGAAGCCGATTCCCACTTCTTCGATCGCCGCCGCGATCTGCTCCGGCCGCAGATCGACCCGCACCCCGAGCGCCTCCAGCACATCGGCGCTGCCGCAGCGCGACGAGATCGAGCGGTTGCCGTGCTTGGCCACCCGTGCCCCGGCCGCCGCCGCCACGAAGGCCACCGTGGTCGAGATGTTGAAGGTGCCGGCGCCGTCGCCGCCGGTGCCGCAGGTATCGAGCAAGGGCGTGCTGGCCACCTGCACCGGCACCACGCGCTCGCGCATCGCCCGCGCCGCTCCCACGATCTCGTCGACCGTCTCGCCCTTCATCCTGAGCGCCGCCAGAAAAGCCCCGATCTGCGCGTCGGTCGCCCGCCCCTCCATGATCTCGGAGAGCGCGCCGTGGCTCTCTGCGACGCTCAGATCCCGGCGCTCCAGCAACCTGGCGATCGCGGTACCGATCATTCTCCGCCTCCGCGCAAGAAGTTGTCGACCAGGATGCGGCCTTCGGTGGTGAGGATCGACTCGGGGTGGAACTGCACCCCTTCGACCCGCGTACCCTGCACGCGCAACCCCATCACCACGCCCTCTTCGGTCCAGGCCGAGACCTCCAGCCGATCGGGCAGGCTCCCTTCATCGAGCACCAGGCTGTGGTAGCGGGTGGCGATGAAGGGGTTTCCCAGTCCCTCGAACGAGCCGCGGCCGTCGTGAAACACCGGCGACACCTTGCCGTGCATCAGCTTCGGCGCCGCCACCACGCGCCCGCCATAGACCTCGCCGATCGCCTGGTGCCCCAGGCACACCCCGAGGATCGGCGTGGACTCGGCGAAGGCCTCGATCATCGCCATCGACACCCCGGCGCCCGGCGGCCGCCCCGGCCCCGGTGAGATGATCAGGTGGCTGGGACGCAGCGCGTTCGCCTCGGCGACCGTGATCGCATCGTTGCGCGCCACCTTCACGCGCATCCCCAGCGCGCCGATGAGCTGCACCAGGTTGTAGGTGAAGCTGTCGTAGTTGTCGATGACCAGCACCATCCGCTCAACCTCCGCCGCCCGCGGCCGCCGGCCCCTCGAGCCCCGCCGCCGCCAGCTCCAGAGCCCGCAGCGCCGCGCTCAGCTTGGCCTCGGTCTCTCGATACTCGGCGTCCGGCACCGAATCGGCCACCACCCCCGCCCCGGCCTGCAGGTGGACCACTCCGCCGGCCACCACCGCGGTGCGGATGGCGATGCAGGTGTCCAGGGCGCCGTGGTAGGAGATGTAGCCGACCGCTCCGGCGTAGGGCCCGCGTGCGCTCGGCTCCAGCTCGTCGATGATCTCCATCGCCCGCACCTTCGGCGAACCGCTCACCGTTCCGGCCGGGAACGCGGCGCGCAGCACCTCGAAGGCGCCGATCCCGCTCTCGGTCCGCCCGCGCACGTCGGAAACGATGTGCATCACGTGCGAGAAACGCTCGACCTCCATCATGCGTGTCACCCGCACGCTGCCGTAGCGCGACACCCGCCCCAGATCGTTGCGCCCCAGATCGACCAGCATCACGTGCTCGGCCCGCTCTTTGGGATCGGCGAGCAGCTCGCGAGCGAGCTGGCGATCGGCGGCCTGGTTTTCGCCGCGCGGCCGCGTGCCGGCGATCGGTCGCGTCATGCAGACGCCCTCGTCGAGCTTTACCAGCATCTCGGGCGATGCGCCGACCAGCTGCAGCTCGTCGAAGCGCAGGAAGAAGAGGTAAGGCGAGGGCGAGAGAATGCGGAAGGCTCGGTAGAGGAGGAAGGGATCGAGGGCTGTCGTCACCGACACACGGCGCGAGAGCACCACCTGAAAGGTGTCGCCGGCGCGGATGTACTCCTGGATGCGCCGCACTCGCGCGGCGAACTCCGCGCTCTCCAGCGAGCTGAGCGGTGCGCCCAATGCGGTCGGCGGGATCTCGCTGGCGGTCGCCGGCAGCGCCTGGCGCAGTGTCGCGCGCAGCTCCTCGAGCCGGGTTCGGGCCGATTCGTAGGCAAGACGCGCATCGTCGTGCGCGTCGGCGATCGTGACCAAGGTGCAGCTGCGGCGGAAATGATCGAAGATCACCACGGTGCGGACGAGAAAGACCAGCGCATCTGGCACTCCCAGTGCGTCGGGGGGGCGATCGGGCAGGTGCTCGAACTGACGCACCAGGTCGTAACCGAAATAGCCCACCGCCCCGCCGAAGAAGCCGGGCAGATCCTCCTCCGGGCAGACATCGAGCCGCTCCAGGCGCATCCGAATCGCGTCGAGTCCGCTCTCGCCGGCGCGCAAGGCGCGGCGCTGCGGCTCCGGACCATCGATCTCGACCGTGCCGCCGCGCAACGCCACGCGCTCGAAAGTATCGACGCCGATGAAGGAGTAGCGCCCGATGATCTCCGAGCCCTCGACGCTCTCCAGCAGAAAGCAAGCGCCCTGCTGCGCGAGCTTCAGATAGGTGGAGACCGGAGTCTCCAGGTCGGCCGGCGACACGCTCCAAAGCGCCACGTGGCGGTGGCGACGGGCGCGCGCGGCGAAGCCGTCGAAGCTCGGTGTGATCAAGGTCTCTCGCGGTCGAGAAGGGAGCGGGGGTTGCGGAGCGGCTGATGCTACTACGTGAGGGGCGAGGCAAGAAGACGGCGAAACGCCACAGCCCAACCCCGAGCGCCAAAGGCGCGAGGCCAACGAAGAGCAGGACCCCCTACACGCCGCAAGCGCCCCAAAAATACAACGGGGCGATTCAGCTGCGAAGGGCCCTCGCCAGAGGGCCCTTCGACTGCTGCAATCGCCCCAGTTATCGCGGCGCAAAGCGTCCGCGATAACTCTTAGTAGACGGTGGCGGTGAAGTCGTCCCACCAGAGCGCGTCGTCCGGCAGGTTGCCGACGTTCACCGAAACGTCGTAGTCACCGACCGGAGTCACGCCGGGAACCGGCAGGCTGATCGGAGTCGTGATCTCGAACATCCCCGGCAGGGTCACGTTCGGCTGTGTCTTCACGGTCTGATCGATCGTGGCGCCGGTGGCGTGGATCCACGCGTCGTAGGTCAGCACGCCGCAGGTCAGGTTGCTGAGGGTCACGTCGAAATCGGCCGAGCCGCCGACCGCCACCGAGTCGGGGGCGCCGGTCACGGTCACCACGATGACCTCTTCGTTGTCGGCGCCCGGAGTACCGAAGTCGCCGTCGCCGTAAGTCTCGAGGGTCGCCTCGAACCAGTTCGATCCGTCGTTGTTGTCGGCCAGGTAGCAGCCGAGGTTCATCGACGCGCCGTTCGGATCCGGGAAGAGCGGTCCGCCGTCCCACTCCACGCGGTCGACTTCGAGGCTGTCGGCATCGAGAATCACGACCTCGTCGCCGCCGTTGGCCAGAGTCATGGAGGAGCCGAAGACGTAGTCGACCGGCACGCCGCCGTTGGTCGAGTCGACGTCGCTCTTGCCGAAGACCACGTAGTCGTCGGCCGGCACAAAGAGATCACCCGCGACCACGAAGTCGTCGAAATCGTTGTCGACGATCGTGTAGCCGTTCATGTTCACGGCCGCTCCGCCGCTGTTGTAGACCTCGAAGTACTCACCATCCCCATCGCTCACCGCGCTGGGGTTTTGCATAATCTCGGTGATCACCAGGTCGGCGCCGGCGGTGCCCGCCACCATCGCGCAGGCGGCAAGACAAGTCATGAAGTTGCGCATAGTTATGAAGCTCCAGGAGTATGAACGAAAGGGGACTTGGGGACCCCGAGGAACCGTTGACCGACCCTGCGGGGGCCGATGCACAAAGTGGACAAGTCTTCACTATACCATGGATTGTCGGGGGCTTGCGCCGCAATTGGCGGTGCGCGGGGCTCCTACCCCCCCGAGGGAGCCAGGGGTCGCGCGCGCATCCTCGCCAGCGAGTAGGCGATCACTCCGAACGCCACCTCTAGCGCACAAAAAGTCGCCACGTTGATCGCCACATTGCCGGTGTTCCCGTAGGTGTGCAGTCCCACGCTCAAGAGATTCACCCCGAACCAGGCCAGGATCACGATGATGTTGTTGAGCACCAGGCCGGCGGCCATGCCGAGCGGCTTGAACTGGCCCGAGAGGCGACCGTGGAGCAGCGCCACCTGCCAGAGCACGATCAGCAGAGCGCCGTTCTCCTTCGGATCCCAACCCCAGAACCGTCCCCACGACTGGTCGGCCCAGATCCCACCCAGAATCGTTCCGAAGAGGGTGAAGAAGAGGGCCACCAGCGTGAGCCCGACCATGTTGCCGTTGATCGTGCTCAGGCGCGGGCCATCCTCCGGCTTCAGAATGTGGTAGACGAGGTAGTAGTGGCCGACGATTCCGGCCACCAGCGATGCGCCGTAGCCGATGGTGATCGTCACCACGTGGGTCGCGAGCCAGAAGTTGGAGTTGAGCACCGCCACCAGCATGCCCATGGTGTCGCCGTCGGCGGCGTAGCTGAAGCCGAGGAAGTGCAGGGCCGCGCCGGACAGCGAGCCGACGAAGGTCGCGACACCGGTGCGTTGGATCCCCTCCACCACCACCGACGTGAGCACCGCGATCAACCCCACGAAGAGGATCGACTCGTAGAGTGTCGAGACCGGCGGCCGCCCCATGATGTGCATGCGCAGGCCCATGCCGATCAGGTGTGGAATCAGACCGAGCGCCAGGGCGCCGAAGGCCAGCTTCTGGGTGATGCCCGGCTTGAAGAGCCAGCTGGTGATGATCAAGAGAAAGGCGGCGATGTAGAGGGCGATGCTCTTGTAGTAGAGCTGTGCCCGGTTGTATCCGACTTCGATGCTCAGCCGCCCCGGGTCGAAGTCGTGCGGATGCGCACTCGCGACCGCCGCTCGGGCCTGCGCCACCCGCTCCTCGATTGCACCGCTGGAAGCGGCGTAGGCCGCCAGCAGCCCCTGCCAGGCCTCCAGCGCCGCGATCTGTGAGGGGGCGAGCGATCCGCGATCGCCCATCAGCTCCCAGGGTGATGCCCACAGCTCCTGCGAGCTGCCCGGCGGCGGCGGAATCACCGCCAGGGCGGTCGCGTCCTGGTCGGCCAGGAGCTGATTCACCTGGTGCGCCAGTTGGACCAGCCCTTCCCTCGCCGACCCCTCGTCCCCCTCGCCATGGGCTTGCATGCCGGCGATCAGCGCCCGCAGCTGGTCGTTGTGTGCACTCAGATCGAAGTAGCTCACCTGGCTGCCCACGGTCAGGCCGAGGCTGCCCGCGACCGGTCCGGGTGGCACCTCGATCTGCGGCCTGAGACAGCTGAACACGCGGCTCAGCTCGTGAAAGCGCAAGGTGTTGAGGTAAAGCTCCACGAGCTGGTTCTCCACCAGCGTTCGCTCTTGCGGATCGCGCCGGTGTAGCTTGGCCAGATCGTCGGACTGCTCGCGCAGCTTCGGGAAGAGCTCCTGGAAACTGTAGCGATGGTGTTCGCGGCGCTCGAGCCCCAGGGCGTCGGCGACCTCGGGGTTGCGAATATCGAAAACCTGTCGCTCGTGGGCGGCGTGCTGATCGCAGACCAGCTCCATGAGCCAGGTGATCGCATCCAGCTCTTCCAGCGATTGCTTGCCGTTGAATGCCAGCAGGTGGGTGCGGGCAAAGGTGTCGAGCGGCTTGATTCTGCCGCCCTCCTGGAGTGGCAGCTGCGCCAGCTCGGTCGCCGGGTGGGCGGCGATCGCGACGCTTGCGACGACCACCGCGAATCCCCAAGCAACCGCGATTCGGATGCGTGCGCTCATGTCGTGACTCCTGTTTGGCGCGCGCGCACCAAGCGCGGTACCTGGATCAAGAGGTGCACCAGAAGCCCGATACACATGATCAGACTGGAGATGTAGGGGAAGAGTCGACCGTGGTTCTTCACCACCGCCAGAACGGTGGTATCACCCCATTCGTTTTGCATGAACGACGATTGAAAAAAGGTGTATCCACGGTGGCGCAGGGGCTCGTTCATCTGGATCACCACCCGCCTGGAGGTCTCCCCTTCCAGCAAGTTGACCACTGACTTGTAGCTGCGTGCCATCGAGGTGCCGGGGTGAACTTGTTTCTCGAAATCGAGCAGCTCGAGCTGGAAGGGGAGGTAGCGGCGGCGCGCGCGTAGAGCGAGCTCGAAGGGCTTGCCGCCGGCCTCGAAGGACTCGTTCTCCGTCAGGTCCTCCAGCAGGGCGTAACGCCCGTTGCTCTCGGGATCGGCGCCCGAGAGCCGCACCAGCGCCGCGCGCCGATTGCGCGAGAACTCGGGAGTCAAAGGACGGCGCAGCAGATCGAACTCCGCGAGCAGCCCCCGCTCGTCGCCCTCCGCCGCGGCCTCGCGCCGCACGATCTCACAGTGATCGAACCAGTCCAGGACCTCGATCGTCGCAGGCACTTGCGGATGCCGGAGCACGCTTCCCGGTCGCAGCCAACCCGATGCGAAGGTGGTCACGGTAGCGAGCTCCGGCTCGCTGCGATCTGTGATCGCCAGCTCCTGTTGGTGGTAGTCGGAAACATAGTCGCCGACCTGCCCCTCCGGGATCACCAGCGAGCCTTCCTCGCTGAAGTAGGCGGTGATCAGTCCGCCGAAGAGCAGCAGCAGCGCGCCGGCGTGGGTGATCAGGATGCCGAGCTTGCGAGGGCGCAGCTCGATGCGCGTGATCACGAACATCAGCGCATTCACGAACACCACCGCCATCGTCAGGCGGCCGCCCGGCAGCGGCAGCGGTCCGCTCCAGAAGATCCACGATGCGAAGTACTTCTGCTGCGCGAGATAGAGCCCGATCGAAGGCTGAGCCAGGGTGCCGGCCACCACCAGGACGATCAACCAGAGGATGCTGAAGACGAAGAGCTTGGTATGGGCGAGCAGTTGGACGATGCGGATCGAGCGCACGGGGCGAGTCCTCCTGAAGAGAAGAGACGATGATCGGTTAGGAATCGACTCCGAGCGAGGTGCAGAGCGCCACGAAGTCGGTTTCGAGGAGGTCGAGCTGATCGGCCGGTGCGATGAGCTTGATGTAGGCGGTGGCCTCGGGCAGGGACGCGACGGCCACCAGGAAGGCTGTCTCCGGGCTGTCGGGGTTCACCAGGCGCAGGTAGTCGAGCCGGCCGAGCTTGCCTTCGAGCCAACGCACGCTCTGCTCCAGCTCATCGCCAGTGAGCGGCGGCAGGCCGATCTGGCCGCGCCAGCGGTTGACGTTCGGCTCCAGCCCACCGCCGTCGCCGCCCAGCACCACGATCGAGCAGTCACCCTGGCCTCCGCCCTCGAGCGCCATGCCGAAGCTGGCCAGGCGCATCGCGGAGGGCGGCTTCGATTCCCAGCTCTCGGGACGCGACCAGCTCAAACCGCCGGAGTGGCCCTCCGCGGGGGGAGTGAGCGCCGTCTCGGCCGCCGGCGGCTGGGGCACGCGACGAGTCTCGATGCCACGGTCGTCAGCGCCGCAGCCGCTCATGAGCCATGCGCAGAGCGCGCAGACGCGGGCCGGCCCGGCCCAGGGGACTGCACGCGGGTTCCGATCGCTGGTTTTGGTTCTGGTGAGCTTTCTCACGGATCTCTTTCTGCACGGAGTTGAGTTGTGGGGTCAGTCGAGCTCGACCAGCACCAGGAGCTGCTGCTCGAAGAGCAGCTCCCGCAGGCGGCGCCGGCCGACCAGCTCGAGCGGGTGATCTTGCGCGCTTCGGAGCGCGTCGTCGCTGAAGAAGCCGGTGGTCACCAGGATCCCCTTGTTGGCTCCCGCGGCGCGTAGCGCATCGGCGAGCGCCACCACCTGGGGGCCGTCCACGGCGCCGTCCCCGAGCGCGGTGCATTGCACCAGATAGTCGCCCGCGAGCAGGGGACGTGGATCGCGCGCCAGCACGTCGAGTGTCTGCTCATCGACCGCTTCCAGCTCGACGATCTCGAGCCCGATCTTGTCGAGCAGGCGCAGCACGATTTCTTGCAGGCGCTCGATCTCCATGTCCGCCAGGCGCCGGTCGATTTCGTCGCCCTTTGAGAGCAGCGCGCGGTCGCGCTCCGACGATGCCGCCCGGGCCCCGCCGCGCGCCAGGGCGATGGCGGCGAAGCCGATCGTAATCGCTGCGACCACCAGGAGGAAAAGCGCCACGAGCGCCTCAGCGCAGCATGTCGTCGATGATCTTCTGCTCTTCTCCGCGCTCCAGGTGGCGGTCGTTGGCCAGCGCCTGGCTGAGCCCCCACCAAGTGGCGAAGCCCAGCACGAAGAGCATGCCGACGATCGGGATGTTGTCGGGCTTGGTCAGGATCTCCAGGAAGTTGTCCATCTCGTGACTCCGGGTGCGCTACGCCACCAGGCTTCCGAGGGTGCGCGAGGCGTCGGCGGCGGTGATGTCGATCTCGGCGATCTCTCCGGCGCGGGTCTGCATCCGAGGAAAGGAGACCCGCACATAGTGGGACGAAAGCCCTTGAGCATACCCCCTGCGGGGCTCCTCGAGGTTCTCGATCAGCACCGAAGCCCGCGTGCCCACCAGCGTCTTGCGGTAGGCGAGGTCTTTGGCGGCTGCGATGATGCGCAGGATCTTGGCGCGCCGATGGCGTTCTCGGTCGGGGACCTGGTCGGCCATGGAGGCCGCCGCGGTGCCGGGACGCGGCGAGAAAGGGAAGACGTGGCCATAGCTCCAGGGTCCGTCTTCCAACAGAGCGCGGGTGGCTTCGAAGTCGGCGGCATCCTCGCCCGGGAAGCCGACCATGAAATCGCCTCCGAAGCGCAGCGAGGCATCGATCGCCAGCAGGCGCTCGACCAGCCGGTCGATCTCGGCGCGCCGCGCGCCCCTGCGCATCCGCTTCAGCAGCGAGTCGCTGCCGCTCTGCAGCGGGATGTGGACGTGGCGCGCCAGCTTCGGATGGGCGCCGACCAGATCGATCAGGTGGTCGTCGTAGTCCTGGGCGCCGACCGAGCTCAGGCGGATTCGCTCCAGACCCTCCAGGGCCACCAGCTCCTCGATCAGCCGCCCCAGGGTCGGGCGCCCCGGCAGGTCGCGGCCCCAGGCCCCCGGATCGACGCCGGTCAGGCAGATCTCGCGGAAACCCGCCGCGGCCAGCGAGCGGGCGTGCTCCAGCGCGGTGGCCGCGGGCAACGAACGGCTCGCACCGCGCACCGCGGTCACGATGCAGAAGGCGCAGTGGTAGTCGCAGCCGTCCTGGATCTTCAGAAAGGCGCGGTTGTAGCTGCCGAAGCCGCTGAGCGGCGCCTCGGCGAAGCCCCCTTGCTCTGCGCCCGCCGCGTCGAGAACCACGGCGCCCGCCGGCTCGACCTCCAGCAGCCGGGGAATCGATAGCTTGGCGCCGTTGCCGACCACCAGGTGCACTCCCGGGATCGCGGCCAGGGCGCGGGCGTCACGCTCGGCGTAGCAACCGGTCACCACCACTCGGGCGCCCGGAGCGCGGCGCAGGATCCGCCGCAAGAGCTGGCGCGACTTGTGGTCGGAGCGGGCGGTCACAGTGCAGCTGTTGACCACGAACACGTCGGCCGGCGACTCGAAGGGCACCACGTCGTAGGCGTGCGCCGCGAAGACCTCGCTCAGGGCGTGGCTCTCGGCGGTGTTGAGCTTGCAACCGAGGGTCGCGAAGGCCACGGTCGCCATCAGGCCCTCCCGCCGGCGCGGCGCCGCTCCGGGCGCCTCCCAGCACTCCCGCAGATCCGCATCACCAGCTCGCGGACGCGCGAGCGGCGGGCCTGGATGCCGCCGCCGGCGCTCTTCAGCTCGAGATCGGCCGCCAGCAGCTCGCGCATGATGCGGTGCAGCCGACCGTGGTCGAAGCTCTGCGCCTGGCGCAGATAGCGGTCGACGAAGAAAGAGGGCACCTTGAGAATCGAGGCGGCGCTCCGGCGATCGGCCGAGCTCAGGTCGAGCGCCCTCCAGAGGATCACGAAGTGGCGCGCGGCGACCGCCACCACCGCCGGCGCCTCCTCGCCCGCGGCGAAGAGGCGGTCGAGGATCATCAGCGCCCGGTCGAGTTGGGCCAGGGCCAGGGTATCGGCCAGGTCGAAGATCGTCGGGCCGCGCGCCACCGGTACCACCTGCAGCACGTCGCTCTCCTCGATCCGCGCCCGCTCTCCGACATAGAGCGCCAGCTTCTCCACCTCCAGCGTCAGCGCGGTCAGATCGTTGCCGCGCGCCGCCAGGAGCGCCTCCGCGGCGCCAGCGGAGATCTCTCGACCGTGCCGTGTCGCCTCGCTGTCGACCGCCCGCAGCGCGTCGTTGATCTGGGGCCGCTTCGCGGTGACGGTGAGCAGGGACGGCAAAGCCCGCGCCAGCTCGCTCTCCTTGTCGGTCAGCGCCACCGACTCCAGGACGACCAGCGTGCTGGGCGCGGCATTGGCGAGCCCTTTCAGGAGCGACCGCCGCCGGCTGTGGTGCAGCGCCTGGAAATTGCGCACCAACACCAGGCGCCGCTCGGCCATCATCGGCAGCGTCGCGCTCGCCGCCAGCACCCGGTCGAAGTCGATCGAATCGCCCGCGAAGCGGTCGACGTTGAAGTCGGCCAGGCCGGGATCGACGTAGCGCTCGATCAGCTCCGCCACGGCGCGATCGCGCAGCACCCCCTCGTCGCCGATCACCAGCGCGAAACGCGGTGCTGGGGCTTTCTCCAGCCAGCGCCCGAGCTCCGCGGCGTGAATCGCGCGGGAGCCGCCTCGGGAGCCCTTTCTGGGGTTCTTCGCTCTGGTCATCTGCTCCATCTCATCGAAATCGCAGCCCGACGCCGAAGCGATGCCGGCTCGGGCCGCGCGCCGGGTGGGTCCACGCGTAGTCGAGGATCCAGGAATAGCGCGGCGTGGTGCCGATCCCGAGCGTCCAGTCGTGCCCGCTCTCGTGCCAGGCCACTCCCCCGCGGTACTCGAATCCACCCTCCGCCACCGCCAGGCCGGCGCGGATCAGCTCCGCGCTCCAGCCCTCGATCGCGTCGGCCTCGATCAGGATCAGGCCGCCGGCCGCGTTGCGGTAGACCGCCCCGGCGCCGATGCTCCTGCCACCGGGACCGTTCTGGGCCACGTCGCGAACCGTCGCGCCGACCGCCAGGCCCTGATCGAAGGCCGCGGCGGCGTTCAGATCGTAGGAAAAACGATCGATCTCGCCCCCGAAATAGGTCAGATCGAATCCGTAGGCGAGGCCGGGCAGGTCGGGCAGCACGAAAGCCAGCTCCCAGCTCTCCGCCCCCGCGCCCTCTTCGACCACCAGGGCGGCGGGGCCACGGGCGTGTGTGTTGCCCTGTACCACCACGTAGCGGCGCAGCTCATCGCTGCCCATGTCGACGAAGGCGGCCCAGGAGGGCTCGCCGATGCCGAGTGTGGCCGCATTGCCGAGCGCTGCCCACTCTCCGTTCAGCGGCGCCGAGTGCGGCCCGCCGAACCCCTCCGATCGGGCACCGGCGCCCATGGTCGCGAACAAGAGGGGGATCCAGGGTTGCAGGAGCATGCGCACAGTCCGTGGGCGGAGGCTCCGCCCGGGCCGCCACCACGCATCCCAAGAGGCGGACTATAGCGCCATGCGTGCCCGCGAGGGGCCCTCACACGTTGCGACGGCGGATCGCGAAGAGGAAGGTCTCGACCAGCAGCATCAGGTCTTTGCGCAGCGACCAGTTCATCACGTAGTCGAGATCCCATCCGACCACGTCGTGCATGCCGTCGTCACGCCCGCACTTGATCTGCCACGGCCCGGTGATGCCGGGCTTGACCTTCAGCCTGCGGCGCTGGATCCGATCGTAGTTGGCCACGATGAAGGGCATCTCGGGACGTGGTCCGACCAGGCTCATGTCGCCCTTGATCACGTTGAGAAGCTGCGGCAGCTCGTCCAGACAGGTGCGCCGCAGGAAGCGGCCGAAGGGCACGATCCGCGGGTCCCGCGCGTCGGTGGGCGTGGCGGCGTAGGCCGGCGCATCGACGTACATGGTGCGGAACTTGTAGATCTGGAAGGGACGGCCGCCGAGGCCCTCCTTGCGGCGCTCGGAGCCGTTGCGGTGCTCCGGAGCGGCCGTCCTTCGATCCTGTCCGACCCGGACCTGGCGGAAGAAGACCGGCCCGCGTGAGCTGAGCGCCACCAAGAGCGACAGGATCAGCAGGGCGGGGAGACAGAGCGCCACCACGCCGAGAGCCACGCCCAGGTCGAAGAAGCGCTTGATCCACAGGCGGGAGGTGAGGCTGAGGCCGGTGATCTCGCCGCGGGGGCCGCGGTCACGCGTGGTTACGGGCTGAAACTGCAAGGCGGTGGCGACCACCGCTCTATGTTCCAGGGCTTTTCCCATCGCCCATCCTCTGTTGGGTCTGAGGTTCGAGGCGTTGCCGCGCCGGGGTTATCAGGCTCGTTCGCCAGCCGCTCCTCCACCCGTAGCCCCATGGAGGAGTCGGCGGTCTCTGGTTTCGCCCGACACTCTAACCCCACCCGCGCGCGCCTCAAGCCACATTTCGTCACGACGCATCCTCACGGATCGCGTCTAGCACCAATTCCCCGATGCGGTCGGTGCCGAAGCCGCTGCGGGCGTCCAGCGAGGGCAGCCGGCGCTCGGCGAGCACGCGACGGATCGCTCGCTCGCAGCGCTGCGCCGCGTCGGTCTCCCCGAGATGCTCCAAGAGCAGAGTGCCCGCCGCGATCGCCGCCAGCGGATTGGCGCGGTTCTGGTCCTTGTACTTCGGTGCCGAGCCGTGAATCGGCTCGAACATCGACACCCGTCCCGGATGGAGATTGCCCGATGCGGCGATTCCCATGCCGCCCTGGATCATGGCGCCGAGGTCGGTGACGATGTCGCCGAAGAGGTTGGGCACCACCATCACGTCGAAGGCGTCGGGGTTCTTGAGCATCCACATGCAGGCCGCATCGACGTAGGCGTGGTCGGTCTCGATCTCGGGAAACTCCTCGGCCACCTCGGCGAAAGTCCGGGTCCAGATATCCTGGGCACGGATCGCGTTGGCCTTGTCGACCAGGGTGAGGCGTTTGAAGCGCGGAGTCTTGCGCGCGATCTCGAAGGCGTAGCGAACCACCCGTTCCACCCCCTTGCGGGTGTAGATCATCTCGGCGATGGCGACCTCGTCGGGCGTGCCCTTCTTGAAGATCCCCCCGAGCCCGGTGTAGGCGTCCTCGGTGTTCTCCCGGATCACCACCATGTCGATGTCTTCGGGACCGCGGTCCTTGAGGGGGCAGAGATGCTCGGCATAGAGCGTGACCGGCCGGTAGTTGACGAAGAGATCCAGGTCGAAGCGGATGCGGGCGATGATCTGTCGCTCCACCAGCCCCGCTTCCACCCGCGGGTCGCCGATGGCGCCGAGGTAGATGGCGTCGAAATCGGTCTTGAACGACTCGAACACCGGGTCCGGCAGGAACTCACCGGTCGCCAGGTAGTGCTCCGAGCCGTAGGGCATCTCCTCGGCGCGCAGCGCGAAACCGCCGATCTCCGCCAGCAATTTCAGACACCGCAAGCCTTCTCGGGTGACCTCCGGGCCGATGCCGTCACCGCCCAGCACCGCGATTCGGTACTCCGCCACGTCTACTCTCCTTGCGCAAGTTGCCTTGGGACGCCGGCCGCCACCGCCGGCGCGAAACTTCAGCTTTCCGCCAGGGTGTCTTCCACCATGGCGCGGATCTCTTCGTCGTTGAGGTTGGCGCTGGAGCGCTTGGCGGCCTCGAAGACCCGCGCAACCCGCTCCGGAGTCACCTCGTAGCCGCGTTTCTTCAACCAGTAGGCTACGTTCGATTCGCCGCTCATCGGCCCCACTTCGATCACCTGGCTGCGGCCGAACCAGTGTGCCGGAACCCCGCTGTAGACCCGGTCGGCCAGGTCGACATCACCCTTGTTCTGCGCCTTGATGATCGCCGCGGCATGTACCCCGGTGCCGGTGCGGAACGAGTCCTCCCCGGCCACCGGGTAGTTGCTCGGCAGCGGCATCCCGGAGGCCTCGGCGACCAGCTCGCAGTACTCCGCGAGCGCCCTCAGGTCTCGATCGATGTAGCCGAGCAGGCGCAGGTTGACCAGCAAGAGATCCATCTCGGTGTTGCCAGCCCGCTCGCCGATCCCCAGGGCGGTGCCGTGCAGGCGATCGGCGCCGGCCTCGAGCGCGGCCAGGGAGTTCGGCAGCGCCAGCCCGCGATCCCGGTGGCCGTGCCAGTCGATCGCCACCTCCTCGCCCGAATCGGCGACGACCTTCTTGACGTGCCCGATCAGCGCCCGAACGCCGGCCGGCGTGGCGTGTCCCACGGTGTCGCAGACACAGATCCTGCGGGCGCCGCAGCGGATCGCGCTTCGGTAGAGCGCCTCGACGTCGCCCGGCGCGGCCCGGGTGGTGTCCTCGGTGACGTACATCACCGAGAGGCCCTCTTTCACCGCGAACGAGACCGCTTCCTCGGTGCGCCGCAGCAGGAAGTCGAGATTCCATCCTTCGGCGAACATGCGGATCGGACTTGAGCCGATGAAGGTGGAGACCTCGATCGGGATGCCCGCCGCCTGGCTGATGCGGGCCACCGGCTCGATGTCGGCGATCACCGTTCGGGCCGCGCAGTCGGCCGCGATCGAGAGCTTGGCGGACGCGATCTCCTTGGCCAGCACGAGAACGTCGTCTTGCACGCTCTGCCCGGCTCCGGGCAGGCCCAGATCGGCGATATCGATGCGCAGCTCGTCCATCAGGTGCAGCAGGCGCAGCTTGGTGTCGATCGAGAAGGTCTTGCAGGAAGGGGATTGCTGGCCGTCGCGGAAGGTCTCGTCGTCGAGCGCCACCGGCACGCGCGGGGGTGGCCCCGGTGCCACGTTCCAGTCGTAGATCAGCTCAGGGACCAGGCTTTCCATGATCTTTCCTTTCAGGGTCTCCGGCACCCGGGTCCGGAACGAGCCGGTCGCTTCACGGCCCGTCAACGCCCCTTGAACTGGGACTTCCTCTTTTCGATGAAGGCCGCGGTGCCCTCGCGCATGTCCTCGGTGCCCGCCAGGACCCCGAACTGGGCGGTCTCGAGCAGCGCTCCATCGTCGAGTGCGAGATCGAGTCCCCGGTGCACCGCCTCCAGCGCCGCTTCGAGCGCCAGCGGCGCGTTGCTCATCATACGGGTCGCCAGCGCGCATGCGGCATCGAGCAGCTCGGAGTCGTCGACGATCCGGTTCACCAGGCCGATTCGATGCGCCTCCTCGGCGTCGACCATGTCGCCGGTGAGGATCAGCTCCAGCGCCCTCCCCTTGCCGACGATGCGGGGCAGGCGCTGGGTGCCGCCGTAGCCCGGAATCAGACCGAGCCCCACCTCGGGCAGGCCGAGACGGGCGCGGCGGCCCGCCACCCGCAGGGTGCAGGCCAGCGCCACCTCGCAGCCACCGCCCAGGGCGAATCCGTTGATCGCGGCCACCGAGGGCTTGCCCATCCCCTCGAGCCGATTCAGGATCGATTGACCACGGCGGGACAGGCGCTTCGCGGCGATGGGACTCAAGGTCGCCAGCTCCTTGATGTCGGCTCCGGCGATGAAGGCCTTGCCTTTTGCATGCCAGACCAGGGCGCTGATCTCGTCGTCCGTGGCGACATCTTCGATGGCGGAATCGATCTCATCGATCGTGGCGGCGTTGAGGGCGTTGAGGGCGTTCGGCCGGTCGACACGGAGAAAGGCGATCCCTTCGCGCTTCTCCAACACGATGTTCTCGTACGGCACGGTTGACTCCTTGGGGATTTCGATGCTGCGGACCGCCTCGGGGAAGGTGGGAGTCTGACGCCCACGCGCGGGGTCCGCCAGGGCTTTTCACGCAGCGCCGGCAATCCGGTCCAGCGCTTCGAAGAGGCGGCGGTTCTCGCCGGCGGTTCCGACCGAGATCCGCACCGCCTCCGGCAGATCGTAAAAACCGAGCGGGCGCACGATGACGCCTTCGTTCAGCAAGGTCGCGGTGAGGCTCTTGCCCGCCAGCGGGCCCTCGAGCGGCGGCCTGACCAGCAGGAAGTTGGTGTGCGAAGGGGTGACTCGGAAGCCGCGGACTTGCAGTCCGCTCGCCATGAGCTCGCGCTCTTCGGCGTTGCGACGCACGGCCAGCGCGACGTGATCGGGGTCGCGCAGCGCCGCCAAGGCGGCGACCTGCGCCAGGCTCGAGGTGTTGAAGTGCTCGCGCACCCGGCTGATTCGGGCGATCAGCGTCGGGCTGGCGATCCCGTAGCCGATCCGCATTCCGGCCAGTCCATAGGCCTTCGAAAAGGTCCTCGACACCAGCAGATTTCCCCGCTCGATCCTGGTTCTGAGCGAGGGCGAGTCGGCGGCGACGTACTCGTAGTAGGCCTGGTCGAGGAACACGACGACCGATTCGGGCAGGGCGTCGAGCAGCTCCAGCAGCGTCTCGGAGGAGACCATTCGCCCGGTGGGATTGTCCGGGTTGGCGACGTAGACGATCTTGGTGCGCCGGCCCACCGCGGCGGCCATCGCCGGCAGGTCGGCCTGGTCCTGGACGGTCGGGATCTCGACCGGGACCGCGTCCATCAGCCGGGTGGCGATGCCGAACTTCAGAAACGAGGGCTTCGCCAGCACCGCTTCGTCGCCCGGGTCGAGAAAGGTCTTGGCGCAGTTCTCGATCAGCTCGACCGAGCCGTTGCCCAGCACGATCCAGTCGGAATCGACTCCGTGGCGCTCGGCCAACGCCTCGCGCAGCCGCGTTCCGCTCGGATCGGGATAGCGGTGGATCTCGTCGAGGGCGGCGGCCAGCGCCTCGTGGACCTGGGGCGAGGCGCCGTAGGGGCTCTCGTTCGAGGCCAGCTTGACGATGTCGGTCCGCCCGGTGCGGCGGGCCACCGTCGCCAGGTCGCGACCCGGCTCGTAGATCGGCAGCTGCGCGATCACGCTGCGGGGAGAAGGTCCTGCGATGGGTGGCATATCTGATGCCCAGAGACGAAAGTCAGCGACGGTCGAGCACGGGGTTTGGGGCGAAGGCGAGGTCTCGTCGCGTCAGCCCTGCTTCTTCTTGAGAGCCTCGATCTTGTAGACCGCCGTCGGCCCCCAGGTGGGATCGCCCTTGGCCTGCTCGTACTTCTCCAGCGCGGCGTCGTAGAGGCGCTGACCTTCCAGGGCCTCGCCCAGGGTCACCAGGGCGAAGGCGTCGCCCGGCTTGCGCTCCAACGCTTTCACTGCCGCCTTCTCGGCGGCGCTGTAGCGCTTCAGCTTGGTCAGGTTCTCGGCCCATTTGGTGCAAGCGGCGGCATCGCTGCGGCTCTTTTCGCAGGCGTTGCGAAAAGCGCTCACTGCTCCGGCGGTATCGCCCTGCTTCTCGAAGAGCAGGCCCAGGTTCTTGTGCGCCTTGGCGTAGCCGGGTTTGATCTGCACCGCCTGCTGGTAGGCCGCGATCGCTGCCGCCGCATCGCCCTTCTTGTCCTGGGCCAGGGCCAGCCGGAAGAAGGCCTTGGCGTCGCTGGAGCGCAGCTCGGTCACCGCCTGGTAGTCGGCGACCGCGCCGGCATAGTCGCGCAGCTCCATCTTCACGCTGCCGCGCGTCGACAGCGACTTCAGGTGGCCGGGATTGAGCTCCAGGGCCCGATCGAGGGCCGCGAGCGCGTCTTTGGGCTTGCGCAGTTTGCGGTAGCTCAGGCCGAGGCCGAAGTAGGCGCTGACGTTCTTGTCGTTGGCTTCGATCGACCGGTGGTAGGCGTCCAATGCGCCGGCGTAGTCGCGGGCCTTGAAGGCGGCGTTCCCCTCGTTGAAGGCCTTCTTCGAGGGATCGACGACTTGGCGCTCGTTGAGCGTCATCTCCCCGCGCGAGTCGGCTTCCTGCGCGAGCGCAGGGAGGGCGGCGACGGCCAGCGTGAGTGTCAGAAGACCGAAACGCAGCATGCGCTTTCCTCCGGGGTGGAGCTCTGGGCGAAAAAAAGTAGCGTACGGTGGCCGGCGCCGGGCCGTCAAGCTCAGGCGACGTCGCGCGGCTCGGCCGGCAGCACCAGCGAGACCAATGCGCCCCCGGCCGGCGGCGAGCTGATGCCGATCGCTCCGCCGTGCGAGCGCACGATGCCGTAGGTGATCGCCAGCCCGAGACCGCGACCCCGATCCGGACTGCGTGTGGTCACGAAGGGGAAAAACACACGCTGCAAGAGCTCGTCGGAGATGCCCGGGCCTTCGTCGCGGATCTCGAGGCGCAGCACGCGATCCCCCGCCTCCATCACCTCGGTCGAGGGATCGAGGGCGCCCAGGGCCGCGAAGCCGAAACGTCGATGGTCGGCCTCGCTCAGCCGCTCGCAGCGGGCTTCGAGATGGATGGTCCCCACCGTGCCCTCCTCCTCCATGGCGTAGACGCCGTTCCACACGATGTGCTCGAGCGCTTTGCGCATCTGCACCGGGTCCATCTCGACGGCCGGCAGATCGAGAGGGGCGTGCGAGAGCAGGTGAACACCGCACTCCTCTACCTTCGGCGTCAGGTCGGTCACCAGCTCCGCCAGCCACTCGGCGGGCCGCACCGGCTCACGTTCCAGCGCCGGTGCCCGGGTGAAGGCGAGCAGATCGCCGATCAGCTCGCTGGCGCGGAAGGCGCTGTTCTCGATGATGTCGAGTCTCTGACCCACCCGCTCGTCGGAGGCATAGGTCCGGAGCAGCTGCGCATAGCCGGCGATCGGCGCCACCAGGTTGTTCATTTCGTGCGCCAGACCCGCCGCCGACTCCTGCAGAGCCGCGAACTTCGCCGCCAAGAGCCGCGCCGCGCGTTCCGCGTCGTCGGTCTCCTCGGCCCGCGCGGGGGAGAGGTCAGGGGCGACGCCGACGCGCATCACCGACACCGGGGGGCTGCTCGGCCGCGGCTGCTCCCCCGCCGGGGGGGGCTGTGGCGAGCGGCCGAGGGCGCTGAGCAGCTGATCGCAAGCATCGTCCAAGGTGCCGTCGTGGATCAGGAGGCTGGCCTCACCGCTCCAGCCGGGCGCCGCGGGCCGTCGCGGCAGGGCGAGGAAGGCGGGCGGGAGCAGGCCGGCAAGCAGCCTGCGCACCTCTTCGGGCGGCCAGAGGGCGTCCGGAAACCACAGCAGAATCGCGTCGGCGGATTGATCGGCAGCCACCAGCTGGTCGCGGAATGCCGCCGCGTCGTGGCAGAAGCGCAGCTGGGCGAAGAGACCTTCGCGGGCGGCAGGTGGCGCGGGAGCCGGCCCCCCTTTGGGAGCGGCGACCAGAACCAGAACATCGAGCGGCCGCGGCGTGCGGGGGGGGATCCCACGCTCCCGCCGGCCGATCGGCCGCCTGGTTGCTCTTCCTCGGTTCTCGGGCACGCGCTTCGGTTCCTCATGCCCCCAGCACCAGCCGCTCGGGAGCGGTGCGCGGCGGGCCAGGGCGTTTTGCCCATTATATTGGAACAATGACCCCATTTACGGACTTCTTGCCACCTTTATGCCTGCCGTACGTGATTTCGCGGATCAGGCATGCAAGAATAGTGCCGACGCAGGAAGCGGGCGGCCGGGAGCCAACACGTCGTCCCGCACTCCCTCACCAGCCGCGCAGGGTCAAGGCCACGATCTCGCCGGCGATCTCGTCCGCGCACGTGGCCAGCGCCGCCTCGAGGGCTGCCTCGTCGTCCTCGCCCTCCGGCAACACCACGCCCTGCTCCAGGTCGCTCGACGACGCCAGCTCGACGTCGCGCAGCATGTCGCGGAACTCGAAGCTCAGTCCCAGCCTCATCTCGAGCTCCTGCGCCGATTCGACGATTCCAAAGCGGAGCACCGAGATGTCGAGGAGGCTGTCGCCGCTACGCCCCGGCAGGACGGTCAGAGAGTTGTCTCGGACGAAGCGGTCGCGGATCGCATCGGTGAGCGCGGTCTCGAGATCCAGCGAGGCCGGAACCTCGAGCTCCTCGAGCGTGACGCTGGGGATCGAAACGCTGCGAATATGATCGGGCAGGAAGCCGCCGACCCGGTATCGGCACGCGGGAGCCGCGACGCACAGCCACAGGGCCGCGCCGAGGTACCTCCAGTTCACTCGAAGATCCTCTCGTGGCGGCCCTTTCCCGGTGTGCGGCGCCTGACCCGCGCTGGAGGAAATAGACCGCGTGATGAGCGAACGCGGAACCCGCCGAGGCTATCACGGAGTCTCCGCGGGGGCGACGATCGATCAGGCCCCCGGCATCAACACGACCCTGGCCAAGAGGAGCGCCGCGAGCACCAAGAACACGACACCGGCGATCGAGAGCATCCGCCAGGCGGAGCCGGGACGCGCGTCTCGATCTTCCAGGAGGTGCACCACGCAGTAGTGGTTCAGGGCAGCGTAGATCGGGGTCAGAAAGAGGGTCAGCGCGCCCAGTACCTGGACCAGACGCAGCGGATCGGGGACCGCTGCCAGCAAGCCCATGCCGGCGGCGGTGGCGATCACCAGGTAGAGCCGGTAGATGCGGCGGGTCTCGGGCCGCCTGCAGCGCGGCGCGCCGCGCAGCAGATCGACCGTGGCGACCAGAGTGCGGGGAAAGCCGTCCATGGCCGCGTAGCAGGTGCTGAACATGGCCAGAAAGGCGACCAGCAGAAAGACCGGTCCCATCCAGGGCCGCGCCTGCTCGTAGAGCGTGGCCAGTGCCAGGGCCACGTCGACCTGGGCGCCGAGCACCACACCCGCCGGGCGCAGCACCACCGCCCCCAGGCAGACGAAGACCAGCGCCAGGAGCAGCGAGAGGGCGTAGCCGCGCATGGTGTCGAAGCGGGCCCAGCGCAGCACGCCCTCCTCCCCCAGCATGCGCCGATCCTCCAGGGTGCGCTGCATCCACAGAGAATGCCAGATCGAGACCCCGACCCCGGTCGGCATCCAGCCCAGCACCGAGGCGACCAGCACGGTCGCTCCGAGGGGCAGAGCCCCCGGCACCAGGCCGCGCGCCGCGGCGGCAGGCTCCGGAAGGGCGCATGCGAAGGCCAGCAGGGTGCCGATCACCAGCGTGGCCATCACCGCCAGGTTGATGGTGGCCAGACGCCGGTAGCCGCCGCTCCAGACCAGCGCGATCGCCGCGCAGGCGACCGCGGCGCCCCAGGCCGGCAGGGCACCGAACGCGAAGGCGCCGCGCAGAAAAGAGGCGGTCAGGCCGATCACCGCGGCGAGCACGCCGACGCTTTCGACCACCATGTCGGCCAGCCCCAACCAGAGCGGCCAGCCGCGCGGACCCGGCACCCGCAGGTAGGCTTGCAAGAGCGACTCGCCCGTCGCCGCCGTGTAGCGTGGACCGGCTTCGAAGGCCGGGTACTTGAGGAGATGGGCCAGCACCACGACCCAGAGCAGAGCGAGGCCGAATCGCGCCCCCAACTCGGGAGCGAGGAGAAGATGGCTGCCACCGATCGAGGTGGCGGCCAGCATCAGGCCCGGTCCGACGGGCCTCCTGGCGAGCCTCTGCTGGGCGATATCAGCCGCTGAACGCGAAGTCGATCGCCTTCGATTCACCGTCGCCGATGGTCACCGACTGAGTCAGGGTGCCGTACTTCTCGTGCCAGGCCTCGATCGTGTAGGTGCCGGCCGGCAGGTCGCCGATGGCGAAGGCGCCCTCTTCGCCGGAGACCGCGTAGAAGGGGTGATCGAGCACCCCGACATAGCAGCCCATCCAGCTGTGCACGTCGCACTTGATCTTCACCATCACCTCGGGCTTCTTGAACTTCTTCTTCAGCTTCATGCCCTGCATCGGCATGCCGAGGTTGAACTCGCGGCTGTTCTTGGGCAGCGCGTGAACGTTGTGCAGGGTGTTGTCGCTGTTGCGGATCTCGATCTTCTGGTTGGCCTGGACCCCGAACACGTGGGGCTGGTAGGTGCAGCCGATCTGGTCGAGCACCACCGCCTCTTTGGGGGGCGCGTAGCTGCCGCTGAGCCCCTCCTTGACGTAGACGAAGACCCATTTGAGTGCGCCCTCGTCACCCACCACCACGGTCTCTTCGTGCACCGGGCTGGTGTGCGATCCCGCGCACACCGGGTCGGCGGCCATCGAGATCGCAGCCATGGCCGGCTTGGCGGCGGTCAGCTTCACCGATCCGGTCAGCGTGGCGGTTCCGAGTGGGCCGGCGGCGCTCTCTTGGGCGGTGCTCGCGGTGCAGAGCAGGAGCGCGGCGATTGTGGCCGGCGCGAGATGGGGCAGCATGCGCTTCACGTGGCTCTCCTTGAATCGAGTCGGCGTGCGGGTCCGCGGGGGGATTCGTCTCGACCGCGCGGACAGCGGCGTGGGCAACTGAGAACACGAAAAGCTACAACTCGGGGGCATCGAGTTCAAGTCTGGGGGGGATCGAGCAGCACCCTGTGGTGCCGCTTTTTCCCGGCCCGCAGCATCAGCGCGCCGTCCGCGAGATCTCCGGGACCGAGCGTGGCGGCCAGGTCGTCGACTCTGCGTCCGTTGACGTAGGCCCCGCCCTGGCTCACCAGGCGCCGGGCCTCGCCCTTCGACTTGCAGATTCCGACCCGCTGCAGGAGAGCGACCAGCTCGATGCCCTGCTCCAGCTCGGCGGGCGGAATGGTGCTCGTGGGAACCCCCTCGATCTCCGCACCACCGGCTCCGAAGGCGGCGCGCGCCGCGCCCTGAGCCCGCCGCGCCTCTTCCTCCCCGTGAACCAGGGTGGTGAATTCCCTCGCCAGCTCGTGCTTGGCGGCGACGATTCCGGGCCCCTGCGGGCCGAGCAGGTGCTCGATCGATGCGTTCGGCAGATCGCTGAAGAAGGCGAGGCACTTGCCCACGTCCTGGTCGGCGATGTTGATCCAGTACTGGTAGAAGTCGTACGGAGAGGTCCTTGCGGGATCGAGCCACAAGGCTCCTTTCTCGGTCTTTCCCATCTTCTCGCCGCCGGCGGTGGTGAGCAGCGGCAGGGTCATGCCCTCGACCGAGCCGCGTTCGACGCGGCGGATCAGGTCCATGCCGGCGAGGATGTTGGCCCATTGGTCGTCGCCGCCGATCTGCAGGGTGCAGCCGTACTCCCGGTGCAGGTGCAGGAAATCGAAGGCTTGCAGGAGCTGGTAGCTCAGCTCGAGGTAGGTCAGACCGGTCTCGAGACGGGTCTTGTAGGTCTCGTAGGAGAGCATGCGCGAGACCGAGAAGCGCGGCCCGAGCAGGCGCAGCGCCTCGAGCCAGCCGAGCGCTGCGACCCAGTCCGAATTGTCGACCAGGATTCCCCGCTCGCCGTCGAGGGTCAGAAAGCGCTCCAGCTGCGGGCGGATTCCGGCGCGGTTGGCGCGCAGCCGCTCGGCATCGAGCAGCGGCCGGGCCTCGGTCTTGCCCGAAGGATCGCCCACCAAAGCCGTCGCCCCGCCGCAGACCGCGATCACCCGATGGCCGGCCTTCTGCAGGCGGGCCAGCCCCATGATCGGCACCAGGTTGCCGACGTGCAGCGAGTCGGCGGTGGGATCGAAACCGGCGTAGACCGTCGTGGGACCGTGGTCCAGCAGCTTGCGGACCGCCTCTTCGTCGGTGGTCTGGGCCACGAGTCCGCGGGCCTTGAGCTCGTCGTAGGCGCCCATGGGCAATGCAGCGTCCTTTCCGCGATCGGGCTCGATCGCTTGCGCGGTCGAGACGATAGCGCGCCTACCCGCCACCATCCCAGGAATAGGACTGCAGGGCGGAGCGGATCCTGGGCTCGGTGGGATCCAGGGCGGCGGCGTTGCGGATCGCGCGTTCGGCCTCGGCGGGCTCGCCGCGCGCCTCCAGGACCCGGCCGTGCAGGAGCCAGGCGTCGGGGCGCTCCGAGTGGCTCTCGACCAGGCGCAGCGACCAGTCTCGGGCCTCGTCCAGACGGCCGAGGTTCATCGCCACGCGAGCGCCCTCGCCCAGGGCGTCCGGATGAAAGGGCTCGGCGCGCAGCGCGGCGGCGAAGTCGTCGAGGGCATCGCTGGGGCGACCCAACGAGCGCAGCCGGCGCGCCCGCGCGACGCGCGCCAGCACGAACTCCGGCGCCGCTTCGAGCGCGGCGTCGAGATCGGCCAGGGCGGCGGGGGGCCGCGAGGCGATGTGGGCCCGCAGCAGGAGATAGTCGGGGTGGCCCGGAGCCTCGGTCAGAGCCCGAGCGAGGGCCGCATCCGCCGCGTCGAGAGCCGCGGAGCGAGCCTGGGCGTCGCCTTCCTTCGCGGCGCGCAGGCTCTCGGCGACCGCGACCCAGTAGTGGCCCCTGCCCGGCTCCAGGCGCGCCGGCGCGCGCGCGAGGTCGAGCGGTCCGAGGGCGATTCCACCCACCAGTCCGAAGGCGGCGCCCAGGCGCGCGCGGCGGCTACCGAGACGCGGCAGCGCCGTCAAGCCGAGGGCGGCGAGGACCGCCAGCAGCGGGAGAGCCGGGGTGCGAAAGCGGGCGCAGACGAAGAAGGGGACCACGGCCACGAGGTGCAGGGCCAGGAAGGCCAGCAGCAGAGAATCGCCGCGCCGCCGGCGAGTGAGCGCCACGGCGACACCCAACCCCGCCAGCGGCGCGAGCAGCGCCAGCGAGGGCAGCGGCGCCCGCAGCACCGGAATGGTCCGCGCGAGCTGCCGGTACTCTAGGTTGTTGGGCACCTCCGTCGCGCTGAAGAAGGCGGCCGTCTTGCGGGCCAGCAGTGCCAGGCTGGACAGCGGCGCGGCGCCGCACTCGCGCAGGGTGCGCCCGATCCAGTAGCGCGAGGTCTCCTGGGGAGTGAGCCGGCGTCCGGCGTCGAGGTTCGGGGCCGACACGAAGGGCTGCCAGGCGTGGCCGGGGGGAACGGCGCTCATGCCGTCGCTGCCGGGCCGGTTGCCGATGTAGAGGTTGACGCCGGCATTGGAGGAGATCAGCACCCGGTCTCCTCCCATCGCCACATTTCGCGCGAACACCGCGCCCAGGGGCAGCGCCAGACCGAGGAGCAGCCACGCCGCCGCCCGCGGTCGTCCCCCAGCTCCGCCACAGAGGACCAGCAGGATCGGCACGAAGACCAGGGCGTTGGGTCGGGCGCAGGCGCTGATGCCGAGCAGGAGGCCGGCCCCGAGAGCCGCGCGCCCGCGCAAGGGTCGACCGACACAGGCGGCGACGCCGAGCGCCAGGAGAGCGGTCGCCAGAAAGGTGTAGAGGCTGGTGATCAGGCGCTGCCCCTCGAAGAAGGGCAGGATCGGGGCGGTGGCGGTGAGCAGCCCGGCGATCAGGGCGGCCCCTTCGCCCGCGAGGCGGCGCGCGCTCCAGGCGGCCAGCAAAGCGGTCGCGATGCCCAGCATCATCTGCGCGCAGGTGAGCGCTACCGCGCCGCGGCCGATCGCGCGCATCAGCGCCCCGAGCACGAGCGGGTAGAGCGGTGGTCGGAAGTAGGCACGACCCGCCACCGAGCCGGTTTCGCTCCACACTTCGTCGGCCAGCCGTTCGTAGGTGGCGGCGTCGAGGACGGCGATCTCGAACAGGATCTGTCCGTGCGCCTGGGTCAGATAGAGGGCGCGCAGCGCCACCGCCGCCGCCACCACGCAGATCACGACCGCGCCCCAGGTGAGAGTCGGGCGGGGCACCTTCATCCGGCTCACGCGCATCGGGGGACTGTACCGCAATCCTCACTGTCTCGACCCGCCGACCTGTGCGACCATCGCACGCGCGGCAAATCCCGCGCCCCGAGCCGCCAGAGGCGCTGGCATCGAAGGGCGCGCTCCCCAATGGACGACCAGCTCATGCGCCACAGCGATTTCGTCGTGATCGGCGGCGGGCTCTCCGGAACCGCCCTCGCCTGGCAGCTCGCGCGCCGGCGCGCGGGCTCGGTGCTGCTGCTGGAGCGGGAGTCGGCGCTGGGCACCCACGCATCGGCGCAGAACGCGGCGATGATCCGGCGCCTGGTGGAGGACGAGGCGATCGCGTCGCTGGCACGGCGCGGCGCCGCGCTGCTCGACCGCCCGCCCGCCGATCTGGTCGCCGCGCTCGCCGAGCGGCTCGGCACGGCGCCGCTGGTGCGGCGCTGCGGCAGCATCCTGGTCGCTTCGAGCCGCGGCGGCCGGGCGCAGCTCGAGCGGATGTGTGACCACGCGAAGCGCGCCGGCGTGGCGGCCGAGATGCTGGAGCCCAGCGCGGTCGCGGAGCGCTTGCCGGCGATCGCTGCGTCGCGCATCTCGGGCGGCGTGCTCTGCGCGGCCGACGGCATCACCGATCCGGACGCGCTGGTGCAGGCCTACGCCGCCGCGGCCGAGGGCGCGGGAGCGCGCATCCTGACCGGGGTGCGCGCCCTGGGCGCGAGCCGGGTGGCCGATCGGCTGGTGGCGGTGAAGACCAGCCGCGGAGAGATCGCCTGCGCCGCGGCGATCGACGCGGGCGGCGCCTGGGCCGCGGAGATCGCCAGCGAAATGGGCAGCCCGCCCCCTCCGCTGCGCCCCCACCGCCGACATATCGCGGTCACCGCCCCGATTCCAGGTTCCGCCGACTGGCCGATCCTGTGGGACGTGGAGGGCGGGCTCTACGTGCGTCCCGAGGCGGGGCGGGTGATGATCAGCGCTTGCGACCAGGACGCCTGGCATGCTTGCGTCCCGCCCGCCGATGCCGCGTTCTTGACGCCTCTGGCGGAGAAGGCGCTGGAGCTCTTTCCCGGGACCGAGCTCCCGATCGCACGCTGGTGGGCGGGCCTGCGCACCTTCCCCCCCGACGGGCGCTTCGTGCTCGGGCCCGATCCTCATCTCGAGGGACTGCACTGGGCCGCGGGGCTCGGCGGACACGGAGTGACGGTCGCGGCCGCCAGCGCCGAGCTGGTGGCCCAGGCGGTGCTCGGCGAGGCAGCGGCGGAGCTCGAGCCGCATCGGGCGGAGCGTTGGGTTTCGGTGGGGTCGTAGCCGCGCTGAGAACGATGCGCTCATCCCGCGCACTTGACCCAGCTCAGGAGGGGGCTTGGGTCTGTGTGCGGTCGATCCGCGCGCCTGAGGCTGCTCAGTCCGGAGTCGCGGCACGAATCGCCCCGTAGACGTCTGAGCGCGCTACGGGATCGAGTCGCGTCGGTTCGAGGTGGGGCCTGCGCACTCCAGGTTGGCATCGGTGCGCAGACCGACCCAATGCCTCAAGCGCCCCCCATGTCTCCCCCCAACTTGGATCCTGGCGCTGGGCTTAGTCCTGCTCCGCCCCCAGGTCGATCATCGTGGTGCCCTCGACGTATTCGGTCGAGCGCGGATCCCGTTGGGCAGAGATCCGCTGCAGCATGTCGGAGATCTCCAGGGCCAGCTCCTCGATCGAGGAGAGGGCGCCCAGCACCGCGCCCTGCTTGCCTTTGCGGACATCTCGGCGGGCGCAGCCGGCGGCGGCGGTGATGCCCATTCCCTTGTTGTTCAGCTCGTGGTGCAGGGTCACCAGGGTGTCGTCGATGGCGCGTTTGCGGGTGGCGCTGATCACCTGGTCGCGGGTGGCCAGGAGCTGCCGCACGGTGGCCCGCAGACCCTCGAGGGTGGCGCGCTGGCGCTCGATCATCTCCTCGCGCTCCCGCCTCAGCTGGCGGACGCCGATCGCCCGCTCGAGCGTGAAGATCAGCTCGGCGGCGTCGAAGGGCTTCTGGATGTACCAGAAGGCGCCCAGATTGACCGCCTGGATCGCCGACTCGAGGGTGGCGAAGCCGGTCATCAGCACCACCTCGATCCCCGGATAGGAGGAGCGCACGCTCTCCAAGAGCTCGATGCCGCTCGCCCCCGGCAGCCGAAGATCGGTCAGCAGTACGTCGCAGTCGTTCTCGGCCAGCCAGGTGCGCGCGGCCTCGGCGCTCTCGACTCCGTGCGCGTCGAAGCGCTGATCCTCCATGTACTCCAGAATGGTCATCCGGAGCAGCGGCTCGTCCTCGACCACGAGCAGTCGGTGCTTGTCGGCGGCTCTCGCCATGGCTTGGGATCCTAGCTCCCCCCTGGGGATTCTAACCCGGTCCGCGCGCGCCGGAGCTCTTCGTCCAGGCGCTCGATCGCGACCTTGGATACGCCCTGCGCGGCGATCCGGTCCAGCTCTTGGCGGGCATCGTCCAGGCGCCCGAGCGCGATCAGGCAGCGAATGAGCGAGCTGCGCGCGGTGCCGCTCTCGGGCGCCAGCCGTGCCGCGATCTGGAAGTAGCGCAGGGCCGCTTCGAAGTCCCGCCGGCGCGCAAGCGCCGCGCCCAGTCGGCCGGCCACCGCGGCACTCGCGCCGTAGCGCAGCGCGTGTTCCTCGAGCACCGTGATCGCTTCGTCGATGCGCCCCGTCCCGTAGAGGGCCCCGGCGTAGGCGGTGGTGACCTTCTCCATGCGCGGAGCGAGCCGGTGGGCGTGCTCGTAGAGCAGCGTCGCCTGCTCGAGATCGCCCCGGCCTTCGTGCACCGCTCCCAGGTTTTGCAGCGCCCGGGGGTTTTCGGGCAAGACGGCCAGCACCGAGGTCCAGAGCGTCTCTTCGTTCTTCCAGTCCGGCAGCCGCAGCGTGGTGGCGAGCGCGCCGGCGGCCACCGGCAGCGCGAGCCAGGCCGCGACGATCCAGGAGACGCGGCCGCGCATGCGTGCCAGTCCCGCCGCCAGCGCAATGCAGGGACCGGCGCTCGGCAAGTACAGGAAGCGTTCCGCGTGCGGCTGAGGGATCGGGATCAGGTTCATGACCGGCAGCAAGGTGATCAGGAACCAGCCGGCCGCGAACGCCAGCTCCGGAGCAGGGCGCCGCGCCCGCAGCGCCGCCGCGCCCGCCGCGAGGATCAGAAGCGCCGCGCCGGCCGGGATCGGGTGGGCCGGCAGCTGGGCTCCGGCGGGTCCGTAGTCGGCGACCAGCGGCCAGGGGGCGAGCAGCATGCGCAGCGCGCCGCTGAGCGCGCGCCCGACCTCCGTCAGTCTCAGGTACGGCCCTTCCCAGGCCAGCTCGGCGCCGGCCGCGCTGAAATCGCCGAAGATCCAGCTGCGGAGCGCGGCGTAGAGCACGAGGATGACCAGCGCGCTGCACCAGAAGCGCCACCGCTGCCGCACGATCCGCCCGGTCGAGATCCACCCGGCGAAGCCGACGAGGAGGGGCAAGCTGAGGGCCATCTCCTTCGACCCGAGGGCCAGCAGCCAGAGCCCCCCGGCGGCGAGAGCGCGGGGCCAGGAGTCGCGTCCGCGCAGTGCAAGCGCGAGCGCGCCCAGGTAGAAGAAGGCGGCCAGCAGATCGGTCAGATCGGATGCGAAGGCGACCGTCTCGGTGTGGATCGGGTGGACCGCGAAGAGCAGCCCGCCGGCCAGGGCCGCCGGCACGCCGGCCCCCAGGAGCGGCCCGGCCAGGAGCACCACGCAGGCCGTGACCAGGCCATGGAGCAGGATGCTCTGAGCGTGGTAGATCCGGGCGTCGAGCCCGAAGCGGGCCTGGTTCGCGGCGAAGAGCAGCGAGGCGAGGGGACGGTAGTAGCCGGCCTCGGGCGGCTCGTGAGAGAGCTCCGACCAGTAGCTCGGCGTCACGGCGGCGATCAGGTCCTGCGGCCCGTCCCAGCGCGCCTGGCCGAACTTCTCCGCATCGTCCCACACGAACTCATGACCGAGAATCGGCAGGTGCAGGAGGATTGCGACGAGTGCGGCCGCCGCGGCGGCGGCCCAGCGGCCGTTCATCGCATGAGGTTAGCATCGACGGCGGACGATGCAACCCGCGGATCCCTACTCGGGAGTCAGCATCAGAGGATAGCGGCAGCTCACCTCGTCGCTCGCGGGGCCGAACTTCATCTTGTCGAACCAGCGGCTCAGACAGCGATCCAGATCGCCGACCGACACGTCGATGTCGCCCGAGCTGATCGCTACTCTGGTCACGGTGCCGTCGACACCGATGGTGAACTCCAGCCAGACCCGTCCGCGCAGCGTGGGATCGAGCTTCAGGGCGCGCTCGTAGCAGGCCTGGAAGGTCCGCGCCCACTTGGCCACGACCTGGCGGATCGCTCCGTCGGTGCGCGCCGCGGGCTGTCCCTCGCGGCCCGTCACGCTGCCCGGGCCGGATTCGATCTCCACACGCTTGGCCCCCTCCAGCGCCGTTCGCTCCGCCGAGGGGCCACCGACCCGCGAGATCAATCCTGCCGCTCCGCCGGTCTCGCGCAGCGGCTGAGCGTCGAGGCGCCGGTCGCCCGGACCCGCGCTCTCGGTGATCACGTTGGCGTTGCGGGCCGCCTTGAGACGCCGCCTCTGGGCCACGCCGAGAGCGCCCGGCCCGGTGCCGGTCGGTCCCTGCATCGCGCCCAGGACTCCCAGTCTGCGCACATCGCGCGGGGCCGGTGGAGGCGAATCCCCGGGGCCTTCCCTGGCGGCCATCGGCTCGGGCTCTTCGGCGTCGGCCAGCTGCTCTTCCTCTTCCGCTTCGGGCTCCGGTTCGGGCTCCGGCTCGGGCTCCGGCTCGGGATCTCCGGGCTGGGTCAACGCGGCGTCGGCGACCTCGACCTCCGGCTCGGGCGGCGCCATGTAGGCGCGCACCACGATCTCCTCGAGGTACTCGTCCTGACCCGGCAGATCCCCCGGGGGAGGATCGGCCAGCAGGATCCCCGCCGAACCGGCGGCCCACGCCATCAGGGTCGCGACCAGCACGCGGCGGAACAGGCGATCCGCATCTCCAGCGGCGGTGGTGGCCGGGTTCCGGCCCTGGGCCTGACCAGTGCTCGGTGGGGAGTGTTGCATCAGCCTCTCCTAACTCCCGGCCTCGGAGACCTTGTCGACTGCGAGGGAGACCTCGGCGAAGGAGGCTTGCCCGCAGGAGTAGATGACCCGCTGCAGCAGCTCGAAGGGAGCCTCGCTGTCGCCGTTGAGCGTCACCCGCCCCTGCCAGGCGATCTCTTCGGTATCGGACGCGCCCGAGTTGGCGGCTTTGCTCGCCAGGCGGGCGATGTGAATCGCGCGATCGCGCTGCTGCTCGAGGGCCGCGACCAGCTCTGGAATCACCGCGGATGTTTGCTGCGCGACCTGCTCGATGGTGGCGATCGACTTGCCGTCGACCACGATCGCATCCTGCGTGACCATCACCGGAACCGAGCTTCGCTTCTGTCCGGAGGCCTGTTCGGAGTCGGGCAGATCGAGATTGGGCGCGCGCACCGCGTCGTCGCTCGAGAAGTTCACCAGCAGGAAGATGAGCAAGATGGTGAACATGTCGATCATCGACGTGATGCTCAGCACGAAGCGCCGGCGCTTGAAGCGACTGCTCCTGCGCACTCCTGCGTTGCTGCCGGCCCGCATCGGTCTCTTCGAAGGGCTGAAGCTCATCGTGGCTCCTCGGAGTCGGCCGGCCCGACGGAGATTTCGCTGAATCCAGCGGACTTGCAGCGATCCATGACCGAGATCACCGATTGGTAGCGGATGCTCGGAACCGCGGCCACGATCACCGCTTGCTCATCCGGATGGGCCTCGCGAACCTCGCCGAGCTGACGCTCCAGCCCGACCAGGTCGTAGTCCCCCGTGGCCAGCCGCGGCAGGCGCGCGAGCGCGGCCTCGTTCCCTTCGACCCGCAGTCCCGACTCGGTGATCGAGACCCGCAGGTTCAGATCCAACGCCGGATCCTCCTCGGTCTCGGTCTGCTCCGACGATACCGGCAGGGTCAGGTCGACCATCGCCGTATGCGCGAAGGCGGCGGTGAGCAGGAGGAAGGGCACCAGGATCATGAACACGTTCATGATCGGCGTGATGTTCAGCTCTTCCTGTTCGCGCACGGCACGGGAGCGGCGGGTCGCGGGAAACATCGGCACTCTCCAGGGCGACTCAGTGCGCCGCTGCTCTTTCCTCGACCTGGGTCTGAGCGGTCGCGGCGCGGGATTTCTGCGAGATGAGCAGGTTCATCACTCGCACCGAGGCCTCGTCGATCTGCTCGATCAGCCGTTCGGTCTTGCGCTGAAACACCGAGTAGGCCACGGTGGTCGGCACGGCGACGACCAGGCCGAGCGCGGTGGTGTTGAGCGCGGTCGAGATTCCGGCCGCCAGCAGCATCGCTCGCTGTTCCGAGGCGGCGCTCTGCACCGCGGCGAACGATTGCATCAACCCCACGATCGTTCCGAGCAGCCCCAGCAGAGTCGCGATCTGGGCGATCGTGGCCAGGTAGGGCGTGCGCTCCTGGAGCGCCGGGATTTCGGCCAGAGCCGCCTCATCGACTGCGTTTTGCACGTCGCGCTCGTCGCCCGAGCGGGCCATGATCGCGGCCCTCACGATGCGCGCCAGCGGCGTCTTTTTGGCCATCGAAAGGGTGAGCCCCTGGTCGAAGTCGGCGGACTTGATATGCCCGCAGATCTTGTTGACGAAGGCCCGCGCCGACATGCTGCTGCGCACGTAGAGCACGAAGTAGCGCTCCAGCGATACAGCCAGTGCCACCGCTCCACTGAGCAGGATGAGGTGCATGAAAACCCCACCCTGCTTGAAGAAGGCGAGCAACTGGTCGGGTGAGTACATACCCATCAGAGATCCTCCTCGAATGTCGAGCTTTGCGGCGCCCAGCGCGCCGTGAAGCATGACTCAAGCGGTCGCGTGGTCCACGACCGAAAACTCGAAGCGCAGAGCCTCGTCATCGAACCGCCTCCTCGAGCGCCCCGAGGAGGGAGCTCCGGCGGAGAGCATCCAAATCCGCCACCCGGGTGGGGGCGAGATTCACGGCGCCCAAACGCACCACTTCGTCCACCGGATCGGAGACCTCGGCGATCTCCTCCCCCAGCTCCGCGATGCTCTTGGGAATCACGAAAAAAACCTGTGGTTTCCGCACCCGTCCGCGGATCACCAGCTCGGACTCGATCTGCAGCACACCCGGCGACGCAGCGGAGCGCGCGGGCTCCTCGGCGACCGCCAAAGTGGCCAAGATGAGAGTAGAGATCAGGAACATGTCCTCGCTCCGTCCAGTGGTCCTCGTCGTTCCCCCCGAAGGGTCAAGGGAGCGGCAGGGAAAGGAGCAGCTGCGCTGCTCGATTCGTCGGGTCCGCCGTCAGTTCCACCCTTGGACCTTTCAATTCGAGATCGTCGGTCGACCGGTTCGGACTGTAGTTTTTGTGTGATTTGTCGTCGAGCTGTCCATCATCTTGACTGCCGCCCCAAATCGCGGCCGCCAAAGCACTCCCGCTCGCCGCTCCAAGTGCCAGAACGACACCGGTGTTGCTTCCCTGCGCAGCCAGCAGCGCGCATCCGACACCACCGGCCGCTCCGGCACCGGCGAGGGTCCAACGGGCTCCGGAACCGAGCGCCAGGCGGGGCAGCCACGGCCCGGAATCGGCGGGATCCTGGGGGGCGGTCGGGAGGGTCAGGTCGGGAAGCCGCAGGGCGGCGCTGGCGGCCAGGCGTGGCGGAGCGGCGGCCAATTCCTCGCCCGGAAGCGCGGCCAGCTCCAGCTCCGGCCGGAAGGCCTGGGCGCGCGCCTTGCCGACCGCAACCAGCGGTTCGTCCAGGCCGGTTTCGATCGCCATGTCGATGGCCGCGACATACGACTCGACCGCCTGATCGCCGTAGGGCGCGGCATAGTCCTCGAGCTCCATCAGATAGAGCGCGGCCTCGACCTCGGAGAGATCGTCCGGCACCGGCGCCTGAACGAGTCCGCGGTGGAACTCCTCGAGCACCTCGCCCATGCGCACCAGGGAGCGGATCGACCAGCGGGCGGCCAGATGCTCGGAGGTCCGGGCATAGCCGTCGAGCAGCTGGTTCATGAGCGCCTCTTTGCGCCGCGTGGACTGGTCCAGCGGTGGCTTGATCGTGGCCTCGCGATAGGTGGGCAGATCGAGCTCGGTACGTTTGAACTCGGCCTCGGCCAGGATCGCCGGGGCGATCTCCGCCCCCCGCGCGCGATAGGTCTCGGCGGCGTCCAGGAGCGCGCCGAGCGCAGCGAGACGGCGCATTCGATCGGCGTCCGTCGCCTCGAGGAGACGGATCTCCTGGATGCGCGCATCGATGTTGCGCTCCGGGTCGTCGGCGTAGTGCTCCCGGTAGGCGGTGAAGGCGACCAGGGCCCGAGCCGATTCGCCGGCGTCGAGCCAGTAGCGGGCCGCGTAGTAGCTGGCGTCGTCGCCCATGGCGCTGTCCGCCGCCCGCGACGCCAGCTCCGAGAGCAGCGTGGCGGCGCGCAGATGATCGCCCTTTGCCTCGTGCAGCACCGCTGCCTGGCGCAGCGCATCGGTTGCGAGCTCCGACTCCGGGTAATCGGTCGCCAGGCGCTCGAAGTCGCGTGCCGCGGCCGTCGGATCCTCGCCGCCCAGCCAGGCGCTGGCGGCATCGTAGAGAGCCGCCGCGGCTCCGGAATCGGCCGGATCGAGGGCGACCACGCGCAAGAACTCGGTGGCGGCGGCGCTCCAGTCCTGCGCGTCTCGCAGCAGCTCGGCCTGGCGGTAGGCGGCGGCCACGCGCAGCGCGGAGGCCTCGGCATCGTCCCCCAGGCGCGCGGCCCACGCCTCTGCCTCGCCATACTGCTTCGCTTCGAAGTGGCTGCGGGCGGCCATCTCGGTGGCCCGGCCGATCAGCTCGGGGGGCGCGTCCATGCCCGCGACTCGCACGAAGTCGAGCGCTGCCTTGGTGTAGCGGGCGGCGTCGAAGTGAAGCTCGGCGCGTCGCATCCAGACGCTCGGCACGCGCTCGTCGCGCGGATGTTCGGCGCTGAGACGCTCGATGGCGACCGACATCCGCCCCAGTGCGATCGAGTCGGCGGCGGCTCCCGCCGCATCGGCCGCCAGGATGGCGCGGTAGAGCGCATCGGCCGCGAGCTGTGCCGACTCCGGCGACTGGGCCGCGATCTCGGCGGCCTCGACGAAGTAGTCGCTGGCGACCAGGGGCTGCTCCAGGTCGATCCAGGCGTCGGCGCGCTGCATCGCCACCTGCAGCAGCCGTTGGCTCTCGGGATAGCGCTCGAAGAACGAGGCGTAGAGATCGACCGCGCGGCGCAGCCCTTCGCTATCGCCCGACTCCCGCGCTTCGGCGTGGACTCCGGCGGCGCTGGCGTAGTGGAAGTCCTCGGCGGACTGGCGCACGTCGGCCGCTTGCTCCGCGGCGCGCCAGGCGTCGGCCCAGGTGGTGCCGGGACCGAAGAGACTGGAGAACCGAGCCTGCGCCGCCAACGCCGCGCTCTCTTTCTCCTGCAACTCCAGCACCTCGACCAGCTCGCGCTGCGCTCGAGGAGCTTCCTGGTGGTCGCCATAGCTCTCCACGAAACCACGGAAGGCCCGCTCGGCCGCATCGAACTCGCCCTCTCCGCGGAGCAGGCCGCCCAGGCTCAAGAGCAGCTCCGCGCCGTAGGGACGATCGCCGATGTCCTGCAGGTAGCTCTGCAACCCTTCGACGCCGCCGAACTCCGAGAAGCTGATGGCGATGTAGGACTTGGCCTCTCCGGCCATGCCGTCGGGCTGCTGCCCCGCGCCGGCATCGTCGATCAGGTAGGTGAAGACGCTGATGGCGTCGGCGTAGCGAGACAGGCGGTAGTAGGTCCATCCCAGCTTGTAGAGCGCCTCTTCGTAGAGGGATGAGGCCGGCCAGTCGAGCACTGCGCGGTAGCTCGCCGCGGCCTCCTCCAGGCGGTTGCGATCGAAGAGCAGCTCTCCCAGGCGCACATAGGCTTCCGGCGCGTAGCCGGCCTTCGGAAAGCGCTCGACGAGCTTGCCGTAGTGGACCAGCGCCGCGTCGCCCTCGCCTTCTTCTTGCAGGCAATAGGCGAGTCCGTAGAGCGCACCCGCCGCTTCGGGGGCGTCGGGGTGGGCGGCGAGCAAGGCGGAATAGGCGGCCTTGGCCCGTCCGTAGTCGGCCAGCAGGTCGTCCTGCTCGAGCTCGGCGTCGAGATCCTCGAAGCGGGCCAGATGCTCGGCGCGCTGGTGCTCGAAGAGCAGCTCCGCGAGCTGGAACATCAGCGCCGGCGCCTTGGGATCGTCGGGATAGGCCTCGACCACTCGCTCCAGGCGGAGGATGGCGGAGGCCCGGCGGTCGTGCAGGCGATCCTGGATCTTGTTGATCGCGTCGATCCGTACGCCGCCGCCGGATGCCCGGGAGCGGAGAACACTGGCGGCATCCTGCGCCAGGTCGATCGGTTGCGCCTCCTCGGCCAGCGCAGCGCCGCCCGCGGCGACGATCGCGAGGACCACCCAGAGACGAGCATGAGGGCCAGCTTGCGTGCGCATCATCGCGCCTCTCCTTCGAGGGTGGGGGGCGCCGCGGGCGACTCGCGGGCGGCCAGCACCAGGGTGGAATCGGCCGCAGCGCCCGCGGTGAGCCGTCGCAGGTCGCTCGAGGCGTTCTCCATGCGCAGCAGGCTGATCTCGGTGAGCCGCATCTCGGCCGCCTTGCGCAGCACCGGGAACTCCGAGGAGGCGCCCTCGGCGGTGTCTGCGACCAGCTCTCTGGAGTGGAGTCCCAGGGACCGAAGTTGCGGCTGCAGACCGCCGATCTGGTCGGCCAGCTCGATCCTCCCGGCGCGTTGCGCGGCGTTTTGCAGCTGCTGCAGCTCGACTTCGATTCGTTCCAAGAGCGCCGCCTCGCGGCGCAGGCCGGCCAGCTGTCGATCGTAGTCGCGCAGCGAATCGAAGCGATCGTCGCCGGCGATCTCCGCCACCACCTCGTCGAGGCGCCCTTCCGCCTCCTTCATGCGTCCGGCGACGACCTCCAGCTCCGCGCAGGCCATGAGCGCCCGCAGCGAAGAGACGGTGCCGGGCTCGGCGTCGTGCAGATCGATCAGGCGGCGGCGCGCCGCCTCGACGTCGCCCACGCCGGCCAGGCTCTGCGCCGCCAGCAACACCGCCTCGGTGCCGACCGGGCTGTCGGAGGGGATCTCTTTCAGGATCTCCACCGTGTCGCCGAAGCGTCCGGCGTCGAAGAAGAGCAGACCGAGCGAGAGCACCGCGCGGTCGCGCACCTCGCTGGGGCCGCCGCGCTGCGAGATGTCGAGGCTGAGATCGGCGAACATCGAGCGCGCCAGGTCGAGCTCGCCGGTGGCGGCCACCGCCGCGGCCAGCGAGAGCTGGGCGCGGTCGCCGTGGATCGAGGATGGGTCGACCCGCTCCAGAGCCACGCGGGCGGTGCTGGCATCGCCGAGAGCCAGCGCCGCGATGCCGACGTAGTAGGCCACATCCGATTCCTCGACCACGCCCGCGAACTCGCGGGCTCCGTCCAGCACCGCCTGGTACTCGCCCAGCTCGAAGCGCAGGGCGAGCGCCTCGACGGCTGCCCGGGGCGCGAGCCGGGATTCGCCATGATCGCCAACGATCGAGGCCAGGGCGTCCTCGGCCACCCGACGCCGGCCGAGCGCCAGGCGGGCGGTGGCCAGTCGATCCAGGGTGCCCGGACGGCCGGACCAGTCGGCGTAGGTCTGGGCGACCGACGCCAGGCGGCGCTCCGCCGCCCGCAGCAGGATCTCTTGCTGCAAGCCCTGCGCCTGGGCGGCATCGCGCAGGTGCTCCACGCCCCTCCGGTGGCCGCGTTCGGCCATGCGCTCGATCTCGAAGTCCCGGGCGGTGCCGAGCAGCTCGTGGTAGGCGCTCGCCACGAATGCCCGGGCGGCCATCGCCCCCGCGTCGTGACCGAGGGCGCGCTCGTAGTCGATCTCCTCGCGCAGCAGCGCCTGGCGCTCGAGCAACACGACCACTCCCTGATCGAGAACCGAGTCGGGCTCGGCCGGCAGGGAGCTCGGAGGTCGTCGACTCCAGGAGAGCCCCGGCTCCAGGGCATCGACGCGTTTGCGCAGATCGGCCAGCTGGTCGAAATTGCTCCGGCGCTCGCGCTCCAGTGCCTCGTCCGGCAGCAGCGCCAACAGTCCTTGCAGCTCCGATTCCATCTCGTGCGCGTGCGCCCGTTCACTGACCACGGCGTGCCGCAACGCGCCGCCGCGCGCCTCGAGCACGCGCACCCCGCGCGCCAAGCCCTTGGCGGAGCCCCGCTGCAGCAGCTCCTCCATAATCAAGTCGATCTCGTCGGCGAGGAAGATCTCCGCGTCGATCGCGACCTCGGCCCGGAAGTAGCCCGATTCGAGGATGGCGAGCTGGGCATCGAGCGAGCGCTCGTCGGGCGTGATCCGCGCACGCTGGGTCCCCGGCGATGCGGAGACCAGGGCGAGCGCGGCGCCCAGAATGGGGAGGCAGTTCATCGGGATGAGCTCCACGGCACGGTGGGCCACCAGCGCATTCGGCTGGAACGGCGGTTCCTGGCTCCTCCGGTTTATCGGACGGTTGCATGAGCCTCTTGAGCACCGGTCCGTTCGATCGTTCCATCTGATCGCAGGTGACCGAATCAGACGTTCACCATCTTGGACAAGAAAGCCTCAAGGCTCCGTCGTGGTTCGCCGATATCCCGAGTGACTCCGGGAACGGAGACAGCCAGGACGAAGCGCAGCGGTGCGCCACTGGGCGCCGAGCCGTGGGCAACGCACCACGCAGCGCCGGTTCCTCTCGTTGCGCTGGATATCGCAGCGGGCATGCGCGTGAGGAGTGAGAGCATGCACAACCTGACACGGGTCACCTGGGTGATCGCCGGACTCGCCTGCGGCGCGGCCACACGAGCCGAGGCGATCGCAAACTTCCAACCGAGCGACTTGGTGGACATGCCGACCGCCAGGGTCTTGCCGCACCGGGTGCCGGTGGTGACGACCTTCATGACCAGCTACGCCTCGGAGGCCAGACTGCACACCAAGGGATCCCAGACCATCACGGTGGGGATTTTCGACTGGGCCGAGGCGGCGGTGTTCATGGAGAGCGAGCAGCAGTTCACGGGGGCGGTCAAGCTGCGCGTCAGCGACGAAGGCCGCTACCTGCCCGCGCTCGCCGTCGGCGTGCAGAACATCGGCGGCAAGGAGTGGGCCTCCGAGTACGGCGCGGATTTCAGCTATGCCAGCGGACAGGCCAACTCCTTCTACGTGGTGGCCTCGAAACGCATGACCTGGGTCTCGGATCTCGATCTGTCGGTGCATCTCGGGGTCGGCTCGGGTCGCTTCCGCGGCGTCACCAAGACCTCGAACGACGTGCAGGGCGTGTTCGCCGGGGTGGAGTTCTGGGCCACCGACTACCTGCGCTTCGTTTTCGAGGAGGACGGGTCCGACGGCAACATCGGCGCGACCTTCCGCCTCAACGACAACTTCTCCGCCCACCTGGCGCTGGCGGAGTTCGAATCGGCCTTCAACTACAAGCGCAGTCCGGCGAGCGTCGATCCGAAGGTGCATCCGAAGGTCAGCATCGGCATGAACTACGCCTTCGACTTCCTGCGTCCGCCGCTGGCGCGCAAGCAGGCGAAGATCAAGGAGATCCGCAATCAGCAGCGCGAGAACGCGGTGCTCGAGGAGGAGCTCGAGCGGCTGCGGGCACGGCGCCTGGACGCCGAGGAGCGGATCGAGGCCTACCGGGAGGCGCTTGCCAAGGCGCAGCCGACGGTGCGCGTGGAGGGCGGCGACCAATGAACGCGGCCGCGCCCCGGCGTGAGCGGCGGGGCGGCGGCACACCCACGGGATGGTAGACGCGTGTCCGCGCCGACGCGGCACGCTGCTGGCCCCAGAAGGAGAGCGAAGCTGGGGACACCGGGGCGGGATCGGCGTGAAGCGATCCCGCCCCATTTCTGTTTGCGGCGCCGGTGATCGCACGCTGCCCGAGCTCGTCGATCCTGCCGCTCCATGATCGCCCGGAGGCGCTCCGGCACCACCAGCGCCGGCCGTCGCTCTCGATCAAGAGCGCGCCCTGGAGATCGGTTCGGAGCAGTGCGATGCCCCGCCGCCGGAGCTCGGCGAGCGTCTCCTGGTGCGGGTGACCGAAGGAGTTGTTCAGCCCGGCGCTGGCGATCGCCAGCTTCGGCGCCACGGCGTCGAGCAGCGCGGCGCCGCTCGAGCCGCGGCTGCCGTGGTGGCCCAGCACCAGCAAATCGCAGCGCGGGAGTGGCGCGGCCCGCGCCAGCGCCCGCTCCCCGGCCAGTTCGAGATCGCCGGGCACGAAGACCGAAAGGCCACCGCCCTCGGCCCACAGCGCGATCGAGCCGTCGTTCACGGAGCGCCGCGGGGTGGCGGGCGGGCGGCGCAGGTGCCAGTCGCTCATCTCGGCCTCGTCGCCGGGGTCGAGCGGGATCGAGGGCAGATCGAGGGCGCGGGCGGCGGCGATCGCTCGCTCGCTGCGGTCGCGCCCGGCAGGGTAGATCAGAGCGCGTGGCGCGCGTGCGGCGGCCGTCCATCCCACGCCGCCGTCGTGGTCGGCGTGGGCGTGCGAGACGACCAGGATCTCGTTCGCGGCCCTGCCCACGCAGCGATCGATGGCATAGGACACCGGAGGCTCGCCGCGGTAGCCCGGAGGGCCCGCGTCGTAGAGCAGCGAGCGACCGTCGGGGAAGCCGATCCACACCGCCAGCCCCTGCCCCACATCGCCGACCAGCACGCGGAAACGCGGCGCCCGCCGGACGCGAGCCAGCTCGGGCCCGATGCCCAGCAGCGCCAGGGCCGCCGCCAGCGCCACCGTTCGGCGCCGCCCGCATGCCGCGGCGTGAATCAGCGCACACGCGGCGCCGGCCAGGGCCAGGGCCGCCGGCAGTGAGAGCGCCGGTGCGTCGACCAGCGCGGCCGGCCAGTCGGCGATCCAGCGGCTCAGCCACCAGAGCCCGGTTGCGCACCATCCCCCCAGTACCTCCACTTCGGTGCCGATCCGCCCCTCCCAGAGCGCGCCCGGGAGGCCGCAGAGCAGCACCACGAGGAGGCCCGCGGTCAGCGGGATTCCCGCCAGGCCGCTGAGCGGCGACCAGAGCGCTATGGCGCCGAAATGGTGGGCGACCAGCGGCCATGTCCCGAGCTGGGCAGCGAGACCGATGCGCAGGGCGCCGCGCAGCGCCGCGGCGATCCCGCGGCGAGGGCGGGCGCCGCAGAGCAGGATCGCCGCGGTGGCGGCGAAGGAGAGCTGGAAGCCGGCCTGACAGGGCGCCGTGGAATCGCTGAAGAGGATGATCAGCGCAGCGATCGCGAGCACGTTCAGCGCCGCCGCGCGGCGCCCCAATGCGCACGCCAGCGCCCAGGCGCCGGCGGCGCTGCAGGAGCGGACGATCGAAGGCGCGCCGCCGACCACCAGCGGCAAGGCGCCCAGGCAGAGGGCGAGCGCCAGCGACGCGCTGCGCCGCGACAGGCGCGAGAGCAGGGTGACGACGACCGCCGCGACGAAGCCGATGTGGAGGCCCGAGAGGGCCAGCACATGCGCCAGGCCGGCGCGACGCATGGTGTCGTAGAAGATCGGATCGAGCGCCGAACGATCGGCCAGGAGCAGGGCCCGGAACAGGCCGAAGGGATCGCTCGAGCCGGCGACCGCTTGCGTCAGGCGGCGGCGAACGCCCAGCCCCCAGGGCATCGGGTGCTCGGATTCGCAGGGCGGCGAGATCGTCTCGACGATCAGCAACGCCCCCCGGTGGCGCGCCGCCACGCGCCCCGCCGCCCCGACCTGCGCCAGGCCGGGCCGGAAATTGCGGATGCGGCCAGCCGGTCGAAGCTCGCCCGCGAGGCGCACACACTCGCCCACCGCCGGCAGCTCCACGCCTCGTCCCGGCGTCAGGCGCAGCTTCGCGCCCTCGTGGGCGCCTACCCCCTGCCGGCCGCCGGTGATCCACACGCAAAGCTCGCAGGAGCTCGGGGCCTCCGCGGGCGTCGGAGCGGCGCTCGGCGCCGGGGAGCAGAAGAGCCCGATTGCCAGCGCGGCGAGCAGCGGGGCGAGGCGGGGCGCGCCGCACCGAGGGGCGCGGGCGCGCGTCTCGGCGATCAGCAGGAGGGCGCCGGCGCCGAGAGTCAGCCAGGGAAGCACCCGCAGCGGCGGCAAAGCCCAGGAGATCAGGTAGCCGGCGTAGATCCAGGCGGCCAGGCGAAGCGCGGGATAAGCGTGCACGGCCGGCGCTCGGCGCAAGCTGCGTGCCGCTGCCGCGGACCTTCAGGGGTGGTAGCGCCGCCCGCGGCGTCCGCACCCATGGGGTCGATTCTCGATCCCCCTGGGTCGGCTAGGGACCCACCGCGGCCGCCACCGACGGGACCTGCTCGGGCTCCGCTTCGCGCCGCTCCCCGTCCTCCGCGCGGCGCTTGCGTGCCGGCATCTCCGCGGGCCGCGCGCGGCGCTTGCGTCGCAGCGGAACGATCGACGCCCGGGCCATGACCTGCTCGGCCTCCTTGCGCCAGGCCTCGATCTCCGGCGCCGGATCGGCCGCCCGCGGCGTCCGTGCCGCGTTCAGCACGTCGAAGCCGAGCTTCAAGAGCGGAGTGGCCGCCAGGAAGGCCAGAGTGTAGAAGAGCAGGTCGATCAAGGGCGCGATCTGTTCAGCGTGGCTCACGGAGAATCCCCGGGTTCGCTTGACGCGGCGCAGGGACGAACTCGATCGATGGCGCGCCGCTCTTCATTCCGAAGATCGACCGATCCGGCATACTCTTCAGCGATCGCCCGACCAGGAGGCCCGATGCGGGAGCGACTCCGCCAACTGCTCATCGACCGCTCCGTGGCCCGCGGCAGCTTCGTACTGGCCAGCGGGGAGCACAGCAGCTACTACGTCGACTGTCGAAGAACCACGATCCACCCGCGGGGCGCGTGGCTGATCGGCCGCGTGCTGGAGCCGATGGTGGCCGCCTGGCCGGCGCCGATCGACTCGCTCGGCGGCCTCACGCTGGGGGCCGACCCGATCGCCCTCGCCGTGGCTCTGGCTTCCCACCAGGCCGGCCGCGCGCTGCGCTGCTTCACCGTGCGCAAGAGCGCCAAGGAGCACGGTCGCGGCAGGCGCATCGAGGGCAGCTTCGAGCCCGGCGACCGGGTCCTGGTGATCGAGGACGTCGTCACCACCGGTGGATCGGCGCTGCGCGCTGTAGCGGCGCTGCGCCAGGAAGAGGCGCGGATCGCCGGCGTGCTGGCGCTGGTCGATCGCGCCCAGGGCGGGCGGGAGAAGATCGAGGAGGCCGGGCTCTCCCTGACCTCGGTGTTTTCGATCGAGGAGCTGCTCTGAGGGCGCTCCGGTTCAATCCAGCTCGAACTCCTCGCGCCAGTCGACGCTGTCCTCGAACTCCGGCTGCTCTTCCTTGGCCAGCACGAAGGAGCCGATACAGAGGCGCTCCATGTGGGTGCGCCGGAAGCAGCGATAGGCGTCTTCCGGCGTGCAGACGATCGGCTCGCCGCGCACGTTGAAGCTGGTATTGATGATCACCGGGCAGCCGGTGCGCCGCTCGAACTCCTCGATCAGGTCGTAGTAGAGCGGGTTGTCGTGCCGGGCCACGGTCTGAATTCGCGCCGATCCGTCGACGTGGGTCACGGCGGGAATGGTGCGCCTGTCCTCGCGCACCTGCGCCACCAGCAACATATGGGGGCTCGGTTCGTCGAGCTCGAACCAGTCCGCGCAGCGCTCCTCGAGCACCGAGGGGGCGAAGGGCCGGAAGCTCTCACGGAACTTGATGGCCAGGTTGATGGTGCTCTGCATCTTGGGGTCGCGTGCGTCGCCCAGAATCGATCGATTGCCCAGCGCGCGCGGGCCGAACTCCATGCGCCCCTGGAACCAGCCCACCACCTTGCCCGCTTCGATCAGCTCGGCGGTGGTTGCGATCAGCTGCTCGCGATCGAGACGACGATAGACCGCGCCCTGGGCGTCGAGCATCGCCTGGATCTCGTCGTCGGTGTAGTCCGGACCGAAGTAGGGTGCTCGCACCGGCTCCGAGCGGTCTTTCTTGAGCAACGAATTCCAGATGTAGTACGCGACACCCACCGCTCCGCCGGCGTCGCCCGCCGCCGGTTGGATGTAGATCCCCTCGAAGGGTGTCTCGCGCAGGATCCGCCCATTGGCGACACAGTTCAGTGCGACGCCGCCTGCCAGGCACAGATTGCGCTGGCCGGTCTTCTCGTGCAGATACAGACACATTTTCAGCATCGCTTCTTCGGTTACCACCTGAAGCGACGCCGCGATGTCCTTGTGGAACTGCTCGAGCGGGGTCTCGGGCAAGCGCCGGGGTTGGCCGAAGTGTTCCTCGAACTTGCGCCCCAGCATGCGCAGGTTCCAGTCGTACTCGAAGTAGCGCATATCGAGCGCGAAGCTGCCGTCGTCCCGGATAACGATCAGCTCTCGGACCAGATCGGCGTAGCGCGGATTTCCGTAGGGCGCCAACCCCATCACCTTGTACTCGGCACTGTTGACCTTGAAGCCCAGGTAGTAGGTGAAGGCCGAGTACAGCAGGCCCAGCGAATGAGGAAAGCGGATCTCCTTGAAAATCTCCACCTCCCCCCCCTTGCCGATGCCGAAGGTCGCGGTCGCCCACTCACCGACGCCGTCGACCGTCAGCACGGCGGCCTCGTCGAAGGGAGAACAGAGGAAGGAGGAGCAGGCGTGGCTCATGTGGTGCTCCGCGAAGAGCACATCCTTCTTCCAGCCGAGCTCACGGCGGATCTCTTGGGGAATCCACAGCTTCTGCTTGAGCCAGATCGGCATCGCCTTGCAGAAGGACAGGAAGCCGCGCGGAAAGGTGTCGAGGTAGGTGGTGAGAATCCGTTCGAACTTCAAGAAGGGCTTGTCGTAGAAGCCGACCGCCGAGAGCTCCTGAGCGCTGATCCCGGCGGCGTCGAGCACATAGCGCACCGCGTTGTGGGGGAACGCGGGATCGGCTTTCTTGCGCGTGAAGCGCTCCTCGGAGGCGGCGGCGACAATTTTTCCGTCGCGGATCAGGCAGGCCGCGGCGTCGTGGTAGTAGCAGGAGATGCCAAGGATGTACATGGCTCAGAACTGCCTCCGCGCGCGTTGCGCCGGGTCGATGGGGCTGCCCTCGTGCGTGCTCCAGAGGGTGCCGGCGCCGGGAAAACGGCGCCGCAGCGGGTCTTTGCGCGCGATTTTCCAGTACAGCGCGATGGGCGAGATCGCCACGACGTAGCCGAAGGTCAGCACGATCGCGGTGATCACCGCCGCCAGGCGCCGCACCAGCCACTCCGCCCCATGCTGGATGGTCTCGGTCACGCGGCGCAGCGCGGGCGGTTGCCAGCGCTTGGTGAGCGAGAGGGTGATCAGGGTCGCGGCGATGGCGACCGGTATCAGCCTGGCCGGGTGGGCCTCGAAATGGCCGCGGATCGCCTGGATCGTCTCATTCATGGCGGCCGCTCAGGACCGGAGCTTGCCGGCGGCGGAGCGCAGCAGCTCGGCGGTCTGCTCGGTCTCCTCCCAGGGGAAACCGTCGCGGCCGAAGTGGCCGTAGGCTGCGGTGCGCTGGTAGATCGGGCGCAGCAGATCGAGGCGCTTGATGATCCCCTGCGGCGTCAGGTCGAGACATTCGCGTACCACCTGGGTGAGGTGTGCATCGTCGAGCTGCCCGGTGCCGAAGGAATCGACCCGAATCGAAACCGGCTCGGCGACGCCGATGGCATAGGCGAGCTGCACCTCGGCGCGCTCGGCCAGATTCGCGGCGACCAGGTTCTTGGCCGCATGGCGGGCGGCGTAGCTGGCGGAGCGATCGACCTTGGTCGGGTCCTTGCCCGAGAAGGCGCCGCCGCCGTGGCGCCCCGAGCCGCCGTAGGTATCGACGATGATCTTGCGACCGGTCAGGCCGCAGTCGGCGTGCGGTCCCCCCTGCACGAAGCGCCCGGTCGGATTGATGTGCATGATCACCTGGCCCTCGGCCGCCAGCGCGCTGGGCAGCACCGGCGCGATGACCTGCTCGACGATATCGTGTCGTAATTGCTCGGTGCTCACCTCGTCCGAATGCTGGGTCGATACCACCACGGTGTCGATGCGGCGCGGCGTGTGCCCTTCGTACTCCACCGTGACCTGCGTCTTGCCATCGGGTCGCAGGTAGGGCAGGAGCCCTTCTCGACGGACCAGGGAGAGGCGCTGCCCGAGGCGATGGGCGAGGGCGATCGGCAGCGGCATCAGGTCTTCGGTCTCTTTGGTCGCGTAGCCGAACATCAGCCCCTGGTCGCCCGCCCCCTCGCGATCCACGCCCATGGCGATGTCGGGGGACTGCTCGTCGATCGCCGTGAGCACGGCGCAGGTGTTGTAGTCGAAGCCCATTTCGGCATCGATATAGCCGATCTCGCGGATCGTCTCCCGCACCACGGCGGGGATGTCGACATAGGCGCCGGTCGTGATCTCTCCCGACACCAGCACCATGCCGGTGGTGACCATGGTCTCGCAGGCGACCCGGCTCAGCGAATCCTGCTCGAGCGTGGCATCGAGCACTCCATCGGAGATCTGGTCGGCGATCTTGTCGGGGTGACCCTCGGTGACGGACTCGGATGTGAAGAGAAAAGGGCGAGACATAGGACGAGGTCCTCCGCGCTCAGGGCATGGACCACTTGAGGCTACGAGGTTGCGACTCCTGATCCTCCGCGTCCATCCGCGTACGAGTGGGGCCCCGGGACCAGGTTGAGTAAACGAAACATGAAGTCTAGCACCCGGTCAGAAAGGCCGGCTAGATTTCGAGCCAGGGAAAGCGCTCCTCCGCCAGCTCCTTCAGATAGCCCTGGATATCGAGCGCGCAGCCGAGCCGACCGACCTTCCCGGCAACCTCTCGCGCCTCTTCGAGCGTCACCGAGCGGATCACCTTCTTGATCTCGGGCAGCACCATCAGATTGGTGGAGAGCGAATCGAAGCCCATACCGAGCAGGACCAGCGTCGCCAAGGGATCACCCGCCAGCTCCCCGCAGATTCCCACCGGCCGTGCGTGGCGCCGCCCGGCTTCGACCACCATCCGCAAGAGCCGCAGCACTCCCGGATGCAACGGCTGATAGAGGTAGTCGACCAGCGCGTTGTTGCGGTCGACGGCGATGGTGTACTGCGTCAAATCGTTGGTGCCGACCGAGAAGAAGTCGACCTCCTGGGCCAGCATCTCGGCGCAAAGCGCCGCCGAGGGGACCTCGATCATCACTCCGACCGGCGGATCCTGGGCGATCTCCACCCCCTCCTGGTTCAGCTCCTGCTTGACCGACACCAGGATCTCCTTGGCGCGGCGGACCTCCTGCAGGCAGCTGATCATCGGCAGCAGGATGTGGACATTGCCCAGCGCCGCGGCGCGCAGCAGGGCTCGGAGCTGGGTGCGGAACATCCCCTCGTTGCCGAGACAGAAGCGGATCGCGCGGTAGCCGAGGAAGGGATTGTCCTCGGGACCGTAGGGATTGTCCAGGAGCTTGTCGCCGCCCATGTCGAAGGTGCGGATCACCACCGGATCGGGGTGAATCGCGCGCGCCACCTCGACGTAGCTCTGGTACTGCATCTCCTCGTTCTGGAGCCGGCTCGCGCCCGACTTGAGGAGCAGAAACTCGGTGCGATAGAGACCGATTCCGCGCGCGCCGTGGGACAGGACCGAGTCCACCTCTTCGGGATACTCGATGTTGGCGGCGAGCTGCACCTGGTGCCCGTCCTGGGTCTCGGCATCGTGGTCGCGCAGCGCCTCCAACCCCCGCACGAAGGCCTGGAAGCGGGTTCTGCGCTCCGCGAACTGGCGCCTTTCGGCGGAGTCCGGGTCGATCACCACCACGCCCTCGTGGCCGTCGATCGCCAGGGTCATCCCGGCCTCGACCTCGTCCATCAATCCGCGCACCCCCACCACCGCCGGGATCTCCATCGAGCGGGCCAGCAGCGCGGCGTGGGCCCCCTTGCCGCCGCGGGCGGTGGCGAAGCCGAGGACCCGGTCTCGGGGCAGCGTCAGGGTGGTGGAGGGTGTGAGCTGCTCGGCGACCACGATCGCCGGCTGGCCGAGCTCCGCCAGATCGGGCGGGGTGAGCCCGAGCAGCTCGTGGAGCACCCGTTCCCGCACGTCGAGCACATCGGTGGAGCGCTCTTTGAAGTAGGGGTCGTCGAGGGCCTCGAAGTTCTTGATGATCTGCCTGGTGACGCGGGCGTAGGCGTACTCGGCGATCTCGCGGCGCTCGCGCACCCGGCGCAAGGTGTCTTCGATGAGCACCGGATCGTCGAGGACCAGGATGTGGGCCTCGATGATGCCGGCGTACTCCGGTCCGACATCGGATGCGACCTGATCGCGGATCGCTTCGAGGTGCTTTCGGGTCTCGGCCCGGGCGCGATGGAATCGATCGATCTCGGCGTCGATCCGCTCCGGCGCCACCTGGCTGCGCGCCACCTTGCCGCGGCGCCCCAGCACCACCACCACTGGCCCGATCGCCACCCCTGATGACGCGGCAATGCCCTCGATCCGCAGCGACATCGCTACTCCTCCCCGAACCTGTCTTCGAAGAGCTTCTTGAGCGCGGTCACCGCCTCGTATTCGTCTTCTCCGTCGATGCGCAGCCCGATCTTCGATCCCTGATCGGCGGCCAAGGCGATCACCCCGAGAATGCTCTTCGCGTTCGCCTCCTGGCCGTCGCGGACCAGGTAGATATCGGAGCGGAATGAAGAGCAGAGCCTCACGATCTTGCCGGCCGGGCGCAGGTGCACCCCGAGCGGGTTCAGAACCGTGAGCTCATCGACGATCATCGCTTGATTGACTCCAGGGATGGGGGTTGAAGCATCGATATGCCGAGTCTACCTCAACACGGCGGGCGTTTTTCGAGTGGAAAGTCCGCGAGCGCGGCGCGCGGTCGGGCGCGAAGCGAACCAACTTACTCGGTATCGTGGCGATGGGCTTGACGCAGTGCCGCCTGCTTGCGCATC
>CAZBBK010000001.1:0-276304 GCA_964490075.1 uncultured Gemmatimonadota bacterium | reverse complement strand
TCCGTTCCAGGTAGTCCTCGTCGGGCTCTTCGATGGTGGTGAAGACGCCGGCGTAGGTGCCGTTCAGCAGGAGCCGGGTGGGACGGGCGCTGTAGGGGGTATGGCCGATGGCGACCATCAGGTCGTGGGCCAGGATCTCTCCGAAGAGGGAGCGGTCGCTGAAATTGGAGGCCAGCGCGACGACGTCGGAGCCGTCGACGTCGGGGCCGGAGTCGATCCGGAACTTGAAGGACTTCTTGGGGGCCACGAGGCTGGAGCCGCCGCGAAAGTTGAGAGTTCCCAGGCGCGGGACGCCCTCGGCGATCAGCTCGGCGGGCACCCGCAGCCGCGCGCGCAGCGCCCGCTCCATGGCGCGCAGATCGGGCTCCGCGACGAGCAGCTCCATGAGTCGCAGATCGGAGTCGTCGAGTGGCTTCGCGGCCACGCCGGCACCGGACACCTCGGCGCCGGGCCGTCCCATCGAGTCGACGGGAAGCACCCGGTAGGTGTGGTCGGGGTCGGCGTCGACCACGACATGGGCGCGGTGGGTGGTCTGGCGGCTGAGCGTGTCTCCCCAGGCGTCCTCGACGGTGACGAGGTAGCCGTCGAGATGCTCTGGAGCGGGTTGCTTCCAGCGTACCAGGGCGCCACCGTAGGTCGGCTCGACGCGTGGCTGGACCACGGGCGGGCGGGGCGGCGGCGGCGTGGCGAGGGGCCGCAGAGCGATCGCCGCCAGGGCGAGGCTGTCGGAGCTGGGCGCGAGGCTCACCTCGAGAATCGAGTCGCCGGCGCCAACGCCGCGGCGCAGATCGAAGCTGCGCAGCTTGCCGACCTCGCCATGGAGATCCGGGCCGGCAACCAGCGGCTGACCGTCGACGCCGATCTCCACCAGCCAGTGCTCGGGTCCGTTGGCGAAGAGCTCGACCAGGCGCAGGGTGAGCTCGTAGCTGCCCGGCTCGGTCGCGAAGCGGTAGCTGTGCTCGCCCGTGCGCACCTCCTTGTAGAGCTTCTGCTCTTCGAGGGGGCCGTCGTGCCACAGTCCGCCGCCTTCCCACCACAAGGCCGTCCCGCCGACATGGCCGCCCGCGGCGCCGGGCCGCCACTCGATGTCGGCCGCATACACCAGGCTGTCGAGCGCCGGAACCGCGATATCGGAACGGCAGTTGAATGCCACCTGCGCGTGTGCGGCGGAAGACGCACTGGCCCAGACACTCAGCGTAAGAGCGATCTGCCGCACGCACGAGCGGCCACCACCGATCCCATTGGGAGCGTTGCTCAGCATATCTTCTCTCCACCTACTCTCGACACCGTCGAGACACCGACACTTCAGACAGCCGGCGACCGATCTCCTCCTCTGCGGCGACCGTCTCGGTCGACGTGGGGTATGACACCCCGGAACCCGCACACCACCTCAGCGGGGGGAGTGTAGCACGGCGCGGGCGGCGCGGCGCTCAGCCCCGCCGTTTCATCAGGATCCGGCCATCGGCGGCGTCGATCGTCAGCTCCTCCATCCCGAGCGCCCTGCGCAGGGACTCCGGCACCTGGATCCGGCGCGGACGAGTCCCGGCATTGACCAGCACCAGCGCGTTCTCGAACTCCCGCGCGTAGCAGTCCTCCGCGACGGAGTAGTCGGCCAGCGAGCGGTCCTCGAGCGGATCGCCGAGGTCGAGGAAGTAGTGAGGACCCAGGGGCGGTGTCGCGAGCTCGCCGCCGCGGGCGAGGAACACCACGGGGCGGCCGAAGATGGTGGTCCGTTCGGCGCTCACGGTGAGCAGGAAGGAGCACCAGCCGAAGCGCTCCAGCGCCTCGTAGTTGGGCAGCTCCGGTGTGAAGAAGGCGCCCAGCGCGCCGGCCGCGGTGGTCATGGCGACCGCCGGCAGACCGCGCCGCGCAGCGTCTTGCAGCGCCGTGACCCGCCCCAGGTAGCGCTTTCGCGGGTTGGCCCGGAACTCGATCTGGCCGCGCTTGGGGTCGATCGGGTAGGGCTTGACGAAGGAGTCCTCGAAGGCGAAGACGTCGAGACCGCGTGGATCCCGCTCGGAGCGGCACAGGCGGCGCGCGGCGGGCTGGTCGTAGATTCCGGCGATGCCGTTGGCGGCCAGGTAGATCGGGCGCTCCAGGTCGCGCCGGGCGCGCTGCCGCAGATCGCCGAGCAGCTCGAGCAGGGCGTCGGTCAGCTCGGCGTCGGTGTAGCGCCGGTCGGCGGCGTGGTTCCAGGGGTGGCCCGCGCGCGCTCCGAGCGCGTCGCACATCCAGTTGCCCACCGGCTTGAAGTTGTCGATCCACACGCCGTCGTTGCCGCGCCGCATGATTCCGCCGACCCGTCGCGCCATCAGCTCGCGGGTCTCGGCGGCGCCCGCATCCAGCGCGTAGGAGAGCCGGAAGGGGCTGCCGCGCTCGACCCGGGCGTTGGGGTAGCCGTCGGTGCGACGTTTCTGCAGGTTGTCCCCTTCGCGGCGGTTGCCGCGGTAGCAGGGCGCCAGGACCGGTGCGCCGGCCGGGTGGGGGACCGGGGAAGAGTCCAGGCCGCGCTCGACGCTCAGGCGCCGCGCCGCGGAGTCGACGGAGAGCACGCGCATCAGCTCGTCGTCGATTCGGATCCAGAAGTCGAAGCGCTTGGGGTCGGTCAGCTCGCTGCGCCGCGTGGTCGAGGCGTGGATCGGCGGCTCGCCGGAGTAGCGCAGCGCCACCTCGGTCTGGGTGGCCGAGTCGATCGGCTCGGCCAGGGTCGCCACGTCGATCATCGCCACTGCCTTGCGATTGGCGGGGCTTTCGATCGCCGCCAGCTCGCGGCGGCCGGAGGTGTAGTTGCTGCCGATGTAGACCAGCACCCTCAGGTCGAGCTCGGCCTTGCGCACCGCCTTGCGCACCGCCTTCAGGAGATCGTTGTCGGTGCGGTAGATGAACTGGTAGTGGCGCAGCTCGGCGATCGAGGCGGGGTCGAAGGCGGCGGTGATCTCCTTGTCGCGCAGAGTGGGATCGGCCTGGACCAGGCCGACCAGCGGGTAGGCAGGGGCGGCGAGCAGGGGGCGGGAGGGGTGATCGGTGGCCGCCGCGGGGGCGGCCTGAGAGTGGGGCGAGCCGGCGCAGGAGAGAGAGAGCAGTCCGGCCAGCAGCCAGAGCGGGCGGGTGATCGGACGAGGGGCCGGGATCGTTGCCTGTTGCATGGTTCCTCCGCGCGCAACCCTATGGGTTCGCGCAAAGATGGCGAGACTGTTCTCGCCCGAACCCTATGTCCCGAGGCGATCGCGTGGCAAGCGGCGGTTGCCCGGCCCGCCGGTCGCCCCCATGTCGGATCGGGGGCCGTTGGGGAAGCGCCGCGGCCAGCGCGGATGCCAGTCGGAGATGCCGTCTTCGATGGTCGGATCACCGGCGTCGACGCAGGGAGAGCGGGGGGCGAGCAGATACTCGTGGTCGCCGAAGGTGCGGAACAGCGGCGCCGTGTCGATGTTGCCCTCGCCGGTCCACCCGCCCTGGACGTCCGAGTAGCGGATCAGCGGAGTCGAGGCGAGCGCCACGATCTCCTCGGGGGCGTCATGCCAGAGAATGCAGTTCACCAATTCCGGGTTCCCACGAATGCACAGCAATCCGCCCCCACGCCAGCCGGCGGTGTTTTGGGCGAAGGTGCAGTTGCTCAGCCTTGGACTGGAGTACTGCCCGCAGGTGATTCCCCCGCCTTCGCGCCCGCAGCCGTTGCCGCTGATGAGACAGTTTTCGAGCCTCGGTTCGGCCTCGTTCCAGAGGCACAGTCCTCCGCCCTCGTCGCCAGCCCAGTTGTCGCGAATGATACAGTTGGTGAATATCGATCGCGAGGCGTCGCCGTAGACGCCGCCGCCGGCACCGAGAGACAGATTCGCATCGGCCGAGTTGCCGGCGATCGTGCATCCGGTCAGTGTCGGCCAGGCGAACGCACAGTAGAGCCCGCCGCCCTTCGTCGCCGAGTTGGCGACGATCGAGCAGTCGGTCAGCGCTGGATCGCAGAAGCCTGAGCAGTAGAGCCCGCCGCCTCTGGAATCCCATCCGTCCAGCGCCGCGTTTCGGGAGATGCCGCACTCGGTCAGGAGAGGCGAGGACTCGTCGCAGTAGAGGCCGCCTCCGCGGTGTTCGGCGCTGTTCGCGACTACCGTGCAGCGGGTCAGGACAGGCGAGGATCGATCGCAGTAGATGCCGCCGCCGACACCGGATGATGTGCCGGACGCGGAGTTGCTCGCGATCAGACAATCGTCGAGGATCGGCGTGCAGTCGAGCGAGCAGTTGAGGCCTCCTCCCTCGGTGGCCGAGTTGCCGGTGATCGTGCGGCCCGTCAGCACCGGAGAGGCGTGGTTTTCAACGAAGATGCCGCCGCCGCTGCGTTCGGCGGAATTGTCGCGGATGATGCTTCCATCCAGGGTCGGGGAGCTCTCGCGACAACACAATCCGCCGCCATCCCAACGCGCCGTATTGGTGTGAACGCTGCAGCCCGAAAGCAGCGGCGCACCTCCTCCCTCGCAGTAGAGTCCGCCTCCGCAGCTGTTCGTGGAGTTGTCGCTGATCACGCAGCGCTCGAAAGTCGGGGCCGATGCAGATCCGCAGAGCACGCCGCCGCCGCCGTTGCCCGCGTAGTTGGCGCTGATCAGGCAACGCTCGATCCACGGAGAGGAGTCTCTTTCGCACCAGATTCCCCCGCCGCCCAAGGGAGTGGAGTTGTCGCGAATGGTGCAGCCCCTGAGCGTTGGGCTGGAGAGCCGGTTGCAGTAGATCCCACCGCCATCGCGCCTTCCCGAGTTGGCGCGGATCATGCAAGCGAGGAGGGTCGGCGACGAGAACAGGCAGCCGATGCCGGGCTCGCCGCCGGTCACCGTGACACCCGCCAGGCGGCTGGGCCGAAACGGGAAGGCGGATTCGAAATGCAGCACCTGCTCGCCCCCGCCGTCGATGACCGTTGCCGCCACGATGGCGGAGTCGGCGGGGTCCCAGCCGCGCACCACGATGCCAAGCTCCGGGACCGCGAGGGAATGCTCCAGGTAGCTCCCGGGAGCGATCACGACGGTGTCGTTCTCGCACGCGCTCGCCAGGGCTTCACCGATGGTCGAGATGGTTCCGGGCACCTCCAAGACCGCCCCGCTCCCTACCTCGACCGGCCGGTCGCAGCCAGCTCCCCAGACGCCCATGTCGCCGCCGTCTTCACCGCTGCCCAGACAGGGAGAGTCGACAGCCAGCCGAAGATCGGCGAGACGGCCGCAGACGACGTCGCAGAAACGCGGATCGGCGTCGATGTTGCCCTCGCCCGGCCAGCCCCCCTCGATATCGGAGTAGCTCAGGATCGGCTCTCCCGAGAGCACGACGATTTCCCGCGATGCGTTGTCCCACAGAATGCTGTTGGTGACGACGGGAGCGGAGTCGTCGCTGTAGAGCGCGCCACCTTCGAGGGCGACATTCGCGCTGATCGTGCAACGATCGAGATGGGGGGCGGAGGACTGGCAATAGAGGCCGGCTCCGGCGCTCGTGCGCCAGCCGCGCAGCTCTCCTAGCGTCCTGTTGCCGGCGATGATGCAGCGCTCGAGGCGCGGAGCGGCCGACTCGCAATAGAGCCCTCCGCCCCTGGGGCAGGTGTTGGCGTTGAGATTGCAGCGTCGCAGAGTCGGGGCCGAGCGGCGGCAGTGGATCCCGCCACCGCCCTCGTCCGCGGAGTTGCGCAGCAATCGGCACTCCGTGAAGAGCGGCGCGGCGCCCTGGCGGCAGTGAGCGCCTCCTCCCCAGCCCCCGACGGGCCCCTCGCCGAGCGCGCGGTTGTCGCGCACCAGGCAGCCGATGATCGTCGGCGAAGCGCCGGCGCAGTAGATCCCTCCTCCGACCGTGCTCGAGGTCCACATGGTGCCCCCGACCACGATGCCGCTGCCGCCGGTGAGCGTGAAACCCGCCAGGATCGAGCGCGGTCCTTCTCCGGAGACAAAGCGCACCACGCTGCACGAATCCCCGCAATCGGCCGTCGACGCATCGATCACCGTGGCCTTGACCACGGCGCTGTCGCCCGGCGCCCTGCCGCTGACGACGATGCGTTTGCCTCGGAAGTCGAGCGCCTCGTGGTAGGTGCCAGGCTGCACCAGCACCCGATCGCCGTCCCGTGCCGCATCGATGGCCGCCTGGATCGTGGCCTCGTCGCCGGGAACCCGGATCGTGATGGCGTGCGCGAGGGCGGCGGCCAGCGCCGGCGCCAGCGCCAGGGGAGCTCGAACCATGATTCGGTGATCCTCTCGTTGGCGATCGGGGGGACGACGCAAGGAACCACGCGCGGACCCCGAGATCACTCTAACCGCGGCTTCCCCCGCTCCCACCGGGGATCGAAAGGGCCCGATGTCGACAGGTCGCTCCGCCGCGCGGTCTTCGGGCTAGACTGCACCGATTCGTGCCGGCTTTCACGTCCATCCGCCCGGGGAATCGATGCGCACGCGCCTGACCGTCGCCCTGGTATCCGCCTCGGTGATGACTTTTCAGATCGTCTTGACCCGGCTCTTCTCGCTGGTCTTCTCCTATCACTACACCTTTCTCGGGGTGTCGGTGGCGCTCTGTGGACTGGGCCTTGGCGGGGCGCTGGTGACGCGATCTGGGCTGCGTCAAGAGGGGTGCGAGGCGCGTCACGCAACGCTCTTCGGGCTCGGAATTTGCTTCACGCTGGCCGTGATTCTGCTCCTTCCGAACGTGCCCACGGCGCTGATCCCGGCCCTGCCGGCGGCGCTGGCCTTCGTCGCCGCGGGCGCCTTTCTGGCGTCGGCCTTGCGGAGCGCGGGACAGGGCGTGGGCGGGCTCTACGGGGCCAGTCTGGCGGGGTCGGCGGCCGGCTGCGTCGTGGTCTTTCCCCTCTTGGCGGCGCTCGGGGCGACCGGGACGGTGGCGGTCAGCGCTCTGGCGGCGGGCGGCGCGGCGGCGATCGAGGCGGCGGGCTCGCGGCGCTCCGATCCCTGGGCTCGCATCTTGCTCATCGTGCTCCTTGGTTGGGCGGTGGCCGCGCCCTGGCTGCTGCCGGCGGCGCAGGTCGGCGGGCGGTCGGACAAGGAGTTCGCCGAGGCGCGTCGCAACTACACGCCGCATATCGAGGCATCGCGCTGGAGCGGCTTCGCGCGCACCGACCTGGTGTCGGTGGCTGAGATCGAGGACGAGAAGATCCTCTACACCGACGGGGCCGCGCCCGCACCGCTCTTGCGCTGGTCGGGCGTGGACGAGGAGATGCCGCGCTTCGACGATTTCGTGGGCGCGGCGGCGTTTCGGCTGCGACCGATCGATGACGCGCTGGTGTTGGGGTCCGGCGGCGGGCGGGATGTACTGCTGGCGCTGAGCCACGGCGCGCAGCGGGTCACGGCGGTCGAGATCAACCCCGACATGGTCGAGCTGGTGAATGACGCGGCCGACTACGCGGGCGACATCTATCGGCGTCGGGGAGTGGAGCTGGAAGTGCGCGAGGCGCGCAGCTTCTTGCGTGCCACCGAGCGGCGCTGGGACCTGATCTACATCTCGCTGCCGCGCTCGCAGCGCAGCGCCAATCTGGCCGGCTACCAGTTGGTCGAGAACTACCTGATGAGCGTCGAGGCGCTCGAGGATTACTACGCCCATCTGACCGACGAGGGGCTGCTGGCGATCGTTGCCTATGGCGAGGCCGATATGCTCAAGCTCTTCGGCATGACGCAGCGGCGCTGGGTGCGGCGCGGGCTCGATGACGCAGGGGCGATGCGTCACGTGGCGGTGCTTCGCCAGCCCAACGAGCTGGGGGTGATGCGCTACCTCTTCCTGGCGCGCGCGCGGCCCTTCGACGAGGCCGATCTGCGGGCGGCCAGCCAGCTGCACGGTCGCCAGGGGCTCGAGCTGCAGCTCTGGACCCGGGAGCCGGGGCGGCGCGCGGTGCAGACCGGATCGCTGATCGAGAGCCTGTGCGTGCAGGTCACCGATGTGGGGATCGACACCTGGATCTCGGAGCTGGGGCGGATCCAGAATGTCGACCTGGCGCCGCCGACCGACGAACGCCCCTTCTTCTACAAGTGGACGCCCGGAGTGCCGGGCGAGCTGCTGGCGATGTTGATCGGGTCGCTGATCGCGGCGGCGGGGGTCGCGCTGGCGGCCGGGCGCTCGTTGCGCGACGGCGGCAAGGGGATCGGGCGCCGGGCGGCGTGGCTGGGCTACTTCGCGCTCCTCGGTGGGGGTTTCGCGCTGGTCGAGATCGCCCTGGTGCACAAGGCATCGTTTTTTCTCGGGGCACCGGCGCATTCGTTGGCGGTGACGCTGGGGGCGCTGCTGCTCGGCGGCGGCGCCGGAAGTGTCGCCAGCACGCGGGTCGGGCGCCGGCCCTGGGCGGCGCCGGCGGCGGTGGTGGTGCTGGCTCTGCTCTCGTGGTGGGGATTGTCGTCGTTGCTGCAGGGAGCGCTGGGTTGGGGCTTCGCCGGCCGAGCGACCCTGGTCGCGGCGTTGGCGGCTCTGGCCGGATTCGCGATGGGAATGCCTTTTCCGCTCGGTCTCGCACGCCTGGCGGGGAGCGGTCCCGAGCGCATTCCATGGGCCTGGGCGATCAACGGAATGGTGTCGGTGACCGGCTCGGTGGCGGCGGTGGTGATCGCCATGATCTGGGGGTTCAGCGATGGGCTGCTGGTGGGGGCGGGGGCCTACCTGGGAGCGACGGGGTTGCTGGCGCTGCGTGATTGGTGAGGAGGTGCGAGCGGTGGACTACTCCTTCTCTGGCTCCGGCATCCTGCTCGTCATTTCTGCGAAAAAAGCGAGTGGCAGCGCGACGTCGACGGAGAGCCCGCCGGGCGCCAGGCTGAAACCGTAGACCAGGCGGCCGTCGAGTCCGTCGACGCGTGGCATGAAGAACTGTGCCTCTGGGGACATGGTCGTCGCGGCCAGTTCCAGCAGCTTGCCGAGCTCGACCGCCACGTACAGACCCCTGCCGACTTCCAGCGGCGCGAAGGTCTCCTCGGACATGAAGGAGGTGCCTTCTCCCTGGCCCGCGGCGATCGCGCCGGCCAACTCCGAGAAGGCGCTCTCGGCGTTTGTTCCCGTAGCGGTCGCCAACACCTCACCCACGACTCCGCACAACGCCTCGACCGTCCGCGCCGCGGCGCTGCCATCGGCACACGGGAAATCTGCCTGAGGAAGATCGATCGAGTAGGACCATGTCGATGCAGCCCCCTGGCCGCGCGCGCGCGGTTGCACCTGCAGACCGGCGCGCTTCTCCTCCGGCAGTCTCCGCAGCGAGTCGAAGATCTCGTCGATCAGCGAGCGACAGCCGGGAGCCGTGTTGACTGGTGGCCATCGTGTACCTCCTTGGTTGGTGATCAGAGGCAATTATGCCGGTTCTTCGCGGCGAGAACTCGATACGGCCGGGCTTCAGTTACAGAACCGTCTCGATCATGTTCCTCGTACACGCGTGAGCAAGCTCATGGCGAAAGGAGCAAGGATGACATTCGCATGGTTCCGCCTTCCTGGCGGGACGGGAGCATGGGAAAGGCGCTGGCCTCGAGGGCTCTCACGGCAGCGCCGCGCAGTGGTTCTGCGGCGACCGGATATTCCGCGTCGGCGCCGGGGATCGTTCTTCCCCGACCCTTGGGACCCTTTTTCTGGAGAGAGCAATTGGAGATACGCAAATTCATCCGCGGCGCCGCGACGATCGGCGCGTCCTCCATCCTTCTGCCCGGCCTCGCCGAGGCGACCACTTTGCACGATTACCCTTCGGTCCGGAACCTGGTGCTGGCGGACTTCGACGCGGACGGAATCACGGACGTCTTCCACGCCGACGGGAGCGACTGGTGGATTTCCTGGAGCGGGACGAGCGCCTTCCAGGACGTCAACAACTCCGGCTTCGACATGGACGCGATCGCCTTCGGCGACTTCGACGGCGACGGCAGGACGGACGTGTTCCGCTCGACGAGCGATGTGTGGAAGGTCAGCGATGGCGCCACCGATTCCTGGCGAACCCTCAATTCCGGTTGGCCGGCGGAATGGGGTCTCCTTCGTCGGGAGTCTCAGTCCTATGGCCAGCACACCACCTATCAGTATGTGCCGCAGCTGGCGTTCGCGGACTTCAACGACGATGGCAAGACCGACGTCTTCACCACGACCTACGGTGGCGGACCCTACTGGTTGGCTTCCTACGGAGGCACCAGCAACTGGTATGGCATCATCCGGTCCGGTTTCGAGCTTTGGGAGACCTACCCGAGGGAGCAAGTCCTGGCCCTGGCCGACTTCGATGGTGACGGTCGGGCGGATGTCTTCCGGCCCGATGGCTCCCGCTGGTACGTCTCGTGGAGCGGAACGGAGTCCTGGGAGCGCCTGGGTGTCTCCGGCATGACCTGCGATGTTCTCGCCTTCGCCGATTTCAACGGCGACAACGAGGACGATGTCTTCTATGGCACGGGCTCACGCTGGTGGGTGTCCTGGAGCGGCACCTCGTCGTGGGACAAGACCACTCTGGCCAGATCGCAGTTCGTGGCGGAGGATCTAGCCTTCGGCGACTTCGATGGTGACGGTCGGGCGGACGTGTTCCGTACCAATGGCAGCCGGTGGAAGGTCTCCTACGGTGGCACGGAGCGCTGGAGCACCCTCAACTCGATCAGCGGCACCGCGACCGAGCAGCTCTGGAGGTAGAGCTCCGGACTCGAAAACGGCTCCGGCTCTTGCGCCGGGGCCGTGATCGCGTCGAAGGGCGGATCGAGCACGAGGCGCGGCGACCCGGCAAGTGGGCGGAATCGATTCGCGGTGGCAAGAAGCCCGTTCCTTCCGGCTCTACTTCCCGAACCGTCCCGCTCGCCTTCTCATCTCGACGAAAGGAACCGACATGAATGTCGCGTCACGTCATCTTCGAATCGCTCCTTCCGCCCGCTTCGGAACCGCCTGCGCCGCGCTGCTCGCCGCTCTTGGGGCGGGACCGATCGCCGGCACGGCGCATGCGCTGGAGGCGCAGGTCTACGCCATCACCTCATGGGACTATAGCTGCTCCGGCTCCACGCGCAATTCGTGGGACAACTACGCCGACAACTGGTACGACGACATCACCAACACCGACCCCACTCCCTCCGGCCACGACAGTCGCGCCTTCTCCCGTGATCGTCGCACCGTCAATGGCAGCATCGCCGACTCATGGTTCGTGGACTCCGGGACCTATGCCTGGGGCAACGACACTACCTACCTCGACGAAGGTGATGCCGCGATCGTCTGTCTGCACGGCGGAGAGTCGAGCGGCCGCTGGTACGGCAAGGTGCGCATCAACGAAGCCGGTACCGGCAACTGCAAGGCTTGGCAGGGGCACATGGAGCTCGGCGATCGCGATCTCGAGTTCCTCCACCTCTCCTCATGCAACAGCATGGATGACAATCAGTGGAGCGACGACTGGCACGAGTCCTTCGACGGCCTGCATCTGGTCACCGGATTCCACGGCTATATGTACATCAGCGCCTTCTACGTCAACGACTACGAGCACTTCTCCGACGACGCGTTCAATGTCTCGATCGCCGACTCCTGGATCGACAACCTCTACCGCCGCAATGCCAACCTGATCGATGACCAGTGCCCGGTGAGCTACGGCGTGGGCCCCAGCGAAAGCAGCCTGTGGACGCGCATGGACTACGAGCAGTACGACAACGTCTACTCCGATCCCAGCGTGAGCTGGTGGGGATGCGTCTATATCAGCGGCTGTGATCCGCAGAACGAAGGAACCCTGTAGCCAGCTAGATGGCCCAAGAGAGGACCAGGATAATGAAGACCAACACGACCATCGCGCTCGGCATGAGCGCCCTGACCATCGCGGCCTTCGCTGGAACCGCATCCGCGGATACGGCGACCGAGCGAATCGTTTCCGAACGTGCCGCCGCTATCTCCGAGGGCTATGCCCCCTCCGAAGCGGCGCTCGAGGCCATGGAGCGGATGGAGATCGCGCTCGACGCTGCAACGCCGGACTACGACGTTTCGCTGCTCTCCGTGGCGGGCGAATCCGGTGATTGGATGGCGACACTGTCGCTCGACCAGATCGCCGCCGCCGCCGGCGACATCGCTCCCTCGAGTCCGGCCATCGCCGGAGAGCGCGTCGAAGCCACCGACGAGATCCGCGGCATCAAGTTCGACCGAGACAAGGGATTCGTTCGCTACGTGAGCACCGAGCGGGGCTTCGACTTCCAGTCGTCGCCGCGCCTTGGCGTGGGGCGCGAGCGGTCGCTGCGAGTGGTCTTCGAGGCTCTGGACGAGCTCGAAGTGCCGGTGCACGAAGGGCAGACCGACCTCGACGTGGCCGAGGTGGAGATGCAGTGGGCGCCGGTGGGCGACGACACGCAGCGCGCCACCGCGACCCGCGCGACCATGGTGACCTTGGAGCGCAAGATTGCCGGCGTCCCGGTGGTCGACGCCCGGATCCGCGCAACCGTCTCCAACCGCGGCGAGCTGGCCCGCATGCGAGTCCACTGGCCTGCATTCTCCTTGGCGCCCGAGCTGAGCGAGATGCGCGATCGCCAGGAGGTCATCGAGGAGGCCATTGGCTGGATCGTGGCCCAGGAGGAGCAGCCGCGACAGATCGCTTCGCGGATCGTCTTCGCCCCGACCGCGCGTGGCTACGTGCCGAGCCTCGAGGTGCACATCGGAGTCGACGAGGGCAACACGCCCTTCGGAATCGCCGTGCCCCTGGCGCGCTAGACGCCCCTCGCAAGTCGAATCACGCCCACCCCCGCGCGATCAGCGGGTGGTGGGCGTTCGCGTGTACCATCGCAAGCGCCTATCGCGGGAGTCCCGCGGCGCGCTACGATCCGATCGCTCAGCCCATCCCACCCGTCGATACGAGATGGCGATGTCACGACTGTCGATCGATTCCGAGACTGAAGCCGAAGCCCCAGCGGGGTCACTCTCCGCCGATCTGGTGGTGAACCTGCAGGGAGTCGGCGATGTCGACAAGGCGCTGAAGATCGCGCTGCGCGCCGCGCGCCGGCGTTTTGGCGCCGACTCCTCCTGCGTGGCGCGGCTCGCCGCCGACGGCGGAGCCGAGATCGTGCTGCGCGACGGCGCTCCCTGGAGCGAACCGGTACCTGCCGATGCGCTGCGCGGCCAAGGCCCGCGGCTGCCGCTGGCGACGATATTCGCGGCGCTCGAGCGGCGCGGGCGGCGCTGGGGCCTGATCGGTCTGGCGCGCCAGAGGCGCCCCTTCGAGCGCAGCGCACTGCGCGAGCTGAAGCGGGCCGCGCAAACTCTCTCCCGGTTCATGCAGGAAATCGATCGCCAGCGCATCGCCGACGTCCGCTCGCGAATCGATCGCAAGCTGATGGAGCAGCTGCGCCCGGAGGACCTCTTCTACCAGACTCTGCACGGACTGCGCGGCCTGATCCACTACAGCCACTCCGCCGCGATCCTGGTCCTCGACCGCGACGCCGGCACGGTGACCCTGGCGGCCGAGCAAATCGCCTGGCACAAGGGAAAGAGCGCCCGGGTGGGCCATGCCGTGCCGATTGCCGCCGAAACCGTGGCGTTGCTCGAGCGTGGAGAGGTGCACGGCTTCGATCGGGTGGAGGGCGCATGGCGTGGCTGGGGAACGAGCGATCGAGCCACTCTGGCACAGATGCTCGATTTCGAATCGATCGGCAGCTCTGGAAGCCCCCGCGAATGCTCGATGATCTGCGCCCCCTTGACCGGCAGGCGCGGTGCTCACGGCGTGCTCAAGATCGCCGCTCGCAGACCCGGCGAGCTCGGATCCTACGAGGCCGATCTGGTCAACGCCTTCCTGCCCCACGTCACCGTCGCGATGCGCAATCTGCGTCGCACGGCGCATCTCGAGAGGCGGATCATCGAGGCCGAGAAGAAGCACGCAGTGGCCGACCTGGCGCGTGGAGTGTCGCACGACGTCAACAACGCGATGGGAGCCCTGATTCCTCTTGTGCAGCAGATGATCGTCGATGCCAAGAAGGGCGCCACCACCACCGACACATTGCTGCAAGATCTGGCGCAGATCGAGACGGTGTTGCGCACTTCGCGGCGGATCTTCGGCGGCATGTTGGCCTTCGCTCGCGGCAACGCCCGCCACCGAGGTCGTTGCGACCTGGCGCAGGCGCTGCAGAGCTCGCTGGCGATCATCGACGTTGGTCTGCGCAATCGGCGCATCGCCTTGGAGCTCGAGGTCGATGACGAGCTGCCTCCGGTCCACGGCGCCCAGGGCGATCTGGAGCAGCTCTTGCTGAATCTCGCGGCCAACGCCCGCGATGCCATGGCCGAGGGGGGGCGGCTGCGAATCGTGCTGCGCTCCGCCGGTGATCGCGTGGAGCTGATCGTGACCGACTCAGGCTCGGGAATCGCGCCGGAGCTGATGGAGCGCATCGAGGAGCCCTTCTTCACCACCAAGCCCGACGGCAACGGGCTCGGCCTCTCGATCTGTCGCTCGATCGTCTGGGGAATGCGCGGCGAGCTGGCGATCGAGAGCTGTCCCGGGCACGGGACGACGGTCAGCGTACGCCTGCCGAGCAGCGCCGCCCCCAGCGAACCGGGAGAGCCGACATGACCAAAGAGCGGATCCTGATCGTCGACGACGATGCCAACATGCTGAGAAGCGCCGAACGGGTTCTGGCCTCGCACTACGCGGTGCGCAGCGCCGATGTCCCTCGAGACGCGCTCGAGATCGTCGGAGAATTCGAGCCCGACCTGGCGATCCTCGACATCCACATGCCGGGGATGGACGGCTTCGAGCTGATGGGGCGGCTTCGAGAGCGTCGCCCCGGAGTCGACGTGATCTTCGTCACCGGCATCGTCAGCGAGCTCGACCACAAGCTGGTGCGCTCGATCCGCGAGCGCGCCTTCTACTTCCTGCAGAAACCCTTCGATCGTGAAGTGCTGCTGACGATCGTCGAGCGCTGTCTGGAGCAGCGCCGCCTGAGCGCGGAGAATCGTCGCTACCTGGCGCGTCTGGAGTCGGAGCTGGAGGCCGCGCGCGCATTTCAACGCAGCCTGCTCCCGGCGCCGGACGCGGCAATCACCGGATTGTCGCTGGCAGCCGCCTACCAGCCCTGCGCCGAGCTGGCGGGCGATTTCTACGACGTGGTGCCGATCGGCGATCGGGCCGGCGTGTTGCTGGTGGCCGACGTATGCGGCCACGGCGCATCGGCGGCGATGCTGACCGCACTGGTGAAATCGTCGTTGCACGACACCTGGAATCAGCACTACGAGCCCCTGGCGGTGGTGCGGCAGATCGCGCGCAGCATCCGGCCCTTCGAGCACAACCGTTTCGTGACTCTGTTTTGCGCCCGCATCGAGAAGGGCGTGCTCGACTACGCATCGGCCGGACATCCGCCAGCCCTGCTCTGGGGAGGCGCGCTCGGGAGGCGCGCGCTGGAGCCGACCGGGCCCCTGGTCTCTCCCGCGCTGCCGGGGGCGACCTGGCGCCAGGAGCGAATCGCCATCGAGCCGGGCGAGCGTTTGCTGCTCTACACCGACGGCGTGCTCGAGGCCCGTGGGCCGGAAGAGGAGTTCGGGGAAGAGCGCCTGTGGCGGGTCGTGGACGGCGATCACGCGAACGCGGCCGCTCTGGTTCGCGCCGTCGAGACGGCCTTGGGCGAGTTCGTCGCCGGCCGCCCGCTGGATGACGACTTGACCTTGCTGGCGGTCGATCTGGGTTGAGCAGCTTTCCGCGCTCGCCCCCGCGGACTAGGCTCAGAGGTGACGTTGGAGACGATCCTGACCACATAAAGAGACGAGAGGACGGCGACGATGAGAGCTTGGCACGCGGTTTGCTGCTCGATGGCGTTCGGCACGGCGGCTCTGGCGGACCTGGGAGTCGGCGCGCGCGTCGGAACTCTGGGGCTTGGCATCGAGGCGACCAAGTCGCTGGTGCCGATGGTCAACGCCCGGGGGGGCTTCAACTTCTTCTCGTTCGGCTACGACGCCGAGGTCAGCGGGGTCGACTATGACGCCACGTTGAGCCTGCGCTCGCTGCATCTGCTCGCCGACTACCACCCCCTTCCGCTGCTCGGCTTCCGCCTGAGCGGGGGCGCCCTGATCAACTTGAACGAGCTCGAGGTGGTCAGCCAGCCGGCGATCCAGTTCACCTTTGGAGACGACGAGATCCCCTTCGAGGGCGACGACGTGGGGACCGTGACCGGCGTGGTCGAGTTCAGCGCCTTCGCGCCCTACCTGGGGCTCGGCTGGGGCAATGCCGCCTCGAGCCGGATCGCTCTCGCGCTCGACCTCGGCGTGGTTTTCCAGGGCTCTCCCGCGGTCGAGCTCAAAGCGGACGGCCACCTCGCCGACGACCCGACCCTGCGCACCAGTCTGGAGGAAGAGGCGGCGAACGCCGAGGACGACCTGAGCGCCTTCAAGTTCTACCCGGTGGCATCGATCGGGTTGAGCGTGAAGCTCGATCTGCTCTGACCGGATCCGTGTTACCATAGGCCCGATCGCCGATCTCACACCGACGAAGGGAGAGAGACATGGCTCACCGATTCAGCCCCCGAATCGCGGCCCTGGCCACGCTCCTCGCCGCTGGCGCCGGCGGCAGCGCCTTGGCCCAGCAGGCGGCGGTTCCGCTGCAGGCCAATCGGCCGATCGCCCTGGAGTGCTCGGGGAGTGCGCGCACTACGGTGCCGATTCCCGACTGGCCGGTCATCGCGGGCATGTGGTACGACGCGTGGTTCTCGGACGCCGGCGGCGCCACCTGGTACACCCCCGAAGATTATGCGTTCGCCTGGGGTGATACGGCTGCCTTCGTGCAGTTCATCCATTTGGAAGGAAGCCCCCACAGGCTCCTGCGGGTCGATGCCTTCTATCTCTGCGGCACGACCGACCCCCTGGGCTACGTACACACCAGCGGACTGGTTGACTATGGTCTGGTGCCGGAGAACCAACCGGACTACGGCTGGATCATCGGGACCTTCTATCCGATCCCGCCCCTTCGGCCCTTGCAGTTCGACGGAGCCTCTCGCGTCAAATGGATCTGGCAGCACGAGCTGGGCGTGCCGCTCACGGGGAGACCCGATTGCTTCACAGTCAACTAGCCCGCTCCTCCAGCCGCCGCCGGCGCCGCTCTTTGGCCTGAGCGCAGCGCCGCCGATCTTGCGCCGACTCCAGCCCCAGGGGCCGAATCGGGCGCGGCTTTCCCTGGTCGTCGACCGCCACGAAGGTGCAGTAGGCGGTCACCGCGTGGCGCCGCTCGCCGGTGCGCACGCTCTCGCTCTCGACCCGCACACCGCATTCGACGCTGGTCCGGAAAGCGGCGTTGACCTGGCCCCGCAGGATCACCACGTCGCCCTGGCGGATCGGCTCGCGGAAGTGCACGGCGTCGATCGACAGAGTCACCACCGCGCCGCCGCAGTGGCGCTGGGCGGCGACCGCCGCGCAGATGTCGATCCACGACACCACCTGGCCGCCGAACACGCTGCCGAAGGAGTTGGCGAACTGCGGCAGCACGATCTGGGTCATCTCGACACGGCTCTCCTTGATCGGCCGTTCGGGCTCGGGCATCGTCTAGTTCTCCGGTCGAACCCGCCAGATTCGATAATCCCAGGGGGCGAGGCTCACCTGCTCTCGGTCGGTTTCCGTTACCTCCGAGGCGGTAAAAGCGTTGCTCACCTTCGATCCCGGCAATGCGTCGGCGAGGCGCGCCTGCACCGGATCGGGTGAGAGATTCAGGACCACCCGCACGCCGCCCTCATCCGTGCGCCGATCGAAGGCGAACACCCGGTCGTCGACACTGGTCGTGACCCGCGTCGCCCGCGCGCCCCGGCTCCCGTTCCACAGCGCCTGCTCGCTGCGCTTCAGAAGCAAGAGACGCCGATAAAGCGTCGCCATTGGATGCGGCCGCCAGTGGATCGGATCGCGTTCGAAGAACTCCAGACGCTGGTCCAGCCCCGCCTCCTGGCCGCCGTAGATCAGCGGCATGCCGCCGATCGTGGCCGCCAGCACCGAGAGTGCCTCCAGCCCCTCGCCCAAGCGCTCCACCGCGCTTGCGTCCCAGGAGTTCTTGTCGTGGTTGCTGGTGAAGTACATGCGGTAGGCACACTCGGCGTAAGTCTCTCGCTCCTTTTCGAGCCAGCGCTCGATCTCCCCCGGCCCCGCTTCGCCGGCGGCGATCTCGTTCATCAGGTCGAGCAGCGACCAGCCGTAGCTCATGTCGAAGGCGCCCCGATGCAGCTCGGCCCGGTCTCCTTCGGCCAGCATGAATACCGGCTTCGACGCATCCAGCTCGGACCGCGCGGCGCGCCAGAAATCGAGCGGCACCAGCTCGGCCACGTCGCAGCGAAAGCCGTCGATGTTGGCTTCCCGCACCCAGAAGAGCAGCGCATCGATCATGTAGCGTCGCAGTCCCGGCGCGTCGTAGCTTAGGTCGACGACGTCGCTCCAATCGGGCACCGGCGGGATCATCGCTCCCCGCGCATCGCGCGTGAACCAGTCGGGATGCTCGACCACCAGCGGGTTGTCCCAGGCCGTGTGGTTCGCCACCCAGTCGAGCAGCACGCGCATCTCCAGCTCGTGGGCGCGGTCGACGAAGGCGCGCAGATCGTCCAGGTCGCCGAATTCCGGATTGACCGCGAGGTAGTCGCGCACCGAGTAGTAGCTGCCGAGTGTGCCCTTGCGCCGCTCTACACCGATCGGATGGATCGGCATCAGCCAGACGATGTCGACCCCCAGCTCGCGCAGCCGAGGCAGGTGCGCCGCCGCCGCCGGCAGCGTGCCTTGCTCGGTGAACTGTCGCACGTTGAGCTCGTAGATGTTGGCGGCGTGGCTCCAGGCGGGTGGGACCGTGCAGGGAGGTTCGTCACTGCTCCGCGATTGTCGGCAACCTGCAATCAGCAGGGCCGACGCCAGGGCGAGGATCGCGCTTCCGCGGGCAAGGGACATGGGCGGAGTCTACATCCCAACCGGCGGAGTGGCCTACAATCCGCGGCCACCCTCCACGTGGAGCCTTCACCATGACCGACCGACGCATCCAGCTCGCCGGCGTCCCGTTGCGACTGGTCCTCGGCGATCCCGCCCCGGTCGCGGCGGCGCGCGGCACCATCCTCGTCTACCACGGTTTCGGCGCCGATATCGCCGGCCAGACCAGGGAACTGCGGAGTCTGGCCGCCGCCGGATTCCTCGCCGTCGGCGTCGACGCGGTGGGTCACGGGATGCGGCGTTACGCCGACTTCGAGAGCCGCTTCGGTCCCGGCGAGGGCCGCGCCGACGACCCCTTCTTCGAAGTCGTGCGCGCCAGCGCGGCGGAGATCCCGGCGCTGATCGACGCGCTGCTCGAATCAGATCTTGCCAAGGCGGATCGAATCGGCATCGCCGGCATCTCGATGGGCGGCTACATCGCTTACGCCGCCCCTGTGGTCGAAAGACGCATTACCGCGCTGACGCCGGTCCTGGCCTCGCCCGAGTGGCCGGAGGGGGTTGCCGACAGTCCCCATCTACACCTCGATCGATTCCCGCCGATCGCGATTCTGTCGCAGAACGCGGAGCTCGACGAAAACGTGCCTCCGGCGTGCGCACGGCGTTTTCACGAGCGCCTCACCCCGCTCTACGCCGCGCATCGCGAGCGTCTGCACTACTTGGAGTTCGCCGGCTGTCGCCACTTCATGCCGGAGGACGCGTGGGACCGCCTGTGGCGCAACGTCCTGGAGTGGCATGTGCGTCATATGGGGTCCGCCCGAGAATAGTCCGCTCGAGGTCAGCGCTTCGTGCTGCGCCGCGCTTGCGCTGGGGCACGAGTCGGTCCGCCGATGTTCACACGGCGGTGCAGCGGCGACCCGAGCTCGAGCGCACCGATGTCCGGCGCGCTCCCGGAATAATCCAGGCAGACCGGGAGGCCGGCATCCCACGACAGTGCGGCATCCAGCACCAGGTGCCCGTCATCGGGAACCGCCACGACCTCGAAAGGCCCCATGCCTCCTACCTTGACCAGGTCACCGCCGACGATTCCGAAGCCGTCGCAGAAGAACCCCGCGTCCTCCACCGGCAGCTCCCGACCCGAGCCGGCCGCGGTCGTCGTGGTGAGCGGACAACCGGCGTCGATGCCGGGCGAGCCGGGCTGCAACGAGTAGTCGCCGCCAGCGGGATCTCTGAATGCCGGATCCCCCTGGATGTTGCCGTCGAAGACCAGAGCAGGAGGAATGCTGTCGACACACTCTTGGAGCGTGAAGTAGGCCTCGAATCCCCACTCCATCACGTCCTGGGAAGGGTCGTCGCCGATCAGGTTGCAGCGCCACAGATCCGGGAACACGTTGTCACCGTAGCCGCCGGTGGCGCGATCGTTGTAATAGAGCTCGCGTTCCTCGCGCTCGCCTCCGTTGCCAACGAATATGTTGTTCACGAAGACGTTCTCGCCGAGGCCGAGGCAATCCGGCGTGTCTCCGACAACACGCCAGTAGTGATTGGTGACCGCGTATCCCGCGTTGCCGGAAAAAGTGTTGTGATAGACGTGGTTGCCCATGGCGACGGAATGGACATTGTCGTAGCCGGGATCAGAGGCGCTTCCCTTGCAGGAGTAGATGGAAAGGACGTTATTGTTGTCGCTTTCGTAGCTCATGTTGTCGATCAGCAGGGACCGGCGGATGATGTTGTCGGAGGCCGCCAGCTGGGTCGCGTTGCCGTCGTGCGGCAGGTCGGTTCCGGCACCCTCGATGATGCATCGGTCCCAGAGGTTCGAATGAGCGCCGCAGAGGATGTTGTTGCAGCTGTGGGTCTTGCCGATCAGCATGGTGTTGCGAACGATATTGTGATGCGGCACCTCATCGGGGCCGTCGGGCCAGCGGCCGATCATCTCCATGACCGCGTGGGTCGTTCCCGCCGCATCTTCATCAGAGAAGACACAGTCCTCGATCAGATTGTGGTGGGCGTTGCCGCGCAGGCTGATGATGTCGCCGGTCGTCACCGCCCCTGCCACGATGCCACGCAAAGTGTTGTAGGCGGAGGCCGTGGTATCCGGATACCAGCTGCCGATCAGGATGCCGTGATAAGAGTTGCCGCCGGAGAAGACGCAATCCTCGAGCAGGCAGTGGCTGCTCGATGTCAACCGAACGTAACAGGGCCATCTCGATCCAGGATCGGTGATTCGAATGCCGCGCACCACGATATGATCTCGGTGGTCGAGGCTGATGGTGCGTTCGGAAAGGGAGACCAGATCGTAGTGCGCGCCGCTCTTCCAGGCGCTGTAGGTGATCGGCAGACCGGCTCCGCCGCTGCTGTCGGGCTCGATGTAGTCGACATAGGCGCCGGCGTGAATGTGAACCGTGTCTCCGGCTCTGAGGGCTGCATTGGCCTTGCCGATGGTTGCCCAGGGAAGGGTGAGGGTGCCGGGATTGGCGTCATCGGCGGCTGGATGGTGACGGTCGACGTGGTACTCGACCCCCGATGCGGTCCGACCGAGAGCCAGCAGCGAAACGAGGAGTAGGGGCAGGGAGCTCATGGTGATTCTCGCGGCGTGCGTGAACGAACGAGGATAGAGTAGCGTGAAAAGGGGGGGGCGGACGGCGTCGAATGCGCGGCGAATCGCCCCTGGTCATTGGCGTTCTGGATGAATGGAATGTTGTGCGCGCGCAGGTGCGCGATTCCGGCCCTGCTGCTCGTGAGCCCATATTCGGCCCTGTCCCAGGCCCTCGACCACCACGTCCGTCCTTAGGGTGCCCACGCGCCGTAGAACGTGCCGGTGACGGGGTTGCCGGCGCTCGAAGAGCTGAAGGGCGTGCCGGCCGCGGAGTATGTGCGCATGCTCTGGGAAGAGGCACCGTCCCATCATAATGGCAACTTCAACCTGAGCTTCGACGGCTGTACCCATCCAGTGTATCGGGTGGCCGACCAGGAGATCGAGGACTGGATCGACGGGCTGCCGCCGGAGCTCGGTCCGCGGACCCGGGACTCGGCGCGCATCATCGGCCGTGCCCTGCGCGACTACGGTTGGTTCATCAGCGACACTTCGGGCGGCGCCCACCTGCAGTTCGAGAGTCGTCTGAGCGCGGGCGCCCGCTGGAGCGCGCTGGGCCTCGACGACCAGGAGGTCGAGTGGCAGCTCTATCCGCCCGACCTGCTGGACGGCCTGATGACCGAGGAACGTCTCTACGCGCTGGTGCCGAGCGACCAGTACCCCGCGCCCGACTTCGACTTCGATCTGGCCCTCACGCCTCTGGCCGCGGGCGGATCGACCCGCTTCACGATCGCCGCCGCGGCGCCAACCACCGCCGTCTACCTGGGCTACGGATTCGCGCCGGGCGCCCGCCCCATGCCGGCCGTATTAGTGCTATCCTGTCCACTTTTCCGTCGCGGCCGCTCGCTTCGGCGCGCCCCGCGCACCCACGATTCGATCACATTCACGAGGACGAGAAGATGAGAAGCACCACTGCCATGCTGCTGGCGCTCGCCGCTTGCGCGGGAATCGCTCTTGCACACCCGGCCGGAAGCCAGGATGGAAGGGTGGAGGTGAGCCGCGGGGAGCTGGAAGCTCTGCGGGCCGAGGTCACGCGGCTGAGCGGAGCCGTCGCGGAGCTGGACGCCGCGGGACCGAGCCTTGCCTACGACAGCGGTTGGGTGGTCGTCACCGAGGGCGAGAACACCTGGCTGAACCACAACGTCGGGGGCGAAGTCGGGCGCTATATCGTGCTCTGCGAGTCGCGTCCCGACCTGACCGGGCCGATCAGCTCAGCCGGCTTCGGCGTCGACAACACCGGCAGCGCCCAGTACGGATTCGACTGGCACTCTCTGACCGACACCAGCATCGCCATCTACCGCGGCGCCGACGATGTGGGGGCGCGGATGGTGCGGATTCGGATCGTCACCTACTGATCGGATAGAATGGCGGCCGCAGGCCACTTCCCCGCCAGGAGGTTCCATGTCCGACTCGATGACCCGCGCCGCGGCTTGGGAGCTGCTCTGTGAATGGACCCATGGCGAGGCGCTGCGGCGCCATGCGCTCGAGGTCGAAAAGGTGATGCGAGCCGCGGCCCATCGCTACGGCGGCGGCGCCGCGGACGAGGAGCTGTGGGGCATCACCGGGCTCTTGCACGACGCCGACTACGAGCAGTGGCCCGAGGAGCATCCGCGGCGGATCGTGGACCATCTGGGCACGCTCGGCGAGGAAGAGATGGCGCACGCCATCAGCGCTCATTTCACCGACTGGGGCGTGGCGCACGACTCGCCCCTCGACAAGGCGCTGCTGGCCTGCGACGAGCTGACCGGCTTCATCGGCGCCTGCTGCCTGGTGCGTCCCGACGGAATCGAATCGCTCAAGGCCAAGAGCGTGAAGAAGAAGCTGAAAGACAAGTCGTTCGCCGCCAAGGTGAGCCGCGACGACATCGCCGAAGGGATCCGGCTCCTGGGCGTTACACCCGACGAGCACATCAGCTTCGTGATCGAGGCGTTGCGCGGAGCCTAGACCGCACCTCCGATCACGCGGCCGCAACGGCGCGCGCCGGCCTGAATCCAGCGCGCCAGGTCGCACCAGATCAGCGTGCCGAGCACCCACCAGAGCGCGATCCAGATCGGCACGCCGCCGATCACACCGAGCTGGTAGTGGTGCAGGTGAGCGAGGCGAATGTAGGCGATCTCGACCGCCGGACCGACGATCGCCGCCAGGACGATCAGGGTCCAGGTGCGGGCGCCGGGCGCGAGCACGACCAGGTAGAGTGCCAGGGCCAGGGCGAAGGGCAACCAGGAGCGCAGCGGATCGGCGAAATGGAGGTGGATCTGCCAGCGGGTCAGGGCGACGATCGCCAGCTGCAGAGCCAGGCGCGGGGCCGAGAAGCGAACCCCGCCGGGCAGCGCCCGCAACGCCTCGGCCAGGGTCGCGACGAAGCGCAGGATCTGACCCCAGAAGAGCAGCATCCACAGCGGAATCGTCGTCAGCGCCGGCCAGTAGGTGGGCACCAGGTAGCGATAAACGCCGTGGCGGTCGACCGTCGACCAGTCGTTGAACGCCCCGATCGCGGTGCAGCAGGCGAAGAAGAGCAGCTCGGCGGGCCAGTCGCCGGGCACGATTCGGCGCCACGCCAGGAGACGCAGCGCGATGATCAGCGGCACCAGCGCCGTCATGAAGTGTAGCTGCGAGGCGCAGCAACAGATCGCCACGCTGACGATCAGCACCGCGGCGGCGTCGATCGAGAGAGCGCTGCGACGCGGCAAGACTCAGCGTTTCGCGCGCAGGAAGTTGACGACCTCGGCGAGCAGGGCCGAGGGGTGGTGCAGACCGTACGCGTAGGCATCGGTGGAGTAGTTCTGTGCCCAGTTGCAGTTGCCGCCACATCGATCGGCGCCGGGGCCGTGGAAGCCGGTGGGGTCGATCAGAGTCGATGCGTGGTTCCAGAGCTGGGCGACGGAATCGAACTCGAGCACGTTCAACTTCGCCGGTGCCACGTTGACGCTGGACTTGCAGGGCCAGAACAGGGTGCCGTCGTGGTCGATGTGGGGCTTGAGCGTGTTGCGACATACCAGCGGCTCGCTGCGCAGCAAGCGTTCTACCAGGCGCTGCGAGCCGGCGATGCGTTGCCCCGCGCGTTTGCGCTCCAGGATCAGCTCGACCAGGGGTGGATACTCGGGATCGTTCAGCAACGCGGGATCGATTCCGGCGTGGCGGTTCTGTGGGACCGGGCAGAATCCGATCTCGAGCCGGCGCGCCAGATCCAAGACCGCGCGCGCGTCGCGGCAGCGTCCCGCGCGGATCACTGTATTGACCATCAGCTTGAAGCGCAGAGGATGGCGCAGCTCGTTCAAGAGCAACAGATTCCTGATCACGTCGGCGGGCCGGGAGTAGCCCCAGGAGGCCGCCAGGTCGGCCGGGTCGAGGCCGTCGAGGCTGACGATCACCATGTCGGTGAGCGCCAGCCAGCGCCGCCAACTCGGCAGCGGGAGCAGCCGGTCGATGGTGCTGGCGTTGGTGTTGACGATGATCGGGTGGTAGCCGAGGCCGTGGGTGCGCTCGGTGAGCAAGGGCAGGTCGGCACGCAGAGTCGGCTCGCCGCCCGAGAAATAGAGCGCCGAGGTGCCGGTGCTCATGATGCGCAAGAGCTTGGTGGCCTGCTCGGTATCGAGCGTGCCGTCGAGGGGCAGGTCGGGGTACTTGCGGCCTCGGTGGTCGTCGCAGTAGTCGCAAGAGAAGTTGCAGCGCCTGAGCGTGGTCCAGATGAAGTAGAGGGGACGGAATTGCTCGCGGCCGGCGCGCGCCAGGCGGCGGTTGATCGCGTAGTTGCGCAGGGCGCGCAAGTAGGCGTGGGTCCTGCGGTGGCCTTCCACCAGCCGCCCGGGCGGGCGATCGAGTCGCGGCAGCAGATCGCATGCCAGAGTGTGCGCCTCGTGCCGCAGCGCCGGCCAGTCGAGCTCCGGCGTTGCTTGCGGCGCGGCGACGGCCTCGGGTGTGGCGGAGCGATTCCGCGTCATGGTCGGCCACCTCCCTCGCGGCCCGCGGCGAGGCCCGCGACCGCACCCACCGACAGAGCGCTGAGCAGCTCGCAGGTCTGCCGGCGCGAGGGCGCGGCGGCGAGCGTGAAGCGCAACCCCACCCGCAGCCAGAGCGCCAGCAGGCCGTGCACCACCAGCTCGCGCTCCAGCTCGTCGAGCGCGGCCAGCGCCGGGAAGGTGGCGAACGCGGCACCGAGGAGTTGCACCATGGGCGGGTTGATGCCCTCGAGCAGCTCGCCGATCTCGACGCCGCGCGCCGCACGCTGGGCCAGGCACTCGACCAGCCAGCGCTCGGCGGCCCAGTGATCGAGGAAGATCTCGGCGGTGACGCGCACCGCGCTCGGCAGCTCCCGTCCGACCAGGATCGGCTCCAGCTTCTCCGCCAGCCGCTCGTTGAAGCCTGCGAGCAGCTCGTCGAGCAGCGCGTCCTTGTTCGCGAAGTGCACGTAGAAGGTGCCGTGGGCGACACCCGCGGCCGCCGAAATCGCGCCGACGGTGGTGCCGGAGTAGCCGCTGCGCTCGAAGCAGGATCGCGCCGATCGGATCAAGGCGGCTCGGGTGGCGGCCTTGCGCCGGCGCCGGGTGGGGGGAGCGTTTGGGTGATTACCAGTCACTGACATGCAGTCAGTGAAACACGGATCGGCGCCCGGCGCAAGGGGCTGGCTACTCGACCCACACCCAGCGCTGGTCGCCGGTGAGCCCCTCGATCTCCACGCAATAGAGGTAGCGGCCGAGCGGCGCGTCGCGGCGGATGGTGAGCGAATCCTCGATGGCCAGCGAGCCGCCCGGTGGCACATTGGCGCTCAGCGCATCGAGCGGAATCCGGCCCCCCTTCGGTCCCACGATCCAGCGCTCCAGCTCGACCGACCAGCCGCTGTCGGCGAGGTCGGTGAGGCGGTGGATGACGCGCGCGCTTTCGCGCGGGAAGTAGACCCGACGCTGCGGCGTCGCCGTCAGCACCAGCCCGCTCGACTGGTCGACCCAGCCGGCGCCGATATCGCAGATCGTGGAGTCGGGATCGAGGGCGATCTCGGGATCGCCGGCGTTGATCAGGGGAGAGTAGGGGGCGATGCGGTAGTCCTCCGCCACCTCGTCGAGGAAGATCGGGTCGACGGAGATGTCCGTCGGGCCGGGGTAGGACCAGTACCAATCGTCGTCGTTGCTCCAGACGTCGTTGTGGCGGGATTCCAGATCTTGTCCGTAGCCGCCCGAGACCCCAATGCCGTTCGAGACGATCAGGTTCGAGGTCAGGAGCACAGTGCCGCGATAGCCCGCGGCGTAGACACCGGCACCATGATTGGCCACCAGGCTGGTGCGGCCGACGACCGCGTCGCTGTCGGAGCCCGAGTGAATCGCATCGCCGCCGTTGCGAAGGAACCAGCATCGATCGACGCCCAACGCTCCACTTCCTTGCAGTCCGTGCCCGGTGTTGTCGCTGACGGCAACCCCATCCAGCAGCAAGGCGCCCCCGAACTCCACACTGATGCCGTCGCCCCCATTGGCCCTCACTTCGGAGCGATGGAGTGAGAGAGAGGCGGCATCCCCCACCCCGATTCCGGCCTCGTCGTGAATCAATGCCTGGTTGGCGTGAACCAGCGCGTCGCTCATGACCGCGTCGCCCTCGATCCAGATCCCTCCCGCGCGTCGCGCCACACCGGTATTGGGACGAACGTCGGCACCGGGGAGCGGCGCGGCGAGGAGATCGAGTCCCTCACCGCCGGAGAGCCGACTCGGCCAGGGAACCGCGTTGAAGTCGATCACGGCCCCTTCGGTCGAGAGCAGCCGCGCCGAATGTCCAACGTGAATGCCGCCGCCACCCACCGATGCGTTGTTGCGAGTGACTCGGGTGCGATCCAGAGTCACGATGCCGGCGACGATCGAGAAACCCCCGCCGATCGAGGCGCGGTTGTCGCGCAGCTCGCTGTCGGCGATGCGAGGGGTGCCCTGGGCGATCAGAATGCCGCCGCCATGTCCCACGACGCCCTCGGCGCGGGTCGAGGTCGAGGCACCGAGATCGCCGCCCGGGTCGGGCGCGGGAAGTGGCACCACGTTCTCCTGCACCACCAGATCGCGCAGCACCGGCGAGGTGCCGCCCCGCAGCAGACCGGCGCCGGCGTCGGCGTATCCACCGCTGAAGGTCAGGCCCTGGATCACCATGGTGGAATCCTGGCCCTCGTTCAGCAAGAGCACCGGCCCGTCCCCGGCACCGTCGATCGTTGTCGCTTCCGCGCCGGCCGAGGATCACAGCACGATGCGCCGGTCGGCCGGGCGCAGCAGCTCGTTCCAGGTGCCCGGACCGATCTCGACGGTGTCGGCGTGAAGCGATTTTTCAATGGCGGCGCCGATGGTCGGATGGTCTTCGGGGACGCGCAGCGTGCGGGGGATGTGGTGCAGGTCGGCCTCGGCGACCGCCGCCGCGGCCGGATCTCCGGCGCGGTCGAGCACTTGCAGGCGCAGCAGCGCGTCTCCCGACGGCAGCAGATCGGGCAACAGATCGCTGCGCGCGACATCCAGTGTGTCGCCCGGATCCAGCGTGGCGCGATCGGTATCGAGCTCGACCAACGCCGACCCGTCGCCGATGATGCTCGGCACGACATCGTAACCGGCGCTGGTGTCGGCGCGGCTGATGAGCCGATACGACCAGTCGAAGGGCTCGCCGCCGGTCAGCGGCGGCAGCTCTCCGACCAGCGACACTTCGATCGGCGCGACCAGCGGATAAGGCAGCTCCACGGCGCCGACATCAGCGCGCGGCCCGCCGGCGGGCCCGGGGTCGAGCATCGCGGGGCCGGCGTTCACCAAGGGTGAGCCGGGCAGCGGCGTGAAATCTCCGATCGCCGGGTCGCGCAGCAAGGGATCGATGTCGCGATCGCCGGGCAGCCGGTTGGCGGGAATCAGCACCGGCCCGCGCTGTGCCGGTTCATTCGCCCAGTAGACATTGCCGCCTCCTTGCAGGATTTGGTTTGGCGAATCGGCGGTTGCGCCGTAGGCGCTGTTGGCGAGCAACAATGTTCCTTCGAGCGTGAGGTCGCCGATTGCGAGGGAGAGAGCACCCCCTTCGCCCGCCACGTTGGCGTAGAAGGTGCAGGAGCGGACACGCGGATGCGCGGTGGAGTCGACCACGGCGAGGCCGCCGCCGAGGCCGCCCGCGATATTGCCGTCGAAGACACAGCACGCGAAGAGGGGAGAGCCTCCGCCGACCCGCACCCCGCCCCCCGAACGCGCCGCCTCGTTGGCGACGAACCAGATCTCGCGAAGGGTGGGAGAGCAGCCCTTCGCGATGCGCATTCCACCCCCGAGATCGTCCCGTAAGTCGCTGAAGCCTCCGGTCACAGTGAATCCCTGCAGCACGCTCAGGCTGTCTTCCGAGCGCTGGAACACGACCGCCGTGCCGTCGCCCTGGGCATCGATCACGCAGGCCTGGGGGCCATCCGCGCCCAGGATGTGGATCGCCTTGCCGTCGAAGTCGATACGCTCCAACCAGGTTCCCGCCGCGACCAGCAACAGGTCGCCATCCTGGCTGAGGGCGATCCCCTCGCCGATGGTGGCGGCATCGCCCGGCACCCGCAGAGTGTCGCCAACGTGGGCGATCGAGAGGGCGCGGGCGTCGGCGGCGAGCAGGGCGGGACCCGGGCTCGGGCGGTCGACCAGAACGCGAGCGGTCACACTGGCGGGGCCGGCCCGCATCGCCGGCTCGATCTCGACCCAGCCCGCGGCGGTCGATCCGCCGAAACGCGGCACCCTGATCAGGCTGTCGAGCGCCACCGCCGCGCCGCCCACACCGGTCAGCGCGAGCTGCAATCGCGCCTCGAGCGGACGGCTGGTGCGGTTGACGACACGCGCGGCGATCCTCAGCGCGGTGTCGTCCGGAACCGGGCTCGGCACCGAATCGAGCACCACCCCGACCGCCTCACCATCCGGGATCGGCACCTCGTCGGCACCGATGTCGGCGAGCTTGCCTCCCCCTTCCGGCACCTGCCACTGCTTCAGCCCGGCATCGATGGCGCGGGAGTCCGCGCGCAAACGCCAGTCGAGGCTGTCGGGAGCGAGCGGCAGAGGATCAGCGATCACGTCCCAGGCGCCGGGGCGGAGGTTGCCGTAGTGATTGCCGGAGTGTCCCCACATCAAGTTCCGCGTGAGGTCTATGTCGGCCTGACCAGAGTACCGGTATCCGTAGATACCGTCGGGCTCGTTGTTCGCGATGATGCCGCCGAGGATCGAAGCTGAGGACTCGGGCCGGGACCAGTAGATTCCGGCCCCCTCGCCATCCGGCTCGCGCAACGAGTTCGCGGCCACTGTGCAGCGTTCCAAGGCGCCGCCGCCGTATTCTCTGTAGATCCCTCCGCCCCGAGAAGATGCGCTGTTACCCGCGACGATGCAGCCGACGATTACGGCGATCTCCTCATACCCATAGTCATGCGAGACGTGGACGCCGCCGCCGTCGAAATTCGCGTAGTTCCCGACGATGTCGATGTCGTGCAGCTCGACTTCGCCATAGTAGATCTTGACTCCCCCTCCGCGCCCGTCCGCCCGGTTCCAGGAAATCGATCCGCCTTCGATCCTGGCATCGTCGCAGCTCGAGATCGAAACGCCCCCGCGGTTGCCGCCGGCCCAGTTCCCTCGCATGTGGTTGTGGCGCAGAAGCGCCTGGTCGCACACGTTGACCTGGATGCCGCCTCCTCCCCAGTGGGACCGGTTCTCGATGATCTCGTTCTCCTCTACCAACGACTGCGGCCCGGTCCTGTCGAGGCGGATTCCGCCCCCATAGCGCCCACACTCGATCGCTTCGATCAGGTTGCCGGCAATCCACGGCACCCCTCCCTCGACGACCAGGATCCCCCCTCCGTCGTCGGAGCTGTAGTTCCCCACGATGGTGTTGCCACGGATGGTGGGCGATGCGCCGGAGATCAGGATGCCGCCGCCGTCGGAAGCGTTTCCACCGGTCACCGTGAACTCCCCCAGCAGCGAACCTCGGTGATCCCCCTGGTCGATCGTCACCGCGGTGCCGGCGTTCTGGCCGTCGATCTGCGTCTGCTCGGGTCCTCTGAAGGCGATCAGCGACACATCGTGGGCAGGAAATACGATCTGCTCGCCATAAGTCCCCGGCAGGACCAGAACGGTGTCGCCGGCCACCGAGCGGTCGAGCCCCTCCTGAATCGTCGCGGCATCACGAGGGACGACGATCGGCGCGGCGGCCGCGGTCGTGAGCTTCAGGAACAGCAAACCGACCCCGAGCTCCATGATCCAAGCATCTCCGCATCTCATCGCTCCACCACCTCGATCTCCAGGCGATCGGTCACGCCCGGCGCCGCGCGTGCGCCGACCTCGTAGATCCCCGGCCGCGCCTCCAAGGGCACGCGCCACTCCAGCGTGCGCAGCACCGAGGCGCCGGCCTCCAGCACCACCTGGAGCCGATGCGGTCGCAACACCTCGCCCGAGGGGGTGCGGACCGCATCCTCGATCTCGAAGGCTCTCGGTGCGTCGACGTGGTCCGCCAGCATGACCCGCAGCAGCACCAGCTCGCCGGGCCGTGCCTGCTCTCGATCGGCGCTCAGGTAGAGCATCGCACTCGCCGATTGATCGTAGGGGGCGATGCCGATATCGCTGCGTGTGCCGTCGGGGTCGAAGTGCGCCGGGTCGCCGGCGTCGATCAAGGGGGAGTCCGGCAGCAGACGGAAGTCGAGATGGGAAGGATCGAAGAACAGGGGATCGCCCCAGAGGTTGGTGGTGTCCGGATCGAATCCATGGCTATCGCCGGCCAGATTGCCGTCCAGAGCGTTGTACTGAATGCGTGCGGTGCCCAGGTAGGTGTAGCTTTCGATCCCGTAGATGCCGTTCTCGATCATGGCGTTGTTGAACGCCTCGATCTCGGCTGAAGAGTACTGGTAAAGGCCGGATCCGCGGTTGCGATAGAAGATATGGCTCTTCCCCTGATCGAGTGGGTAGATTAGGCTGATTTCCCATGAGAGACAAAGACCTTTATGCCCAGATTCTCGGTATCAGGAGCCCTTGGGAGGTTAGCCGTGTGGAGCTTTCCCTGTCTGAGGGAGAAGTTGCGGTGCACGTGGAGCAGGGCAAGATCCGCCGCACAGGGTGGTGGACGCTTGTGCTCCCTCCCCTTCGCGATCGCGGCATCCCTACTGCTCCCCGCTTGCCACAGCACCCCGGAGCCCACCACCCCACCGCTCCCGGAGAGCGGCCCGCAGGGCTCCAGCACGGAGCTGGAGCAGTATGAGTTCGTGCTCTCCTGGGGCGAGCCGGGCGATGAACCGGGGCAGTTCAACGCCCTCTCCTGCCTGGATGTGGCCCCCGACGGCACGATCTATGTGGGCGAGCGCTTTGGCAAGCGGGTGCAACGCTTTACGAGCACGGGCGTGCTGCTGGACTACTGGGGCACGCCGGGCGAGGGGCCGGGGGAGATCTCATCGGTGCAGGGGCTGGAGGTGGCGCCCAATGGGGAGGTCTATGTGAGTGACTCCGATTGGTGGGACTGGGATCCATCACGAATCCAGCGCTACACGGCGGACGGGGAGTTCATCGAGGAGTTCTGGCAGCGCGGGGGTGGACCCCATGATTTTGATACTTGTAGGGGATTGGAGATAGGACCCGATAGTCTGCTCTACGTCACGGACCTCAACCAGGGCGTATTCGTGTTCACGATGGATGGGGAACTCTTTTCTCATTGGTTGTTAGCGGGTCAGACCCGCAGCCCGAACGACATCGCCTTCGGATGGGATCCGCTCCTGAACCGCAACGTCGCCTATGTCCACGACTATGGTCCCGTCAAGTACGAAATCCTTGGAGGCGTGATCGAGGACCATTCGGGGGGCTACGGCTTAGGGAATATCGAGACTGACCAGGCGGGGAATCTCACGGTGCTTAGAGTGCTAGGGGCCTATCACGTCGAATAATACTCACCTGGCTTTGAGTTGCTTGCGCTCTTTGGCGAGGAGGGCACCGGCCCAGGGCAGCACACATCGAGCATTGCGGGCATCGCCTTCGACGACTCGGGGCATGTCTACATAGGCGACTCCTGGATGGAGTGCGTCCAGAAGTATCGCCGCATACCACCAACAGGGATCGCTGAAACCACATGGGGCGCCCTGAAAGGGGGCGCCGGATAGGAGGTTGCTTTGAGCTACCAGCGTTTGGTTCGATCACTTGTTCATCTGATTCTTCTCCTTACGGCAGTAACTGCTGTGGGAGCATGACAGCTAGTGCTCGCTGATACCGGTCCCACGATCGAGCTCCGCCGCCTCGACGACGCCCTGATCGTCTGGGGCCCCGACGACACCTTGCGCACCGTCAATGCCGACCTGCCCGGCCCGCCGCTCGAGGTCGGCGAGTGGCGGAATGGCGATCCGCGACCTGTCCGGGAACGGTTGGATTGAAGTCTGATTGGGTCTACTTCGTGAGTTTGGTGTTCGACTGAACTGGATTCCGGCTTTCGCCGGAATGACGGAAGAGAGCGGGCCGGAATGACGGGAGAGCGCATCATCCTCGTCATTCCGGCGAAAGCCGGAATCCCCGCCTGCACGCGGGCCCGATCCGGAAAGACCCGATGTACGAGACCGCTCAGTCCTTCCCAAACTGCCGAAAGGCCCAGCCGAAGCCCAGCGTGGCCCCGGCCGCCTGGCCGCTCAGGTGGAGCAGAACGTTGTCGGTGTCGGAGTCGATCAGCCGGGTGATGCCCAGGGCGACCAGCGATCCGGCCAGCTGAGCGGCGCTGATCAGCAGCGATTCGCCCTCCGTGAGGTGGCGCCCTTCGAGCGCCCCATCGGCCCAGAGCAGCCCGCCGGCCGAGCCGCCCATGGCCATGCCGACGACCAGCTTCGGGTCGTCCTCGACGTTGCCGAGCGCCTCGGCCAGCGGCAGCGCGAGCTGGGCGCCGAGCACCCCGGCGCTGCGCATCAGCAGCGCGTCGCCGTGGCTGTGGTCGCGCCGCTCGCCGAGCCAGCGACCGGCCGCCAGCCCGCCGATCCCGCCCGCCAGCGCCAGCGCATCGGCCGGCCGCCGGCTGCTCCGCTCGTCGTCGTACAGCCCCCCCACGTAGGCCGCGCCTAGGCCGTAGGCCAGGCCGTAGTCCCCCAGCACGCCGATCAGCGTCGCGCGCCCGGCATCCTGGTCGAGCCAGCCGCCCCCGCGGTAGCCGAGCCAGGCGCCGGCGACGCTGGCACCCATCGCGAATCCGACGCCGCTCTCGAACGATCCCTCGTGTTCCAGCAAGAGATCGTGTAGCAACACCCCGTAGCCGATCCCTCGGGTCGCTCCGTACTCGTTGAGCACCCGGTGGGCGACGCTCACGGTGCGGGTGTCGGTCAGCGCGAAGGGGAGGTAAATGCCCGCCGCGCTGGTCAGCAGGTAGGTCACGGTTGCGCCGGTGGGATCGTCGATGTTGGCCGCCGCCGGCAGCGCCCAACCGTAGAAGCCGAGCGCCAGCACGCTGTGATTGAAGACCAGGCGCCCGCGCCCTTCCTGGGTGCCGAAGAGCGACAGTCCGCTGCGTTCCAACCGTCCATCCAGATCGAGTCTGAAGGCATCGAGACCGGCCGGTGCCAGCGCGCTGCGCCGCCGCGCCAGCGCGCCGTCCCGGAGAAACTCCGTCTCCAGCACGTAGTTCCCGTCCTCGCCATCGAAGATCCGCGCGCGACGGAAGTGGGACAGATCGTCGAAGAGCCCCAGCCGCCCGCGCAGCTTGGGGGTGATCTCGTCGATCGTCCCTTGCGCGTCGATCGCGATCTGGACCTCGGTGGTCGTGGAGTGGGCGGCCGGGTGGGTCATTGCCGTCGCCGAGAGCGCCGGGGAGAGCGCTGCGGCGAGCGTGGCGATGGAAAACCGAATCATGGCTGTGTCCCTTCGCTTGGGCCGTGGGAAAAGGTGTCTTGACCGGACCCGCGCGCCGGACGGTAGAGCGCCGCCGCCAGGCCGTAGGCCAGAGTTCCGAGCGCCCCCAGGGTCATCGTGCCGTGGTTCAGCAATGAGGGAAAGAGCAGTCCGTAGCCGACGAAGGTGCCGAGAGCGTCGACCAGCACCACGCGCCCCACCAGCGCCGCCCCGGAGCGGGCGATGGCGAGGGGGAAGAAGACACCCATCAGCAAGCCACCTGGCATCAAGGTCAACGCCGCCCAGAGCTCGCGGCCGAAGGCCCCGGAGTGGTGGAAGGGGAGGCTCTTCAAGAGCACCAGATGTAGACCGAAGATCGTCACCACCGCGATGAACCGCAGCGCGCCGCCGGGAGTACGGTGGCGCAGCTTGGCGCTGAGTAAGCTGCCCGCCGCGCCGAAGAGCAGGAAGTAGCTGATCACGCGCATGATGGTCAGCACCTCGTCGCCGAAGTAGCTTCGATAGGCGACGAATGTCGCGATCTGCACGGCGATGTGGCCGATCCCGATACAAAATGTGTAGCCAGTTGGATTCCAGTCGCCGGAGCGCGCTCGCCCCCGCCCTCCGACCAGCACCACGGCCAGCGATCCGATCAGCACCATCGATGCGGCGATTCCCAGCAGAGTGCGGCGCTGCTCGGGTCTGAGGGTGATCCAGGCGAAGAAGGGCTTATCGTCGGTCAGGCGGTAGTCGTGGATCGGGTCGTCGCCGAAGCCCGGCCGCCACTCCTCCCAGCGCAGGTCCTCCCACTCGGCGCTCATGCGCGCGAAAGCGCTCTCCAGGCCGCGCTCGGTCGGCGAAGCCACGATGCAGACCCGCCCGGCGTCGCCCAGGTCGATGCTCGCGCTGCGATGCGCGGCGCCGATGCGTCGCAAGGCGCTCAGAGCCTGGGTCGGAAGGTACTCCGACACCGGCCGCCGCGCCATCCGGTTGAACTCGATGACCAGCGTTCCGGTCGGCTTCAGCCGCTCGAGATAGCTGCGCAGGGCATCCTCGGTGTACAGATACTGTGTCTCCAGCGCGGCGCTCATCACGCGATGCGGCTGGAAGCGGGCCGACTCCAGGATGATCGCGTCGAGCGGCTGCTCGGCCGTCTCGATCACCCGGCGCCCGTCGCCGGAAAGCGCCCTGAGCCCCGCGAAGGCGTGGCCGTTCAGATCCGGGCGCTGGCGCGAGAAGAAGCGCACCACCACGGGATCACGCTCCACCACCACGATCCCCGGGTGCGGCTCGGTGGGCAGCTCGAGCAGGGGCGAGCCGGCGCCGACCCCGCAGATTACCCCGCGGCCGCCCGGCGGCAGCGCCGCGTAGACCCCGCGCCGCGACAGCCTGTGGCGCACCTGGATCCGGTCGCGCATCGGCAGCTCGGTGTCCCGCTCCGCCGCACGTTCCAGCAACGAGAAGGGTTGCACCGGGTACTGGAGCTTGAAGTTGTAGAACACCAGGTGGCCGTCCTGCGGGCGATCGCCGCGCTCCGTCACCCGCACCTGCGCCAGGTGGCTCCAGCCGCGGAATACCGTCGCGTCGCGCCGTGTTCCCGCGGCAGGGAGTCCGGTCACCTTGCCGGTATTGTCATCGAGGAAGCGCGTGAGGCGAGACTCCGACCAGTTGCTGATTTCTCGCAGCTCCTCGAGACGCTCGTCCAGCGCCACCCCATCAGCGGCCAGGAAGGCCGCCACCACCACCACCACGCCGATCTGAGGCAAGAGCGCGAACGAGAGCGCGGTCGACGCCAGCACCGCGTTGGCACCGATCGCCGTCACCACGGCGGGGCCCGCGACATAGCCGGCCAGCAGTCCACCCAGGTGCGCCGCCCAGCCGCCGGCGCTGAAAGCGGCGCGCCGGGCGCGCCGCAGACCGCGCGCCAAGGCGGCCCCGAGCAGCCCGAACCAGGCCCCCATCGCCCCCGCGTGCGCGGCGATCGCCAGGGCCAATTCGCCGGAGCCGGCGACCAGGAAGTTGGCGCGCAGGGTGGCCACCAGCAGCACACCCAGGGCCACCCCCGCCAGCCGCAGCAGCAGCACCGTCGATCGTCTCGCGAAAAAGCGTTGCTCGAGCAGCGCCCCGACCCCGACCCCGACGAAGGCCACCGGGTAGATCAGGAGCACCAAGGACTGCATCAGCGAATGGTGATAGCTGAGCGTCGCCGAGATCTCCAGCGAGATCGCCAGGTGCGTGATTCCGATCGCCAATCCGATGTGGAAGAGCGATGCGTGGGTCGCCGATCTCGAAAGCTGTCGCGTCCTCACTCGGCCTCCCGTGCCCAGTGGATGGGGAACTCGGGCGGCAGCCTGCGCAGATCGAAGAGGGCGGCGATGTACTCGTTGCGCGGCCCGGCCCGGTGCGGGTTGTAGTACTCCCAGACCACCGCACCCTGGGCGTCGATCTCCAGCGCCCGGCCGTTGTCCGACTCCACCAACAAAGTGTTGCCATTGGGCAGACGCCGCGCGGCGCCGCAAGTGCGCGTGAAGAAGGGCTCGTTCTCGGTGCCGCGAAACTCCCATTCGAGATGCCGCGAGACGGGATCGTACACCTCGACGCTCGACTGACCGACACGACCGAGGTTGTCGATGAGCATCAACCGGCCGTCGGGCAGCACTCGTGCGTCGTGCTGGCTGGCGAAATCGGCCTGAAGGGTCCAGGCTACTTCGCGACGATCGGTATCAACGATCGCGATTGTATCGAGCTTCAAAATCGAAAGCAGAATGTTGCCCGCAGCGAAGACCGGCAGCTTGTTGGCGAGCACACCATCGAGCACTCTCAGACTGTTGGTGTGAAACAGGTCGAGATTGTGCGGCGGGCGCCGACCCGGAGGCGGAACGATGAGTTGCGAGCGCTGGAAACAGTCCAAGAGGGAGAGCCGGGACTTCTCGCTGCCATCGGGTCCGAGCAACAAAAGGACGTCGTCGAAAACCGGATTCCGCGCGTCGAAGGCGTCCACGAAACGGGTCTCTCGAGCCAGTACGTAGATATCTCCGTTGGGCAAAACCTCGAGATCGTGGTGCGCCCGGCACGCCTTGGCCCAAATGGGGCAGGAGTCGCGATCGAGCTTGACGATGCCGAGGTCGGCGGCGATCGCCAGGATGTCGCCGTTGTCGTAAAGCCATGCGCGGCGCCAGTACTCAGTTCCTGGACGATCGATTCGCATCGAGTAGTCGGGCCAGATATCCCAGAAGTCCGCGTGCCAGGTGTGCAACACACGGCCCGCCATGTCGATCAAAGTCGCTTCGGGCGCGTGCCCCGAGGTGAGGAAGTTGAGCCCCGGGCTGGTCCGCAGAGAGTCGTGCCGCACGACGCCGCGCAGGGCCGGCGCCGGTCGGGAACCGCTGACATAAGCAAGGGCCTCGATCGCTTCCGGCGCCTTGTCGAGATCCTCGCCACGGCGCGGCGTGTCTTGCGCACGCAGCCAACGGCCGCTGCGACCGGGCAGGCTCTCGGTGCGCAACGCGGGACGCTGGAGCGTGATCGCGCTCGCCCTCTCGCTCGGCTCCACTCCGTCCCTGGTCTCGCGCTCCTGATCCGCGCAACCGAGCCCCAGCATCGTGGCGGCGACCAGCCCCCTGGCGGCGATCCCGCGTCCACAGGAGCGATCGACTTGCATGGCGCGAGCTTAGCGGGGAAGGCGCCGCCCCCGATCAGGTATTCTCGCGGCGATCATGAGTCGACATCCCAGCCAGCTCCGCCCACGAGGTAACCGAATGCGTTGCGCGACCGCGGCGATAGCGCTCTCGGCGGGTCTCACCCTCACGGGCGGCGCCGCGGCCCAACAAGGGGGCGGGCGCCGCTCCAAGAGCCTACCGCCCCCGCCTCCTCCTCTCTCGACTCTGGTCGTGGTCCACAGCGTCGGCGGCAAGACCCTCGGCCTGGCGAGCACACTGGGCTCGGCCTTCGGCGCGGAGATCGAGCGCGTGCACGATCCGCCGGCGGGAGCCGCGCGCGGTCCCGTGGCGGCGGAGCTCGCGGTGGAGACCGGCGGCCGGGATCTGGTGTTTCTCGGAGGACCGATCTGGGCCTCCCGCGAGACCGCGGCCCTGCGAACGGTGGTGAGCCGACTCGACCTCGAGGGAGCCCTGGTGGTGCTCGTGTTCACCTACCTGCATCACTTCGATTCCGCCGCCATCGACGCGTTTCGGTCGGCGATGGTAGCAGGAGGGGTGCGGGTGATCGACCTGGTGATCGAGCGCTTCCCGATTCAGGCCACCGCCACCGAGATCGAGCTGCGAGCCCGCCACATCCTGCGCCAGCGGGGCGCCGCCTGGCTGCGCGCGGTGGCCGGCGAGGAGCCGCCTCCGGAGCCGATCGTGCGCCAGGTCCCGACCTGGAACGATCCTGTCGAGATGTGCCTGGTCTCGGAAGGGCTGGTCTGGGAAGGCTGCATCGACCCGGACGCCTGCTTCGCCGGTGCACCGCCGGCGCGGCTGGCGCGCACGGACGAGCTCTGGATCGATCGCCACGAGGTCACTCTCCGGGCCTACAGTCGCTGTGTCGAGGCCGGCGTCTGCGATCCCACGACCCCCGATCCCTTCACCCAGGGGATCCTGGCCCCCGAGCTGCCGGTGGTGTCGGTCAACCTGCGCATGGCGCGACGCTACTGCCGCTGGAACGGCCAGCGCCTCCCCACCGAGGCGGAATGGCAGCGCGCCGCCCGCGGTTCTCGGCTCCAGGCCTATCCCTGGGGAGAATCGGTGGCGGCCGGGAGCCATTCGCTCGCCAATCTCGGCGAGGGGCCGGCGACCGGACTGGCGGACTACGCATTGGGTCGAGCGGGGGACACCGACCGATTCCCGGGACTGGCGCCTCCCTGCGCGCTGGCCGGCGACCACAGCCTCTTCGGGCTGTGTGACATGGCCGGCAACGTGATGGAATGGGTGGAGGCCGACTCCAACAGGCGCGGCGCGGTCAAGGGAGGGAGCTGGCTTGAGATCGACCCCCGAACCTATCGGATCTCCAGCCGAGTGGTCAGCGGCGGCAGCCGAGGCAACTACGTGATGGGCTTCCGCTGCGCCTCCGATTCGCCCGAGGGCAGGCCCCCGGGCCGGAAGGACGACTGAGGGTGCGGCTCTCCCGCCCGCGCCGCGTGCTCTTCGCGATCCTGAGCGCCGTCGTCACGCTGGCGGCGCTCGAGCTCGGGCTGCGGGCGGCCGGATGGGTGGTCCTGCGGCGGACCCGCGTCCTCCGCGAGCACGGGAGCCTGCGCATTCTCTGCGTCGGTGACTCCTACACCTACGGCATGGGCACCGCCCCCAATCTCTACTCGTGGCCGCGCCAGCTCGAAACCCTGCTGCGGCGGCGCAATCCCGGACTGGACGTCACGGTGCGCAACATGGGAGTGCCGGGGCGTTCCTCCAGCGAGATCCGCGCCGAGCTGCCGGGATTCCTCGAAGAGACCGACCCGCAGATCGTCTGTGTGCTGGCGGGCCTGAACGACGTGTGGAATCGACGCGCCGCGCTCGAGGCCGACGTTTCCTCCTTCGCGCGCACTCGCGCCTGGCTGCACCGGCTGCGCCTCTACCGGCTGATCCACTGGACGGTGTCGCTCGGAGCGCCGGCCTGGTGGTCGGAGAGCGGCGACGATGCGGCGCTCGCCAAAGTCCCCACCACGCTCAGAAAAGACACGCCGGCCGAGCGAATGGCGCTGCGCGGCGCCGTCGAGCGGGGCGAGATCGACGCGGTCCGAAAGCCGAAGGGCGAGCGCGGCGGCAAGGTCGGGCAGAAGAGGCGAGAGGCCCCCGCGGGGATCGGCGGACCGATGGACATCGGCATGTCGACCAGCCCCGAGGCCCAAGGGCTCGCCTTCGGTCGCCTGGATCGCAACATCGAGGAGATCGCGCGTCGGGTCCGATCCGAGGGCGCCAAGATGGTCCTGCTCACCTATCCCGAAGAAGCCTTCTTCGGGCTCGGCCGCACCCAGTTGGCCGCGGCGGAGCGCCTCGATCTCTTTCTCGCCGACGTCGGCCCGGCCTTCAACCAGACGGTGCGCAAGCTCGGTCGCGACCGCCTGATTTCGGGCGATGGACACCACCCCAGCGGAACCGGCTACGCCGTGATGGCCACCTGTGCCTACGACGCGGTGCGCGACGCGGCCGCGAGTCTGTACCCGCCCGTCCCGCTCGCCGCGGGATCGACCACCGACCCGGCGGAGATGGCCGACTATCGCTCCGCGCAAGCCCGCGCCGAGCTCGATCTGTGGGAACGCCACGCCATGAAAGGCCGGGCCCGCGACGCCGCCGTGGAGTACGCGCTCATGTTGGCCGATGCCGGGGATTTCGAGCGCGCGATCGAGGTCCTGGAAGAGGCGCTCGAGGGCAACCCAGGCCACGCCCTGGCGTCGAAATCCCTAGCCCATCTCTACCGCCGAGGCGGCCGGCGCGATGCGGAGATTTCGCTCTGCCGGCACATGCTCCAGCTCGATCCCCGACACGAGCACTTCCGCCGGCGCCTCGCCGAGCTCGAGTCGGGAACCACGGGCCAGCAACACCCGATCGAGCGTCGGCCTCGAGATGCTCCGGCCGTGAACCCGATTCGCTAGCTCTCGTCCAAGGGTTCACGCTCAGGTCCGCGTTCGGTCGCTGTCGCGAGGGCACATCGACGTAGACGGAACCACCGATCGACCCGTCGGAATTCGTGCCCTCGAAAGCAGGCGGTGAGGCCATGCGCATGGAAACGAAGTGGGTACTGGCGGCGCTTGCGCTCAGCGTCCTCTCCTGCGGCTCCGATACCGTCCCGAAAGAACAGGGCGCTTCTCCAATTGCGCCCCTCGCCTCCGACCCCACGGCGAATCTGTTCTCATGCTGCAGCGCGAGCCACGCGGGCGGAGTTGGCAGTCAGCCTCAGGTAATCGAGCACTTGGCGCGGCCGGCGGGTGAGCTGGCGCATCATTTCGGGAATGCTCTGGTTGGGCTTCTTGAAGGACTTGAGCACGCCGATGGCGAAACGACGCAGCCGGGTCACATTGGCAGGACCATTGCCGGTGCGGATCCGGCTGCGGTCCGCGTCGTAATTCCAGTCAATGATGTAGTGAAGACTCTCGATGGTCCAATGGCCGCGATTGATCTCGAGCAGCCGTTTCGGCGTACACTGCTCTGGTGTTCTGCTGGTGACGCCGATGGCGATCTCCCGGCTTTTGTCGCCGGTCTTCTTGCTGGTGCGATCTCGTTCAATCAGGAAGAGCTGGCCGACATGCGGAAAGCTGAGATAGTCGTTCAGTGCCGTGCTGTACCAGATGCGCCGCGTTTCAATGCGCCCATGAGCGATGTTCACCGGTTCGACGTAGTCCGATGCACCACGCCCTTTGAAGAGCAGGCGGATGTCCTCGGCCAGTGTCGGTTGGTTGTCTTTGACGGTGAAGTGGTAGTGCGCGCCGCGTGAGACGATGTATTCCGTCAATGAACGCTGGGTGAGCAATGCATCGGCGGTGATGTCTTTTTCTGAAAGGGGGTGGGCGGTTAGCTCCTCCCCCCCCTACATCTAGTGGTCACCAGTCGTAGCCACGGGTCACCTGCGATTCGGTCACTGGCCCGGTGACGACGGCCTGTTCGAGGAGCCGACGGAAGACGAGGCCGCGGCTGGCCGAGGTGCGACGGTTGAACCGGAAAGTGAACTCCTCCAGGTAGGCCTGCAGGTGGTCGGATGTGACCGATCCCTGGTGGGTGCCGAGGATCGAGCGCTTCAGCAAGCTGGCGACCCGATGTACACCCGGCATGGTGACGTGGGCCGGATCCTCGGACGCGGACAGCACGGTCTTGTGGCGAGTGTAGCCGAGCTTCGGCAGGTCGTTGTAGCCGCCCCAGCGGTCGGTGCGGACGGTAGAACCCGGAGCGACGACGGCGCACACGAACGGCACGAGATGATCGCCCGACGCATCGGGCACGCGGCGCATCCTCACTCGACCGAAGCCCTTGGGCTCGAGTACTTCGACGCCGATCACCACCACCGACTTGGAGGTACCGCGACCGCGCTTCCCGCCACGTCTGACGCCGCCGATCAAGGTCTCATCGACTTCGACGGCGCCAGAGAGCCGCTTGCGCTCAGAGCGCACCATCGCCACCCTGGACCGCTGGAGTACGGTCCATGCGACACGGTACCTGACGCCAAGCGTTCGCTCGAGGGTCTTCGCAGACAGCCCGTTCTTTGCGGTGGTCACGTGCCACGCTGCCTCGAACCAGGTGGTCAGCGGCGTGCGCGTCTTGTCCAGGATGGTGCCTGCGGTCACCGTCCCCTGATGACGGCACGATGAGCAGACGAGCCGCCCACGAGTGTGCTGCCACGGCGATGCGCCCGTCTCGCACTTCGGGCAGACGAATCCGTTCGGCCAGCGCAGTTGCTCCAACCACGCTGCGCAGGCGTCGTCGTCGGGGTACATCTCGGCGAACTCGCGGTAGGTGCGCGGGTAGTCGCGCACGGCCACCAGTCGCGTCAGCGGGCCATCGTCGTACGGAGAGTCCACCACTACATATTGTGGCAGGAGGAGCTAACCGTCCACCCCCTTAGGGATATGGCGATGCGTCGTAATAGAAACTCGGGTGTCGGCGCCGTGCCCCCTCGTTGGCGCGATCGTATCGAAGCGTGTAGCTCTTTTCGTAGACGATATATCCGTTGCGTACAATCAACATTCCGTCTACATATCCATACTCGCCTCTCGAGAAAGCGCGGTGCAATGCGTCGAGCACCGAGCGATCGATCCCAAGGTCGTGCGGTGCCTTCGTTCGCCACCCATCGGTGGGGAAATAGTCGGGCTGGACGGAAAGTGCATCGCGACAGGCTAGCGATCGAATCGATGCGAGTGCGAATGCGATACTCTTCCCCATCGGCCAATCACCAGCTCGCCGCGAGACCGCGATCTCCCGCGGAAGCCGGCGACAGAAGAGAGCGCGGAGGATGACGCAGTCTGTCGAGCTCTTCCAGCAGATGCTCGGTCTTGGCGCGCTCCCGCCGCGCCAGGTTTTTGGTCTCGCCCGGGTCGGATCCGAGATCATAGAGCTCCAGTCTCGGCGATCGCCCCTTCCAACTCGTCGAGATCAGCTTCCAATCCCCTTGTCGCACCATGCTGACCAGACGGCCGTATCCGACCGCTTCCGACAAGACGATCCGGTCCGGATCCTCCTCTTCCTCGCCGCGGATCACCCCGAGCAGACTCCTCCCCTGCATCCCTCGCGGGCGATCCTCCACCGGAACCCCGACCAGATCGAGCAGCGTCGGCATCAGGTCGACGAGCATCACCGGCTCCCGAACCACCGGCCGCCGAACCGGCCCGAGCCATTGCGCCGGCGCGCTCATGATCCAGGGTACATGGCAAATCTCTTCGTAGAGCCGAGGCGGACTGGTGTTGTGAAGAAAAACTCCGTGATCCCCGAGCGACTCTCCGTGGTCGCCGATCACGACGACGATGGTGTTCGAGAGAATCTCATCGCCCAGGCGATCGAGGATCAATCCGACATAGTCGTCGGTGTAGGTGAGGGCCGCGTCGTAGCGATTCCTCAGATAGTCGATGTCCCTCTGGTCCAGACGGCGGCGGACTCCATCCGAGGGCGATCCTGGAGCGAAGTACCAACCATCGATATCGCTGCCGATACTCAGCAGAAGATTCCGGGACAAGCCGATCGTCGCGAGAGGGCCCTCGTAAGTTCCCACATGCGGCTTCCGGTACTCGATCGGCGGCAGGTAGGGCCGATGGACATCCGCCGGATTGAGCATGGCGAAGAAGGGCCGCCCATCGGAAGCGGCGGTCCAGGCCATGAGATCGGAAAGAAACTCAGGAAACGAGCATTTGGCACGAAAGCTGTGGTCGCCGGCACGCCTGCAGTTACGGTAGCAGTCGAAACCTCGGGCAAAGCCGTATTCCACATCGTTGAAACGCCCAGTGAAAAAGGCCGCGGTACGGTAATTCGCCCCCTGCAACACCTCCGAGAGGAGGGTCTCCCGTGCATCCAAAGGAGGATTGGGATAAGGGAATCTCACGACTTGCCGCTCTTCGTCGAATAGCCCGAGTGTCCGCGCATGCTTGCCTGTCAGGATCGAAGCGAAAGAGGGGAGCGTCCAGCACGAGGGAGCGCTCGCGGCCTCGAAACGCACCCCCCGAGCGGCGAGCGCATCGATATTCGGAGTGGTGGGTTTCGGGTAGCCGTAGGCGGAAAGGCGGTCCGCACGAAGAGTGTCGACGACGATCAAGAGGATATTCGGGAGGGAGAGTGCGGTGGTCTTCGTCCCATCGGGGCGTTCACGAACGCTCGAGCTCGCGGCTTCGCTCTCCCTCATCCGCGCCACGACCGAGGCCACCCCCCCGTCGTTGGTCGCCAGGAACCGCATCTCGTCCTTCGACCCTCCGCCGACGTAGATGCGTGTCTCGTCACGCAACCCCAGGATTCGCAGCGCCGTGCGTAGCGTCCTCAGCGCCTCGTCGGACTCCTGCAAGCGCTCCCTCCCCGAAGCGCGGTAGCGGATGAAGGCCGTGGTCCGCTCCTCGGCGAGGTCGCTCAGGCAGACCACCGCTTTCTCGGTGACCCAGGCGTTGCTCCCGCCCCCCGTGTCGACCAAAAGGTCCAGATCCCAGTCGCGGGCGCTTCCCTGCCCCCCGTCGACCGCGACCCTCTTGATCGAGGGGTCGGTCCTTTTCAGCGATTCGAAGAAGCTGTCGCCCGGCGGCACCGCCGATTGCCCGGCCATCGTCGCATCGGCCCAGGGCACATCGCTCCACCGCGCTCCCTCGGTGGCGAGCTCCGCGTAGCCGCCCTCGGCGACCAACCTCCGTAGATTCGGCAGCTCGCCCTCGGCGAGCATCGACCCCACGAGCTCCGGCTCCGCCCCGGTCCATTCGATGAGCAGCAGGGTGCGGGGAGCCTCGCCCGGCCCCGGGGCGGTCCCCCGAACCGGCTCTCCGCTCCCCCCGCAGCCGCCGAGGGCGACGAGGAGCGCGAGCAGTGTCCCGCGGGTCGGTGCAAGATCGACTGGGTCCATGCCGGATCCCCCAATCCGTCTCTTCAAGACAGCAGTGCGGCCACGATGTCGAAGGCTTCGCCGAGGCCGACCCCTTGTTGCTGTGGGCAAGAGTCATAACCAGCGAACGAAGGCAGAAAGTAATCCCAATACCCACCTCGGCCCTCCACCTCAACGAAAATCCTCTGCGACGTTTCCTGCCCAAGAGTAACAGCGATCCGACCACCAGAGGGATCTGCAGCAGATGATAGAGCCCCCGCGTCAGCAGAGATCGATCCAGAGATCGTGCAAAACGATCGGCAGCGTGATCCCGCTGGCGAAGATGCTCACGAAACCCTGACAGACGAAGGTCGCGGTGCAGGCGATGCTCAGATTGAAGGCCTTTCGCCGCGGATTGCGCCGGGTGAGCCGCAACATGACCGGCAGGCAGACGATCGAGACCATCATCTCGCGAAAAAATGGACGTTCCAGCGCCGCCAGAAGTCGGCATAGTCGCGGGCCGCGAGTGGGTTTGCGTAGTTGTCCCGGATGTCGAAGCCGTGCAGCCGCGCCATCCCCACCGAGAGCTGGTCGGCACCGTAATGGTAGGCGTAGAAGGCCAGGTAGTTCAGCGCCAGCGCCAGCGCCACGCTGGGAGGGGAAAGGGCGGCGGCGGAGGCGACGAAGGTCGGACCGATCCACAGGTCGTTGAAGAGCGAACGGATCAGCGCCAGGCCCAGGAAATGGAGCAGAGCCTTGGCGATCGTGCGCAGCGCCGAGATCACCGCCCGGGCGGGAGGCAGGGCCCCGAAGCGGTCGTGGAAGTGGGTGTAGGAGACCACCGGGGCCATGCCCAGTAGGAAGGGCAGGGAGAGGAAGTAGACCAGCACGCCGGCCAGGTCGGCGCGCTCGACGCGCCCGCAGCGCAGCTCGTAGAGGTAGTAGAGGGCCTTCTTGAAGTAGGTGATCAGCAAGAAGAGGGCGACGAAGCCGCGCGCCTGGTCGAGCGGTCCCCGAGGGCCCAGCTCCACCAGCCGCCCGCTGAAGCAGGCCGGCAGAAAGACCGCCAGCAGCAAAGCGGCGGCCGGTAGCAGGCCGAGCCGCGCCGAGCGCAGGGGCCCGGCACTGGTCCCCTGCAGGAGTAGGGTGAAGCCGAGCAGAAAGAGCGTTAGGGTGGGGCTGAAGAAGATCGCGAGGTAGAGCAGGCTGGCGCACAGCAGTACCCAAAGGCGGCTCCGCTCGGGCACCACGTGCAGCAGCGCCGCCGTCCCAGCGCAATACACCAGATAGGTGACCAAGAGCGAAAGCTCCAAGTGCAGCACCTTCAGATCGAGCCCCTCGATCAGCCGCGGCAGTTCGGGCATTCCTGGCGGTCCAATTGGGAATTGCGAAGCGGGCAACCACTGTACTCTGGCGGGCCGACGACATCGTAGCCGAGGTCCGATCGAGCGGGATCTTCGCCGGCCGCTCGGCGTGCCACGCGGGGGATCTCGGGCCGCCCGGGGGGCGGGTCACCTCTACGGGGCGCTGCTGCCATGAAAGCGCGCCCCGGCGCCCAGGCCGCCATTGCCTCACGCGTGCGACCCATCGGAGACCGGGAAGAGCTCGTTGAGATGGGTCAGGGGTCCCAGGTATTCGAGCGGCCTCCGGGGCGCGGCCGTCGCGTGCCTCCTCGTGCAGCTCGCGGAGCTCCTCGACCGCGGCCCGAAGTCGCTCGGCCTGGAGCCCGGCGCAGACTCTGCCAGCACGCCGGCGTTGGGCACGAAGCGCTGCACGCTGCCCGTGACCCGCGAATCGTTGACCGGCAGCTCGGCACGCTGCGGCTCCGGGGTCTCCCAGTCGAGGAGGCAGCCGAGGCGATAGACCGCTTCGGCGCCGTCGATCGCCTGATCGCCCATCTTGAAGAGCCAGTCGCCGCCGAGCTGATCGCGCAGCACCACCTTGAGCATCTTGCCGGAGGAGATCTGGTTCGGCGAGAGGGTGAAGCGCAGCCCTTTCAGGCGCGGCTTCTCGAGGGCGTGGCGGCGTCGCCAGAGGGCGATCAGGGGCGCATGATCGTAGCCACCGCCACAGGCCGGAAGGCCGAGTGCCGCGTACACGCCGATCGCGCCCGCCTTGGCGATGAATGCGCGTCGGCTGATCTCCCCGGATCCACCGTACATGATGTCTGCCTGAGCTCCTCTGGCCTATTTGTTGGGAATCGGACTCCGCTGCGCTTGCTTGAGTCCGACATCCCGGGATGCTTGACGGGGGAATCCGAGAAGACGCGAACCTCGGTCGCTGCTTCGTGGCTTGAAGGCGCTCGGGACGCGAGCTAGCGTTGCTGCCCATGAGCCGGTTCATCAGCGCGTGCCTGGGCTGCCTGGCCGGCCTGGTGGCGCTCGAAATCGCGCTGCGCGTCGCGGGCGGGCTCTTCCTGGCGCGCGAGGCGCGGCGCAACGTGCTGCCGGACGCGGGCGAGGGTCGGGCGGTGCGGGTTCTCTGCCTGGGGGAATCGAGCACGGCGGTCGGCGGGGAGAGCGCCTACCCGCGCCAGCTCGAGGGGCTGCTCAACGAGCACGGGCCCGAGGGGGTGTGCTTCGAGGTGGTCAACGCCAGCCGGCCGGGGATCGACTCCTCAACGTCGTCTCCGCGCGGCGCGGGCGCGGCGCTCGGGATCCTCGGGGGCGATGCGGTAGGTGTTGTGGCAGGAGACGCAGCCCGAGGTCACCCGTGCCAGGTGCTCCGGCAGCTCCTCGACCGGCATGCCCCGGCGCGCGGCCCGCGCCAGGTTGCCCAGCTCGGTGTGGACCATGCGGCCGAGCTGGGTCCAGGGGGGCGGGATGATCCCTCGCAGGCTGGGATACTGCTGGCCGAGCATCGGCAGATTGCCGGCGTGGGTGGCGACCAGCGCCACGGTGCGCATATCGTCCTTGGCGGCGGCGTCGAGGATGCGGTGCAAGGCCACCAGGTTCTCGCGCATCCTGCGCCGCACGAACTCGGTCTCGTCCGGCAGCAGCCCCACCCCCTCGCGGGTGTCGCCGGCCTGCGCCTGGGGGTCGGGGAGCGGTCGATCGCGGGCCATCCAGATCAGCACCGCGACGGTCGGGATCCACAGCGCGATCGCGACTCGCGACCAGCTTCGGGCTTTGGAGTTGGAGCTCAGGGACATTGGCTCAGTAAATCAGAAGCGCCGCGCCGAGGATGGCGAAGAGGTCGTCGGGTGGGACTCCGCTGTGCACCTTGAAGAAGAAGAGCAGCGCCGAGCGCACATGAAAGGTCAGCACGACGCCCAGGACGGCGGCCGGCCAGGAGGCGAAGCGGCCGCGCCGCAAGGGGAAGCGCGACTCGATCGCCAGCGAGAGAACGACGAGCAGAGTCTGGCACAGATCGAAGATCGCCAGCGTCCACGCCACGTCGAGGCGGGTCGCGCCGTTGCCGGGCGGGACGAAGAGCAGGTGCGAGAAGAGCAGGAAGAGGTAGTTCGCGCCAAAGGTGGCGGCGCAGGCCAGGCTCAGATTGAGCCAGCGGGCCCGCGGCCGAGTCCGCGAGAGCGCGAGCAAGGTTGGATAGTAGACCAGCGATACCAGCAGGTCGCGGAAGTAGATGTTCCAGCGCCGCCAGTAGGCCGCGTAGGTGTTTGAGGCCAGGGGATTGGCGAAGTTGTCCTTGATGTCGAATCCGAACACCCGGGCGAGGCCGATGCCGAGCTGCTCGTAGCCGTACTTGGCGAGGTAGATCTGCAGGTGGAAGGTGTTGAGGGCGATCCAGACCCCCAGCCAGCTTCGATGGTCGAGGGTCGAGGCGAAGCGTCCGTCGAGCCGGTAGCCGGAGAGCGCCTTGAAGAGGACGGGCACCGCCAGCAGGTGCAGCGCCGCGAAGGCGAGCGTGGCTCCGCCTTTGGCAACCAGTTTTCGGGAAGGGCGCAAGCGATGGCGGTCCCAGAAATGGGAGCAGGGGATGATGGCGCTGCGACCCAGGCCGGCCGGCAGCGCCCACATGTAGATCAGGAAATCCTCCAGCGACACCTTTTCGATGCGCCGGGTGTGGATCTCGTGCAGCACGTAGACGGCCTTGGTCGAGAACGCCACCAGGGCCCACGCCGCCACCGCGCTCTGCACCGTCAGTCCGCGCGCGAAGTAGTCGAAGATCCAGCCGTCCAGGCAGACCGGAACGAAGACCCCCAGGAGCAGCGCCGCGCCGCCGCCGAGCCGCACCGGCCGCCGGTAGTCGCCGCCCACCGTCAGGTGGTGGAAGGCGAAGGAGAAGACGAGCGCGAAGATGGTGACGCGCGGCTCGAGGAAGAGGGCCAGGAAGGCGACTCCGCTCGCCAGCAGCACCGTCTTCCGGTGGCGGTCGGGGCACAGATGATAGAGCGCGAGAGCCGCCGTGACCCAGAGGACGAACGCCCCCAGGAAATCGAGATCGATGCGCAGGGAGCGTTCCACCAGGCTGCGCGTCCAGATCTCGGTCGAGCCCATCTCGGGAGGGAACCACAGCGGCGGCGCGGGGGGCAACCCGGGGGGTTGTTTGCCGAATCCTGCCGAATAATATTATTCGGCAAGATTCGGCACGAGGAGCCTTCGAATGACCAGGGCAGTCCGCGATTTGCTCGACGAAGCAGAGGGCACCGAACTCGAGCTCAAAGAGCGCTTTCCGGCGAGCCGCGACATCGCGGCGACCCTGTGCGCCTTCGCCAATAGCGCTGCCGGTGATCTGCTCATCGGGATCAGCGACGGTCTTCCGCGGACGGTCGTGGGAGTGCCGGAGTCAGTGGCGGTCGAGTTGGAGCGCAAAGTGAGCTCGATCGCGGCAAACAACATCTCGCCGCGAATCGTTCCAACGATCCGCCTCGCCAATGTCGAAGGCCGGCACATTCTCGCCATTCACGTACAGCAGGGATACCAGCGTCCTTACCAGGTGATCGCCGGGCCTCTGGCCGGCAGCACCTTCGTGCGCATCGGCAGCAGCACTCGGCGGGCCGATTCGGCGACGATCGAGCGCTTGCGCCTCGAGTCGCGCGGCCTGTCTTGGGACACATTGCCCTGTCATGATCTGCGTCTGGAGGACCTGAGTCCCGCACTGATCGACGAGTTCCTCCAGACCCGCGAGGAACGGCGGGGCATCGCTCCTCCTCGCGGGCCGCGAGAGCGTTGGCTGAAGAGGACCCGACTGGCCGTGGATGTCGGCGGCGGGCTCGCGCCGACGATAGCGGCCCTTCTCCTCTTCCATGCTCGCCCCGGTGAGATCCTGCCTCGGGTGGGACTGGAGATGGCGCGATTTCGCGGCACGAGGGCCGCCGAGTTCCTCGACAAGCGATCCGTCGATCTGCCGGTCTGGAAGCTCTACAACGAGGCGCTGACCTTTCTTCGCAAGCATCTACCGGTCAAGGCGGTGCGCGGAGAGAGAGAACGCAGCGAGCGCTTCGCGTACCCAGTGTTGGCGTTCCGCGAGCTCATGATCAACGCGCTTTGCCACCGCAGCTACGAGCCGGGCACGGGACCCGTGAGACTGGCGGTGTTCGACGACCTGATCGAGATCACGAGCTCCGGTCCGATACCCGAGGGACTGGAGCTGACCGATCTCGGCACGGGCATCTCGATGCTGGGCAACCCGGTCCTTGCGCGCGCCCTCAACGAGTTGGGGTTGATCGAAGGCTGGGGAACCGGAATCCGGCTGGCCCTGCAAGAGCTCGCGGACAGTCGACTGCCGCCGGCGCGTTTCTCCCAGAAGGGCTTCTTCACCCAGGTGTCTTCGGTGTGGCGTTGGCCGAGCGATCTCAGCGCCGATGAGCTGGCGATCCTCCGGCTCGTGGCCAGCAAGGAGATCGTCTCGTCCGCCGAGGTCGCGACCCACTGCAACTGCAGCGCGCGTACGGCGCGCAATCGTCTCGCCGCGCTCGTCGGGCGCCGTCTGCTACACAAGAGGGGGGCGACGAAGGGTGCGGTCTACACTCTGGGTGAGCGCCCGCTATCGCGTTGAGCCTGCACGGGAGAGAACCACATCCGCGGCGCGAGGAGCCCGCTTGCCACATCTCGCCGAATGATCCTACTCGGCAGCATCCCCGCCTGGCGCCCACCCCGCCGCGATCGAACGAGCCACCCGCAGCCCCAAGACGTAACAGTAGTTGTCGGGCTCGTAGTAGTGGCGGGTCGCCGAGCGGCACTGGCGGGCGACGGTGTTCCAGCCGCCGCCGCGAATCACTCGGCTCGCTCCCCACGCCGGCCCCGTGGGATCGACCAGCGGCCCGGCCGGGTACTCTCCGTAGTGGTCCCAGCACCATTCCCAGACATTGCCGTGCACGTCGTAGAGCCCCCAGGGATTGGCGGCCTTGCCGGCCACTGGATGGGGGCGCCGGGCGGAGTTGTCGCCGAACCATCCGCCGCGCCGCATGACTCTGTCGCGGTCTCCGACCCAGAAATGGCTGGTGGTGCCGGCGCGGCAGGCATACTCCCATTCCGTCTCGGTCGGCAGGCGGTAGCCGTCGGCGCGCCGATTCCAGTGCGCGCTGGTGCCGACGATCGTGTAGACCGGCTCGAGTCCGGCGTGCTCCGAGAGCCCGTTGCAGAAGCGCAGCGCATCGAACCAGCTCACGCCTTCGACCGGCAGATCGCCGGAGTCTCGAAAGCTGCCGGGCGCGGAGCCCATCACCGCTTTCCACTGGTCGCGGGTCAGCTCGTGGGCGGCGATCAGGAAGTCGGCGGAGAGGGTCACCCGATGTTGCGCTTCGTCGGCGCCGCGACCCCGCTCCGAGGGCGCCGAGCCCATCATGAAGTTGCCGGCGGGGATGCTCAGCATCTCGAGGCCGATCTCCGCAGCGAAGTCGGCGGGGGCGGAATCGATGGGCGCGAGGACGAGCGCGGCCAGGAGCGTCAGCATGCCGCGTCGTCCCCCGGTCGCCTCTCGGCCCCGGCGGCGGCCAGCGCCATGGCCGCGATCGGCAAGAGCGAGAGGGAGAGCGCGGGTCGATGCAGCGCGGCCAGGTGGAACCAGAGCAGCACTGCCACGAAGATCCCGGAGGCGATCTGCGGCGCCCAGGGGATCCCCTGTTTCGGGGCGCGAACCAGCTTCGGCCACTCGGCGAAGGCCAGGAAGGGCAGGAGCAAAGCCATGGAGGTGAGAATCCAGCCGCGATCGGGCATCAGCCATTGCTCGAAGCGGAAGAGCAGCCAGATCGGGGCCAGCGCCGTCAGCACCCGCGGCACACCCCGGCGCACCTGGCGGCATTCCAGCATGCCGATCACGAAGAAGAACTTGAGCCCGTGCCAACCCCAGCCGCCCACGCGGCGCAGCGCGTCGCGCAGGGGAGCCGAAACATGGCGGCCGATCTTCCACTCCCACCACCCCATCTGAATCCCCGTCACCTCCATCGCCCAGGCGACGAAGAACACTCCGACCACCGCCAGCGAGACCGTCGGAAGGATCAGGTCGCCGCGCCCCCGAACTCGCGTGACGATCGACTCGGCCAGGTGCCACGACAGGGCGTAGGCGAAAGTCCAGCCGATCGGAATGCCCGGCGCCACGCCGAAGATCTGGTAGCGGCCGACCAGCACCTGGTACTCCCCGTCGCCCATCCCGTAGTGCTCCTTGAAGGTCATCGAGACCAGCGAGAGCAGGTAAAAGATCGCCGCGCGGCGCCAGCCCCAGGAGCGGGCCGAGTGGAAGAAGAGCAGCAGCAGCCCGGCCAGGGCGAAGGGCAGCACCGCCTTCATTCGCACGCCTCGGCGCGGCGTCGGGCGCGGGCCACATGCCAGGCGAAGCGAGCGCGGGCCAGCGCCCCCAGAACCGAGAGTCGGGCCTCGGCGAGGGCGAAGGAGCGAGTCGAGAAGGCGCGCGCTTCGTTCGGCAGCACCACCAGGCTGACCTCGATCCCCGGCGCCACGCCGATCGGCAGGTGGCGCTCCATGCAGGCCTCGTAGAGGGCTCGAAAGACCGGCCGCATCGACGCGGTGGTGGGGGGGGGGCGATGCTCCAGCACCGCGCCCACCAGCGGACGGAAGACGCAGACGGTCGGAATCGCTCCCAGCGCGGTGATCTCACGGATCGCCTCGATGGTCGCTTCGGCCGGTTCCAGCCCCGCGATCAGCTCGCCGTTGGTGGTGTCGAAGAGCGGAGCGCAGACCCGCATCGCCTCGACGTATCCCTCCCAGCCGTAGCGCTCCGCCTTGCCCGGTGAGATCTCGGCCATCACCGAAGGGGTCTTGAATTCGGGGCAGAAGCTGATGCGGTCGGTGCCGGCGCGGCGAATCCTCTGGTAGGCGCCGTGGTCGGCCACCGGAGGCGCCTGCACGCCGACCAGCAGCCCGGTCTCCTGCTTGATCCTGCGCACCAGTGGCGCCAGATCGTCGAAATGGCCTTCGTCGTCGCGGTGGCCGGTGTTGATATCGACGTAGGTGATGCCCGATTCGGCGCGGGCGGCGTGCACGGTCTCGAGCACGTCGTCTGCGGCGGGAGCGGCGTCGACCTCGCCTTCGTTGATCCCCACAGAGCAGAAGCGGCAGCGACGCTCTCCGCCCTCGCGCCAGAAATCGCAGACCTTCGACGCGTAGATCGCCAGGTAGGTCCCCTGCAGGGTGGCGACCTCTGACATCACGGTGCCGCGGCTGGTTCGCCGTCCGTACCAGTCGGGCCGCTGCGGAAGGTGGACCCCGATCAAGGGTTCGCCGCCGTAGGTCAAGCGCGCGGCGACCGGCCCGCCCGGAGCCTCGGGCGCGGCCTCGATCTCCAGGCCGTAGGGCGACTCCCGGCAGAAGGGCTCCTCGGTCGGAGCGTTGACGCTGATTCCGCTGGGGAGGATCAGCTCCAGACCGCTGCCGAGCCCGGCGCGGGTGCGCCGCACCGGTCGAGCGCCCGGCGGCAGCGACGTGGTTCTCACGCACAGCCCGCGGCAGAAGAGATCGAGCTTGACCAGCGCGGGCGACTGGCGGAGCTCGGTCGCTGGCGGGTACTGCTCAGCCGTCTGCTCGGTAGTGGTAGGGTTCATGGGAGGATTCGGGTGGGGGCGCGGGGGGCTGCGAGCAGTATATGTCGCGAGGGCGGATCAGAACTGGAAGTAGATGAACGCCCCGCGCGTGTCGACCGCGCCGTAGAGAGCCCCCAGGATCAGCGCCGCCCAGAAAGCCGCGCGCAGCGGTGCCGCGAGCTCGATGTCGCGCCGTTCGGGCATCTGCAGGCGGCTGTGCGCCGCTGAGCAAAGCCAGGCCGTCGCGGCGATCGCGAGGTAGACCCAGGCCTCGGCGCTCATCGTCCAGGGGCCGCCGGCGATGCCCGTCGAGATGGTCCAGATCTGGCGCGGGCTGCTGGCCCGGAAGAGCACCATGAGAAAGAGGATGTGCAGGGTGTTGAGCGCGATCGCCAGCGTCTCCCCGCCACGGCCGCGCCCGAGCAGCGGCTCGCCCGGCGCTCCGCCCTTGATCATCAAAGCGCCGCGATGAGCGACCAGGGCGAGCCCGGCGCCCACCCCGAAGAGCACGAAGTTCCAGGCCGCGCCATGCCAGAGCCCCATCAGCGTCAAAACCGCGACGCCGTTGAAGAGCTTCCGCGCCCGCCCGCGGCGCTTGCGTCCGCCTAGCGCCGTCAGCAGATAGTCGCGAAACCACTGGCCCAGGGTGACGTGCCAGCGGGCCCAGAACTCGCCCGGGTTGCGCGCGAAGATCGGCCAGAGGAAGTTCTCGCTGAGTCGAATCCCGAGCAAACGCGCGCTTCCCAGCGCGATGTCGCAGTAGGCGCTGAAGTCGTAGTAGACCTGTACCATGAAGCAAGCCGTCGCGACCACCAGGACGGCGGCGCTGGCCTCTTCCGGCGCGCCGTAGATGGCATCGACGAAGATCCCCAGCCGATCGGCCACCACGACCTTCTTCACCACGCCCCAGAGAATACGTTGGAACCCCTGCTCCAAGTCGTCGCGTCGCACTTTCTGCTTCTGCTCGAGCTGCGGCATCAGCCGCGCGCCGCGCTCGATCGGGCCCGCTACCAGCTGCGGAAAGAACGCCACGTAGAGTGCGAAAGAGACGAAGTTCCGTTGCGCGGGAATCTTGTCGTAGTAGACGTCGATGGTGTACGAGATGGTCTGGAAGGTGTAGAACGAGATGCCCACCGGCAGCGCCCAGCTCGGTGCATCGATCGGCGCCGCGCCGAGCAGCGCCAATGTGTCGCTCCAGGTGGCGAGGATGAAGGGACCGTACTTGAACGCGCCGAGCAGGCCGAGGTTGGCCGCCAGGCTGATGCCGACCAGCCCCTTGCGGCTGCGGTCGTCTTGGGTCGCGGCGATGCGCTGCGCCACCAAGAAATCGACCAGCGTCGACGTGAACAGCAACAGGCAGTACCAGGGGACCGCCCAGCCGTAGAACAGATACGATGCCACGGCCAGCATCACCCGCCCGGCGCGCCAGGGCAGAGCCCGGTGCAGCAGCAGCACCGCCGCCAGGAACACGGCGTATGTGTAGCTGTCAAAGCTCATCGTCGATGATCTGCTTCAACAGACGGGCCAACTCGGCATGCCCCTCTTCGGTGAAATGAAACTGCGTCGTGAACGACGAGCTGTCGAGGGCGTCGGACAGATCGTGGCTCGGATGGCCGCTGTGCTCGATCTCGCGGATCGCGGCCGCGATGAACGCCGGGTCGCTGTGACGTCTCCCCTGAGGTCGCGCCGGATCGATCGGGCACCAGACCCATGCCCAGCGCGTATCGGTGCCCTGCAGGTGGGCGGCCAGCTTCCGGTAGATCGCCGGGAATTGCGTCTCGTTCGATCGCCTGCGCGGCTCGGGAACGACACCGATCCTGCGCGCCTGCCGGGTCGACCGCTCCGCGTCGTTCACGTCCCGCGCCGGCACCAGGAGCGAGCCACCGCCCGCGGCGAAGCGGTCCAGGCGCGGCCCGTAGCCGTCGCGCTCGTGCCCCAACAACACTTCGTGCCAGCGCAAGGGCACGCTTTCGGCGGCCCAGTCGAAGAGGGCGATGCGCGAGCGCGCCAGGGCGCTATGCAGCGACACAGAGCGCTCCAAGACGTCGTCGAGGTCGAGGCGCAGCATCGTCAACGAGCCCGGAAGTCTCGGCCACTGGCTCGGGTCGCCCGCCGTCAGGGAGATGTCGGAGAGCGGGGCGATCTCCTCGGTGTCTGGCTGCCGGAAGTGGCGCGTCGCCAGCACCAGGAGCAGCAGATCGGCGCCGCGCTTCAGCGCCCGCATGGTGAGCAGGTCGAGCTCGATCAACCCCAGTCCGTGGCAGGACCAGTTCTCGAAGCCGATGTCTCGCGCGGCCAGGTGCGCCCGCAGCCTGGCGGCGTAGATCGTGGAGGGGTCGCTGATCTCCTCTCCGACCCCCTGCGAATGAGAGATCAGCACCACCAGCGGGCGCCCCTGGTCGGGCGTGTCCAGGTACTCCGGCCAACCGCGGTAGCTGAGCGGATTGCGAATCGCCTCGCCGGCGTTCGGTACCAGGCGATAAGGCAGCGCCCAGCGCAGCAGACATTCCGCGCCGAGCAGGAGCAGTACGAGCCAGAAGAAGGGGCCGCGCGCGGACGCCTTCATTGCGCCAAATGCCGCGCCAGTGCCTGAACCGTCGGATGATCCCAGGCCGCCGTCGGCGGGATGCGCCGTCCCAGCCATTCGCTCAGCGTACCGCTGAGCACCACCGCGTCGGTGGAATCGAGCCCCAGGCGGCTGAAGGGCTGATCCAGGGGGATCTGGGCGCGATCGACCTGCAGCGCGTCGGCGATCTGGTCGACGATCCAGTCGCTCAGCTCCTGCTCACCGGGCCGAGAGGAAGCGCTATCCATTCTCTGCCGTGGTCGTGGCGGTCGGTTCCGGCGGCGGTCCCGGCCGCGCCCCGCTCTGGCCCTCCAGCAGGCCGTCCAGATAGCGCGTGCGGCACTCTTTGCGGCGGATTTTTCCGCTGGAGGTCTTGGGCACCGCGCCCGGCCGCACCAGCAGCACATCGTGCACCCGGATCTCGTGGCGCTCCGTCACCGCGCCCCGAATCGTCGCCGCGATCTCGGCGCCGCTCTCGCGCAACGCCTTCGGTCGCACCTCTTGCACGACGACCAGCGCCTCGCCGCTGGCGCCGTCGATCACAAACGCCGCCCCGCGCTGCCCGCGGAGCTCGGCGTGGCAGCGGCCCACCGTCTCCTCGACGTCCTCGGGGTGGTGGTTGCGTCCGTGGATGATGATCAGGTCCTTGATCCGGCCGACGATGAAGAGCTGATCCTGGTGCCGGAATCCTAGATCACCGGTTCGCAGAAATCGCCGTTCTCGTGGGTCGCCGTCCAGATGCGCCTGAAACGTCTCCGCGCTTGCTTCCGGCCGCTGCCAGTAGCCGCGCGCGATGCTCGGCCCGGAAATCCAGATCTCGCCGATCGCGAGCTCCGGTAGGGCCCGTCTCCGCTCGGGATCGACCACGCGAAGGCAGATCTCGTCCGGCACCCGCCCGACGGCGACCACCGCCCGCGCATCGGCCTGCCCCGCGGCGATCGGCACCGCCTGGTGGCCGCGCAGCCGCTCCCGGTCGAGATGCAGCACCCGTGGGGCGCCCGCCGCCGGGCCGCCCGCCACGAAGAGCGTCGCCTCCGCCAAGCCGTAGCAGGGAAAGAGCGCCTCGGGCCGGAATCCGTAGGGCGCGAAAGCCTCGGCGAAGCGCCGCAGCGTCTGGGCCCGGATCGGCTCCGACCCGACTCCCGCGCGATGCCAGTGCGACAGATCGAGCCCCTCGCACTGCTCGGAACCGATGCGCGCCACGCAATGCTCGTAGGCGAAGCTCGGCGCGACCGAGAAGTTGGCGCGCGACTCGGAGAGCGCTCGCAGCCAGCGGATCGGAGCCTGAACGAAGTCCAGGGGCGGCATGATATGAGCCGTCCAGCCGAAGTAGATCGCACACAGCAGGTGCCCCACCAGTCCCATGTCGTGGTGCAGCGGAATCCAGCACACGGGCGCGCTCGAGTCGATCGGCAGCTCGAAGCCCACCACGGCCATGTGGAGGTTACGCGCCACGTTGCCGTGGCTCATCATGACCCCCCTGGGGCGCGATGTGGAGCCGGAGGTGTACTGCAGATAGGCGATCGACTCGGGATCGGTCCGCGGGCGCCCCTCTGCCCCTCCGCGCCGATCGATCTCGTCCACCACGATTCGCGGCAGCCGGTCCAGGATCGGCACTTCCCGCAGCCCCGACCCCAGCGTCCGCAGCTCCCTCTCGCTGGTCACCAGGGCCGCGGGCCCGCAGTCGGCGGCGATCGCCGGCACGCTGCGGTCGAGACGCCGCGGCCGCGGTCGGGGACAGGGAACCGCGATCACCCCCGCGTATAGGCATCCGAGAAATGCCGCCACCGACTCCGGGTAGCTCGAGAAGAGCAGCAGAGCCCGCTCCCCGGGCGCGATCGACGCGCCGAGCGCCGCACCGATCGCTCGCGACCTTCGATCGAGCTCCCCGAAGGAGAGCCGCTCGTCCTCGTCCTCGCCCTCCTTCAGAAATACGCACGCCTGGGAATCGGGCCGATGCCGCGCCCAGTGCTGAAGGGCATGGACGACGGTTGGAAAAGCCGGTCGATCCCCCGCATTCCGCATGATCAAGACCTTCTGGATCCTCTCTTCGCCCGCATCGAGGGCCCGATCACGGACGCGATTCGCGACCGACGCGCCCCTCCCGGCGCGCAGCCGCATCGCCGTCCAAGTGCAAGCCAAGCATAACGCACGCTGGCGCAATCAGCGGAAAATCCACTCGGCGCAGCAGGTTGCGCTCGATCGAGTCGGGCTGGAAAGGGGTCGCTCGCGAGCCACGCAGCGCGTTGGATGGCTCTCAACGCCGCGGCGCCTCCACCACCGTCGGCCACTCCCACTCAAGCAGCACGTCGGCCGGCGAGAAACCGGCCATTCGGTAGATCACCGAGTCGCCGGCCGCGGCGCGCCAGGCCTGGAGGGGCGGTGTGCCCGGCTCCGGCGCCGGCGGCCGGCCGCGCCGTGGGATCTCGGCGATCGAAAGCGGCCGCAGCTCCCAGAGCTTGCCCAGCAGCTCGCCCTGCCTCGACACCCGCAGCGCCCAACGACGCTCCCGGTCCGACATCAGGAAGGAATAGTAGGTGCCGCCGCGCGGCGGCTCTACCAGGTGGGTCTCGACCACGAAGGCACCGGGGGTGTGGCGCCGCAGAGCGCGATTCACCGCGGGCTCGACGTCGAGCGGGTTGATCCGCCGCGCGCGCACCGAGGCGAGACGCGGGCGCTCGGGGCGCACGCTGCGTGTCCAATGCGCGGCGCCGCTCAGGGCGGCCACGACGCAGAGCGCTCCCAGCAGCAGGCCTTCGCGCAGGATGCGCGATCGGGCGGGCCTCATGGCGATCGCTCCAGCACCAGCCAGTCGATACAGAAGCCCTCGTCGAGGGTGTGCGGGGGCTGCTTGAACCAGAGCGGGCGGTCGCTGCGAAGGCTCAGATCGAGGCGGCGTGGGGATTGGTGCTCGTCGCCGATCGCGATTCTCCGCACCCCGTCCGGCTCCTGGAAGGTGAAGCGCTCGATGCGCCGCCCCCCGGCGGCCACCTCGATTCCGATGCGTCGCGGGGGGAGGAAGTGCCGGCTCTCCCAGCGGATCCGATAGCGCAGCTCGAGCTCGCCGCCGCCGCGCTCCAAGGGGATCCTGAGATCGAGCCGGTGCCCTCCGCCGGCGTCGCGGGTGCGGCGCAGCATCCAGGCGTGCTCGGTCTCCATCAGACCCATGTCGAGCAGCAGCCGGTCGTCGTGCCAGGTCGGCTTGCGCCGGTGCTCGAGCCGCACCAGGTCGGCGCGAATCCGGTTCCCTTCGATGCTCGCGAGCGGCTGCCCCTGAGCGCTCAACCGGGCGAGCAGCTCGCTGTGGGGGGCGTCGGAGAACTTGCGCAGATCGAGCACCTCCTCCTGGAAGTGCACGATCCACAGGCGCTCGAAGAAGAGGTTCTCCACGCCGAAGCGGAAGGGCAGCTGGAACTGGGTCAGAGGCACGAAGATCGTCGCCGGCGGGCCGCTCCCGGCGTGGATGGTGTGCCACCCCGCGGAGCCGAAGAGGTCGCCCTGGTCCTCCTCGTCCTCGAAGAAGTAGTAGCCGAAGAGGTGGCTGTAGAACGAGGCGGGCAGCACCGCGATCGCGTCGCCGTCCTCGGCCCGGGCGCGGATCTCCCGCACCATGGTGCGCAGGTCGCCGCGCTGGCCGCCCGCGACGAAGCGCCAGCCGTACTCCACCTGGATCGTCAGCAGTCCCAGTGCCGCGAGGGGGAGCGCGGCGCTGGCCAGGCGCGGCGAGAGCGGGCGCAAGAGTCGGCAGAGGCGTTCGCCGCCGGCCAGCAGCAGCACGATGCTCGAGGGGATCAGGTAGATGTAGTGGCGGATCTGCAGGTAGTAGCCCTCGGTCAGGCTGTGCAGCTTCCAGTAGAAGATCAGCTCGGTGACGATTCCGCCGGCGATCGGGGCCAGGATGGCGATCGCCGCGGCGCGCTCGCGGCGCAGGAGGAGCGCGGCTCCCAGGGTCTGGAGGGCCGCCGCCAGGACCCCTGGCGCGGGACCCCAGAGCTCGGGAGGCAGGCCGATGATCTGGCGATAGCCCTCCGGCAGGGCCTGCAGCAGGGTGAGGTCGGCCGAGAAGGCGGCCCCGGTGACGTTCAGCGAGGCGTAGCCGAGGGTCAGCGCGCGGAAGAAGAAGGGCAGCCAGGGCACCACGCAGAGCGCGGCGAAGGTCATGGCGCGCATCGCCTGGGCGCCGGCGCGCCAGGGGCGCGGCCGCTCTTCGGAGAGCAGCACGTAGCCGGCGACCAGCAAGATTTGCGAGAAGAGCACCCAGATCTCGTAGTAGTGCAGGTAGAAACCCAGCACCGAGAGCACCACGAAAGGGCGCCAGTGGGTGCCGCGCTCCAGGCCGCGCCAGAGGCAGAGGTAGGAGCCGGCGGCGAGCAGCGCGAAGAGGCCGTAGGGGGTCATGTCGCGGCCGTACCAGAGCTCGATCGGGTGCAGCGCCACCAGCCAGGCGGCGCCGAGCGCCAGCCGCTCGCGGCCCTTGAAGAGCTCGCGCAGCCAGGTCCAAACCACTGCGATCGCCGCCGTGCCGAGCAGCGCGCTCGGGAGGCGCATCCACGCCTCGTTGGCCGAGGAGAGGCGGTCCAAGAGCGCCAGGATCAGGTGCTGCAGGGGTTGGTGTGCCTGTTGCAGCGAGATCTCGGCGAAGAGCAGGTCGGCGATGCCGCGCCCCCCGGCGGACATGAAGAAGTAGGTGTACTCTAAGAGGTCCATCGGCTCGGCGCCGATCCGGTAGAGGCGCAGGCCGAGGGCGCTGAGCAATGCGCCGAGCAGGCCGAGCCGCGCCCAGCCGGGAGACCGTGCTGGGGGCGGGAGCGAACGCTGGCGCTCGGGGGCCCAGTCCTCCAGGAGCTTTCCGGCCCGCCACGCCACCAGCACCACGGCCAGGGGCACCAGCCAGGGGAATCGCAGGACCGCGCCCCAATCGACCTGAGCCCCGGTCGGCATGGCGTTCATCCCCGCTCCCTGTCTCCATCCCCCCGGATCAGCCTCCTCAGCACCTCCAACGCCTCTTCGGCGTCGTGGCGGCGGCTGGCGAAGGCCAGGCGACCCTCGGCATCGACGATGATCTGCAAGGGGAAGGGCACATTGAAGCCCTCGGAGACCACCCGGTTGCGGAAGTGCTCGATTACCGTGGGCTCGGGGCCGGGGGGAAGAGCGAAGCACTGGGGATCCAGGCCGGGGCCGAGATCGAGCAGGATCGGCGTCCGCAATCCGGTGTCGGTGACGAACTTCTCGACGATCCCGCGCGGCTGCCTCCAGTTGATCGCGACGGCGCCCACCTGGTCGGGTCCGAACTCATCGCGAAGGGCGCTCATCAGGTCTGGAACCTCCAGACCGCAAATCGGTCACCACGACGCGAAGGCCGCCAGCAGGATCGGGCGGCCCTTGGCGATCTCTTCCGCCAGGTCGAAGCAGCCGGTGCGCTCCGGACAGGAGCCGTCCGGACAGAGGTTGATCATCGGCAGCCGGAACGAGGGCAGCAGATCCCCCAGGCGGTATCCCGCCGGAGGGGTGACGGGAATTCGGACCCGCCGTTTCAGCGGGTCGTTGGAGTGCAGCACGATGACCGATTCGCGGCTCCTCGCGGCGGCCCGCTCGCGCTCCAGCTCGATCTCCAGCTTCGCCGTCGCCCCAGGAGGCACCGACCACGGGCCTCCACCGCGCGTCAGCCCCTGGCCGCGCTGACTCAGATCGAGCTGACGGCGGCCGCCGTTCGATACCCGGAGCGCGATCGGCCGGTTTTCCGCGCCGCCTGCCTGTAGGGCGACCCCTCGATCGTGAACGATCAGCCGCGCCGCGCCCGCACCGGTCTGGATCCGGCCGCTGAGCAGGACGTTGAACTCGGTGGCCAGGAAATGCCCGTCGCGCAGATCGACGAAGTTGGCGGCGAAGAGGCCGGTTCTCACCAGTCCGCCGCCGGTGATGTGGACCGAAGGGTGAAAGGCGTCGGCGGCATCGAGAAGCCTCAGGCGACCGTGCTCCGAGGCGTCGTAGAGCCGGATGCTGTCCCAGTCGGCGACCAGCAGATAGCCGGCGTCGAACGAGAGCTCCATGGTCGATCCCGGGGTCTCCACCCGCGCGATCGGGATCGGCGCACCCGCTTCCGACACGTCGAAGAGATCGATCCCGAGAGCTCCGTTGGCGACCGCGACCACGCCGGAGCCGAGCAGCTCGACATCCCGGGGCGTTCCCGAGGTCGGCGCCGAGCCGAGCAGACGCGGCCGGCCGGAAGGAGTCAGGGCCAGCACATGGAGCCGACCCGCCGCGCCTTTCGAATCGGTCCCGCCCTGCGCGTCGGTCACGAAAAGCCGGTTCGCTCGGGCGGCGATCGCCCAACCGCCGCGCATCCCCGGCACCTCCACCTCGTGCTCGAGGCCGAGCCGGCCCTGGTCCGAAAGCCGCAGCGCGGCGATCGCGTTCGGCTTGCGCACGGCGTAGATCCAATCGCCGTGGCGAGCCACTCCCTCGAACCCTCCCGAGCTGGTGAGGGTGGAGATGTGGCGTGGTGGGGCGAGGGGACGGCGATCGAGGGGCGGCAGCCGCCAGCTCGCCAGCCCGCCCGCGGTCTGCCGGTCCGCGCCGCGCGACGAGGTGATGACGATCCCCCGGTCGGCAAGGACCAGAAAATTCTCGCAGGCCACGATGCCGCTCTTCTCCAGCAGTACCTCGACCAGGTGCGAGCGCAGCCGATCGGCCGCGCCGGTCTCCGGCTCGCCGATCTTCGGAAGCTCGTCGGCCGGGATCAGGCCGATCGCGTCGGTCATGCAGGCAACGATCACATCGCCGATCCGCGCCGCGGCCCGCGGGTGGGTCATCTGTCCGCCGGCGTAACGATCCGGACCGCGGTTGTTCACGTTCACGCCGCCCTCGAAGCGGATGTGGTGGCCCTCCGCGATCGGCACGCAAGAGCCCGCTTCGCGCATTTCCCCCGGCGCGCAGGCATCACCGGCGCTGACATGGACCAGCGCGTGGGTCGCGATGCGTCGCTCGCCCTCACGCCCGTGGACGCTGAAAAGATGGTCTCCCTTCTGGGAGGGAGCGGCGAGCTCGAGAGCGCCTTCCATGGAACCCTGCAGCCGATCGAGCGTGATCCGATGCTCGGTCGGTGCGCCGTTCAGGGAGATCGAGAAGGTCGGCGTGGACCAGTCCTCGGGTGGGTGGCGGAGGCGCAGGGTCAGCGTCAGGGGGGCGTTCGGTCGGACCTGCGCGGGCGTCGCCTCGAGCCGCGCCGGGAGCAGCTCGGCGTCGAGCTCATTGCGCTGCGGCGATCGCATGCCCGATCGCGGAATCGGTGTGTCTCCCAGAGGCGGGCGCGGCGACCTGGATCGCAGTCCCCAGGCCACGGCCAAGACCAGTACCGGAAGAGCGGCGATCGACCACCAGCGGCGGGATCGCCCCGGCGGAGAGGGTGGAGCCATCTTGGGAATTCTCTGGCGAAGCGTGCGGAATCGAGAGATTGGAACCGAGTTCCGTAGCATACTCGGAACAGAGCCGGCGTCCCCATCTCCCCACCGCCGACGCGAGTGCGATCGGAAAGAGGCGGCGCCAACCCCCCAGGTTCGAACCATGCTCAGATTCGAGTCGGATTGCTTGCTCGGGCGCTCAACGGTCACCATGGCGATGGGCGCGGGATGGTTCGCCTCTCTGCTATGGGTGGCCTGGGGTGCGGCGCTCGATGGTCAATTCTACGGCTGGGACGACTGGCACAATGTCGACATCGCCGAAGGGATCGCGCATCTGCTACGCGCCGGGAATGGCGCCGAGCTCTTCGAAGCAGTTTCATCCGGCACCAAGTACCGTCCCCTCTCCCTGCTGCTCTGGGGGTTGCAGTGGGAGATCTGGGGCCTGAACGCGGCTCCCTTCGCCGCGGTCGATCTGGCGGCGCACCTGGTCGCGGCCTGCGCGCTCTATCGCGTGGCGACCAGACTGGGCTCCAGCCCCACGCTCGGATTCTGCGCGGCGCAGCTCTTCGTGGTGCTGCCGGTGATGGACAAATCCGTGGCGTGGATATCGGCCCGCGAGCACGTGCTGACGACGATGTTCTTCCTGCTCGCTCTGGCGTCCGTATTGGGGTGGCGGCGCGGGAAGAGCCACGCTTGGCTGGGCGTGGGTGGCGCATTGTGGGCATGCGGGTTGTTCTGCAAGGAAACGGCGGTTTCGTTTCCGATCGTGGCGCTGCTCCTCTGCATCGTGACTCCCGCCGCGCCGCGGCGGCCCATGAAGACCCTTGTACCGCTCCTGGCCGCGGTCCTTCTCGTCTACTCCCTCATCAACCCCCCGCTGGTCCGAGCGCCGGGCTCGGCCGTCGTGGCGATGAGCACGCTGCGCTTCGCCTTCTACGATCTGCCGCTCTGTCTGCTGGCCCGTCCAGGGCTCGATCGGGATCCGACGATCTTCTTGCTCCTCGCCCTCGCGGGCGTCGCCGCCTGGATGGCGAGCCGGCGCGGCGAGGAGTATCGCGCGGCGGGAGTCGTGTTCGCGGCGACAGTGATCGGCATGTTCGTCGCCGGCCTCCCCGCCGGCTACGCTTGGGTAATGCTCGGTCCGGAGCCGACCCCTCCCTTTCGCTTCTGTCATTTGACCGCGGCGATCCTCCTGCCGGGGCTCGCGGTGGCGGTGACACCCTGGGTTCGCGGTCGAGGAGCTCGGGCGGCCTGGTTGTGCGTTGCGACCCTTGGCTGCGCCTACCTGGCGCTCCTCGATGCCGAGTCGAGTGCGCGCAGGGCAAGGGGGAGGGGGCACCCCGGAGAGGAACCGGAGCGAGCAGTTCTGGGCGCGCTGCCGGCGATCCCCGAGGAAAATACTGTTTTCGTCGTGGACCGGCATCCGTCGAGTCGGGTCCCGAGCTTCCTCTTCTCTCGCTATTTGCAGCGCCGCTATCCGCTCGATTATCGCTATGTCTTGCATGGATCGCTCGACGCGGCGCTTCCATGCGCAGAGATGGCCGCCGATCCTCTGGCAATCGGTTCCAGATGCTTGCCACGCATCGTGGAGGATGGATTCGGGGCCGATGCGCTGCGCGAGGCTCTCCCCTTTACCGTGCTCCAAATCGCCCACGATCACGACCTGCGCATCAGCTCGATCACGGACGCCGTGATGAAGGGCTGGCATCTCGAGGGCGAGCGCCCCATCGATCGCCCGCCGCGAGCTCTTCTCGGCGCCGATACCGGCGTGAGCTGGATGGCATCGCGCGGCGATTTGGTCCGGACCGACCGCGGTGGGCTGCGTCACACATCGGATCGGCTGGCTCCGGAATCGCGCCAACAGAGCGCGGTGACGCCGGCGCTGATGCTCGTCGGCCTGGGGCCGATGCGAGGGGCGGATTTCGATGTTTTGAACCTGGTCATGTCCGCGCGGATGGAGCCCGAGGAAGCGGCACCCCTCTCCCCCGATCGCTTCGGCTCGCTCGCCACCCGAAATGCCTTGCCCAAGCTACGGGTCTACTGGCAATCGCCGGCCGACCCCTCGTTTCGTTGGCGCCGATCCGTCGCGACCCCCTTATTCGCCGACGGAGAGCCGCATCGCTATGTATTCGGTCTGGCTGGCGTACCGGAATGGACCCTCGCGACGGAGATCAGTGCTATCGGTGTGGAGCTGGTGCGAAGACCGGAGAGATGGGATGCCGGACGCTCGCTCGAGAGGATCGAGATAGAGATTTCGATGTTCGAGCTCAACCGCTACCGATCGCAGGAGATGCCGAATACTCCTGAGGCTCGATTCCACGATCAGAAGTAGCCGCGCCGCTGCACCTGCTCGCGCGCGGCGTCGTCGAGCAGAGCGCGGCCTTCGCCGGGCTCCAGCGCCCAGCGGGCTGGATCGCCGAGCGTCGCATCCAGAATTCGACCGAGCTGATCGCCGAGAGCGCGCTCACGGCCGAGTAGATCGTGCTCTTCTCGTGGATCTTTTGCCAGGTGGAAAAGCTGTCGCGGGATCGAGCGCGGCTCTGCCCTCCGCGCGATCAGCTTCCAGTTACGGCTTTGGATGCAGGCCGAGTGTAGCTCCATCTCGCTGATCGCGAAGCGCTCCCGGTCGCCCTGTCCGCGGCGCATCCAGGGCAGCAATGAGAGCCCCTGGGCGCGCTCGGGAATGCGGATTCCCAGCGCATCGAGCAGCGTGGGAAGGATGTCGACGTGCTGCGTGATCTCGGCGATGCGCGTAGGCTTGAACCCGGAAATGCGCACCATCAAGGGTGTATGAAGCACCTCTTGAAAGAGGTTGCGCCCATGGCCGACCAAGTCGTGCTCGCCGATGAACTCGCCGTGGGTCGAGCTGACGACGACGATGGTATCGTCGGCCCGCGGCCCCGACAGATGGTCGAGTAGCGGCCCCAGGAGTCGATCGAGATGACGCACCTTGGTGTCGTACTGCAGGCGGGCGTAGGCTCGCGCCGCCTCGCCGCCCCCGGTCACGGCATCGCGCCAAGGAGACCAGAGGGCATCCTGGGCGCGGTGGCGGTAGGGCGGTTCCAGCTCCTCGCGGATCGAGCACAGGTAGGCGAAGATCTCCTGTGGGTCGCCGCCCTGGTCGCTGGTGAAGAGCTCGGGGCGTCGCTCCATCGCCCAGGGCGGAAAGTAGTGCTCGGGTCGGGCGGCCACGGGCCGCGCGCTGGCCAGCTCCAGCGCCCGGGGCGTGGCGGGGAAGCCGGGGGGTGGCACGAGCTGGGCATCGGACCAGCGGCGCAGGTCGTCGGAGAGGGGGCGCCCGTGGTTGTCGTCGGAGTAGGGAAGGCGCACCCCGCGTGAGTAGAAATGGACGAAGAAGGGGGAGCCGTGTTCCTCGGCCCGGCGCAGAGCCGCCAGCCACGACTCGATGCCGCTCGATTCCGTGCTCTGCTCGAACTCGCCCAGCATCCCGTTTTCCTCGTTGAGCAGGCGCGTGTTGTCCTGTCCCACGTAGTGGGTCGAGTAGCCGTTGGCGGCGAGGATGCTCGGCAGCGTCCAGGTGTTTTCCGCCAGGCGACCGGCCTTCAGTCCCCGCAGCCGCGCGCCCATCGGTGTGACGAAGAGGCCGTGGCGCGAGGGGTACTGAGCGGTCAAGGTGGAGACCAGCGCCGGCAGGGTCCAGAACGAGGGGGAGAAGTTGCGCTCGAAGAGCACCGCGCCCGCGCCGAAGCGACATAGATTCGGAGCGGTGTCGCGAGAATTGCCGAAGCAGGGCAGCGCGTCGGCGCGCAAGATATCGATGTCGAGGATGACGATGTTGGGGGCCGCCGGTGCGTCGACGCCGCCGGTCACCGAGAACACCACGATGCCGCAGGTCGGCGCGTCTCCCGAGACGTGGATCGGTTCGAACAGCGAGGTGCCGCGCGCGCTCTCGGGATCGCGGTAGAGCGGTGCGGTGCGGGGGAAGGCGGCGGCGGTGTTGGCGTCGAGCACCACGTAGTCGACGTCTTCCCGGCGCAGCAGCTCCCCGAGCTCGACGCCGCGGTTCTCCGTCAGGCTCCGCCACATGTCGACCGGCCGGGTTCCCGATAGCTCCGCGACCGCCGGATCCAGCCCCCAGACCCGAGCCTCCTTGGGCGCATGCTCCCGCAGCGCGTCCGCCGCCGCCGCGAGGCTCGCCCAGCGATCCTCGTACCCACGATACCGCTCGACTCCCCGCGCCGCGCAGATCCAGACCACGGCGCCCGCCGCCAGCGGCCAGATCGGCAGCGTTGTGCGCCGCCCGGAACGCCTGAGGCGATTCGGCAGCCACGCCAATCCCGCGGCGACCAACCCCGCGGCCAGCGGTGCCAGGGTCACCAGGTGGTGTCCGCTGTAGTGCACCATGGAGATCGCCGCGGCGTAGCAGGCACAAGGCACCACCAAGGCCAGGTGTCGGCGCTCCCCCTTGAACAACCAGACCAGGGCGCCCGCGGCGCAGAGCAGCTCCAGATCGGGGAAGAGCTGCGCCATGTCGTACGGCAGGCGGAGCAGCGAGCGCCCCCACGATTCGAAGAAGTGCGCGGGATCGCGGCGCAACACATCGACGATCCCACCGTAGTCGTGCCGGTTCGGGAAGCTGCCCCAGTCGTTCGCATCGTGGAAGAGCTTGAAGGCCACGTTGATGTGGTTGAAGCCCAGTAAGCGGACGCCGGGCTGCGTCGCAACGTGCCAGAGCCAGGGCGCGGCCGCCCCCAGGAATCCGGCGCCGAAGGACAAGGTCTTCGCGAGCGCCCGCCGCAGCGCGCTCCGGTCGCGCGCGGCGATGCACAGATCCACGACCGGGATCGCGAGCCCCAGGACATAGACGAAGCGGGTCATGTAGGCGAGGCCGAGCACCGCCCCCGCGAGCAGCGCGCGCCGGCGATGCGGCATGCGATGCTCCAGGTAGATCGCCAGCGCTGTCACGAAAAGGGCGGCCCCCATCATGTCCGAGCGGGTGCCCAGCCCGGCGCGGATCACCAGCGGATGGGTGGCCAGGAGCGCACACGCCAGCAGCGCCTCGCGGCGCCGGCCCAGACCCGCGAGGAGCCGCCACGACGCGGCCAGGAACAGCCCCGCGAAGCCCCCACTCGCCCAGCGCGCCGCGCGGCACGGGTCCATCCCGAGACCGGAGACGACGCGAATCGCCCACGAGTAGGCCGGCCCGTGGTAGCCGTCGGTCTGCAGCCAGGGTCCGCTGGCTCGTTCCAGGTAGCCCGCCCCGTCCCGTCCGTCGAGGAAGAGGGTCGAGGCGATCATCTCGGTGGAGAGCGCCAGCTCGGCCGCGACGAAGGCTGCGATGATCACGAGCACCAGCAGCGCGGTGGCGAAGCGCGCGTCGATCGAGGGGATTCGCGAAGGCATCGAGCGCCAGGAAGAGCTCGGTGGCGGTTCCGCTGCGGGCGTGCTCAAGGTCGGATCATCCCGGTCGATTGCCCCTCCCGATCGGCCAGAATCTCGGTCCAACGCGGTGGGTCGCCGCGCCGCCCGGGATCGGCGATGAGCCGATGAAGGTCGTCGAAGAGTCTCTGTATCCAGGCGTCGTCCCGGCTGTCCATGAAGGCGTGGGTGATCGCGGTCCGCCGGGCGAAGGCCTCGTCTCTCCGCTTCGGGTCCCACCAGGAAGGCGCGTCGATATCTCCATGATAGTAGGGGATGTGGTCGACCTGTCGGAAGGTGTGCGGCGCGTAGCGATCGACCACTTCGGAGCTGCCCATCGTGGCGTGAGACCAGTCCGAGCCGCCCCCTCTGAGATCGTGCTCGCGCCGAAATCTCGGGGTGTCCGCCTCCGTGCCGGACAGCAGCGTGAATGGGAAGAGCTCGAAGCAGGCATGGCCCGCGCCGCCGGTGGGCAGGGAGTTGATCAACGCGGCGGTGGCATCGAGCGTCGCCTCGCTCTCGCCGGGGAATCCGACCAAGAAGGTGCAGTCGATGATTGCCCCAAGGCTGGTGAGTAGCTCCACTCCGCGCACTCGCGCGCCGGGATCGCCCCTCTTGCCGAGTCGCTCCAGCTGCCTCGGATCTCCGCTCTCCAGGCCGGTCAGACCGTAGCGGAACCCCGACTCGACGATTTGCTCGGCGTTCACTTCGCTGACCCGGTCGGCGTTGAAGAAGGCGCCCCAGACCATGTCGAGCTCCGCCCGGACGAGGCTCTCACAGAGGCAGCGGGCGCGCTCGGGAGTCACGAAAACATTGTCGTCGACGAAGTTGAAGAAGGCCACGCCGCGCGCCATGGCCAGCTTCACTTCGTCGATGATCGACGCGGCGCCGCGTCCCACCACCCGAGGATGGAGGATTCGAAAGCCACAGAATTTACACCTCTCGGCGCACCCGAGCACGCTGCGAATCGGAACCGCGGAGGGCATCTCGTCGATCAAATCCCACCGCGTGTAATCCTGGTCCAGATCCACGGGCTCGCGCCAAACACTTGAATGATGCCAGCCGCGCTCCGAATCGCGGAGCACCAGGTTGGGAATATCGGCGAGATCTTCACTGGCTCCGCGGCCTTTCTCCAGCCTTTGGAGGACCCTTGCGGCCGTGTGCTCGCCCTGGGCCGAGGCGATGAAGATGCACTTTCGCAGCAGTGGATCGCTGCGCTCATGGAAGAGAAGATATTCGCTCGATGCGACGCCGAGCTCGGCCAGGTCTCGTTTCCAACGATTGCTGCGGTCGGTTCGCAGGAACCAGGCCTGCATGTCGATGTACTGGCCGCCGACCAGGATCGGCGTGGGGCCGGCGGCAGCGCGCAGCTTGCGCAGACAGGCGACCAGCACCGCGGGCTCGGTGACGAAGGTCGTCGAGAAGAGCAGGGCCAGCGGATCGGTCCGCATGGCCCGCCTGAGCGCCGCGGCGTCATTCATGTCGAAGAGCGCGATTGCCCGGTAGCCGCGCTGCTTGAAGAAGCTCTCCAGGTAGTAACCGGCCATCGGATTCACCCGGTTCAGACCACCGCCGCGCGGCGCCGCTCTCAGGGTCGATGAATGGATGATCGCGTCGAGATGGACCAGCGAAGCCGGTGCGCCCTGCCGGGTCATCAGGCGCAGCGGGACTTCCAGGGAGTCGACGCCGAAGCGACGCAGGGAAGTGAAGCGCGGCGCGACGATCACGATCGATCGTCCGCTCGATCCGGATGGGACGGGGCACGCTGCGGCGTGGCTCATCGAGTCTCCGCCGCGATCTGTCCGGGTTCTTCGCGCTGCTGTTCCACCAGTCCTCTGAGGACCGTGATCGCCCTCTCGGAAGAGTGGACGCGGCTCAGATAGGCCAGTCGGCCCTCGGGGTCGATGATGATCTGCAAGGGGAAGGGGGCGTCGGTTCCCACCGATCGCACTCGATCGCGAAAATGCTCCGTGAGCGTCTCCGCCGAGCCGGAGGGCAGCGCGAAACAGGAGGGGTCGCCGCCGCGCTCGCGATCGAGCAGCACCGGCACCTCGAGGCCGGTATCGGCGATGAACTTGCGCACGATGCGTCGATCCTGGCGCCAGTTGATCGCGAGCGCGCGCACCTTTTCGGGCGTGAACTCGCGCCTCACGGCGCTCATCAGGTCTGGAACCTCCAGACCGCAGATCGGTCACCAGGAGGCGAAGGCGGCCAGCAGAATCGGCCGTCCGCGCGCCAGCTCCTCTTGCAGATCGAAGCAGCCCACGCGCTCCGGGCAGCTGCCGTCGGGGCAGATGTTGACCATCGGCAGCCGGAAGCTCGGGGCCGGGTCCCCCACAGAATAGTCGCTCGCGGGGAGCAGGCCGATGCGCGTGCGCCGGTGCTCGGGATCGTTGGAGCGGATCACGACCGCCGTGTCGCCGCGGCGCCGTTCGAGCGCTACCCCCGAGGCGCGAAGCTCGAGCTTCGCCGATCGGCCCGGAGCGAGGCACCAGTGCCCGCCCGCCTCCGGATCCGGATCGCCCGGCTGCATCAGGTCGAGCTGGTGGCGGCCACCGTTCGACACCCGGATGGTGAAGGGCTGATCCTCGCCGGCGCCGCGCCGCCGCAGGTGGTTGCGATCGTGGATCACCAGTCGAGGCGCTCCCGCGCCGCGACGGATCTCGCCGACCAGCAGCACGTCGAGCTCCCCCGCCAGGAATCGCCCCCCCTCCAGGCGCACGAAGTTGGCGGCCGTGAGACCGTTGCGGTGGAGCCCGCCGCCTGCCGCCCGAAAGGCGGAATGGAATCCGTCCAAGGCGTCGAGAAGCCGCAGCTGCCCGCGCCGCGATGCGTCGTAGAGCCGGATATTGTCCCAGTCGGCCACCAGCAGGTAGCCCTCCTCGAACGAGAGCCCCATGGCCGAGGCTGGCGTCGGCACCGTCGTGACCAGGCGCGGCGCCGCCGGGTCGCTCAGGTCGATGAGGTCGATCCCGAGCGCGCCGTTGGCGACGGCGACCATGGCGTCGTCGAGCACCGCGATTCCGCGCGGGGTTCCGGTGGTGGGCGCGGAGCCGAGTGGGAGCGGTGGACCGGTGCCGCGCGCGTCGAGCACTTCGATCGTGCCGGCGCCTTCGCTCTCGGCCCCGGGTTCGATCCCGCCCGCCACCAGGAGGTGGATGCCGTCGTGGGCGATGGCCGTCGCGTTGCGCAGGGCGGGCAGGGTCAGCTCGTCGCTCACCTCGATCCGGCCCTGGTCCGAGATCCGCACCCGGGCGATCGCGTTCGGGTTGTGAAGGGCGTAGATCCGCTCTCCGGCCCGCAACGTGGCGCCGAAGCCGCGCCGGTCGACCACCGACGAGAGGTGCTCCGGCGGCTCGAGGGTCGCTGCATCGAGGGGCGGCAGCCGCCAGGTCGCGAGGCCGCCCCGGCCCGAGTTGTCGGCGCCGCGCGACGCCGAAAGGACGATGCCGCGATCCGGGAGCACCAGCAGGCGCTCGGCGGCGCGGATCCCGCTCTCGTTCATGAAGACCTCTACGAGGTTGGCGCGCAATCTCTCGGAGGCCCCGTCCGGCGGGCCTTCGATCGCGGGCATCTCGGCCACCGGGATCAGTCCGATCGCGTCGGTCATGCAGGCGACGACCACCCCGTCGACCGATGTGGCGTTGCGAGGATGGGTCATCGCCGCTCCGCCGCCCCCCGGAGGCGAGCGTCGCTGGTTGACATGGATGGCGCGATTCACACGCAGGTGATGCCCGTCGATCCGGGGCACGCAGCGTCCCGCCTCGCGGACCTCTCCTTCGGCGCAGGACGGAGCGGCGCTGACCTGGACCAGGGCGTGTGCCACGATGCGATGCGCGCCCGCGCGGCCGCGAAGGGTGAAGCGGTGGTCCCCCGGATCTTGCGGCGCGACGACGCCAAGGGTGCCCGCCAGTGCCTCTCCGGTGGCGCGCAGCGCGATCGAGTCCCCGGTCTCGGCGCCGTCCACGCGGACTTCGGCCTCCAGCTCCGTCCACCCCGGCGGCGGCCGCGGAATCCGAGCCCGCAGGTTCAGCCGCGCGCCCGGGGGCGCCGTCTCGGGCGTCACCTCGAGCTCCGCGGGGATCAGCTTTGCCGCCGATTCCCGGCCGCGCTCGAGATCATCGACCGGGTCGCGTCGCCGCGGCGAATCGGAGCACGAGGCGCAGAGAACCAGGCAGGCGATGATCGTGTGCGATCTCGGCAAGGGCAACATGGCGGAATGATATTGTTTCGAGCGCCGCAAGGGCGGCTCCGGCACCGCGGGCGATCGCTTCACGCGCCGAACCAGCACTTCGCCGATAGTACAATTGGCGCATGCCCCCTGTGTTCTCCCCCCCGTCCCCACCCATGCACCGTGAACCGGCCCCATGAGACGCAAGCTGATCTCCGTGACCATCGGGGCCGCGCTCACGCTGGGTCTGCTGGAAATCGGCCTGGCCCTCGCCTACGGAGGCTTCGCCCACCTGCAGGCGCGCCGCAACCGTGCCCTGATCGAGGGCGGTGAGCGCGAGATCCGCATCGCCTGCATCGGCGAGTCGACCACCGCGGTGGCCGGCGACGAGTCCGGCAGGATGCTCGTGCCGCGCACCTCCTACCCCACTCAGCTCCAGCGGATCCTCGATGCCAGCCAGTCATCGATCGACTTTCGGGTGCTCAACCTGGGGATGATGGCCGGCAAGACCGGGAGCGCCCTCGACCTGCTCGAGAGCACGCTGCCCGACTACCGCCCCCACGTGGTCATCGCCATGATGGGCATCAAGGACACCGCCAAGGACGGCACCCCCGCCACCGCCGAGCTGCCCTCCTGGCTGGCCTCGCTGCGCACCGTGCAGCTGGTGAGCTGGCTCCGCGAAGGGGTGCTCCTGCGTTACAACGAAAACGCCGGCGACGTCGCCTCCCTGGAGGAGCTGTCCGCGAGCGCCAACAAGAGCATCACCCAGCAGCTAAAGACCTGGGTGCGGGAGACCCGGCTGATCGACGCGCCCGAGCTGGCCGAGGCGGTCCTGCCGGGGATGCGGCTGGCGCTCTACTACTGGGACACCGGGCGGCTGGAGCGCGCTCGAGCGCTGCTCCAGCAGATGATCGCCGAGCACGATGTCGGCTACAACGTGCTGGCGCGCGTGCTCGCCACCTGCGGCGAGAGCCCGGAGGCGGAGCAGATTCTCGAGGCGGCCATCCTGCTGCATCCCGACGAAGGAATGTACTCCGTGGTGCTGGCCGAGCTCCTGGCCGAGAACGGGCGCCTGCTGGAGGCCGAAGCGATCATCGAAGAGGCGCTGGGGGAAGCGCGCTCCTTCCGAGAGTCGGAGCTGGTGAAAAACTATCTCCTGCTGGCGCTGGCCGACGTCAATCGCGAGCTGGGGGACTGTGGCGGCGCGTTGACGCTCTTGCGCAAGGTCGATTCATCGGTCTGGGCGACTCGCTACAACGAGATCTTTCCGTCCCTGAAGATGTTGAAACATGCCGCTCTGGGCCGAGTCTTCATCGCCACCAACAGTTGGAACCGGGCCGAATTCCATCTCACGCGCGCAATCCAGGCCACGCCACGCAAGCATGTCAATATGTGGCTCTTGAGCACCGTCTACCGCCAAACCGGGGAGCTCGACAAAGAGGAGCGGGTGCGCCGCGAGCTGCTCAAGACCACCGGGCGCCTGGCCGAGTATTTCGAGCTGGCGAAGCTGTTCCGACTGGCCGGCGACGCCGATCGGGTGGGCGAGTTGCTCGAGCACGCCGTGGGCCAGATCCCGAGTCTGGCCGAGAGCTACCGGCGGCTCTACGAGCTGACCCGCCGCGAGGGCATTCAACTGATCGTGATGCAGTATCCCTCCTTCAGCTTGGAGCTGCTGCACCGTTACGCGCCACCAGCGGACGATGTGCTCTTCATCGACAACAAGCAGCTCTTCGCGGCGTCCCCCGACGACTACTTCTTCGAGCCGCGCTTTCCCTACAGCTTTTCTCACTACACCGAGCAGGGCGCGGGCGTGCTCGCGCGGCATGTCGCCAACACGATTTCGGAGCTCTACGAGATCAATCCGCCTCGATAAAGAGCACCCAGCGCCCGTCCTCTAGCTGCGCCTTGCTGCGAATGGTGTGGCCTTCTTCGAGCACCGAACTCGGCACCTGCTCGATCGGCTCGCCGTCGTCGATGACGATTCTCAGGAGCTCACCGCATGCCATGGTCTCCAGGCGCAGCAGCGCTCGGGCGGCGTTCTGCGGGCAGGGAACCCCCGTCAAGTCGATCTCTTCTTGGGCCTCGAGCTCGTTCATCTTCCGCGCTCCTTCGCCACCGCCTCTTCGAGAGTGCTCAGCGCCTGCTCCAGCTCTGCGTCGGTTGTCCACTTGCTCAGCGTGACGCGCACCGTGCCGCGCGCCGCTCGCTCGTCCAGTCCCATCGCCGTCAACGCCGCGCTCGGGGTACGCACCGTCGAGGAGCAGGCCGAGCCTGTGGAGATGGCGATTCCGCGCCGGCTCAGCGCGGCCTGCAGCGCGCGTCCCTCGACGCCGGCGATGCACAGGCTGATGTTGTTGCACAGGCGGCGCTCGCCGCGCGGGCCGTTCAACCGCACCTCGGCGATGCGCGCGCCGATCTCGTCGATGAAGCGATTTCGCCGGGCTGTCATGCGCGCCGCGTCGGCCGGATCGGCGATCTCCACCGCCTTGCCGAAGCCCGCGATTCCTGGTGTGTTGGAGCTGCCCGAGCGCAGCCCGCGCTCGTGGTCGCCGCCGTGCAGCAGCGGCTCGAGCTCGACGCCCTGGCGCACGAAGAGCGCCCCCACGCCGATCGGGCCGTGGATCTTATGGGAGCTGATCGTCAACAAGTCGATGCGCTGGGCCGCGACGTCGATGCCGACCTTGGTGAAGCTCTGCGATGCGTCGACGTGCAGAAGAGCCCCGTGCTCGCGACAGATCGCGCCGACCTCGGCGATCGGCTGAATCGTTCCCACCTCGCCGTTGCCCTGGGCGATCGAGACCAACGCGCCTTTGGCGCCCAGCGCCCGGCGCACCCGCTCGGGATCGACCAGGCCCTCGCCGTCCACCGGCACCAGCTCCAGCTCGAAGCCCTGCTCGGCGAGCCAATGGGCGGGGCGGGACACGCTCGGGTGCTCGAGCGCCGTGGTGACGATGCGCCTGTCGATTCGTTCCGGCGCCCGAGCCGCGATTCCCTTGAGGGCCAGGTTGTTCGACTCGGTGCCGCCGGAGGTGAAGATCAGCTCGTCCGGCCGGCAGCCGAGCGCCGCGGAGATTCGGGCGCGCGAACGCTCGATCGCCTTGGCGGCGCGCACACCGGCGGTGTGCACCGACGATGCGTTGCCGTAAGCCTGGCGCGACACCTCCAGGAGCTCATCGACGACCGCCGGATCGGGTCGCGTGGTCGCTGCGTTGTCGAGGTAGATGGTCATCGGATGAAGCCGGAGGGCGCCCTAGGGAAGCGCTTCCACACCGTAGAACTCGCCGAGAATGGCGCGGGCCGTGTTGCGTGCGATCAGCGCATGCCCCCGGCGCTTGGTGTGGCCGAAGTCCGAAGCGAAATGGTCGAGGAAAAGCGCATTGTAGCCGTCGCGAGCGATCGCGTCCTCGAAGCACCGCTGGTTGTCGACCAGCACCACTCCCGCGCGCTCCGGGATCATCGCCTCGAGCAGCGCGACCGAGCGCACCGGATACTGAATGGCGACTAGGCGCCCGACCTTCGTCAGGACCTTCGACACCAGCTCCTGGTAGTTGTGGTGGGTCATTGGATTGGGCGCGATCCGCTCGAGCACGGCGCGGGCGCTTTGGGGGTCGCCTCGCCGGTGCTGGAGGTCGGCCAGCTCGAGCGCCGCGCTGGCGCGATCCCGGGGGCGAACGTCCCAGGAGTGCCGGGCCGGGCGGTAGCGCGGCTCGCTAGCATCGAGGATGGAGAGCAGGAGCTGCTCCGCCTCTTCGAAGCGCTCGCTCGCGACGCAAACCCTGGCCAGCTCGAGCGCGGTCCAGGCGTTCCCCGGCTCGATGCGCTCGGCCTTGCGCAGCAGTCTCTCCGCCTCTCCCAGGCGGCCCATCTCGCGCAGCATCGCGGCCAGGTCGCAGGCGGCGTAGGGGCTTTTCTCGACCTTCATCGCTTCGCGATACATCGCCTCGGCCTCGGCGCCGCGGCCCAACCCGCGGTAGTGCTTGGCCAGTTCGATGTACGACTCGGCGTCCGGCGCCGCGGCCACCAGCGCCCGCAGCAGGCCCTCGATCTCGGCGTCGCGCTCGAGGTGGCCGAGCAGCCGGATCAGCCAGCGGTAGGCAGGGTGGTAGTCGGGCCAGCGGGCGATGGCGTCTCGATAGAGCGCCTCTTCTTCCTCGAAGCGCCCCAGGTCGTGCAGTAGGTGGGCCAGGTCGACGCATCCGCGGGCGCTCGGGGCACGATCCAGCAGCCCGCGCAGCACCTGCTCCGCGTCGGCCGAGCGCGCCTGGCGGCGGTAGAGCATCGCCAGAACGATCGAGTCGAGCGGATCGCCGCGCTCGGCGATCGCCCGGCGCAGGTGCTCCTCGCGCTCCTCCAGGCGCCGCTCCTGGCGTCTGTGTTGGTCCTCGGCGCCCAGCGCCAGGGCCAGGTAGCGCGCGAAGCGGTAGATCTTCAGGTGCGGAAGCAGCCGGCCCGGCCACGGCCGGTCCCGGAACTGGTTCAGGTCGACGAAGCTGAGCACGCCGTCGTTGATCCCCATCATCACGGTGACGATGTCGGGCTGCCAGCGCTCCAGGTTCTCGCCGAGGTCGCGGATGATGACCGAGGAGTCGATCCCGGGACGACCGCCGTTCACCACCCGAAAGCGCCGCCCGGGCGGCCCGTGCTCGTTGAGCAGCTCCTCGAGCTGGCGCGGGTAGGCGTCGTCGCCCCCCAGGGCGGTGCTCGACTCGCCCAGACAGAGGACGGTCACCGGCTCCCCCTCGCCGCCGCCGAGCCCGCTGTTGCGGCGCTGCTCCAGCTCCACGAGGACCAGGCCGACGATGCGCAGCCCGATCTCCAGCGCCACCAGCCCGGCCAGAAGTCCCAGGGTCAAGGTGGCGAAACGACTCATGAGTCCGCAACGTAGCTTGCGTCTTTCCCCCCCGCAAGGCCAAACTCCCCCATGCGCGAAACGCCGAGCTCACGACGCCGCGGCCGCCGGCGGCTGCCCAAAATCGCCCTGGTCTCGCTCGCCCTGGGGATCCTGGCGAGCTCCTGCGCCGACGACGGCCGTGCCGATCGGCAGCGCCGCCTGGAGCAGCGCATGGCCACGCTCGACCAGGATCAGGACGGCCGGATCAGCGAAGCGGAGTTCGCCGCGCGCGGGACCCAGGGCGGCCCCGAGTTCAGCGCGGTCCGGTTTCGAATCCTGGACTTCGACGCCGATGGCAGCCTGAACGCCGAGGAGCTGGAGAGCGGCGAGGGCGAAGGCCGCGGGGCTGCCCAGCGCCGCCCCGGAGCCCGCGCCGAGCGCCGCCTGCAGCGCGGCGGGCTGCGTCCGGCCTTGCATCTGGGGCGCTACGACGCCGACGGCGACGGACACCTGACCCGGCGGGAGTTCGACCAGGGCTTCGACGGCGAGGACGCCCCCCGAGCCCTGCGCCGCTTCACCCAGCTCGATGCCGACACCAACGGCGTGGTGGACCCCGACGAGCTGCGCGCGGCGCGCCGGGCGGGGCGGGGGAGGGGGCGGGGCGGGCCGTGATGCAAGCCAAGAGCGCCGAAGTGACAGGATTCCTGGAGCGGGACCTGCCGCCGCAGGTGAAGGCGCCGCTGGAGAGGGAGTTGCGCAAGATCGACGCCGCCGAAGACGAGCACGGCAAGGTCAAGGAGTCGAACTGGCGGGTGTCCGTGCCGGCTGCCGAGGACGTCGACCGGCTGATATTCGAGGGGGAGGCTGTCCATTGACACCCGTGCGCTACCACGAAGGGCGCTTCCCCCCGGACGACCTCGAGTGGGAAGGGCTGATCCCTCAGCTGGGGCCGGCAACCGCCGCACTCGCACGCTATGACGGCATGCTCGAGGCCATTCCCAATCCCGGGGTCCTCCTCGCCCCGCTGGGGACCCAGGAGGCGGTCCTTTCCTCGCGAATCGAGGGAACCCAAGCCACGATCGAGGAGGTCTTCGAGGTCGAGGCTGGTGGCGAGGCAGCGACACCCGCAAGGCGGGACGACGTTCAGGAGATTCTCAACTACCGGGCTGCGACGCGCAGGGCCGAAGACCTGTTAGGGGAGTTGCCCCTCTCCCAGCGCGTCGTTCGGGAGGCCCACCGCGTCCTGTGTTCCGGTGTGCGAGGCACCGAGAAATCACCCGGTGAGTATCGGCGGGTTCCGAACTGGATCGGGCCTCCTGGGTGCAGCCAAGAAGATGCCCGTTTTGTTCCCATCGACGCCGCGAAGCTCCAGGATGCGATGGGTATCTGGGAGCGTTTCATCCACAGCGACGCGCCGGATCGACTGGTTCAGCTCGGCCTGCTACATGCCGAATTCGAGGCGCTCCATCCCTTCCTGGACGGCAATGGCCGCCTCGGGCGCATGTTCGTGCCGCTCTTTCTTTGGCAGCGAGGCTTGATCGGCAGACCGGTCTTCTACATCAGTGGCTACTTCGAGGCCAGGCGGGATGCCTACTATGAACACCTTCTGGCAGTTTCCCGTGACGGTGACTGGACCCGTTGGTGCGCATTTTTCCTGGAGGCGGTCCGAGTCCAATCCGAAGACAACCTGGCCAAGGCTCGGCGTATCCTGGTGCTCTATCAAGAGTTGAAGAGCCGGGCGCCGGAGATGACCCGTTCCCAATATGCAATCAGGGCGCTCGACTGGATCTTCGAGCGACCGGTCTTCTCCAGTTCGTGGTTCATTCAATTTGCGGGGATCCCGGAGGCCACCGCACGACGCTTCCTGGGCGTTCTTCGAGAGGGGGGGATCTTGACGGAGATCCGGCCCGCGAGGGGGCGGAGACCTGCCATTCTGGCCTTCCCGGACCTGTTGAGCATCGCTGAAGGGAGAGGTGGGTTTGAGCCGCACCCATGACAGGCAAACCCCATTGGCGATCAGTTATATGGCATAAGTGATCGACAAAGCTCTTCCCCGCCAGCAGGTGAACGACAAGCGGGGAGGTGGTGATGGTCGCGCCCGATCGGCCCGAAGAGGTTCACCGAGGGCGGGTTGAACTGGCGAGTCGCGACCATGGGGCTTGTGATCATCGGGCTCGGCGCCCGCTGATCTCAAACCCCCGCATAAAGAAAAGTGATCAGCACCGTCGGTCCGGCGTAGTAGATCAGCCCCGCCAGGCAGGCCAGCATCAAGAGCAAGGGAGCGAAGAAGTAGAGCTTGTGGCGCGAGATCATGCGCATCATTTCGCGCGGGATGTAGACGGCTTTCTTCATGGCTCTGCTCGGTTGGGGAGGATGGGCGAGAGTCGGAGGCGTCCCTCGTCGGCCGGGACGAGACGATAGCGATTGTGGCAGTCGACACAGGCCTGTGTCACGCGCGACAGCCGCGCGACCAGCTCCGATCTCGAGGCGCCGCGCCGGGCGACCTTGGCGAAACGGGCGAGCTCCTTGTGCACCTGCTTGCCGAGCCGCCGCCAGGGCTGCGGCAGCAGCGCCTCGAGCGACTCGCTGCGGCGCCCCGGTCCGGGGGTGTGCGCCGCCCGGTCCGCGAGGCGTGCCGCCTCGGCTACCTGGTCGTCGCCCAGGGCCAGGAGGATCTGGTGCACCGCCACCAGGTTCTCGTTCATCGCCTCGTGCACCACTCTTCGCTCGCCGGGCCCCACGCCGATCGCCTCTCTGGCGTCCTCGGGATCGGTCCCACCAACCATGCGCTCTCCGCTCCCGATCGCCCCGGCCACCCAGGCCAGCGTGAGGGCCCACAGCAGGAGCGCGGTGAGCGGCCATCCCCCGGCTTCTCGGCTGGCGTGCGACATCGGCCAAGTATAGTCTGAGCGACGTTCGAGCCATCCGCCCCGCGAATCCGATCGCCGCCGCGAAATCGGGACCTGCCATGACCCCGCGACCCGCCTCGACCGCTCGACGCACGCTCCTCGTCGGAGCCGCGCTGGCCCTGCTCGCCGGCCTCCTCGTGCTGCTCCTCCGGCGCCCGCCGAGCGACGCCCCCCCGGCGACGCCGGACCAGACCGCGGCCGCGCCCGATCCGGCGCCCCCGCGGGCGGCCAGATTGCACTGGTTCATCCCCGACGGAATGCGCTGCGACCCCGATCTCTTTCGCGTCTTCCAGTGGGCCCGGGAAGGCAAGCTCCCTCACATTCGCCGCCTCATGCAACGAGGCTCCTGGGGCTACTCGATCCCCACCTTCCCTTCCCACACCCCCACCAACTTCGCCACCCTGCTCACCGGCGCCTATCCGCGCCGTCACGGCGTGGCCGACGGGCCGATGCACATCGAGGGACACCCCCTGGCCCGGCCCGCGGTCGGTGGCTTCAGCTCCGCGGCGCGCAAGCTGCCGGCGGTCTGGTCGCTCTTCGAGGATCTGGGAAAGAGCACCTTCTTGCTCTCGATGCCGGGCTCGACCCCGCCCGAGCTGGGACCGGGGGGCATCACCGTGCGCGGCCGCTGGGGGGGATGGGGGGCCGATTTCCCGTCACTGATTTTCGAGCGGGCCACGGCGCAGCGCGCCCGCAGCCTGGCCCGCGGCGCCCGGCTCTTCTTCCTTCAGCAGGAGCTGACCCGCTTCATCGAGCCGGCGCCGGCCCTCGACTGGGAGCTGGGAATCGCCTCGCAGTCGGAGCCGCTCGAGATCACCCTGGAGCTCTACGGCGCCACCCTCCACGGCTGCCTGCTCGATCCGCCCGGCGACGATCGGCTCGGCTACCAGCAGCTCCTCCTCTCGCTCGACCGCGAGGCCGAGACAGCGCGCCTGGCGCCGGGTGAGTGGAGCGACTGGATCCCGCTCGACCTGCGCTGGAACGGGATCACCGTCCCCTCCGCGATCCGTGTCGGTCTGATCCGACTCGATGCCGGCGGTTGGTTCCGCATCCGCGTCCTGGTCGACAGCCTCAATCCCCTGATCGCCGAGCCCTCGCGGGTGGCGACCGAGCTCGGCTCGGAGATCGGGCCGATGGTCGACTTCGTCGACAACTACCCCCCGCAGCTCATCTTCTACCCGGAGGACAAGCGCACCTTCTTGGACGAGGCGCGGATGTCGCTGCGCTGGCACGGTGACGTGGTGGAGCCGATCCACCGTCGCTACCGTCCCGACCTCTTCCTGCACAACATCTACACTCCGAACCAGATGCTCACCAGCCGCTGGTGGCTGGGCTACATCGACCCGGCGAGCCGTCGCTACGACGAGGCCACGGACCAGGAGCGGGAGAAGCTCTGGGGCGAGGTGCTGGAGATGTATCGCGGTCTCGATCGGATCGTGGGCGAGGCGCTGGACCAGGTCGGCGAAGCGGGCTTGATCGTGCTCAGCTCCGATCATGGCGCGCTGCCCCTCGACCACTGGGTGCGCCTGAACAACCTCTTCGCGTCGCGCGGCTGGCTGCACCACACTCCCGATCCGGCGACCGGGGCACCGCTGGTCGACTGGCAGCGCAGCCGAGTCGTCTACCTGAAGATGTACCACGTCTACATCGACCCCGAGGGGCTCGGCGGCCCCTGGGAGCGCGCCAGCGGGCCGGCCTACGAGGAGCTGCGGCGCGAGGTGCGCGACGCGCTGATGTCGCTCGCCGATGACCAGGGCGTTCGTCCCGTGGAGACGGTGGTGCGCTGGGAGGAGGCGCCCGAGTACCTCGATCTGCCGCGCAACCGCGTCGGAGATCTGCTGGTCGCGGGGCGCGCCGGCTATGGCTGGAACGAGGAGATCACCGACGACGGCGCGATCTTCGACCTGCCGCTGAAGACCGGCTACAAGCAGGCGATCGCGGCCGACGACAATCCCGGGCTTTGGACACCATTCGTCATCGCCGGCCCCGGCGTGAAACAGGGACACCAGATCACAACGGCGATCCGCCACGTCGATCAGCTCCCCACCATCCTCGCGGCGATGGGAATCGATCCCCCGGATCACGTCGACGGGAGTATCATCACCGAGATCCTCCAGCAGTGATCAGAGCCGAGCCGGTCCAGATGACCTGGACGCGCCCGCGACCCCCTACTCCCCGATCTGGACGAGCATTGCGAAAGCTCATCATCGTCAAGCGCATGATGCACGAGATGCTGCTGCTCCTGCGCGAGCACAAGCTCTACTTCCTCGCCCCGCTCCTGCTCACACTGGTGGGTCTTTCGGTGTTGGTCTATTATGTTGGACCGACCGTTGTTCTCACCTTCATCTACGCGGGCGTCTGAGCCCCCGAGCGGCACATGAGCCACCACAGCCGCCCTATCTGCGCCACCTGTGTCCTGCCCGAGATCCCGCCTCATATCACTCTCGGTGCCGATGGCTCGTGCAATCTTTGCCACGAGTTCCGTAAGCAAGAGAAGACAGCTCTTTTTCTCGAGTCCGACTTCATCCGCATCTTGGAGAAACAAAGGGGCAAGCGTCGCTACGACTGTCTCGTGATGTGCAGCGGCGGCAAGGACAGCACCGCCGCCCTCTACTTCATGAAAGAGCGTTACAAGGTCAACCCGCTCGCCTTCACCTTCGATCACGGCTTCGAGACCACCGAGGCGATCGACAACGTGCGCAAGGCAGTCGACAAGCTCGGCGTCGACTTCGTGTTCTTCAAGACCAACTTCATGAAGGACATGTTCAAGCGCATGATCGAGACCAAATCCAAGGCGGTGATCTGCCATCCCTGCTCGATCTGGTACATGGATCTCGCCTACCGCATGGCGGCACGCTTCGACGCGCCAATCATCATCGCCGGCTGGACCAAGGGGCAATCGGTCAAGCAAGAGGTCATGTCCTCGTGCGGCTGCAACGTCCACCAGGCCGAGTACCGGGCCATGGCCAGCGAGACCCACCGTTTCCTGGACGAGGAGCTGGCCGATATGCCGCAGTACCGCGGCTTTCCTCGGACCATGGAGGAGATGCTGAAACGCGCCAAGAAGCGACACAAAGCAGTGGTGCTCTCGCCGCACTGGTTCTTGCCCTACAGTCCCGACGAGTACGTGAAGATCATCCAGGACGCGCTCGGCTGGGACTTCACCGAGCAGAGCTATCCGCGCAAGTCGACAAATTGCGCCCTGAACTTCGTCTCGGTCCACAACTCCATGCGCGACTATGGCTACACCCATTATCACGTAGAGATGAGCAAGATGGTCCGGGAAGGGGTGATGAGCCGCGACGAGGCCCTGAAGAACCTCGACATGGACTTCGACGACGAGCTGCTGAACGGAATCCTGGGCAAGCTGGCCCTGTCGGTGGAGAACATCCGGTGAGCGCCCGCCTGTGCAATCGTTGCGTACTGCCCGAGGCGCCGCCCGATATCTGGCTGGACGCCCAGGGGATGTGCAACATCTGTCACAATTTCGACGAGGAGCAGCGCTGCGCCTCGCCGGACGATCGCGGTCTGCTGGAAACCGACTTCCTGAAGATCATCGAAAAGCATCGCGGCAAGCACGACTACGACTGCCTGTGCATGCTGAGCGGCGGCAAGGACAGCACCGCCGCGCTCTACTACGTGCGCGAGCGCTACAAGCTGAATCCCCTGGTCTTCACCTTCAACCACGGCTTCGTTCCCGATGAGCACATCGCCAGCGCGCTGCGCACCGTGGAGAAGCTGGGAGTCGACTTCATCTACTTCCAGACCAACTTCATGAAGGACCTGTTCCGCAAGATCGTGGAGACTCGGTCGAAGGTGGTCATCTGTCCGGTCTGCTCGCTCTGGTACATGCTCAAGACCTACGAGATCGCCGCCCAGTTCGACGTTCCGATCATCGTTTCCGGCTGGACCAAGGGGCAGACCACCGGCAGCACCCGCTCGGTGCTCTCGAAATGTGCCTGCGACCAGAACCCGGACGAGTTCAAGGCGATGACCAGCGCCACCCGGGCCTTCATGAAGGAGCATGTCAAGACCGATCCCAAGTACCGTGACTTCCCCATGAGCATGGAAGATGTGCTGAAGATCGCCAAGAAGAAGTACAAGAGCAAGGCGATCGTGCTCTCGCCCCACTGGTTCGTTCCGGGTGGACCCGACGAGTACGTTCCGGTGATTCGGGAGAAGCTCGGCTGGGAATACACCCCGCGCTCCTATCCCAGGCAGTCCACCAACTGCGATCTGAACTTCCTGGCCTCCAAGCTAGCTATGGAGAACTACGGATACTCCGTCTACCACATCGAGATGAGCAACATGATTCGCATGGGCTTGGTCACGCGTGAAGAGGCGCTCGGCCTTCTGGATATGGAAGTCGACGAGGAGCTCTTCGCCGACATCTTGAAGAAGCTGGACGTCGAGACGGGAAAGAGCTAGATGAAGCGGGGCGCCGGGTGAGACAATATTGGGAACGTTTTAGATGGTGGAGCCAGCGTCTCGGCCGGTCGATTCAGACCCTGGTCATCACCGTGCTGCTCTTCCTGGTCTACGTGTTCGGGTTCGGCGCCACCCGGCTGGGAGCGGCGCTCTTCTTCCGGCGCTACCTGAAGCTCTACGCATGCGACTCCTCCAAGGACTCGCTCTGGGTGGACACCGAGGGCTACGAGATGGATCGTCTCGACCGGCAGTTCTGAAAGGCGGCGTGCGCAGCGGTGATAGTTCTCGGACTCTCTTGCTACTACCACGACTCGTGCGCGGCGCTGGTCCGTGATGGAGAGATCGTCGCGGCGGCGCAGGAAGAGCGTTTCAATCGCGACAAGTACTCTCCGGTGTTTCCGATCCAGGCGGTCAACTACTGCCTGCAGGAGGCCGGCGTCACCATCTACGACGTCGACGAGGTCGCCTTCTACGAGAAGATGTACCTCAAGTTCGAGCGCACGATTCTGAGCCACCTGGCCGGCTATCCTTTCACTTTGCGCAACTTCCTCGATACCATGCCGCTGTGGCTGAAGGATCGGCTTGCCGTCTCGGCTACGATCGAGGAGGAGCTCAGCCTCAAGAAGCCGGTGCGCTATGTGAAGCATCACCTTTCGCATGCAGCCAGCAGCTTCCTGGTGTCGCCCTTCGAGAGCGCGGCGATCTTGACCGTCGACGGGGTCGGCGAGTACGCCTGCGCCGCCTTCGGCAGCGGCCGCGGCAATCAGATCGAGCTGAACAAGGAGATGCACTACCCGCATTCGCTGGGGCTGCTCTACTCGATCGTCACCGCCTACCTGGGCTTTCGGGTATTCTCGGGCGAGGGCAAGGTGATGGCGCTGGCGGAGTACGGCGAGCCGAGCTTCGTCGACCAGTTCCGCGAGATCGTGTTGGTCCGCGATGACGGCAGCTTCGAGCTCGATACTCGCTACTTTTCGTTCAACCGCGGCGAGAAGATGCACAATTCCAGGTTCGAAGAGCTCTTCGGCCCGCCGCGCAAGCCGGGCGACGAGCTGAGCGACCGCCATCGCGATATCGCCGCCAGCCTGCAGCGCGTGACCGAGGAGCTGCTGCTGGCCATGGCGCGCCACGTGTATCGTGAGACCGGCGAGAAGCGCCTCTGCCTGGCCGGCGGCGTGTTTCTGAACGTGACCGCCAACAGCAGGATTCGTGAAGAGACCGATTTCGAGGAGATCTTCATCCAGCCGGCCGCGAGCGATGCGGGGGGGGCGCTGGGCGCGGCACTCTATCTGTATCACACGGTGCGCGGTCAGCCGCGCGGGGCGCCGATGACTTCCTGCGCGCTGGGCGGCGCGTTCAGCGATCGCGTGATCGAGGTGCTGCTGCGCAACCGGGGAGCGAAGTTCCGCAAGCTGGAGCCGGATGAGCTGGTCGCTCAGACGGCCGACCGGCTGGCGGCCGGCCGCGTGGTCGGCTGGTTCAACGGTCGCATGGAGTTCGGCCCGCGCGCCCTGGGCAACCGCAGCATCCTGGCGCATCCCGGCGACGCCGGGATGAAGGAGCGGCTGAACCTGATCATCAAGCACCGCGAGGCCTTCCGTCCCTTCGGCGCCAGCGTGCTGCGCGAGCACATGGCGGAGTTCTTCGAGCAGGACTGGGCCAGCCCCTTCATGCTCTTCATCACGCGGGTGCGCGCCGACAAGATCGATGCGATCCCGGCCGTCACCCACGTCAACGGCAGCTCGCGCATCCAGACCGTCACCCCGCAAGACAACGGCATCTACTACGAGCTGATCCGGGCCTTCCACGAGCGGAGCGGTCTGCCGATGGTCCTCAATACCTCGTTCAACGATTCGGAGCCGATCGTGCACACGCCGGAAGAGGCCTACCGCTGCTTCGAAGAATCCGACATGGACTGTCTGGCGCTGGGCAGCTACCTGGTGGAGCGATGAACGCGAGGGGTGCTCGATGTACGGGCGCTTGATTGCGTTGCTGCTGGCCTCGCTGCTCGCGGGGAGCGCCGCTCTGATCTACCTGCTGCTCCCCGCGCGGGAGTCGGCGGCGGGGGAAGTGGAGGAGCTGTTGGCGACCGTGGGAGCCGCCATCGATCTCTCGGGCGATGCGGAAGTGCTGCGCGCCGAGCGCAGCGAAGGGCGGCTGCGCAGCGCCCTGGTCGGCATCGGAGAGGATCGGCTGCGGATCCGGGTCAGCGAGGAGCTCGATTCCGCGGCGGCGGAGGCGCTGGTGAATGAGAGCCGCGCCCTGATCGAAAATCTTTTCGCCGACCGCCAGGCTCCCTACCCCGGTCAGCTCTCGCACACCCTGCGCTGCCCCGAACGCTATCTGCCGGTCGAAGTGGCGCCGCGGGGCCCGGCCCTGGCGATGCTCCGCCTCTTTGCCAACAGCCGCCTGGCCTTCGGCGGCTGCAGCGACGATCTCCTGCGCTATTCCGCCACCGTCGCCTTCTTCTACGACGAGACGGCCGGGCGGCTGTTTCGGGCCGAGTACTTCAGCGCCAAGGAGAACCCGGTCGATCCGGGCGCGGATTTGTTGCGCACCTTTCGGGCCGGTGCGCGGGTGGCGGGATCGTGACGCCGAAAGGGCGGCGCGCGATCGCGGCCTTCTTGCTGCTGCTCAATGTGGCGGTGCTGGGGGGCATCGCCCTCGTGCTCTACTCGCCGGGTGAGGAGCAGCCCGCGCGCGTCCTCGCCGCCGACGCCGCCGACGATCCGATCTGTCGCGACTGCAACCTGATCCTGATCTCGCTCGACATTTTCCGCCCCGATCATCTGCCCTGCTTCGGCTACGATCGCCAGACCGCCCCCAATATCTGCGAGCTGACCAAGCAAGGAACACTCTTCGAGAACTTCATCGTTCAGTCCTACATGACGCCCATCAGCCAGATGTCGCTCTTCACCGGGCGCTATCCCTCCCGCAACGGCTTCGTCTCCTTCGCTTCGCAGCTCGATCCCGAAATCCCCTATTTCCCGGCGGCGCTGAAGGGCGCCGGCTACCAGACCGTGGCGATGGGCTCCTCGTTCGAGGTCATGACCGATATGTCAAGCTTCCAGTCGCGGCGCGCCCACTTTCGCCGCGACGGCCTCAACCCCGGGCTGAGCTTCGGTCGGGGATTCGACCGTTTCGTCTTCACCGGCAATCGCAACGTGCCCAGCGACGCCATCGCCTGGCTCCACGAGCAGGCCGACGAGCCCTTCTTTCTGTGGCTGATTCTCGGCACCCTCCACTGGCCCTACGGCGCCAGCGGTGACCCGCTGCTCAAGGACAAATTCGTCGCTTCCGACTACCAGGGCCCCCTACGCCGTTTCCCGAACCTCGGCTTCAAGGTCTTGTCGCGGATCTACCAGGGCAAGATGTACGCGCTCGGCTCCGGTCAGATGCGCGAGCTCGATGCCGCCGATCTGGATTTCATCCGTGCCCGCTACGATTTTGGCCTCTGGGTCGTGGATCAGTTCATCGGCGACCTGATGCAGTCGATTCCCGAGGATCTCCTGCAGCGCACGCTCATCGTGTTGCACGGGGTGCACGGCGAGGACCTGGGCGAGCACGGCTACTTCGGCCACTACGATATCTACGATACCGAGGTGCGCAACGCGCTGCTGATCCTCAACCCGCGCCAGCGCGCGCCGGGGCGCCGCATCGCGGAGCAGGTCGAAGGGGTCGACCTGGCCCCGACACTGCTCGAGATCCTGGACCTCGAGGCCTTGCCCGGTGTGGACGGGCGCAGCTTCGCAGGCGCGCTGCGAGGCGGCCGGGGCGATCCCGATCGGGCGGCATTTTTCGAGCGCACGCCGCTCTGGGAAGATATCTTCCGCCACCGCAGCCAGATGCCCCGTGACTACACCGACGGCATCGACGAGCTTCTCGATCGGCCGGGGGTAGGCGACACCGGAATGCGCACCGCGCGCTGGAAGCTGCTGCATCGCCGGGCGCGTGCCGTAGAGGAGCAGGTCAGCTGGTGGTCCTATCTCTGCGGAGAGCCGTTGCAGCGGGAGGAATGGGAGCTCTACGACCTCCGAGACGATCCGAATGAGCTGCGCAACGTGGTCGAGGAGCATCCACGCCTCGCCGAGGAGCTGCAGCGACGGCTGCTCGAATGGGAGCAGACGCTCGACGCGGGGCCCGCCGAGACGCTCGCGCCCGCTTCCGAGCCCCCCTCGTGAACATCCTCGGGCTCTCTTGCCACTACCACGACGCGGCTGCATGCGTCTTCAGAGATGGCAAGCTGCTGGCCGCGGCCCAGGAGGAGCGCTTCAATCGCGTCAAGCACTCCGCGGATTTCCCGGAGTCGGCGATCAACTACTGCATCCAGGCGGCCGGTACCTCCTTCGCCGATCTCGATTTCGTCGGCTTCTACGAGAAACCATATCTCAAGTTCGCGCGGGTCGTGGTCGACCACATCCGCTCCTTTCCTTTCTCCATGGGACGCTTCCTGCGCACCATGCCGAGCTGGCTCCAGGATCGTCTGGCGCTGCCGATGCTGCTGGAGAGCCGCATCGGCTATCGCGGCGAGATCGTCTTCGTCAAGCATCACCTGGCCCACGCAGGCAGCGCCTTTCTGGTCTCGCCTTTCGACGAGGCCGCCATCATCACCGCCGACGGAGTCGGCGAGTGGGCGACCACGGCCTTCGGCATCGGTCGTGGCAACCAGATCGAGATGCTCGAGGAGCTGCACTATCCGCACTCTCTGGGTCTCTTCTACACCGCGCTGACCACCTACCTGGGATTCGAGGCTCTGAGCGGCGAAGGCAAGGTGATGGGACTGGCGGCCTATGGCGAGCCGCGCTATCTGGATGCGCTGCGGGCAATGGTCGACTTCAAGGACGACGGCAGCTTTCGCCTCGATCGGAGATATTTCGATTTCAACAGCGGCGCGAGGATGTTCAGCGGGCGCCTGCTGCGGGCCCTGGGCCCGGCGCGCGAGCCGGAGTCGGAGATCGAGCAGCGTCACCGCGACATCGCCGCGTCGCTGCAGCAGCTCACCGAGGATGCGGTGGTCGCCCTCGCCCGCCATGTGCACGCGCGGACCGGCATCGACCGACTCTGCCTGGCCGGCGGGGTATTTCTGAACTGCGTGCTGAATCACAAAATACTGGAGCGTACGCCTTTTCAGAAGATCTTCGTGCAGCCCGCCGCGGGCGATGCCGGCGGAGCGCTCGGCGCGGCGGCGCTGGTACACTGCTCGATGCTCGACAACGAGCGCGAGTTCGTGCTCGACGACGTGGCCCTGGGGCCTGAATTCTCGCACCAGGAGGCGCGCCAGGCCTTGCAGTTCGCCGGGCTGCGCTTCCGCGAGTTGGAGGAGGAGGAGCTCATCCAACAGGTGGCGGAGCGGCTGGCGGCCAATCAGATCGTCGGCTGGGTGCGGGGGCGCATGGAGTTCGGGCCGCGCGCGCTGGGGCGCCGCTCGATCCTGGCCAACCCTTGCGATCCGCACGCCAAGCAGAGGCTCAACGAGCGGGTGAAGAGACGCGAGGGATTTCGTCCCTACGCCCCGGCGGTGCTGCGCAGCCGTGCCGCGGAGTTCTTCGAGCTGCTCGACGACTCGCCCTTCATGCTGCTGGCCGCGCGGGTACGCGAGGAGAAACGGGCGCTGCTGCCGGCCGTCACCCATGCCGACGGCACGGCGCGGGTGCAGACCGTGGGGCGCGACACCAACCCCGAGCTCTGGGGCCTGATCGAGGAGTTCGACAAACGCTCCGGGGTCCCCATGGTGGTCAATACATCGTTCAATCTGCGCGGCGAGCCGATCGTATGCACCCCACGCGACGCCATCGACTGCTTCCGGCGCAGTGAGATGGACTGCCTGGTGCTGGAGCGCTGCCTGGTCGAGCGGAGCTGAGATGGAGCCGAAGAAGATCCTCGGCGATTGCACGCGCGTTGCCAGAAAGGTGCTGCTGGCGACAGTGCTGGTGCTGATCTACCTGCTGGGATTCGGCCTGACGCATCTCTTTCTGAGGCTCTTCCGTCGCTCTCTGCTGCGCGACGCTCCGGCCTCGGAGCACAGTTACTGGCAGCCGGCGCGCGACTACCGCCTCGACCGCGCCAGCGCTCGCAGGACCTCGTGATTCGTCGCTACCAATAACCCCGCTTCATCGCCTCTTCGATCAGGTCGTCCGGCACCGGCAGGGTTCCCGACTCCGCTCCGGCCATGCTCTTGGCCCGCTCCGCCTCGCGCTCCAGCTCCACCTTGAGCCGGGCCAGGAGATCGGGATGGTCGGCGGCCACGTTGTGCAGCTCGTCGGGGTCGTTGGCGAGATCGTAGAGCTCGAAGATCTCGTCCTCCAGAGTGTAGACCTCTTCGCCCGGCTGATGCTCGATCCGTCCCTCGCGGATCAGCTTCCACTGGTGGTTGCGCAGCGACTCGTTGATGCTGCGTTCGGGGAAGAAACGATTGGTCTTGGAGACGCCGACATTGTAGAGAGCGCCTGCGAACACGTAGTCGTTGAGAGGCCGGTCCTCTTCGACCAGGGGCAGCAGGCTCTTGCCCTGGTGGTCCTGCCAGACGGCGATGTCGAGCAGATCGAGGACAGTGGGCATCACATCGACGAACTGCGACAGTCCCTTCACCCTCTTGGCCGGGGAGCCGGGCCATTTCATCATCAGCGGCACGTGCAACACATCGTCGTAGTGGGTGCCGCGGGTCGTTCCGGCACGCCCGAAGCGACCGTGCTTGGCGAACATCTCTCCGTGTTCGGAGAGGATGACGATGATGGTCCGCTCCAGCAGATCGTCGTCCAGGTCGTCCAGGAACTCACTGACCAGGTCGTCGACGTAGCGCACCTCCTCGTCGTAGAGATCGGAGAGGAAGGAGATATCGTCGCCGGTCAGATCGACCTTCAGGATGGTGTCGACGATCGAGTCGCGCAGCGCGCTCTGCCGGTCGAGCCGGGATGGGTCGACGCCGTGCTCGCGGAAGCCGTCGGCCAGCTTCTGCTTGAACCACTCCGGCGGGTCCTTGCGCTTTTTGCGGAAGGGATCGCCCAGAGTGATATAGGCCGTGAACCCGACCTCGGCATTGCCGTAGCCGCGCATGCAGACCGTGTGGTCGACGGTGATGTTCTTGCCCTCGGTATTGCTGAACAGTCCCCGGTATTCGTCGGGCGGGTCGAAGGGGCAGTGGGTGTCGTAGCCGTGGATGAAGAGGAAGAAAGGATCGTCGCGAACCCCGCTCAGCCAGCGGCTGGCCTGGCGCAGCGTGACGTCGAAGCTGGTGAAATCGGGGTTGTTGTCGGTCACCTCGAAGCCGTCCATGTGCCCGAAGATGTTCTTGTAGTCGACGCCACCGGTGAACGCGGCGGTGCGATAGCCGTTGCCCAACAGGATTCGCGGCAGCGTGAGAATGGTCGGATCGAGCAGGTTGCCGTGCCAGCGATCCATCACCCGGTGGGTGTAGGGGTGCAGCGAGGTGAAGAGCGAGGTGCCGACCGGCAGGGTCCAGGAGGAGTGCGAGAAGAAGTTCTCGAAGACCACCGCTTCCTCGGCCCAGGCGTCGAGGCCGGGCGTGGTCGGACGCGGGTAGCCGTAGAGGCTCATGTGCTCCGCGCCGATGTTGTTGATCGAGATCATCAGCACGTTGTACGGGCGCTGGGGCTCCTCGTCGCTGCTCGCGCCGCAGCCGGCCAGCACGGCGGTGATCGCCGCCAAGAGCCCAACCGCCGCCCCCCCGGACAGCAGAGTTCTCTGACTATGCCTTTTCAGTCTCATGTCGGCAGCCCTCTCCGGTAGTGGCCCGCTCGAAGTCTATCGGGCGTATCCTCTTCGGACAACGTCGCCGCCCCAGGGGCGCCCGGTGATCAGGAGCCAGGCGTTCTCGAACGCGACCCGCCGGCGGGTCGCGGGCGTGAGCTGGGGCAGCAGGGTGCGCAACCGGTCCACCTTCTGGGCGTAACCGCGCCAGCGGTCGCCGCCGATATCGGTGCCCATGACGAAGCGCCCGGGATGGCGCTCGATCACGGCGCGCCAGGCGGGCAGGATGGTGCCCGCCGCGTCCTGCACGGTGTTGTGCATGAAGCCGCTGCTCGGGTAGCGCGAGCCGGGGGCCGGCATGGCGAGGTCGAAGTAGAGATTGTCGAAGCTTCCGAGCAGATCGCCCACATAGGCTGGACCGAAGCGCCTCTGCTTGTCGGGGAAGCGGATCTGACCCAGGTGGCACCAGATCACGTTGGCCCGCGGGTGCTCGCGCAGCATCTTCTCGAGCGGCGCCAGCAGGCTGTCCTCCGGCTCGTGGTGGATCTGGAAGGCCAGGCCGGTCGAGGCCGAAAGGGCGAAGAGCCTGCGTCCCCAGGGCGAGTCGGGCGGCACGTAGACGTCGTGATGTGGCGCCTGCCCCAGCTTGAACTTCTGGGGTGGCGTGTAGTGGCGCAGCTCGAACTCCCCCATCAGGAAGTAGGCGCCGCCGCGCGCCGCCTGCTCCAGGTGCTCCATGAAGGGACCGCTTTGCGCGTACCAGGCCTCGTTGCTTCCCTCGGCGGTGGTGGGGACGAAGTAGGAAGGGTGCGCTTCCCAAAGCGCCAGCGATTCGGCGCTGCCGCTGCCCGCTCCCCGGAACTTCGGCGCGAAGGCCAGGAGCGCGATCCCCAGGCGGTCCATCTCGGCGCGGATCGCGTCGATCTCCATCACCCGCCCGTCGTAGGTCGACTGGGTGTCGATGATCGGCAGGACTCCGGCGTCGAGGAAGTGCGCGATGCGTCCCTCCCATCTTCGGATCGTCGTCTCGCGGCCGGCGGCGGGGGCTACCGGCCCCGGCTCGCTCCCGGCACCCGAGCCGCCGAGGGGGGCGGCCCAGAGCAGGGCGATCGCCGCGAGGCGCCGGCTCATGGCGCGCCGCCCAGGGCCTGGAGCCAGGCGTTCTCGCCCGCCCACTCCCGCACCAGTCGGGTCAGCCGCGCGACGCGTCGCGGCTCGGCGGTCGCCAGATTGCGGGTCTCGCCCGGATCGGAGGCCAGATCGAAGAGCTCCACCCCGGGCTCGGTCGCCCCCTCGGCGAGCGTCAGGATCAGCTTCCAGTCTCCCTGGCGCACGCTGCGCACCGTCGATCCGTAGCCGCGGGTTTCGGCGAACACCGGCCGCTCGGGATCGAGGGCCTGGTCGCCCCGCATCGCCCCGACCAGACTGCGCCCCTGGACCCCGGGGAGGGGCGGGCATCCCACCAGCTCGAGCACCGTCGGCGCCAGGTCGACCAGCTCGACGGGGGTGTCGATGGTGCGCCGCTCGGGGAGCAGCCAGGTCTTGGCCGGCTTGATGATCAGCGGCACGTGGGTGATCTCTTCGTAGAGCCTGGGCGGCCGGGTGGCGTGCAGGAACACGCCGTGGTCGCCGAGCCCCTCGCCGTGGTCCGAGGTCAGGATGATGATCGTCTCGTAGAGCATCTCCTTCTGGATCCGATCGACGATCTCGCCGATGAAGCGGTCGGCGTAGCTCAGGCAGGCATCGTAGCGGTCGCCGAGGTAGTCGATGTCCGACTGCTCCAGGGTCACCTGCTGGCGGCCGCCGAAGGGGCGTTCCAGATCGGGCGGCCAGCGCCCGCCCTTGGGCCCGTCGGCGAGCGATAGACCCCAGCCGCCCTCGTCGCGGTCGATGCCGAACAGGATCGGCTTGGCGATCCACAGCCCCTCGAAGGCCCCCTGGTAGCCTTCGGTGAAGGGCTGCATGTAGATCTCGGGCGCCAGGTAGGGACGGTGCGGCTCGCTCGGATTCATCGCGACGAAGAAGGGGCGCGGATCGCTCGCCTCCATGAACTCGAAGGCCTCGGGCAGAAAGTCGGGGAAGGAGCGCATCGGCAGGCGGTTCTTGTCGATGTTGCGTTTGTAGTTGCGGTAGAGTTCGAAACCCTGGTCGATGCCGTAGAGGGAATCGTTGAATCGACCGGTGAAGAAGGCGGCGGTGGCATAGCCGTCGGCGCTGAGCGCCTCGGCGAGTGTCGTCACCTGGGCGTCCATGACCGGATCGACGTAGGGGAAGTCGGAGACGCGCCCCTCCTCGCGCATCAGCCCCAACGTGGTCGGGTACTGACCGCTCAACAGCGACGCGAAAGAGGGCAGGGTCCAGCACGACTGCGCCCAGGCCGACTCGAAGATCACGCCGCTGGCGGCCAGTGCGTCGATGTTCGGAGTGGTGGGACGGTCGTGTCCGTAGCAGCCCAGACGATCGGCGCGCAAGGTGTCGACGATGATCAGGAGAACGTTCGGTCGCACCGCCGCACTCGCGCCGCGCGCGCTTCGCCAGCGCTTTCTGCGCGCGACCATCGCCTCTCTGCTCGCCTGGGGCAGCAGACGATCGTATGCGTCGAGCTTCTCGCCCAGGCGGGCGACGATCTGCGGGTGGTCGGCGGCCAGGTCGCGTCGCTCGCCGGGATCGTCGCTCAAACGGTAGAGTCGGCTGCGCGGGTTCGGCGCCTCGTCTTGGTGAAAACGCAGCAGCTTCCACTCTTCGGTGCGCACGCAGGAGCGCCAGGGAAACTTGTTGCCTCCCGCCGATCCGATCGAATAGACGTACTCGTTGAAGTCCGCGGGCGCGTCGCCTCTCATGAGCGGCACCAGGCTGCGCCCCTGGCACGCTTCGGGGATTGGGATCTCGAGCAGCTCGAGCAGGGTCGGCATCAGGTCGACGAGCTGGGCCTGGGTGTCGATGGCGCGCACAGAGCTGTCTTTGATCCCTCGCCCGGCGAGGAGCTGCTCGGGGATTCGCACGATCAGCGGTACGTGGATGCCCTCCTCCCAGATGTCGCCGTGGCGGCGCTGCAGAACCGCTCCGTGGTCGAAGAGCGACTCGCCGTGGTTGCCGAGCACCACCAGAATCGTGTTGTCGGCCAGGGATGTGCTCTCCAGGTAGCGCAAGAAGGCGCCGATCTGGTGATCGGCATGGGCCAGCGCGGCGTCGTAGCGATCGATCCAGAAACGGCGATCCCGCGCGGAAAGCTCCCTGCGCGCGCCGCTCTCCGAGATCAGAGTCGATCCGCGCAGCTCGCCGCCCACCGGGTGGCCGAGGGTGAGGTCGGCGAGCACCCCCTGGTAGTCGCCGCCGAACTTGCTCGCGAAGGGTTCGGGTACCTCGTAAGGGGCGTGGGCGTCGTAGGCGTGCAGGTAGAGGAAGAAGGGGCCGCCGGGATGCTGGTTCAAGCGCCGCCGGGCGCGGGTCAGCACTTCGCGCAGGTGTCCGTACTCCATCTCCGACAGGTAGCGGTCGAAGCCCTGCGCATAGCCGACCATCGAGGAGTTGTGGACGCTGCCGGTGATGGCGGTCGTGGCGTAGCCGTGGTCGCGCAGCACTTCGGCCAGGGTGAGCGCCGAAGGCGGCAGCTTGAGGGTCGCGAAGGGAACGCCGTGAGAGGGAGGATGCCGGCCGGTGAGCAGGCTGACGGTGCTCGGCACGGTGTAGCCGGCGGCCGAGATCGCCTGGGTGAAGAGGAAGCCGCGCTGCGCCAGGGCGTCGAGCTGGGGCGTGGTGTCGCGGCCGTAGCCGAGGCAACCGAGATGATCGGCGCGAAAGGCGTCGAGCGCGATGACGATGATGTTGGGATCGTCGCCGGCGGCGTGCCCCCGCGTGTCCGCGATCTGCGGCAGCAAGGTCGGGCCCGGCACGACGAGCCCGGCGCGCCGCAGCAGCGTCGCTTCGAGCTCCTCCGCTCCGGCGGCGCCGGGCGGCACGGCGGAGTCGTCGGTGGCCAGGAACCCCTTCCCCGCTCCGGCCTCCTCCCCTCCGGCGAGGAGGTAGACCAGCGTCTCGCCGGACAGGCCCAACACCTCCAGCGTCTTGTCGAGAGTGCGCAGCTCTGCGTCGCAGGCGGCGATCGCGGCGCGCCCGGTGGCGTGGTAGCGCAGCACGATGGTGCGCGCCTGCGTCTCAGCCGACGCGAGATGATCTACCAGGCGCGCTGTCAGGGCACGGTTGCCCGGCGAGCCCTCTCCCGCGCGCAGCTCGAGCGGCTCCCGTCCCACCCGCGACAGAGCCTTCCGCCACCGGGCGCCAGGGGACATCGCGGTGGGCGAAGGCAGCTCGCAGGTCGCGCCACGTTCGCCCAGACGGCGCAGATTCGGCAGCTCCCAGTCGGAGAGCATCTCCCCCACGGCCGCCGCCTCGGCGCCCTCCCACTGCACCACGATCAGCCGGCGCGGTTCATGCGCGCGATCCAGAAAGCGGTTGTCGATGTGGGGGTAGAGATCGCTTCGATCGGCGAGCAGACCGTTCGCGACCATCAGCTCCTGCACCTGCTCCAGGCGCGCGGCGTCGACCCGGGGATGGGGCTCCCAGACCGGGATTCCGAGTCCCAGCTCGGCCGAGTCGTCGGCGATCGTCGGTCCCTCTCCACGCATGCGCCGGCGCTCCTCGGGCGGCAGCTCGGCCTCCTGGTGGATCCGCTCCTGGTAGGCGGCCAGCAGGCGCTCCAGATCGCGCGCGCGTCGATCCAGAAAGGTGTTGTGGAAGACCAGGAGCGCGTGGCTGAGCCCGGCGTCGACCCAATCGAGGCGCCTGTGCAGTGTCGCGACCGACGCTTCCACCAGCTCCTTCGCCGCCCGGTAGTGACAGAACGCGCCGTTCAGCTCTCCGGACCGAAGCGCCTCCGTGATCCGCCGCGGCGACTCCATCTCGATCAGCGTGGGCGCCCGGCCCCGGGTTGTCAGCTTGCGCACCAGCTCGCGGGCCAGCACCAGGTCGAAAGGCGCGGAGCTATGGACGCCGATGCGCAGAGCCGACAGATCGGCCGCGCGCTCGAGCTCGGTCCCGGTCCGCAGCAGCAGCGCGAAGCCGGGCGTCTCCGCGCGGTTGATGCCGAGGGTCGCGACCGCGGTGATCGGCAGCCCGCGCGACACGGCCGCGATGAGCTCCGCCTCTCCGACCGCTCCGCCGTCGAGCTCACCGTCGGCGATCGCCTGCACGATCGAGGCGCTGCTCCACCTGGCGACGCTCTTCGAGTCGAGCGCCGCTTGGAAGGTCTGGTGCTCGGCCGGGACCCGGTAGAGATCCCCGGCTGCATCGCGGCCGGCGACCAGTCGCAAGTCGAGGCAGTGCGAGGCGAAGTCACCGGCCAGGTGCGCCCGGTAGAGCAGCTGCGCCCGTCCGCCGTGGAAGTAGCCGAGCTCGATCGGCGGGCCGGGTTCGCAGGGCGGATCGGCCTCCTTGTCGCAGCCGCCGCCGAGCAGCAGCGCCAGCGCCAGCGCCACGCTCGGTCCGATCGCCACCGTAGCGCGCCGCCGCCTACTCACGGTTGCGCCTCGCCCCCCCGCCGCTGCGGCTTCTCGGTCTCGAGCCACCAGTAGCCTCGTTCCCTCATCCGCTCCCGCATGATCTTGCCGACCGCCGGATCGACCAGCTCCTCGGCGAGCGCCGCGGCCTGCACCTCGCGCTCCCAGGCGTCGAGCTTCTCTCCCAATGGGGCCGCCACATCCTGGCGCTCCTGGAACAGGTTGCGACGCTCTCCGGGATCGTCGCCAAGATGGAAGAGCTCATCTCTCCGGCCCCAGGGATCGTCGATGTTGCGAAAGCGCAGCAGCTTCCACTCGGAGCTGCGAATGCACAGCTCGCGCCGTGGCCCTCCGGTCCCGCCGCTCGAAAAAACGTAGTCGTTGAAGCCGGGCGCCGCCCGTCCTTCCAGCAGCGGCACCAGGCTCGCCCCCTGGCACTCGGCGGGGATGCGGATCTGGAGCCACTCCAGAAGTGTCGGCATCAAATCGATGAGCTGCACCTGGGTATCGACCACCGTCGAAGGGCTACCGCCCGAGATCGGGGCGCGCAGCTTCTCGGGAAGCTGCATCAGCAAGGGAACGTGGATCCCCTCTTCGTAGCTGTCGCCGTGGCGCGACTTCAGCAGGTGACCATGCTCGAGCAGCGCCTCGCCGTGATCGCCCATGATGATGATCACGCTATCGTCGCGCCGGCCGGAGTCGTCCAGGAAGCCGAGAAAGGCGCCGATCCGCTGGTCGGCGCGGGCGACCGACCCGTCGTAGAGGGCGATGATATGGTCGATATCGCGCTGGGCGAGCACGTGGGTCGCGCCGTCCTCCGCGGTCAGGATTCCGTCCTGGAGATTGTCGCCCAGGGTGTGATCGATCGGGAACTCGTCGAGGATGCCCCGGTAGCCCTGCGGCTCGAATCTCGTCGCCCATTCGGGCTCCAGCTCGAATGGGGCGTGGGTGTCGTAGGCCTGGACGAAGAGGAAGAAGGGATCGTCTCCGATCCCCTCGAGCCAGCTTCGGGCCTTCGGCAGAACGTCGCTCAGGCGGCCGTAGTCGGGCCGATCGGTGTAGATCTCGAAGCCCTGGTCGACGCCGTAGATCGAAGAGATATGGAAGCCGCCGGTAAAGGCGCCACAGCGATAGCCGTGGACGCTCAGCGCCTCGGCCAGGGTCAGGGCGGAAGGGTGCAGCTTGTGGTGGGCGGTGAACACGCGGTGGGTCGGCACGTACTGCCCGGTGAAGTAGCTGGCGGCGTTGGCCAGGGTCCACGATGCCTGGGCGATCGCCTGTCCGAAACGGATTCCACCGGTCGCGAAGGCATCGAGATTGGGGCTGGTGTCGCGCCCGTATCCATAGCACCCCAGGTGATCGTAGCGAAAGGTGTCCATCACGATCAGGACGATGTTGGGGCGCGGACCGGCGGCATCCTCCTCCGACTTCGGCCGCTCGGTCGTTTCACCACCGCAGCTCGCCAGGAGCAGCAGTATCGAGACGATCGGAAGCGTCAGAATTCCGACCCCCAGACGTCATCGGCCTCGCTGATGCCGAGATTGTCCAGCGCTTCCAGCACCAGGCTGTTGTCCACGAAGCTCGCCACATCGACAGCTTGTTCGTCGACGAAGCCGTACTTGCGCAGCAGGCGCGTCATCTCGGTCAATAGCTCGACGCTCACGGTCGGCACGACGTCGTACTGGGGCAGATTCAAGCCGTAGTAGTCCATCGCCATCTGGATGCCCTTTTCGTCCTGCCGGGTACGCACCTCGTAGCTCAACGCGTGCTCCATCTTGATCCGCAAGATGTATGTCTCCATCATCTTCACCAGGCGCTCGCGATTGGCGGCGACATATTCGGGCGTGGAGACCAAGAGCGCGTGCGAGAGCTCGGGATCGACCCAATCCTGCAGCGCCGCCACGATCCAGAACTCATGGATCTTGGCCGGGACCCCCATCAGGTGGTAATAGCCGCCGTCGATCACACAGTTGGCGGTTCCGATCGCCCACTGCGGCTCATAGAGCTGATCGATGATGTAGATGAAGTCGTCGGGAAGAGCGCTCTTCGAGGCCACGTCGCGGGGCAGCGCGTCGAGCTGCACGATGTCTTCCTCGAGATCGACACCGATCGTCTCCAGATACTCCTTGAGCATGATCGAGTCGCCGGGTCCGGCGCGGCGCGATACCAGCACCCTTCCGAAGTAGTCGCCCGGACCGCCGGCCGGCATGCCGTTGCGCATCATGATCACGTGGCCCGACTGGTTGCGCACGTCGTGACCGAGCTCGGCGATGGCGACCACCGGCAGCCCCTGGCGCATCGCCAGGACGAACGAGCTCTCCCCCGGCGTGGTCAAGTCGTAGTCGCCGCGCAGCAGGTGCTCGATCAGCTCGGTGCCGCGCACCTTGCCGACGATGTCGGTTCCGGGAGCGTTGAACTCCCGGATCGAGTGAGGCATCAACGCGAACTCCTCGGCGTGCAGATCGCGCGACCACATCTCCACCTTCACGCCGGCCTTGGCCCACTCGTAGTCGTTGTGGACCCGCGCCAGGAGCTGGGTGCGGCCACCGTGGAAGTAGCCGATGCGGACCGGCGGCCCCGAGCGACCCGCGGCGCCCAGGTAGATGGCGGCGCCGGCGCAGACGACCAGCGCGGTGCTGATGATGACGATCGGCCTCATGCCGCGGCGTCTCCTTGATGAAAAGCCCCCGAGAGCACAATAGGTTGGACGATACTACACGCTCCCGCGCCGGTCGGGGGGAATCCGCGCTGCCTCAGGGCTGCGCGATCGTGATCGCGGAGCGCGGTCGGATTCCCGCGGTCTCGGTGAGGCTGCCGTCCGGCCAGCGCACCCGCGCCACGCTCGCTCCCCGGTATTCCCCCAGGCCGAAATGCAGCACGTCCTCATGGCACGAGTAGAGGCTGGTGCCGGCGGCCCGCTCACGCACCTGGACCGTCCCGCCGGAATCGAGCCACACCCGCGCGCCGATGGCGCTGGTGTTGGGGGGGCGGCCGGTCAGGCGCACGCGGATCCAGCCCCCGATGCGCTCGGTGCGATTGATCAACACCGTCGGGAAGGAGCCGTCGTCATTGGCGATCACGATGTCGAGTCTGCCGTCCCCGTCGAGGTCGCCCACCGCGAGACCCTGGCTGCGCTGCTCGGCCGCGAACCCGGGGCCGGCGGCCTCGGTCAGATCGACGAAGCAGCCACCGTCCAGGTTTTCCAGCAGGATGTTGCGCTCGGGATCGATCTTGGCCACGTGGCCGTTCGCCACCGCCAGATCGAGGTCGCCGTCGTTGTCGAAGTCGGCGAAGGCCACTCCCATCCCCACCACGTTGGTGTGGCGCTCGACACCCGAGCGCTTGCCCCGCGGCCGCAGCGCGGTTCCCTCGATGTTCTCGAACAGGTAGTCCGCGTAGTAGTTGGTGGCGTAGAGATCGATGTCCAGGTCGTTGTCGTAGTCCCCGAAGGCCACCCCCATGGCGCCGGTGGTGCGCAGTCGATCGGGCCGTTTCTCGATGAAGCGCCCGCCCCGATCCTCGAAGACCCCGTGCCGGTTGAGGTAGAGATCGTCCTCGCGGAAGTCGTTGGTCGCGTAGAGATCGGGATCGCCGTCGTCGTTCAGATCGCTGAAGCCGACCCCCCAGCCCTCGCCCCGCGTCGACCCCTCGACACCCATCTCGAGCGCCATGTTGGCGAAGATCCCGCCCTCCCGGCGCACGAAGAGATGGTTGGGGCCACCGCGCCGGCCGCGGTTCCGGCGTGTGCGGCGGCCCCCCATGCGTCGCGCTTCCTCTGCGCTCTCGATCGACTCGGGAAAGGGGTGGCTTCCCTCCCCGCGCGGCGCGAAGTTGGAAACGTAGATGTCCAGGTGGCCGTCGTCGTTGACGTCGGCGAAGGCGACGCCGCGCCCGTACTCCTCGGCCGCCACACCCTTGCTCCGCCCGCACTCCTCGAAGGTGCCGTCGCCACGACTGCGGTAGAGCAGATTGGGGCAGGTCCGCGCGGTGGCCACGTAGAGATCGTCGTGTCCGTCACCGTCGAGATCGCCCCAGGCGGCGGCCAGCGCCGAGGTCCGTCTGCCGGGCCCGAAGGCGGGTTCTGCGATGTCGGTGAAGGTCAGGTCGCCCTCGTTCCGATAGAGCGCGTCGGGGTGCGCGTGGGCATCTGCTCGCCAGGGCGCGCCGATGGTCGCGAAGGTGGTCAGGAAGATGTCCTGATCGCCGTCGGCGTCGAAATCGTCGATGGCGACCCCTTGGGTGTGACGCGCGATGATGCCGGAGCGGGCCGGATCGAGCAGCTCGAAGCACAGTCCCAGGCCGCCCTGGAAGTCTTCGGGGAGATGAGAGGCGGCGGGCGGTCCAGAGGGTCCGGAGCAGGCCGAGACACCCAGCGCGAGGGTCCTCAAGACGATCTGGGCAGCGGCGCCCCGGCGCGTGGCGAGCGGCATGATCGGATCATATGGTTTTGCCTTCCGTTCCGGGATTCGGATTGACAGCAAGGCGTTTCCCCCCTTCCAATGAAGGGATTTTGCTGTCGTCATCGCCACGAGGACTTTTCCCCATGGATCGAAAGATCGCTCTTCTGCCGATCATCGGCCTCCTCCTCGCACCCGGCTGCGGCGGCGGGGAGCCGCGCGGTTCGGGCCCGAACGATGAAGAGGCGCAGGTCGAAGTGCGCGCGAGCGCGGCGCGGCTCGCCCCGCACGAATCCGTTCGGATGCTCGATCGCCTGGCGCGCTCGTTCTATCCGCGGGAGTCGGGCCAATTCTTCCTGGTCCAGGAGGACGGCGCGGTCTTCGCGCACGGCGGCCAGCGCAAGATCCACTTCCACGCCACGCCCTGGCGCTACGACACCCACGTGCCGCTGGTGCTCTACTCCCCCTCGGCCCTGGGCGAGCCGCCGAGCGTCAAGCACGATCCAGTCGGCCCGATCAACATCGCGGCGACCTTCTTCGACCTGCTCTCGCTCCCGCGCGGCAGGTGGTCGACCGCCTCGGCGCTGCCGGTGCGTTTCACCGGCCGGCCGAAGATCCTGGCCCTGGTGGTGCTCGATATGCTCGCCTACGACACCTATCAGAGCCGGCTCGAAGCGCATCCTCACTTCGCCCGCCTGGAGCGCGAGGGGATCGTCTTCGACCGCTGCGACCTCGACTACCTGACCACCCATACGTCGATCTCGCACGCCGTTCTCGGCACGGCCACCTACCCCAACGTGCACGGCGTCTCGACCAACTTCCGCCTGGCCTCGCGCAGCCCGCGGGTCTGGAAGTGGGCCAACTACTTCGAGGATGGCGATCCCTCGCGGTTGCTGCAGCCCACCTTCGCCGATCTCCACGACGCGGCGGTCGGCAACGGCGCGCAGGTGATCGGTTTCTCCGAGCACAAGAAGGCGATCGTGCCACTCACCGGCCACGGCACCATGCACCCGGGCGGCGACCGCGACCTCGTGCTCTTCCAGGATCTGCACAGCGGTGCCTTGCAGGCCGACGCGCACCAGCGCCCCATCCCGGACTACCTGGCGGACTACAGCCCGGAGCGCTTCATCGCCGAGCTGCCGGAATCGGGACTGGAGGTAGTGGGATGGCCGCCGCGCAACTACCAGGAGCTCAAGGCCGGTCCGCTCTGCGTCGATTACCGCAAGCGGATCATCTTCGACATGCTCGAGCACGAGGCGCCCGGTGGCGACGAGATCACCGACCTTGTGCTCATCAACATGAAGATCCTGGACGAGATCGGACATTTCGTCGGTACCGAGAGCGATGCCCACCGGCTCGCCATGCAGGGGCTCGATCGCTTCACCGGGGAGCTCGTCGAGCTCCTCGGGCGGCTCACGGGCGACGACTACTTGCTGATTCTGACCTCCGATCACGGCGCCGGACCGCTGGTGCCGCTCGACAGCTCGCGGCGACTGTCGCTGGAGAAGCTCCTGGAGGTCTTGAACCGGCGTTTCCCGGTCTGCGATTCCGCCGCCGCCGCCGACCCCGAGAGATTGATCTTCCGCGGCTACCGTCACGGCAATCTGTGGGCCGACAACGATCTGATCGAGACTTGCGGATACGACAAGAACGAGATGAAGCGCTTCATGCTCGACTATCCGACCATCGTCGCGGCGTTCACCGACGACGAGATCCTGGCGCGCCAGCGACGGCTTTTTCCCGGCCTCGATCCGGCCTCGCTCCCCGAGCGCTACTCCGGTCAGGGCGTCGATAGCATGCAACAATGAGAAATGACAGGAGACGGGACCATCAGTGGCAGCGAGAACCGTGACGAGGGATCGGTGATGCACCGCGACCGAGGAGGAAGCACCTGGCGCAGATCTGTCGCCCTCGCTTGCGTCCTCGTTCTGGCATCTTGGCCATGGAGCGGCGACGACTTGGGTGCCGAGCCCCTCGCCACCGCCGCCAATCACTACGAGGCCGCCCTGCCCACGCCAGAGCCTCTGATCAGAATCGAGCCCGGCGACTTCATTATGGGCTCACCGGAAGATGAGCTGGGTCGCGACATGGATGAGCGCCAACACGGCGTGCGGCTGACCCAAGCCTTCTATCTGTCCCAGACCGAGGTGACCCAGGCCCAGTGGCGCTCTCCATCATGGGCGACAGCCCGAGCAGCTACCAGAGCTGCCAGTCCTGCCCCGTGGAGGGGGTCAGCTGGCTGGATGCCGTCCTCTACTGCAACGCTCTCTCCCTGCGCATGGGGCTCTCGCCGGCCTACCAGGTCGACGGCGATCAGGTGCTGTGGAACCACCAGGCCGAGGGCTATCGTCTGCCTACCGAGGCCGAATGGGAGTGTGTCATACGCCCCCCCGCGACCGGCGCGCCCCTCTGCGAACGGATCCGCGAGGGCGCCGAGATCTTCCACGGCCCCCACGCCGATGAGGCACCCGACCTGATCGCGGAGTTCAAGGACTGGTCTGTCGTTGCCTCGGGCGCGGTCGCAGGCGACACGGTTTTCAGCGAGTTCAGAGGCGGCGTGCACCGCATGAACGGCATCCTGGTCGCCAGAGGTGAGGGCATTCGTGCCGGCAAGACACTGGCGGAAGCAGAAATCACCGATCTTCCCCCCACGATCCTACACCTGCTTGGACTCCCGGTTCCCGCCGATCTCGATGCCCGAGTTCTGACCGATGCGTTCAGCCCGACGCACCTCGAAGCGCATCCGATCCGACGCGGAGAGGCGGCTGTTCCGCTCTCCAGAGACATTGCCCCGGATCGCCAGCCTGGCCCGGAGCGAGGGCTTCAGGGACTTCTTGGTGCCCTCGGCTACCTCGATTGAAGGATGCGGCCGCCCCTGTGCACTGGCGTGCCGGGCCGTCCCCACGTCGTACCCGGATTAGAGAGACGGAGCTCATCATGTGCAGATCTCGGAGTTCGACCACCACGTTGCCGCGCCCGACGTGGGGCCGTCTGATCTTGATTCCCACCGCTCTCTTCTTCCTGGTCTCCTGCGGGGTGGATCCTCGTTCTCCGGTCGTCCTCGTGACCATCGACACCATTCGTGCCGACCACGTTTCGGCTTACGGCTACGAGCATCCAACCAGTCCGATCCTCGACTCCCTGGCCGCGACTGGTGTCCTCTTCACTCGGGCCTACAGCCAATCCAACTCCACCGTTCCCTCGCACGCCTCGATCTTGAGTGGTCAACATGTGAGCGACCACGGACTGCACGACAACGGGCAGCGTTGGGATGACCTGGGTGTGCCTACTCTCGCCCAGTACTTCCAGGCCGCCGGACATCGGACCGCTGCTTTCGTGAGCGTACTGCATCTCAACGGCCCCAGATCCGGATTCGATCCGGGATTCGATCACTTCGACAACGTTCGCCACCAAACCGGCCCCACGCACTACGGTGCCGATCGTTGGACCCGCCCCGGCGAACGCACGGCGCAACGGGCGCTGCGTTGGGTCAGGCGAAACCGTGGCCACGCCTATCTGATCTGGGTCCACCTCTTCGAACCGCACACGCCCTATGCACCGGATTCCACCCTTGCGAACCGCTTCGTGGATCATTGGACGCCACGGCTCTCGACACTCCGTGATCTGCACGCTCGGGTGATCGATCCCAGTGAGGCACGTCGACGACTTCCGAATTCGACTGCCTCGGAACACAGACTTTTTGAGAGTACCTATCAGCACCGCGATCCACGACGCGATCTCGACCAGGTCCACCGGCTCCTTTCACAGGCGGATCGGGCGTGCATCGAAGCGCTCTATGACGGCGAGATTGCCCAAACGGACGCGGTGATTGGCAGGCTCCTCGAGGGATTACGTTCCAGCTCCGAGGAAGGTGATCCCGCCCCTTTGATCGTGGTAGTCGGCGATCACGGGGAGAATTTCGACGTGGACGGCGTGTACGCTGCGCATCGCAGCATCTACGAAGCCTGCGTTCGCGTTCCCATGCTGCTCTCGTGGCAGGGCCAACTACCGGAAGGGCGCCGCGTGGACACGCCCGTACAGGGAATCGATCTGTTGCCGACAATCCTGGAGCTCGCGGAGCTGGAGGCGACGAGCGCCCTGCCCGGCCGAAGCCTGGTCGGCGCCTGTCTCGACACGATCGAGGCCCTCCCCCAGCCCATCATCATCGAGCACGCCAATCGCTCGGCCCTGGCTATGATCGAATGGCCTTGGAAGATCATCGTCTCCACCGCAGAGCTCTACAAGCCTGCGCCGGATGTATATCGGCACAAGGGGCTCGAGCTCTTCAATCTGAGCGACGATCCACATGAGCAGCGTGACCTCGCGGTCGCGGAAGCTCAGCGAGAACAACGCATGCGGGACCACCTGCTGGCGTGGACGGCGCGCCGGAGTCGCGACCAGGCGGGGGCGCGGGTGGAACTGGATTCCCTGATGATCCAAGAGCTGAGGGCCCTGGGATACATCGATTGATCGCGCTACTTCGCCGCCACCGCTCGAACCTGTGCGGCTAGGAGCTCTGGGCAGCGATTCGTGCTTCACCACATGGAAGGGGGACGGAGGACGAGTCTCGTCCGAACGTGTTCCGGAGTCCCTCGCTCCCCGAGCTCTACTCCGGATCCTGAAGTTCGGCCCGGGCGATCGGGTTCTCCGGATCAAGCAGCAGGATGTGCGCGAAGCGCCGGCTCGCCGCCGCGAGATCGTCGCGCGCCACGTCGATCAGCGCCAGCTCGGTGAGAAACTGTGTGTCGGTCGGGTAGGCGCCTGCCATCTTCGCCGCGATCCGCTCGGCCTGCTCCAGTTTGCCCTGCATGCGCAGCGCGTGGGCCAGGCGCAGGTTGCCATAGTAACTGTAGTGATCGAGCGCGACGATCTGCAGAGCCGCCGCCTCGGCGGAGGCGTAGCGCTCCTGGGCCAGCAAGGGCAGCAGCCGGCCGAGCTTCGCTTCGATGCTCTGCGGCGCGGCGCGGATCGCACTCGCGTAGTGGTCGGTTGCGTCGGCGTGGTGGCCGGCCAGGTAGCTCAACCAGCCGAGCCTCAAGTTGACGGTGTAGTCGTCGGGATTGGCGGCGTGAACCGGCGCCAGGGCGCGCAAGGCGTTGGCGTGGTCCTGAGAGCGTTCGTAGCCGTAGGAACGCTGGTAGGCGTCGGCGATCTGGGCGGCGGAGAGCGGAACGGGAGGCGCGGTCTGTCCCCAGGTCGTCGCCGACAGGAGCAGGCCCGACAGCGCGATGGTTGCGATGATCGAGGAGCTTGCCCGGGCTGGTGACTGTCTCATGGCAGAATTCCGAGCGTCGCCGAGAACGTGGTCGACGCGAGGGGGTCGTCGAAGCCTAGCTCGCGAAACTGCTCGCGGAAGGCGCCCACACTCGCCGTGAAGCCAGCGCCGAGGCGGCGCCGCAGAGTGGCTCCATAGCCTCCGCTGTGCAGTTCGGAGAGATTGAACACCAGGAAGCCGGAGCGCCGCACGGCGAAGGACTGGCGGCCGCTCCAGACGGTGCAGCGGAGGCTCCAGGGAGGGCGCAGGAAGGCCAGATCGGCCTCGACCGAGATCATGTTGCGGTCGAGATCGCCGTGGGCGCCGTCGATCACCGGATCGAGCAGCCGAATGTAGTGCATCCGCAGCGACCCGTGGAGACCGCCGCCGCCGGTGGCGTCATAGATGGCGCGACCGATTCCCGGCGAGATCTGCAGCACGCCGAGCCCGCTCGAATAGTGCGGGTAGCGGGTGTATGCGAGCTCCAGGTCGGCGTGGGATCGATGAGCGCTTCCTGCCAGCTCCGATGCGAAGAGGGTGAGCGCCGCGTCGCTCCAGGGGTCGCTCGACTCGATCCAGTGGACGCCGGCGCGGGTACGGCGGCCCGGCAGGGTACGGATCCAAGAGACTGTCAGATCGATCTGTTCCGTGTTCGCGCTGTCGACTCGCGCTGCGATGGCGGTGCGTGCCAGGTCGAGCTCCAGGGCATGTCCGGGAGCAGCGCTGGCGGCGGCGTAGATGCCGGCGGTGGCGGCCGACTCCTTGGCTCGAGAGGTGCCGTAGCTGGTGCCGGCGCCGTAGACCAGCGCCGAGAGATCGCCCGCGCATGCCCGGGGGCACGGCAGCGGGTCGCAAGCTCCCCAGAGCAGACCGATCGCGACAAGAACGAAGCGGCGAGTCATGTGCTCTTCCTCTGCTGGTCTTCGTCGACGGGATCTGCCTCCTCGATCCGCTGCATCCGCATTTCGCCGACACGGATCGACTGGAATCCCCGGCGCGGGTGGATCTCGACTCGCGTCGACCGCTCCATGGCCAGCGCCCGCGAACGCACTATGCCATCGAACACCGCATCCCCCGCGGATGCGAGCTCGACGTCGACGCGCCCCAGGCCGTGGTGAAAGGAGCGTAGGAAATCGAAGAGCAACGAGCGCAGCCCATCGCGGGCGGCGGCGGCCGGCACCCGGTCGCTCCAGCGCAGGCCTTCGTGGAACGCCAGGGGCAGCCGCGGCGCCGCCAGGAAGAGGGTGCGCAACCAGGGGTCGTCGCCTTCCACTCGGTGGCAGTAAAATGTGTCTTCGAAGCGACCGAAGAAGAGCCTGCCGCGCGCCGACTCGAAGTAGAGCGTTCCGTCGTGAGCGGCGCGCACCTGGTGCTGCGTTCGACCGGCGGGCCGCCCATTGCGCGATACTTCGAAGACGAACTGCTCGTCCAGCACGAATCCGAGCCGCGATTCCATGTCGCGCTCGGGCGCCAGCGTCGCGATCCGCTCGCCCTGTAGGGGCATGTCGTTGCCGTGGTAGGAATCACCGGCGCGGTAGGCGACGAAGCTGAAGGGCAGGGTCGCCGCCCCGACGCGATCGGTCGCTTGCACCTGCACGTGGATATGCGGCTCGGGCGAGTTCCCGGAGTTGCCGCATAGACCGAGCAGCGCGCCGCGCTCCACCCATTGCCCTTCGACGACCCGAATCGAGCCTTGTGCGAAGTGCGAGAGCTCGACGAAGAAGCCGCGCTCGTCGGCCAGGATAACCAGGTTGCCCCAACTGCGTTGTCGGTCGCTTTCCCCCACCGGGTTGTCGGGCAGCTCGGCGACGATTTTCGCCACCCGACCCCGGACCGGCGCCAGCACCGGCTTGCGATAGGCCAGGTAGTGTTCGAGCCGGTCGCCCGGACCGCGGTACGTATTGCCGTCCTCGCCTCGCAGCACGAAGTCGCAGGCGTGCCGCCACGGCCCCCGGTGGGTCCAGGGACCGTCGCATCCTTGCCACACCGACCACTCGCCGTGGAAGGGCAGGGCGAGGGTACGCAGTGTGCCCGGGAAGCGGTCGCGACCGGCGAGGAAGGCATCGAGCGCCTCCTCCGGTGTGGCGCCCGCGGGGCGGGCGACCAGCGGGTGGTCCACCAGCGTTAGTAGGTAGACGAAGGTGAGCGTCACCAGGTTGAAGGGCAGGGCAAAAGCCGGAAGGCCGTACTGCGACCAGAACACTTCGGTGGAGCTCAAGGGCAGCGTGGAGACCACCACCGCGATCATGGCGATCGAATAGGCGCGCGGCGAGGGCACCAGGAACACCCCGCCGAGGGCCATGGCGATCAGGATGAAGTTGAAAGCGTTGGGATTGGAGAACGCGGCCGGCGCGGAGCCCGCGAGCAGCGCCAGCACCGTCGCCCCCGCCAGATAGCCGGTGAATGCCAGCAGCAGCAGAATGCGCGACACCAGGAGCAGGCCGAGGGCGATACAGATCCCGGCGACCAGGTGAGGCATGAAGAAGATCGCGCCCAGAGACTCGAAGAACCCCGAGAGCCACATCGGCAGGGCGGTGCCGACCGGTCCTCGACTGACCGGATACAGACCCCGCACATGGAGATTGGTGTACTGCGAGGCTGCCAGGTAGGCGGTGGAGCTGACCAGCACGAAGGGCACGCTCAGGATCGGCAGGCGCAGCAAGGAGCCGAGCAGGTGGTGCATTATGTGGGTCACCACGAAGGCGCAGACCCCGGCCACGACCACGAAGAAGGCCGTCAAAGGCGTGAGCTGGAACAGGTAGCCGATCGACAGCCCGACCAGCAGGGGGTTGTAAGTGTAGAAGCCAGACTCGAGGAAGGTCGCCTGCATGCCGATGAAGCGCGCGAAGGCGTAGGCGGCGACCACCGCCACCAGCCCCGCCCCGGCCACGTCGGGCGAGATGAGTGTCACCGTTGCCAACAAGAGGCCCATCGGCCAGCCGCGATAGAAGAGCACTTCGCTGTAGCTGCCGAGGATCGCGACGGTGTGGGCACGCATCACCCGCGCCTCACTCGCCGTCGATCGCCGGCGGCCGCAGGCGATCGGGAAGGCGTTCACGTCGCTCGATATCGCTCAGGTTCTCCGCCTCCCGGATCAACTCGACGGAGCCGTCCTCGGTGATCAGCACCACGCTGGGCCGATACTCGATGAATTGCATCCACTGGGTGACGTTGTAGGCGCCCACCGGCGAGAAGATCAGCCGATCTCCTCGCTGCAGCGGCGGCAGCTCTGTCGCTTCGTCGAGCACATCGATGTTCATGCACAGCGGACCGTTGATCAGCGCCGCCTCGTTCATGCCTCGCGGCTCCTGCCCGAGCGCGATGTCGAACTTGTACCAGAACGAGGTGAAAAGAGTGTTGACGCCCGCGTCCATGACGTAGGCCTTGCGTCCATCCGGGAGCCGCTTGGCCGCGAAAACTGTCGTAACCAGAGAGCCCGCTTCGTCCACCACGGCACGGCCGGTCTCGAGCACCAGCTTGGGAAACGAGCCCGGCTGCAGGTTTTCATAGAGAGCTTCGGTGATCTTCTCGGCATAGTCGTCCACCGGCAGCACAGCCATATCGGGCGGCAGGTAGGTGCCTTTGAGCTTGCTGCGCGACGGGAAGCCGCCGCCGATGTCGATCATCTCGACTTCGAATCCCAGCTCCTCTTGCAGCGTGCGGGCGAACTGCGCCATCTTGGCGGTCTGCTTGCCGTAGGCGGCGGGATCGAGAATGAAGGTACCGATGTGGGCGTGGATGCTGTCGATGATCAGCTTGCCCCCGGCGCGCATGCGCCGCGCCGCGTCGAGCGCCTGACCATTCTCCAGGTTGAAACCGAATCGGGTCCACTGCGGGAAGATCCCGGTGTCGATGTTGAGACGGATTCCCAGGTGAATCGTCCTGTCCTCGCGCTCGGCGATCGACTCCAGATCGGTGATCTCGTCCAGGTGATCGACGTGGATTCGGGCCCCTTCGCGCACCGCGCGCTCGAGCGCGCCGCGGCGCTTGAAGGGGCCGTTGAAGATGATCGAGTCGCCCTGAATGCCCAGACTGCGGGCCTTCTGATACTCGAACTCCGAGACCACCTCGGCGAGCGCCCCCTCCTGGTGCAGGATGGCGCAGATCGCCTGCAAGTAGTTGGTCTTGTACGACCAGGCCGAGACCACGTGCGGGTAGCGCGTGTTGAAGGCGTGCAGCACCGAGCGGTAGCTCTCCCGCAGCTTGCGCTCGCTGAAGACGAAGAGCGGCGAGCCGTGGGCCTCGAGCAGATCGTCGATCGCCACGCCGTCGATCTTGGTGCGTACCCGCCGGGCGTAGAGCGGATGGGCGCCGTACTTGTTGACCAGCCCGGTTTCCAGCCGCGAGATGACCGGCTTCTGATAAGCGGTTGTCATCGCTGGGCCTCCGCGGTCTCGCCGCGAATGACCAGCCTTTGAAACTGTTCCATTCGCGTGACCAGCTCATAAGTGTACCGAATGAACAGGCGCCCCGCCGGGTAGTCGCTTTCGGCCGACAGCGGGCCGCCGAGCGCCGTGGTGATCATGCGCGCCGGCAGATTGAGGCCGACGCCGGTCGCGAAGTAGCACCAAGCGGGAAAGCGCGGGTTGATCTCGACCAGGTAGAGACGACCGGCGCTGGCGATGCATTCCAACTCGAAGGGGCCGCGCCACCGGTAGGCGCGGGCGAAGGCGTCGCTGGCCCGGAGAATGGCCTGATTGTGAATCGTGACACCGGTCCACATCTTGCCGAGCTCGGTGATCCACATCTTGCGGATCGCCACCCTGCCAAGACACCCTCCCACACCGTCGCCGACCGCGACGACGTTGAGCTCGTCGCCCGAGACCACCTGCTGGACAATGATCGGATAGCCCCATTCGGCGACGATTCGGTGGCAGTGCTGGAGCGCCTCCTGGGTGGTGTGGGCGCGCCGCGCCTGGTAGAAAGCGCCCTTGATCATCACCGGCAATCCGACCTTCTCCACCGCGACCACCAGCTCCTCTTGGCTGGAGACCACCTCCGTTTCGGGCAGCTCGATGCCGATGGTCTCGGCGACCTCGGTCAACCGGTCCTTGCCGCGCAGCCGATACATCTCGGGAGTCGGCACGAAGCAGTGCATTCCGAGTGTCTCCAGCTCACCCTGGCAGCGACTGTAGAAGGGCATCTCGGTGTCGAGCGTCGGAATGATGAAATCGAGGCCGGCCACCGACTGGATGTATCGCAACCTCTCGATGTATGCGTCGCGTCCGGCCGAAGGGTAAGGGACCACGAAGGAGCGATCGAGCAACCAATCCATGTAGATGCCGGGCTCCATGGCGTCGTAGGCCAGGCCGACGATGCGCAGGTCGAGATCCTCGGCCTCGCGCAGGCTGCGCGCGACCCCGACGCCGGGCCCGGGATTGTCCACGGCGTTGATGCCGGATACGCCGACCGTCAGCGGGGCGGGCATTGGATCGCTCACAGCAGATCGTGGGCGCGCAGGCTGTCGACGAAGTCGGCGACATCGCGCACCGCTTCTTCCAGCGACACCTGGTAGCGCTCGCGAAGATCGCGCGCGATCTGCTCGGTCGAGCGATCGCCCATCAGTCCCTCCAGCACCGCCACACCGGACGGATTGAGTGAGAAGCTGGTGCCGGTGGAGGGGTCGAAGGCGAATCCGTCGCGGTTGAGCGCGAGCTGGCGCAGGCGGGTCATCGAGGTCTCCTCATTCGGGGTGCTGACCGGATCGCGTTGGTAGGAATTGGACGCCGTCCGCCGCCAACCGGTTTACATGCGCCCATCAGTGTGCGCCTTGGCTTCGGCGGTGGTGGCGCCCGCCGCGTGCCGAGCACCGCCGACCACCTGGCCGCAGCGCAGCATCTTGGCGCCGTAGTAGGGGTTGCGCACCGCGCCCTCGGACTGTAGCCAGCTGCCCCTGGCCATCGAGCAGAACACCACGTCGACCGCGGCCGGCTTCGACATGGTGCCCCACATCGCCATCGGCTTCGAGAGCTCCTTGAACGCCGCCCGAGCGGTCGCGAGATCGGTTGCCGCGGCCAGAGTGGCGGCGGCGCGGCCGATCCTCTCTGGCAGCTGCCGATAGTGGGTCGCATGCTCGCCGGCGACCGTCGCGCCCTTCAGATCGGCGCTTAGATCGGAGATGCGTTTGGCCGCGGCCTGCACTCCTTTCGTGGTGTCGTTGGCCAATGCCTCGTGGGCCTGCAGATAACTCTGCAGGATCGGGGCCATGCTGGCGTCGAAGGCAAGCAGGCCTGCATCAGCGGCGGCGGGAGGAGCCGAGAGCAAGGCCAGAGCAACCAGGGAGATCAGCGCTGACTTCATCGTTGGGTCCCTTTCGTAGGTTCGGTCTGCGCCACGAGCGGCGGCAGGTCGTGGCGGTGTTTGGCGCGCATCCACAACAGGTAGATCGCGGGGATGATGAGCAGGGTGAGAAGGGTCGAGGAGATCAGTCCGCCGACCATCGGCGCGGCGATGCGCTTCATGATGCGGGTGCCGGTCTCGGAGCCGAACATGATCGGCAGCAGTCCGATGGTGGTGGTGGCCACGGTCATCAGCTTGGGACGCACTCGATCGACCGCGCCCTCGGTGATGATACTATTCAGATCGGCAAGAGAGACCAGGCGCCCATCGGCGCGCCACCGCGCATAGCTCTGGTCGAGATAGACCAGCATCACCACGCCGGTTTCGGCCGCCAGACCCGCCAGGGCGATGAACCCGACCGCCACCGCGACCGAGAGGTTGTAGTCGAAGATCCACATCAGCCAGACACCGCCGACCAGCGCGAAGGGGAGGGTCAACATGACGATCAGCGATTCGCCGACACTTCTAAAGTGTACGTAGAGCAGCACGAAGATGATCGCCAGAGTCAGCGGCACCAGGATCGACAGCCGGGCGTTGGCTCGCTGCATGTACTCGAACTGCCCCGACCAGGCGAGCGACACACCCTCCGGTAGCGTCACCTGGGAGCTCACCGCGCGCCGCGCCTCTCGCACATAGCCGCCGACATCGGAGGTCTTCAGATCGACGTAGATCCAGGCGGTGCGGCGCGCGTTTTCGCTCTTGATCGCCGGCGGGCCCTTGACCACTGTGAGATCGGCGATCGAGGCCAGCGGTATGGTGTGTCCCATGGGTGTGGGAACCGCCACCCGACGCAGCTTGTCGATGTCGTTGCGCAGCTCGCGCGGGTAGCGCACATTGACCGGATAGCGCTCCAGGCCCTCGACGGTCCAGGTGACGTTCATGCCGCCAATGGCGCTCATGATGATCTCCTGCACGTCGGCGATCGTCAGTCCGAAGCGCGCCGCGTCGCGGCGCCGAATGTCGATGTCTATGTAGTTGCCGCCAACCACCCGTTCGGAGTAGACGCTGAGCGTATTGGGCAGCTCTCGGAGCACCGCCTCGATGCGTTCCCCCACCCGGCCGAGCACTTGTAGATCGTCGCCCAGGAGCTTGATGCCGACCGGGGTCTTGATGCCGGTCGCCAGCATGTCGATGCGGGTGCGGATCGGCATCGTCCAGGCGTTGGTGACTCCCGGGAACTGCACCATGGCGTCTAGCTCGCGGATGATGCCTTCGATCGTCTGACCCGGCGGCCAGGTCTCCTGGGGAGTCAAGATGATCGTGGTCTCGATCATGGAGAGCGGCGCCGGATCGGTGGCGGTCTCGGCGCGGCCGACCTTGCCCAATACATGCTCCACCTGGGGATGAGAGACGATGATCTTGTCGGTCTGCTGCAAGAGCTCCTTGGCTTTGGTGATGGAGATCCCCGGCGGCGTGGTGGGCATGTAGAGCAGATCCCCTTCATTGAGCGGAGGCATGAACTCCGAGCCCAGGGAACGATAGGGCAGCCAGGTCAGCGCGGTGGCGGCGAAGGCGACGCAGATGGTGGCTTTCGGAAAGCGCAGCACCACTCGGATGCAGGGCCGGTAGATGGCAATGAAGAAGCGGCTGATCGGGTTCTGGGCCTCTGGGCGGATGCGGCCGCGCACGAAGTAGTACATCAGCACCGGAACGATCGTCACCGCGAGCAGCGCCGCGGAGCCCATGGCGAAGGTCTTGGTGAATGCCAGAGGTGAGAACAGACGTCCCTCCTGCTGCTCCAGACTGAACACCGGAACGAAGCTGACCGTAACGATCACCAGCGAGAAGAAGAGTGCCGGCCCGACCTCTTTGGAGGCGGCGATCACCAACTCCGCCTGACTCGAGCCCGAATCTCGTTCGCGGTGCTTGTGCAGGTTCTCGACCATCACCACCGATGCGTCGACCATCACCCCGATGGCGATGGCGATGCCGCCCAGGCTCATGATATTGGCGTTGATGCCCATCAGGCGCATGATGATGAAGGCCATCAAGATGCCGGCCGGCAACGTGAAGATAGCGACGAAGGCGGAGCGGAAGTGCAGCAGAAAGACGATGCAGATCAGCGCCACCACGAGGAGCTCCTCCAGGAGCTTGGTGCGCAGCGTGTCGATGGCGCGGTGGATCAGACTGGAGCGGTCGTAAGAGACGTGGATTTCTACGCCCGGCGGCAGGCCCGGTTTGAGCTCCTCGATGCGTTGCTTCACGCGATCGATCACCTTGAGGGCGTTCTCGCCGAAGCGAATGATGACGATTCCCGTCACCACCTCGCCGGTGCCGTTCATCTCTACCAGGCCGCGGCGCAGCTCGGGGCCGAGATGGATGTCGGCCACCTGCGAGAGCAGCACCGGCGTGTGGCTGACCATGTCGCCGCCGATCGGAATGTGCCGCAGATCGTCGAGAGACTGCAAATAGCCCTTGCCGCGCACCATGAACTCGGTCTCGCCCATCTCCAACAGACGCCCGCCGACGTCGATGTTGCTGCGTTGGATGGCGGACTTGACCCGCGCCAGGGGGATTCCGTAGGCGCGCAGCTTCTCGGGATCGACTTCGACCTGGTACTGGCGAACGAAACCGCCCACCGACGCCACCTCGGCCACACCCGGCACGCTCATTAGCTCGTAGCGCAGGTACCAATCCTGTTTCGAGCGTAGCTCGGAGAGATCGATCCCTTCGAAGTTGGCCGCCAGCGACAATTCCTCCGACGAGATGTGGCGGTCGCGGTCGCGGTCGAAAGACTCGTACAAGAAGTGCAGCGACCGCTCGACGAAGCGCTCCGGCGTCGCGGGGCCGGGCGGATCCTCGGTGCGGAACAGGGCTGCGAGCTGATCGGATGCGTACACCGGCGAGGTGCCGCGGGCGCTGTCGGTCGTGGCCCGTGGCGCCGGCAGCTCTCGATCTTCGACTTTGCCCGAGCCGTCGACATCGAGGGCCGCGCGCAGCACCGCGCTGCGCGGACTGAAGTCGGTGAGAGTGTACTCGTAGACCCAGCCGACTCCGGTGGCGTCGGGGCCGAGCTGTGGGGCGACACCGGCGGGTAGTCGCCCGCGGGCGAAGTTCAGGTACTCCAGAACCCGTGAGCGTGCCCAGTAGAGATCGGTGCCGTCCTCGAAAATGATGTACACCATCGAGAAGCCGAAGAAGGAGTAGCCACGAATATCTTTGGCAAAGGGCACGGCGAGCATGGCCGTGGTCAAGGGATAAGTGACCTGATCCTCGACCACCTGGGGCGCTTGGCCGGCGTAGTCGGTGTAGACGATGACCTGGACGTCGCTCAGATCGGGAATCGCGTCGACCGGAGTGCTGATCAGGGCCCAGAGGCCGGCCGCGACGATGATCGCGGTGACCATGAGGACGAAGACGCGGTTGTGGACGCAGGCGGTGATGATGGACTCGATCATGGCGTCGCCTGGGTGCGCTCGATGAGATCCATGCCGCAGATGGGGCAGCTTCCCGGGCCCTCCTCCACCACCTGGGGGTGCATGCCGCAAGTCCAGTAGGAGGTCGGATCCGCGGCCACGGGCAGGGTGTCGGCACGGCCTGGCGCGGGTCGCGCGCGTCCGGCGTGGAGACGAGCGGCGAGCAATTTCTGCACCGCTTCGTTCAGTTGACTCTCCGAATCGAGCAAGAACTGGCCCGATGTCACCACCCGTTCGCCGGGCTCCAGGCCCTCCAGCACCTCGGTCAGATCGCCTTCGCCGGCGAGTCCGGGCACGATCTCGCGCATCTCGTAGCGACCGAGCTCGACCGCGACGAACACCAGTTGGCGGTTGCCGGAGTGGAGGATCGACTCGGTCGGCACTACCAAAGCGTTCTCCTTGCCACGAGTCTCGATCCGCACCGTGGCGAACATCCCGGGTTTGAGCGCCAGGTCGGGATTGGCGAACTCCAGGCGCACCGTCAGAGTGCGGCTCTGTCGATTCAGTGTCGGGTAGATGTACGCGACACTTCCTTGGTAGGTCTCGCCGGGCGCGAAAGAGAGCTCCATGGTGGCGCGCTGGCCGACTCGTATCCAAGGCGCGTCGAACTCGTAGACCTCGGCGTTGACCCAGACGGTGCTCAGATCGGCGATTTGATACAGATCGGCGCCGGCCTGCGCTCGGGCGCCCTGCACGATGCTCTTGTGCAACACGTGACCGCTGCGCGGGGCGCGCACGGCGATAGTGCGCTGGGCCCGCGACCGGCCGGCGATGCGTTCGATGGTGGCGGGCGGTAGATCCCAGAACTCGAGCCGGGCGCGGGAGCTGCGGGCGAGCGGCGAGTCGGGCGTGGCGCCACGCAGCGCCAGCAGGTACTCCTCCTGGGCGCTCACCAGCTCCGGCGAGTAGATATCGAAGAGCGTCTGTCCCTTTTCCACCGACACTCCGGTTTGGTCGACGTGGATTCGCTCCACCCAGCCGGAGTAGCGCAGATTGACCACCGACAGCCGATCCTCGGCTACCTCGACGGTGCCGATGGTTCGCACCTGGCGGAAGATCGTTGCGCGTTGGGCGGGACGCACCCGTACCCCCATGTTCTGCACCACGGTGGGGTCGATGCTCACGCCGGAGCCGCTCCCCTGGTCTTCGTAGACCGGCACCAGGTCCATGCCCATCGGTGACTTGCCGGGGGAATCGGAGATGAAGCTCGGATCCATCGGCGCCACCCAGTGCTTGATGCGGCGGTCGGCGCGTGGCGGATCCGCGCCCGCGGCGACGGCGCCGCCGGTCAGGGCCTTGGACGTCAGATCCATGCCGCAGATCGGGCAGGAGCCCGGCGCGTCCTGGACGATCTGCGGGTGCATGCCGCAGGTGTAAATCGTCCTCGACGAGTGGTCGGCCGAGCCGGCGTCGGCGCCGGCGGCGGGCGGTGCGATCTGCGCAAGTGTCGCCGCGACGGCCAGCAGCAACCAGAGCGGAATGGTGTACTTCATGATGTCCTCTTCCCGATGATCATCTCGATATCGGTACGCGCCACCAGTGCTGCGACGGTGGCGCTGCGAATGGTCTTCTCGAACTCCAGCAGCTCGAGCTCGGCCTCGAAGAGCGACAGAAAATCGGCGGAACCGACCTGATAGCTGGCGAAGGTGGCGTCGAGCGTGCGGTGTGCGTCGGGCACCAGGCGCTGGCGATAGGTGGCGGCTTTCTGGGCCGATCGCTGCCACCGTGCGTGCGCAGCCTCCAGGGCGCTGGCGATGGCATCGCGCAGCCCTTCGCGGCGCGCCCGGGCTTCTCGGGCGCGGTCGGCCGCCGACTCCGCCGCCGCGACATTGCGGCCCCGGAACTGCACCGGCAGGGGCAGGCTCAGCCCCACCGTCACCAGGTCGCGGCCCGCGCCGCCCGAGCGCAGCGCCTGCCGCACTCCATATTGGGCGAAGAGCGTGGGATCGGGACGGATTTCGTAGCGCGCCAGGTCGCGCGCGGCTCGGTGGTGGGCGATCAGCGCGTCGAGCTCCTTGAGCGCCGGGCGGAACGCGAATGCCAGATCGGCCAGCTCGTGGGGTGCCTGCGCGGGCGGTTCGACCTCGAGCCGATCCGGGGTCGGCACCGCGGTGGTCGGTGGCCGGTGCAGGATCTCGTTCAGGGCCGCCAGGAGCTGGCGACATTCGGCATCGAAGTCGTGCAGATCGTCCCCAAGACGGGTGCGCAGCAGCTCCAGGCGCAGCAAGTTCTGCTCCGGCGCGCGCCCCACCTCGTACTTGATGCGCACCGCGTCGACCAGTTGATCGACCAGGTCGAGATGATCGCGGGTGAGGCTCTGGAGCTGGCGACTCAGCGCCAACCGGTAGTAGATACGGCGCACCTCGGCGGCGACTCTTGCCCGCTCTTCCTCGACGCTCCACCGCGCCGCCCTGGCCGCGTAGTCGGCGACCGCCCGGCGCCGCTCGGTCTTGCCGAACCAGGGCAGCGGCTGCGCCACACGCAGCGCCACCATGCTCATCCCCTCCCGGTCCAGAGCGAAGGACTCGATCGGCACGTTCTGGTAGGCCAGGCTGAGGGTCGGGTTCTGCCACGCGCCGGCACGGGTCGTCTCGTGGGCGAGGGCGTCGGCGCGCATCAGCCGAGCCTCGATGTCCAGGTTGTGCTCCAGCGCCCGCGCCACGAGCTCGTCGAGCTGCGCATCGCCGCTCGCCCGGGCCGGGCCGACCAGGGCGATGACGAGCAGAGCCGGCGCCAGTAACCGGCGCCGGGCGCGTAGGGAGGTGTTCCGCAGGGGCTGCATTCGGCAGATGCTCCGGGCAGGAGGGATGGTTCGTAAGGACCGGGAGATGAGGAAGTGTCGCAAGAGACAGGCCACGTCCCAAGTCGTTGCTGCTTGGTCGCCCAGTCCGCCGATTGGGCAATATTCTACAATCTTGCCCGAGACTATTCTGCAGTGCGATGGGTCACCTCAGAGCCACCCAGAAACGCGGACAAAACAATCAGTCTTGACTGTTTGTTTTCTAAGGGCCACACTCTCGCCATTCCACAGTCCAATCGATTGAAAGGACCGATTCATGGCCAACGAGATGCGCTTCGATGGCAAGGTTGCCCTCGTCACCGGGGCCGGCAATGGGCTCGGCCGCAGCCATGCGCTGCTCTTCGGCGCGCGGGGCGCGTCGGTGGTGGTCAACGATCTCGGCGGCGGACCGGAGGGGAGCGCAGGATCCTCCGCGGCGGCCGATGCGGTGGTGGCCGAGATCAGGAAGGCGGGCGGCGAAGCGGTTCCCAGCTACGATTCGGTGGAGGAGGGCGAGAAGATCGTCCGACTAGCGCTCGATCGCTACGGCCGCCTCGACATCTTGGTCAACAACGCCGGCATCCTGCGCGACATCAGCTTCGCCAAGATGAGCGAGGAGGACTGGGAGCTGATCATGCGGGTGCACCTGCGCGGCGGCTTCAAGGTCGCGCACGCCGCCTGGCCGCAGATGCGCGACCAGGAGCATGGGCGCATCGTCAACACCGCATCGGCGGCCGGCATCTACGGCAACTTTGGCCAGACCAACTACTCGAGCGCCAAGCTGGCCCTGCTCGGAATGGCGCGCACCCTGGCGTTGGAGGGGAAGAAACACAATATTCTGGTCAACGCGGTGGCGCCCGTGGCCGCGTCGCGGCTCACCGAAACAGTGCTCCCTCCCGATACCCTCGCGGCGCTCGATCCCGGCTGCGTCAGTGCGTTGGTCGCCTATCTGTGTCACGAAAGCTGCGCGGAGACGGGGTCGCTCTTCGAGGTGGGGGGCGGCTTCTTCGCCAAGCTGCGCTGGGAGCGTGCGGCGGGGAGGACTTTCCGCATCGGCCGGGCGATCACGCCCGAGCTGGTGCGTGGGGAGTGGAATACGATCACTTCTTTCGACCAGTCGACCCATCCGACCGACCTCGCATCGGCGCTCGCTCCGATCATGGCCAACGTCCACGCCGGACCGAGCAAGGGCGGGAACGAGCTGATCGATCTCGACCTGGCGCTGGGCTACGAGTTTCCGGACACTACCTCCAGCTACGACGAACGCGACGTGGCGATCTACGCACTGGGCGTCGGCGCGGCGCAGCAGCCCGACGGTGGCGACGATCTGCCTCTGGTCTACGAGATGCACCCCGAGGGATTCCGCGTGCTGCCGACCTTCGGCGTGATCCCCGGCCTGGCGGTGATGCTGGAGATGGCGCGCAGCGGCGGTTCCGCGCCGGGTTGCCACTACAGTCTCGACCGCCTGCTGCACGGCGAGCAGTACACCGAAGTGAAGCTGCCGCTGCCGCCCAAGGCGACGCTCACCAACCGTTCCAGGATCGTCGACATCTTCGACAAGGGCGAGAACGCGCTGATGATCCTCGAGACCCGTAGCTTCGACGAGGCGGGGACCGAGCTGATCGTCAACCGCTTCACGGCGGTGATTCGCGGGGCCGGAGGCTGGGGCGGCGAGCGCGGTCCTTCCGAAGAGCGCAACATTCCGCCCGAGCGGGAGCCCGATGCGCGCGTGGAGCAGGCCATCGGCGACAACCAGGCGCTGCTCTATCGCCTTTCCGGCGACTGGAACCCCCTGCACGCCGACCCCACCATCGCCCGCGCATTCGGTTTCGAACGCCCGATTCTGCACGGCCTGTGCACTTTCGGATATGTCGCCCGCCACGTGATCGACAGCTTTGCCGGCGGAGACCTCCGGCTTTTCAAGAGCATCCAGGTGCGCTTCGCGGAAAGTGTGTATCCTGGCGAGACCCTGGTCACCGAAATGTGGCGCGAGTCGGAGCAGCGCATCGTGCTGCGCGCATCGGTCAAGGAGCGCGAGGTGGCCGTGCTGACCCAGGCCGTGGTCGAGCTCTACCGGGAGATCCCACGGCCCGTGCCGCCCGCCGAGGGGGCGCCGGCCGATCGCGACGCGTCCGCTTCCGAGCCCGAGCCCTCCGGACCGGCCAGCGGCGACATCTTTCACGCCATTGCCCGCCACGTGGCCGATCACCCCGAGGTGGTGGATGAGATCCAGACCGTCTATCAGTTCGTGCTCACCGAACCCGAGAGCACCTGGACCGTAGACCTGAAGTCTGGGGCGGTGAATGCGGGCAAGACCGAACAGGCCGAGTGCACCCTGACCCTCTCCGACACCGAGTTCGTGGCGATGTGCAGCGGTGCCGCCGACGCCCAGCAGCTTTTCTTCAGCGGCAAGCTGCAGATCGCCGGCAACATCATGGCGTCGCAGCAGCTGGAGTTCCTCAAAGAGATCGATCCCGAAACCGTGCTGGCCGTCGCCGAGGAGCGCCGGGCGGAGGGCGGAGACGCGCTGTCGGAGCCGGGACCGCCCGCCGAGGCCGTCGAGCCGCGCGCGGCAGAGATCTTCGCGGCCCTGTGCGCGCGCCTGGGCGACGACCCTGGCGCGGCCGCGAAGCTCGACGCGGTCTGCCGTTTCGAGATCAGCGCCCCCGCCGCCACCTGGACCCTGAGCTGCCGCGAGGGGGCCGAGGTGCTCGAGGGATCCGCCGTCCAGGCCGACACGATTCTGATGCTGGCCGACGCCGACCTGGTGGCTCTGGCGACCGGCGGCGAGACGGCGGCGTCACTGTTTCAGAAAGGCAAGCTCCGAATCGAAGGCGATCTGCCCGTCGCGCATCGGCTCGGATTCCTGCATGGGCTGATCGAACCAGAAGGAGGAGAGTCATGAGCACGCGAGCCAACATCGCCGGTGTCGGCATGATCAAGTTCGCCAAGCCCGGCGCATCGGATTCCTACCACGTCATGGCGGCCCGGGCCGCGCGGGCGGCTCTGGACGATGCCGCTGTCGCCTACTCCGACGTCGACCAGGTGATCGCCGGTTACGTCTACGGCGAGAGCACATCGGGGCAGCGTGCCGCTTACGAGATCGGCCTGACCGGAGTCCCGGTGTTCAACGTGAACAACAACTGCGCCACCGGATCGTCGGCGCTGATGCTGGGGCGGCAAGCGATTCTGAGCGGTGCCGCGCATGCCGTGCTGGTGGTCGGATTCGAGCAGATGGAACGTGGCGCGATCGGCGCCAAGTGGTCGGATCGTCTCAATCCTCTGGACCAGCACTTGGAGGTGATGAACGAGCTGCAGGGTTTCGACTCCTCGCCCTTCGCCGCGCAGATGTTCGGCGGTGCCGGCCGCGAGTATCGCTGGCGCCACGGCACCCGGCGCGAGACCTTCGCGCAGATCGCCGCGAAGGCGCGCCGCCACGCCAGCAACAACCCGCACGCGATCTTCAACCAGGTGCTCACGGTCGACGAGATCATGGCCTCGCCGGAGGTGTTCGATCCGCTCACCCGTTTCCAGTGCTGTCCGCCCACCTGCGGCGCGGCCGCGGCGCTGCTCTGCTCGGACGACTTCGCCGCCCGTGCCGGCGTCGAGGCAGCGGTCTACATCGCCGCCCAGGCGATGACCACCGACTTCGAGAGCTCATTCGATCCACGCAGCATGATCAAGATGGTCGGCTTCGACATGGCGCACGATGCCGCCCGCCAGGTCTACGAGGGCTCCGGCATCGGTCCACGAGACGTCGACGTGGTGGAGCTCCACGACTGCTTCACCAGCAACGAGCTTTTGACCTACGAGGCGCTCGGGCTCTGCGCCGAAGGAGATGCCGAGAAGTTCGTCCACGAAGGAGACAACACCTATGGCGGCGCCTTCGTGACCAACCCGTCGGGAGGGCTGCTGTCCAAAGGCCACCCGCTGGGAGCCACCGGCGTGGCGCAATGCGCGGAGCTGGTCTGGCAGCTTCGCGGGCAGGCCGACAAGCGCCAGGTGGAGGGAGCGCGCATCGCGTTGCAGCACAATTTAGGGCTTGGCGGTGCCTGCGTCGTCACGCTCTATCGCCGGGACTGACCGGGACGACCGACCGATGGCCGCCGACCACCCACAGCAACGACCGCGTCGCACCCAGCGCCAGCGCAGCGCATCCACCCGTTTGGCGATTCTGGATGCGACGATCGAGTGTCTGATCGAGCGCGGCTACAGCCGCACCACGACGATCGAGGTCGCGTCACGGGCGGGAGTGTCTCGCGGCGCACAGCTGCACCATTTCCCCAGCAAGGCCGACCTGGTGACCTGCGCGGTGGCGCACCTGGCCGAGCGGCGCGGCGCCGAGCTCCGGCGCGAGGCCGCGCAGCGCCGGCTCGAGGAAGCGAGCAGCGCCGACCGGACGGCGGCGGCGATCGATCTACTCTGGTCGATCTACTCCGATCGATTGATGGTAGCGGCCATCGAGCTTTGGGTGGCGGCGCGCACCGATGCCGCGCTGCTAGCACGCCTGCGCCCCCTCGAGCAACAGTTCGGCCAGGCGTTGCGGCAGCTCTGCGAGGAGCTCTTCGGCCCCGAGATCAGCCGCGGTGCGCGTTTCGCCGAGGCGATCAACCTCACCCTGCACATGATGCGCGGCATGGCACTGTGGGGAGTCGCTGGCATCGATCCCACGCGCAGCGCGCGCAGCGTGGCGGTCTGGAAGGAGCTGATTTCGACGCTGCTGCGGGAGCAGGCGATTTGAGATGGCGGTCGGCGTTCATCGTGGTTCTCCGACCCCCCAAGGTGGTATGAAGAAGTCGTGAACCCACGACTCCTGGTGCGCAAGATGCTGCTCGGCGCTGCGGTGGTGCTGGCCCTGCTGGCGGCGATCGAAGGGGCGGCTCGCCTGGTGACCCGCGAGCTGGCCCTGGAGGAGGTGCACTCCGACCCCTTCTTCGGCTTCTTCGGTCTGGCGACCTTCTTCGAGCGGGACCCGGAGAGCGCGGGTTGGATGCGGAGCCAGGGCGGGCTGGGCAGCACGATGCTCGAGGAACGCTTCGCGCTGCGCCCCCGCGAGGACCGGCTGCGCCTCTTCTGCCTCGGCGGATCGGTCACCGCCTCGCCCTACCCCGGCTTCTTCGAGCGCTTCCTGGTGGACGACCTGGGACTGGGCGGGAGGGTGGAGGTGGTCGGCGCCGGCTACAAAGGGATGGGCACTTCGCGGCTGCTCTTCATGGAGCGCGAGGTGCTGGGTTACGGGCCCGATCTGTTGGTCGTGTCGACCGGACACAACGAGGCGCTCGAGCAGAACTTCTACCGGCCGCTCCTGGAGCGCTCGAGCGGCGTACTGGCGACGCAGGCGGCGCTGCGCGGCAGCCGTGCGGTCGGGCTGATGCGCTGGGGGGCGCGGGCGCTGCTGCCGGAGCTGGCGCCGCGGCGGGCGGTATCGCCCATGGATCTGGACATGCGGCAGCGGCCGATGCTGGCGCCGCCGCAGTCGCCGGTCCTTCGCCCGCCGCTCGGATCGGTGCTCGACAACTACCGGCGCAACCTGGTCTCGATCGTCGGGATGGCGCGGGAGAGCGAGGTGCCACTGGTCCTCTTGGAGCTGGTGACCGAGAACCCGGTCCACAAGGGCGGGCACTTCCCAGCCTGGCCCGATCTGCTGCCGCGCCCCACCAACGACCTGTTCTGGGGGACGCCCTACCGGGTGGTCGGGGCGGACGAAAAGGCCCCGCTGGGCCCCGGGGAGGGGCTCTTGACTCTGGCCCGTGGGCTCAACGAGCTCGAGGAGGGGCGGGCCGAGCAGGCGCTGGCTTTGGTGCGGGCCGCGCGCCGCGATCTGCCGGTCGGATCGCCGGCGCTCTTCTGGGAGGCGCGTTGTCTGGAGGCGCTGGGCGATCACCGGGGGGCACGTGCGTGCGACCGCCAGGCGCGGCGGCGGCTCGACGCGGAACGCTCGACGGCGGAGAAGAACGCGCTCTTGCGGGGGATCGCCGGAGTGGCGGCGATTCCGATCCTGGACATGCCGCTCTGTCTCGCCGCCGCGGAGCGCGAGCTGGGCGACCCCTACGGCAGTGCGCTCTTCGCCGATCATGTGCACCTCACGACCTTTGGCTACGCCTACTTCGGCGAAGCGGCCGGTGCCTTCGTGGAGCCGCTGCTGGCCCGCCTCGACGCACCGCCTCCGCCATCCTCGGCGGCTGCCGCCGACACCGGCACCGGTGCACGCCTGGAGCGGCTGGCGCGCGCCCTCGACGGTCTCGAGCAGGACCATCTGCGCGACCCGGAGGGACTGCGGGAGCGCGCGGAGCCGCTGGCGCGCGCCGAGGTGCATCGGAGCTGGGCGCGGGATCCGGAGGGGGCGCCGCTGCTGCGGCGCGGCTGGGAGCTCGAGGAGGACGCGCTGGTGCTCGCCGCCATTCAGCGGGGGCTGGCGGTCGGTGGGGACTCGAGCTGCGTCGACCTGGTGCGCGCTGGGGTGCGGCACCGATCGGCGGCGGTGCGGCGGGAGGCGATCGAGGCGGCCGGGCGGCTCGGCCTGGTGGAGCTGGGGCCGCTCCTGCTGGAGGGGCTGGCCGAGGAGGAACCCGGCTGCCGGCGCGCCATCGTGGCGGCCCTCGGCGAGCTATGCGAGGTCCGGGCGCGGCCGGCGCTCTTCGACCTGGCGGCCGAACTGGCGGATGCGCCGTCCGATCGGCCCGTGGCTTTGCTGGTGGCTTGCGTGGTGGCGCTCGGCGATCTGGGCACGCCGGAGCCCGCCGCCCTGGCACCCGGCGGCACCGCATCGACCTCCGTCCTGCTCGACCTGCTGATCGGCCTGGTCGGGCACCCTGATGCCCGCGTGGCGCGTGCCGCCATGTGGTCCGCCACCCGCCTGCTGCGCCCCCATTCTGGCGTGCTGCCGGGCCAGCCGGCGACGATCGCCGCGCGCCCTGGGCGCTTGCCCTGGGTCGCGGTGCCGATTCCGGCCGATCCACGCGCGGCGACGACGAGCGCCACGGCCTCACTCAGGCACGCGGCCGCCACGCCGCCGCCGCCCGCCCTGGTGAGCCGCATCGCCGGCCATCTCGGCAGCGCCAAGCCCACGCTGCGCCGCAGTGCTTTCGCCACCCTGGCCACGATCGGTGGCCAGACCGCCCACGATGCGCTCTTCGCCGCGCCGCTCCCGGAGGACCGCGACGAGCTCGCCGCCCTGGTCGCCGCCCAGTCGCACCTGGTCGCTCCCGCGGACATACCATGGCTGCTCGAGCTGCTGGCCGCACCGGCGTCCGAGCAGCGCCTGAGCGCCGCGCTGCACCTCTGGCGCTTCCCCGACCCCGCGGTGCGCGCTGCGTTGCGCACTGCCTTGGAGCGCGAGGTCGCCGATCCAGAACTGCAGGTCGCGATGCTGGTATCGCTGGCGCGCGCCGGCGCGGACGACGTCACGCCGCGACTGGGCGTGCTGCTCGATGACTACCTGGAGCAGGGCGACGATTCCTGGATGGGACAGCGCAACATGCGCTGGGTCATCGAGACCCTGGGGGTGCTGCGCGACGTCCCCTCCATGCCGCTCCTGGCGCGCATCGCCGGCGATCCGGTCGTGGTCGACGAGCTGCGCTCCGAGGCGGTCTGGGCGCTGGGCCGGATCGGGCCGGGGGACTGGATCGAGATCGCCGCCGCGGCGCTGCCTGGCGCGAGCTTCCACCGTACGTTGATCACCCTCGGGGCGCTGCTACGCGTCGCCTCTCCGGCCGAGGTCGAAGCGCTGGCGCGGCGCGCGCTGAGCTGACGATGTAGAAGAGCGCCGACCGGCGCCGCACGAATCAGGCCGCTCAGGTGAAGCCGCCGCCGGGTGGGGCCGCGCAGCCGCCGCCACCGACGCCGCCCGACGAGCCCAACACGTTGGGCGCGCCGATCAGGCGTTCGCTCTCCCCTGACCCGCAGCCCGGGCAGACGATGGCGGCATCGTCCGCCGCGCTTCGGAGCAGCTCCTCGAAGGTCGTTCCGCACTGCTTGCAGCGAAAATCAAAGATCGGCATGGGTGGATTCCTACCGGCAGTCGCTCTTGCGCGTGCCCTCCGCCGGAGGGCTCTGGGGGACCGCTCAGGTGGGGACGCCGAGCTTCGGAAGCACGTAGCGGTTCAGAACCAGCCACGCCGCCAGTATCAGGATCGGAGTGAGGATGCTCATCGCGCCTTGTCGTCGATCTGGTGGACTCGGATGACCCTTGCTCATCGGAACCTACAAGTCTATCTCACCCGATCGCGACGGCGCAGCGGAATTCGCCCTTCGATCAGTTGAGGCTGAACATGTGCCCATCCACGGGCAGATCGAGCGGGTCGGCATCGCCGGAAGCCTGGCGGTTCTCGTGGATCGCCACCGATAGATCGTTGCGCAGGCGGGCGAGCAGATGCGGGCACATCGAGAGGGTCGATTCGCCTACCACCAGGTTGACGCGGCCGCAGCTGCAGCGGTCGATTCGGTAGGTGGGGGTCGATGTGAGGGTGGTGCGACGATGCTGCTTTTGCACGGTGGGCTCCCGGTCGAGGCGGTGCGGTAAATGAGAATGAAGATCAATATCAATATCCTACGGGGCCGAAGAGCCTGAGTCAAGCATCGAGGGCGCCCGCACCTGACCCGTGCCTCGGATGGACGAGGCGGGGTCGGGCGCGGGCGCCGGTGTGCTCACCGGGGCGGCGGATCCTATGGCACGACCTCGAAGGCCGCGCAGCTCCGGTCGATCACTTCGCCCGGATGGGTGCCGACCGAGAGACAGAGGCGGTGAGGAGCGCCGATCTCGGCATCGGGGGGCACCCGGTAGAAGCGGGTGCCGGACACGCTCTCCCCCGCGGCCAGGCTGATCGAGAGGGGACCGAACAAGGGATTGTCGGGATAGGGAGCCCCGCCCGGATCGAAGCCTTCGACCCAGGCCTCGAAGCTGCGCGCGTCGGAGCACGGATTGACGATCCGGAAGCCCAGTGGCAGCAGCTCGCCGAGCCCGATCTGCTCCGCCCCCGCGTTGAGGGAGACCTGCAGAGCCGGTCCCGCGACCACTGGGCGAGCGAACATCACATCCGCCGGAGGCCTGGCGTCCTCCATCTCCGACCACAAGAAACCGGGTCCGATCCCGGGCACTTCGTGCGTGGTGTTGACGTAGATCGCGTTGCGGCCCTGGTCGGCGGCTTGCTCGGAGATGGCGGAAACCATGCTCCGCGACGACCAGCCCTCGCCGTCCTCCAGGTCGCGCTCTTGCATGAAGATCTGGAAGGGACCGCAGATCTCCCACGAGTCGTCGACGTCGACCGCCATGTAGGGTTGACCATAGGCCACGAAGAGCCGGTCGCCGGCCTCTCCGCGGTAGATGCCGAGCTGCGGCATCCCGCTCAGCAGATCGGTGGCGATGTTGTCGATGGTGGGGGAGAGGCCGCAGCTGTCGGGCAGCGCCGCCAGCTCCGCGCGGTCGAGCAGGGCGCCGCTCTCGGTCGCGATCCACTGATCGCCGTCGAAGTGCCCGCACGCGTACTCCGGCGGGCCGATGATCCCCGCGACTCCCAGACCGCTCAGTCCGCCTCCGGCGAAGTCATCGACGATGTTGGACTGAAAGACCAGGTGCACCTGGTGGCTGCGGTCGACCACCAGCGATGGCTCCACCTTTTGACCGCCGAAGACGCCGTGTGCGACGATGGCCCCGGACGACCAGCTGGTGCCGCCGTCGATGGAGCGGTGGAGCACGATATCACCCATGTCGTCGCCGTCGGCATCATCGCCATAGGCCAGGTACAGGTCGCCGTTCTCCGGATCGGCCGCGCCGCTGACCAGGGTCCAGTTGTCGACGGTGAGCTCCGCTACCAGACTGGCGCTCCAAGTCGCGCCGTCGTCGTTCGAGGTATGTGCGTACACTTTCTTCTCGCCCAGCGCCCCGGTCGCCCCGATCATCCAGGTGCCGTCCGAGGCCCGTTCGAGAAACGCGAAGGTGCCGCCAGCTGCGCTGACCTGCACGCTCTCGCCCCAGGTTCCGGAGCGAGCATCGAAGTTGTTGACCCACAGGTCGTAACCGACGCCGTTCACGGTGGCGTGGTAGGCAACCATCACTCCATGGTCGGATTCGTGCGCACTCGGCCGTCCGGCGTCGATCTGCACGCCCAGCTCCGAGGGGATGCTGGCGGCGGACCACCCGGCATCGCCGGCCCAGTACTGCGCGCCGATCATGAAGTCGCCCGCTTCGTTCCACTCGTAGAACGCGCCGTAGGTCGCGCCGAAGGGGCTGTAGACGACGTGACGCTCTTGCGGGTAGTCGGTCGGTGCCATGAAGTCGCCGCCGCGGTCGATGCCGCCGGTGACGACCTGCACATCGCCGAGCGGCGGCAGCCCGAAGTAGGCCGCGCCCGCGTCGGCGCTATCCGCACCCAGTGAAGGAGGCGGCACCAGGTGTGCCCGCGGCGAGCTGGTCGCAGCCGGCGCGGAGACAGGTGATGCGCAGATCGAAAGCAGCACGGCGGCGACCGAACTCGCGGCCGTCCGATGGGAGACATTGCCCATGATCCAACCTTGCCTTTCTGCTCACCCTGGTCTTCCATGGCCGCTGGAAGCTCCGGGGCGAGCGTCGCGAAGAGACGACACCGAACCCGTGATCCAGACGGTAGTCCAGGCGTCACGCCAGCGCCAGCGGAATCATCGCCGCAGTGGGTCCGCGGCGCGCAGAGCATTACTGATGTAGCTACCTGCCAATGCGCTACACTGTTGCGCATGTCGCATCGCACCCACGTCCGCGCTGTCGCGATCCATGCCTATCGGCGACCAAGTTCAGAGAACTGCGTCAGCTCCTCGGCGATTCCCTTCGCTTTCGCCCATCGCTGAAGATCGGTGAACTCAGCCGGGCTCGCGTCGCGCAGCGCCTTGACTGCTGCCCCGGCATAGCCGACGGTCTTGCGGCCGACCTTCAGTAGGTCGCGACGGGGTGCCCTGCGCCCCTGAGCACTGTTGGCATTCTGGATCTTCAGATGGCGTCGCTTGGCTGGGCGGCGATGGTCGGAGAAGTGTAGCGGCATCGCGGGCGCGAGTTTCTTGAGTAGAACCATGCCGCGCGCCAGGACGCGAACGCTATCCCACGACAGACCGGAGTCAGTCGGGTGCAGAATTGCTGCGTCAACGACTGCGGCGTCGAACCGCACTGGGTCGAGGTCCTCAACGCCCTGGTTGATGCCCCTCTTCGAGTCCGCAGAACAGCCGAGACGAAATAGGGCCCGCCAGCTCGAATGCCAGCTCACCGTAGCTCAGTCCGTGGAACTGCTTCAGCAGCTATGCCCTTGTGCAAGAGAGGGGGACAGTCCTCGAGCACCGCGCTCTGGACGCCGAAGCCGCCGGGCCAGATCGCTGGCAGCGAGATTGACCAGCTTTGGGTTGGCATCTAGAACCTGACCTATCTGCTCCAACTCTCTCGAATGCGGATGGTCGACCGAGGACTGCGGCATCAGAGAGATCTGGTAGTGATCGGATTCGTGCATTTCGATTGTTCCTCGACCCATCTCCGGTCGATTGGCGAGCCCCGAAGTCCTCGAAGCTGCGCCGCTGCTCCTCCGGTTTCGGAACGCACCGATCGACCAGAACTGCGCCACATCTGGGCGCCAAGATGGGAAGTCGTTTATGAGCGGATCCTGGGCCAAGTCGAAACACCGTGGGAAACCCCAGGGATTGCACAACCCTAAAAGCGAACGTAGGGTTGAAGACGAGCCCAGCCTGTCCCCGCCCCTTCGACCAGGACTCCGCCATGCTCCGCGTTCCCTTCCTGCACATCGCGCTCCTGCTGGCCTTCGCCTTCGCCCCTGCCGCCGGCGCCCTCGACCGCGTCCCACCGCCCCGCCATGACCTGAGCATTCCGGGCCTTGAGGAGCCGGTCGAGATCGTCTACGACTCCTGGGGGATTCCCCACTTGCGGGCCCGGACCGAACGTGACGTCTGGGTGGCCCTGGGCTTCGCGCAGGCGCGCGATCGCTTCTTCCAGATGGACGTGACCCGGCGCACCATCAAGGGCACCAAGGCGGAGCTTCTCGGCCCGGGCGCGGTGAGCGCCGATCACGACATGCGCAAGCTGGGCCTCGGATGGGGCGCCGACCTGATGTGGGAGGGGCTCGCGCCTGAGGATCGCGCCGTGCTCGCGGCCTACACCGAAGGCGTCAACGCCTGGCGCGCCGCGGTCATCGACGGCCATCCGGGCCTGCCGATCCCGCCCGAATATGCCGATCTCGGCCTCCATCTGGCGTCGATTCTCCCCTGGGATCCCCACGACACCATTGCCTCGCTGGGCGGCTTCGTTTTCGTTCTGACGCAGGCGATCGACGTCGACCTGGGCATGACCATCGCCTCTCTCACCGTGCCCGCCGATGTCCGCACCGACGTGTTCCGCTTCGCGCCCGCCGACACCGTCCCGGCGCTTTACCCGGGCGAGTACCCCGACCACCTGCGCCCCGAGGGCCCGCTGCCGGGCGACGACAGTCTGATCCCGCCCGGCGGCTCTCCCGGCACCGCCGGCGACCTCTTCGAGGGACTGCAAGAGGCGGTCGAAGCCGCACTCGAGCTATGGAATCGGATCGTCGCCGAGAATCCGTGGCTCTTGACCGGCGGCTCGAACGCCTGGACCGTGGCCGCCGACCGGTCGGCCTCCGGGCGCGCCGTGTTCGCCTCCGACAACCATGTCGGCACCCCGCTGCCCTCGATCTACTACGAGATGCATCTCGACTCGCCCGAGGCCGGAATCGAATCCTATGGCGTCACCATTCCAGGCGGCCCGGTGGTCGCCAACGGTTTCAACCGCCGCGCCGCGTGGGCCTACACCGTGCTGCCCGTCGACGGCTCCGATCTGTTCTGGGAACGGCTTCCCTTCCCGAACAAAGTGTTCTTCATGGGCCGCTTCGTCGACATCGAAACGCGCAACGAAACCTACTACGCCAATGTCGACGGCGAGCTGGTCGATCGCACCGACCTGATCGTAGATCCAACGACACGATTCGTGCCGCACCACGGCCCGATCCTCGGCACCGCGCTCTTCGGTCGCCGGGCGCTCAGCTACCGCTGGGTTGGCTTCGAGGAGTCTACATTCGTCGAGCCCTTGCTGCGCCGCATGCGCGCGACCAGCGTCGCCGAGGCGTTGGAGGCCAGCCAGTCGATCGACGTGTTCGGTGCCAACATGGTGGTGGCCGACGTCTACGGCGACATCGGTTACACCGTCACCGGCACCTTTCCGGTGCGCGCTTTCAAGGACCTCTTCCAGCCCTACTGGCCGCGTCTGGGCGGCGGGCTCTGGGAATGGCGCGGGCGGCTCGGTCGCGACGATTACCTGAGCTCGATCTCGCCTCAGCGCGGGTTTGTCTCCACCTCGAACAACGATCCGGCCGGCTACGCCTTCGACAATCGCACCACCAACGATCCGGTCTACTACTCGTTTGGGCACGACCCCGGATTCCGCCAGCGGCGCATCCACCAGGAGCTGATCGAGCGCACTCCGCTAAGCATCGACGACATGATGGCGACCCAGACCGACGTCACCGTCGAGCTGGCCGCGCGCCTCCTGCCCCATCTCTCGGCCGCCGCCGCCGCCCGCCCCGACCTGGTGAGCGACCGCGGCGCCCAGGCCATCGCCGCCCTCGAGAGCTGGGATCGACGGGCGATCCGCGAATCGTACCAGCAGTCGATCTTCCACCACTGGTGGCTGGATATGTCGCACGGCTTGCTCGACGATGAGATCGAGCCGGAGTTCTTCATCGACGTCATCATCGTCAACGGCATTTTGAATCTGCTGGAGCATCCGGAGCAAACGCGCACCGGCGACGCTCTCTGGGACGACCAGCGAACCGCTGATCGGGTGGAGTCCAAAGAAGAAGTGTTGCTGGAGGCGCTCGTTTCCGCCCTCGACTTCCTCTCCGGTCGTTTCGGCACCGAGGAGATGACGCTCTGGAACTGGGGCGAGATCCACACCAAGCGTCTTTACCACGAGTTGGGCGGTGACTACGACTACCCACCCGCTTCCGAGGCGGCGCGGCCGATCGACGCCGGCGAGTTCACCGTCAGTCCCATGGAGTCGGGCTTCCGACTGGTGGCCGACATGGATCCGCGCGGCATCCGCGCCTGGATGGTGCTGCCGGGCGGCAACTCCGGCATCGTCGGATCGAAGCACTATGTCGACCAGGCCGAGATGTACTTCGAGGGTGAGTACCGCCCGGTGCTGCTGGAACCGGCGGCCGTCGACGCCGACGCAGAGGAGATATGGGAGCTGTTGCCGGATGGTGAGCCGCGGGATCTTCCGCGGCGGGTGGATTGAAGCCCCCGGACACCAATCGATCTGCGCGTCCGTTGGAAGCGCGCCTTCGATGCGCGTGGTCGCCCCGACTCTGGTGAACGGCGGCGAATCTCCCTTTGACAAGCACCCCAAGACCCGCCATACTCCCCGCTTGGCTCGCATCCGCCCAGGCGCGCTCCCGGGTGCATCGGGCCGCACGAGACGTGCCCAAATCTATCCATAGCGATGCCCTCTCCCCCGAGGGCTGCCGAGTGTAGGGGGCGCCGCCGAGGGCGGTGTCCGAGATCGAATCGCCGAGCCCCGGCGGTCCTGTTCCCCCTCCCTGGCGACTCGAGACATCCGGTCTCGGTGGGCTTTTTCTTTTTTGGGTTGGATCGATGCCGAAGCAACTGCAGGTTCTGTCGGGGACAGCGAATCGACCGCTGGCTGAAGCGGTGTGCGCGCATCTTGGGATCCCCTTGGGCAACGTGGAGCATCGCCGCTTCAGCGACGGCGAGGGCTTCGTGCGGATCAACGAGAACATCCGCGGCGCCGACGTGTTCATCGTTCAGTCCACCAACCAGCCGGACGGCAATCTGATCGAGCTCCTCTTGATGATCGATGCCGCGCGGCGCGCCTCGGCCGATCGCATCACCGCGGTGATCCCCTACTTCGGCTATGCCCGGCAGGACCGCAAGGACCAGCCGCGGGTGGCGTTGACCGCCAAGCTGATCGCCAATTTGATCGTCGCCGCGGGCGCCAGCCGAGTGCTGACCATGGATCTGCACGCCGACCAGATTCAGGGTTTCTTCGACATCCCCGTCGACCACCTCTATGCCGGACCGATCATCGCCAAGCACCTGCTGGGCATGCGCATCGACAACCCGATGGTGGTCTCTCCCGATCTCGGTGGTGTCAAGATGGCGCGCTGGTTCGCCCAAAAGCTCGGCGAGTCGGTCGAGATGGCGATCATCGACAAGAGGCGCCCCAAGCCGAACGACATCGAGGTCATGAACATCATCGGCGACGTGCGGGACCGCACCTGCATCATCGTCGACGACATGATCGACACCGCCAGCACCACCGTCAAAGGGGCCGACGCGCTGCTGGGGGGCGGCGCCCGCGAGGTCTACGCCACCTGCACCCACGCGGTGCTCAGCGACGATGGCGAGGATCGGCTGCGCGAGTCCCACATCCGCTGCACGCTGATCACCGACACCATCCTGCACACGGTGGACGGCGATCGCATCAAGAACTTGACGGTCGCGCCGCTCATTGCCGACGCGATCAGCCGCATTCACAAGGCCGAATCGATATCGATTCTGTTCCGCTGAGAGCGCTCTTAGGGCGCACCTCCAACCGAGGGATCTTTAGACCCATGCAGAAGTTCAGCCTGGCCGCGCAGCAGCGGCCGGAGAGAAAGAAGCAGGCGGCGAAGCGACTGCGGCGCCTGGGACGAGTGCCGGCCGTGGTCTACGGCGGCGACGAGGAGTCGGTCGCGGTCTCGGTGGACGCGCGCGATCTCCACGCCGGGCTCCACACCGAGCTCGGCAGCAACACCGTGTTCGACCTCGACATCGAGGGCTCCGGATGCTGCGACGTGGTGGTGCGCCAGATATCGCGCGACCCACTGACCGGTAGCTACGTGCACGTCGACCTGATCCGCATCGACGAGAGCCAGAAGATGGTGTGCAAGGTGCCGCTGGAGTTCGTCGGTACCCCGGCGGGTGTCCGCCTGGACGGGGGCGTGCTGCAGAAGTACGCAAACGTCGTCGAGCTGCACTGCGCCCCGACCGAGGTTCCGACCTCGATCCGCGTCGACATCTCCGAGCTCTTGATTGGCCACGCGCTTCATTTCTCGGATCTCGATACCGGAGGTCTGGAGGCTCTCATCGATCTCAGCCGTCCGGTGGCGTCGGTGCATCCGCCGCGCGTGCACCTCGAGGAAGAGGAGGGCGAAGAGGGCGCTGAGGAGGGCGAGGCCGCAGAGGGCACCGAGGCCGAGGCTGGCGAGGAGACCGGTGAGGAGTGACGCGGGCGCCAGGCGGGCCGCCCACGCTGATCGTCGGCCTGGGCAATCCCGGCCCCGACTACCAGCGCACCCGCCACAACCAGGGCTTCCGGGTCGTCGACTCGGTCGCGGCGGCGCTCGAGGCGCCGTGGCGATCGGGGAACGGCCCCTGGTTGGAGGCGAGCGCCCACTGCCGGGGCGAGCGGCTGCTGCTGCAAAAGCCCCTCACCTTCATGAACCTGAGTGGCGCCGCGGTGGCGCCGCTGGTGGCCGCCCGGGGCCACGAGCTCGAGAGGATTCTGATTGTCTGTGACGACATCGATCTGCCCCTCGGCACGCTGCGGATTCGCAAGCGTGGTGGGGCGGGGGGTCAGAAAGGCCTCCTGTCGGTGTTGAATGCACTGGGCAGCGCCGCGGTGCCGCGCCTGAGGCTCGGCATCGGACCGAAGACTGGCGACGCCGCCGAGTTTGTCCTTTCCCCATTTGAAGAAAACGAGCGAACCGCCGCAGACGAAATGCTGTCGCGGGCGACAAACCTGATTCTGGAACTTCCCGGCTCCACGCTGGACCGGGTCATGAACAGTTACAACGGATAACGGATACGGATCGCGGGCCGGGAGAGAGGCTCGCGAACGAGGAGTCTACGAATGGACCCCAGTGGGATGCTCTTTACGGTGCCCATCGCGGGCGTGTTGGCACTGCTCTATGCCTTCATGCGATCGTCGTCGATCGGCAAGAAAGACGCCGGCAACGAGACCATGCGCGAAATCTCCGGGCACATCAAAGAAGGTGCCATGGCCTTTCTCGGGCGGGAGTACAAGGTCCTATCCATCTTCGTCATCGCGGTCACGGTGGCGCTGGTTGTGGCCTATAGCGGCAGCACGGACAGTCACGCCCTGGTCGGTCTGTCGTTCGTCTGCGGCGCCACCTGCTCGGCTCTGGCCGGCTTCTTCGGCATGCGGGTCGCGACCACCGCGAATGTACGCACCACCAATGCGGCCCAGAAAGGGCTCGCCGGGGCTCTCGACATCGCTTTCGGCGGCGGTGCGGTGATGGGCATGAGCGTGGTGGGTTTGGCGGTGCTGGGGCTCTCGCTGCTCTTCATCGTCTACAACGGCTACTTCAGCACTCTCGACCAGACGCTGGCGGTGCTCTCGGGCTTCAGTCTGGGCGCTTCGTCGATCGCGCTCTTCGCGCGCGTCGGCGGCGGCATCTACACCAAGGCGGCCGACGTCGGCGCCGATCTGGTGGGCAAGGTCGAAGCCGGTATCCCCGAGGACGATCCGCGCAATCCCGCGGTGATCGCCGACAACGTGGGCGACAACGTGGGCGACGTGGCCGGCATGGGCGCCGACCTCTTCGAGTCGTTCGTGGGCGCCATCGTCGGTGCCATGGTGCTGGGTGCGCTGCAGTCGATGAATCACGTGCTGCTGCCGCTCTACATCGCCGGTGCCGGCATCGTGGTGTCGATCCTGGGTACCTTCTTCGTACGCACCAAAGAGGGGGGCAACCCGCAGGCCGCGTTGAACCTCGGGACCTTTGGCGCCGCCATCATCATGGTGGTGGTGATGTTCTTCCTGTGCCAGGCGATGCTCCCCGCGGTCGCGGCCCCCAACATCACAGCTACCGCGCTGGGCGCCTTCGGCGCCACCGCGGTCGGCCTGATCGCGGGTGTGGCGATCGGCCTGATCACCGAGTACTACACCTCCGAGTCGCGCCCGCCGGTCCACGGCATCGCCGAGAAGTCGACCACCGGCGCGGCCACCAACATCATCGGCGGCATCGGTCTCGGGCTGCGCTCGGTCGCGGCCCCGATGATCGTTCTGAGCCTCGCGATTCTGGCCGCTCATCAGTTGGGCGGGGGCCTCTACGGCATCGCCATGGCGGCGCTGGGTATGCTCTCCACCACCGGGATCCAGCTCGCGGTCGACGCCTACGGCCCGATCGCCGACAACGCCGGCGGCATCGCCGAGATGGCCGGTCTGGACAAGTCGGTGCGCGAGCGTACCGACAAGCTCGACGCGGTCGGCAACACCACCGCGGCGATTGGCAAGGGCTTCGCCATCGGTTCGGCGGCGCTCACCGCGCTGGCCCTGTTCAGCGCCTTCCAGAAGAAGGCCAACGTCGAGTCGATCAATCTGGCCGATCCCACCATCATGGTCGGGCTTCTGCTCGGCGCCATGGTGCCCTTCCTGTTCAGCTCGTTCGCCATGGAGGCCGTGGGCCGTGCGGCCAACCAGATGATCGAAGAGGTGCGCCGCCAGTTCAAGAGCATCCCCGGGCTGCTCGAGGGCAAGGCGACCGCCGACTTCAAGACCTGTGTCGACATCTCGACCGCGGCGGCGATCCGCGAGATGGTCGTGCCCGGGCTGCTGGCGGTGGTGATTCCGGTGGCGGTCGGAGCGTACGACGCCTACATGCTGGCCGGACTGCTGGCCGGTGTGACCGCTTCGGGCGTGCTCCTGGCCCTGTTCATGGCCAATGCCGGCGGTGCCTGGGACAACGCCAAGAAACACATCGAGAGCGGCCACTTCGGCGGCAAGGGTTCCGATACCCACAAGGCCGCGGTCGTGGGCGATACCGTCGGCGATCCCTTCAAGGACACCGCCGGCCCCGCACTGAACATCCTCATCAAGCTGATGAGCGTCGTGGCGCTCGTCATCGCCCCGCTGATCGCGATTCAGTGATGGCTGGGCATGCGCAGACTCCATGAAGGAGAAGATCCCGTTGTTGACCAACAAGTATGAAATGGTCGCCATCATCGATGCGGCCCTCGAAGACGAGGCCATCGACCGTGAGGTCGAGTGGATCAAGGGCTATCTCGCCGACCACGGCGGGGAGCTCGAGACCCTCGACCTCTGGGGTCGGCGGCGTCTCGCCTACGACATAAAGAAGAGAAGCGAGGGCTACTACTCGGTCTTCCGCTTCACCATCGGCCGCGAGACGATTCGCGGCCTGGAGCGGGAGCTCGGGCTGCGCGAGCCGGTGCTGCGCTTCCTGGCGGTGACCCGCACACAGGCCGCCGATCGTGCCTACGAGGTCGCGGCCGAGGAGGCCGAGCGCAAGGCCGAGCAGGCCCGGCTGCGGCAGGACGAGCTCGACGCCGAGGCGGCCGCGGCAGCCGAGGAGTCGGTTTCGACCGAGCCCTCGAAGCCGGCGGACACCGCTCCTGCCGAGTCGCCTGCGGTGGAGAGGGAGCGGAACGAGGCCGCGCCGCCGGCAGAACCGGAGGCTCCGACACAAGAAGCCGCCGATGAGAGCGAGCAGGCCGATCCGGCACCGGCCGCCGAGAAGGCGTCCTAGGAGGAACCATGGCAAGAGAGCTCAGGCGCCGGGAATGCTACTTCAGCGCCAATCAGATCGAATATATCGACTACAAGAACGCCAAACTGCTCAAGCGCTTCATGAGCGAACGCGGCAAGATCATCCCACGCCGCACCACCGGCACGAGCGCCAAGCATCATCGAGCGTTGACCAGAGCGATCAAGCGCGCGCGCTACATCGCACTGCTCCCTTACGTCTCCGAGATGTCGGCGTAGCGCCGCGTCCGAACCCCGTCGCGCGGAGCGCCGACGGGGGCGGGCGGGCGCGAGCCGGGCGGTGAAACCGAGCATGCAGTTCAGCGTGGCGCTGACCTCGTCCAGATCGGCCTGGGTGCTCCTGGCGGTCTTGATGGCCGTGGTGTTGGGAGCGCTCGGTCTCGACGATGCGACGATCCAGCGGACCTCCGAGGAGTACATCCGCTGGGCGGAGCAGCAGACCGGTCGCTTCGCCAACCTGGGAGACGAGGAGCGGCGCGAGGTCCTGGATGCCTGGCGCATCGTGGCCCATCGCCTGGCGCGCGGCGGAGTCGGGATCAGCGCGGCGATCTGGCTCGGCGTTGCCGCCGCGGTCCACGCCGGCTACCGCAGCTTCTCGCCTCTGCCGGGACGGGCTCGGCCCTCGCTGGCGCGCTTCGCTCCCTGGGACGGTCTGGTCTGGGTGTTGATCGCGGCGCTTTCGCTGGTGATCGTCGACCTGGGGCGGGCCGGAACCGTCGGCTGGAATCTGCTCTTCTTCTGCACCGCGGTCTACTGGGTTCGGGGGCTGGCGGTGATGGACTTCTCCCTGCAAAAGAGGGGCGCGGCGCTCGTGTTGCGGGCGGCCGCGCTCGGAGGTCTGATCCTGGCCTCGATCTACTTACTGTTTCTGCCGGTTTCGGCAGTTGGGCTATTCGACACATGGTTCGATTTTCGGCGACCAGCCACTCCCGACGAAGGGGACGGGCGGCCGACGGGCCAAGGAGGCTGGACACCATGAAGGTCATCCTTCGCGAAGATGTTTCCACTCTCGGCAAGCGCGGCGAAGTCGTCGACGTGGCACCGGGATTCGCACGCAACTCATTGATCCCGAAAGGGCTGGCAATCAGCGACAGCGCCAGCAATCGGCGCGCCCTCACCGACGAGGATGTGACCCGCGGGCGCCGGGAGACCAAGGCCCGCGCCGAAGCCGAGGTCCTCGCCAAGGAGCTCGAGGACGTCTCGGTGACGATCGCGGTCAAGGTCGGAGAAGAGGACCGTCTCTACGGCTCGGTCAGCAATGCCGACGTGCAGCGCCTGCTGGACGAGCAGGGAATCAAAGTCGACCGGCGCAAGATCGTGCTCGAGGAGCCGATCAAGGTGCTGGGCTTCTACAACGTGCCGATCCGCCTGCATCGCGACGTGGTCGTCGAGATCAAGCTCTGGGTGATGAAGGAAAGCGCGAGCTGATCGCCCGCTGCACCCTCAGCCCGGAGGCGCTATTCTAAGAGTGTTGGGAGGGCCGCGCGCAGGCCCCCCGGCACCTTCTTCCCAGCGCGCGGGTGCGGTGGGAGCGAGGAAGCGCTCATGACCGAAATGGAGATATCGGGGGTCTTCCACGACGATCGACGCGAGTACCCCGTGGTCGTGCTGCAGGAGCAGGGCGGTTCGCGCATCATGCCGATCTGGATCGGCTTCTCGGAAGGCCATGCGATGCAGATCTGTCTGGGCGAGGTGGCCTGTCCGCGTCCCCTGACCCACGAGCTCTCGATCCGAATTCTCGAGGCTCTCGACGCGGAGCTGGTGCGGGTGCTGATCGCTTCCTACCAGGATCGCACCTACCATGCCCGCCTGGTGCTGCGCGGCCAGGAAGAAGAGCTCCTGACCATCGATTCGCGCGCCAGCGACGCCATCGCCCTCGCCGCGCGTGCCGGCTGTCCGATCCTGGCCGACGAGTCCTTGCCGCAGTTCGAGGTCGGCGATCTCACCGCCATGACGGGCGAAGAGCGAGAGCGGGCGATCCTCGGCGTGCTGCGGCGGATCCACCCGCGCGACATGGGAACCGGCCGCAAGTAGCTGCGGCCTGAGGTGATTCGGTGAGACGACCATCTGTTGCGGGCTGCCGCGCGTTGGGACGTCGACGCGGCACCATGGCGGCCATCTGCGCGGCCCTCGTGGCGCTGGCCGGCTGCGCCCGACAGGCACCGCCGCCGCGGCCGCTGCGCAAGCCGCCGCCCGCGCCGGTGCCGGTGATCGAAACCGAGGCGATTCCGTCCGAGCCGGTGGCTCCGACCTCCCCGGTGGCTGTCGAGGCGCCTGCGCAACGAGAGGGCCGGATCGGACTGCTGCTGCCTCTGACCGGCCGCCGCTCCGAGCTCGGGCGTCAGGCGGTCGGTGCGGCGCGGCTGGCCGTCGGCGACGACCCGATCGAGCTCTTCGTGCGCGACACCGCCGGCGATCCCTTCCGGGCGGTGACCGCCGCCAAGGAGCTGATCGACACCGATTCGGTCGCCTGCATCGTCGGCCCCCTGCTCAGCGAGGTGGCGGTCGGTGCCGCCGCGGTCGCGGAGGCGCTTGCGATCCCTTTGATCTCGCCGACCGCCACCGACCGGCGGGTCGCCGCCCTGGGGCGCAACATCTTCCAGCTGAACGTCTCCAACGAGGCTCAGGGGCGGCGCATGGCGCGCATCGCCGCCGATCTCTTCCACTGCCGCAAGGTCGCGATCGTGCATGCCAACACCGCCTACGGCGAGACCGTGGCGGCGGCCTTTCGGATGCTCTTCGAGGCCGGCGGCGGGCAGGTGCTGGGCGCGGAGTCGTATCCCGCGGCGGCCCCGCAATTCGATCCGATCGCACTGCGCGTCAAGGAACTGCATCCCGACGGCGTGTTCATGCCGATGCCCGCTGCGCACGTGGCGCGCCTGGCGCCGCTTCTGCTCTTTCGCGACGTGCACGCCGTGCTGCTCGGAGCCAACGGCTGGCTCGCCGACGAGACCCTCGAGCTCGGCGATCAGTACGTGGGCGGCGCGGTGTTCACCGCACCCTTCAACGAGCACTCCACCGATCCCGCCACGCGCGACTTCGTGCGCCGCTGCAAAGAGGCCTCCGGCGAGCCGCCCGGCCTGGTGGCGGCCTACGCCTACGACTGCGTGCGGATGCTGGTGCACCTGCGGCGCCAGGGCGCACTGACGCCGGCGCAGGTCACCGAGCGCCTGCTGGCCGGTCTCGACTTCATCGGCACCACCGGAGCGATCCTCTTCGACGGGGAAGGCCGGTCGGTGGCGGAGCCGAGAGCGGTCTCACTCCACCAGGGCGAGGTCTTTCCGGTCGAGATCTCGCCGCCACCGGTGGTCGCCGCGGCGAGCGTCGCGTGGCTTCCGCCGCTGCCATGACCCAGCGCCAGCTCGATGAGCGAGGCGCCGCCCTGCGGGGACTCCTGCGCGAGCTCGGCTCGGTGGTGGTCGCTTTCAGCGGCGGCGTCGACTCGACCCTGCTCCTGCACCAGTCGCACCAGGCACTCGGTGGCGAGCGGGTGTTGGCGGTGACCACCGAGTCGCCGGCGGTGCCGGCCGCCGAGGTCGCCGAGGCCGCCCGACTGGCCGCGCGGATCGGCGTGCCGCATCGCGTGATCCGCTCCGCCGAGCTCGACCGGCCCGCCTACGTCGCCAACGCCGGCGACCGCTGCTATCACTGCCGGATAGAGATGTACAGCCTGATCGCCGAGATCGCGCGCGCCGACCTGGGCGGCGTCGTGATCGACGGCACCAATGTCGACGATGCCGCCGGGCACCGGCCCGGAATGGCCGCCGCCGCCGAGTTGGGAGTGCGCTCACCTTTTCGCGAGACCGGCTTGACCAAGGCCGAGATCCGGGCGCTGGCTCGGCACGCCGGGCTGCCCAACTGGGACAAGCCGGCTCAGCCCTGCCTGGCATCTCGCATCCCCGCGGGATCGACCGTGACCGCCGCCAAGCTGGAGCAGATCGAGCGCGCTGAGCGGGCCATTCGCGACCTGGGCTTCGCGGTGGTGCGGGTGCGTCACCACGGAGAGCTGGCGCGGGTGGAGGTCGCCTGCGAGGATCTCGACCGGTTGTTGCGCTCGCCGCAACGAGAGCAGATCCTGACCCTTGTCAGGGCGGCCGGATTTCGCTTGGTGACCATCGATCTGGAGGGCTACCGTTCCGGCAACGTGAGCACCCTCCCTCCGACTCCGTGAGACGGCCCACCATGGACCGAGCCAGCAAGAGCCGCGCCCGACGCAAAGCCGACGACCTCGGTTTCGACCGGCGCAACTACATCACCTTCGCCATCGCGTTGGCGGTCATCATCGGCGGCTGGCTGACCCTGGCGCAGGGCTCGATCACCTTTGCGCCGATCGTGCTCGTGATAGGCTACTGCGTGCTGGTGCCGGCCGCGATTCTGATCGGGATTCGCGACCACAGCTCCGGAGCGGGGGGCGATTAGCTCAGAGGCAGAGCAGGAGCCTTACACGCTCTGTGTCCGCGGTTCGAATCCGCGATCGCCCACCACCCCCCGGGCCGGGGAGCACGGCGCGCCGTGTCCGCGCTCTGCGCAGCCGCCCCTGCGACTCTGTTCAGCCGTCGCACATCGACGCTCCCCCTCGCCTGATCGAACGCTGAACAGATCGGCCGCCGCGCCGCCGCGGCTCGCCTTCTCAGCGCTTCGTGGCGAGCTCGCGCTTGCACCCGAGAAGGCGGCGGAAGTCGCTGTCAAACACCGTACTTCGTGCAGTGCGCAGGGGCGTGGGCGGAGCCTGGCGGGCACGGCGGAGGCGCCGGGGCGACTAAGGAGCCGGCGGCTGGCGCGCGATGGTTCTGATATGGCGCACAAGTTGCAGAGATAGCGGATGTCCCCGTCCGTCCCGCGCCCTGAGCCTCGGAGTCATCGATGCGAGTACTCGCCACCGCCGCACTCGTTCTGTCCATGCTGCCCAGCGCATTCGCCATCCGCATTTACGTGCCGGGCGACTACGGCACGATTCAATCGGCGATCGACGCCGCGTCGGCCGCCGGCGACTCGATTCTGGTCGACTCCGGCAGCTATCCCGAACGCGTCAACTTCAAGGGGAAAGCGGTCGTGGTGCGGGCGCCGGCCGGCCCGGACTCCACCACCATCGACGGCCGGGGCATCGATCCCTGCGTGGTGATGTGGTCCGCGGAAGGGCCGGGCTCGGTGCTGGACGGTTTCACCTTGAGCGCGGGCGCAAACGACAACGGCGGCGGCGTACACCTGAACGGCGCCTCGCCGACCTTGAAGAACCTGCGCATCGTCGGCTGCACCGCGGCCGCGGCCGGGGGTGGTGTGTACGCGCTCAACGACGCCCAGCCGCTGCTGCTCGACTGCCACTTTCAGCTCTGCTCGGCGGGGGATTACGGGGCGGCGCTGGCCTCGTATCGCAGCTCGCCCTGGCTGGAGCGCTGCCTGGTCAGCGCCAACAGCGCCGCAACCGCCGGCGGCGGAATTTGGGCCAGCCGCGGTGCGCCGACCGTGATCAGCTGCACCTTCGACCAGAACTCCGCCGACGTCGGGGCCCACGCCGCCTTCCTCGACTCGTCCGACGTGGTGTTTCGCAACAGCATCGCGGTACAGAGCTCCTCGAGCGGGATCTGGGCCGACGGCAGCGCGACGGTCTACGCCAGCTACAACGACGTGTGGGGCAACACGCCCGACTACGTCGACGTGACCCCCGGCGCCGGCAGCCTCTCGGTCGACCCGCTCTTCGTGCCCGGCACCTATCAGCTGCAGGAGCAATCCCCCTGCATCGATGTCGGCGATCCCGACGATCCGCCTCCCGCGGGCGGCGGGGCGCGCATCGACATCGGTGCCCACGAGTACGACTATGGCACACGCGTGATCGACGTCTCGCCCGGACAGTCGATCCAGGCCGCCATCGACAGCGCCCAGGGCGGCGATCTGATCCGCGTCCAACCCGGCACCTACCACGAGAACCTCGACCTGATGGGTCAGGTGGTGGAGCTGAGCTCCAGCGGCGGTCCCGAGCTAACCGTCATCGACGGCGGGGACTCATCCAGCGTGATCTGGATCCACCGCGGCGAAAGCGCGTCTACCAGGATCAGTGGGTTCACCCTGCGCCGGGGCAGCAACACGCGAGGTGCCGGGCTCTTGATCGAAGGGGCGGATCCCACCGTCCGCGATCTGATCATCGAGGATTGCTCCTCCAGCAGCGACGGCGGTGGCATCTACGTGCGCAACTGGTGCTCCCCGGCGCTCTCCGATATCGTCGTTCGCAACAACTACTCCGGGCGCTACGGCGGCGGCCTTGGCGTCTATCTCGCAGCGCCCATCGTGCAGCGCCTGCTGTTTCACGACAACACCGCGGCCTACCAAGGCGGCGCAGTGTTCTGGCGTGACTCCGACGGCGAGCTGCGCGACTGCACGATCGCCTACAACGAGGGCGGCAACGGACCCGGCGGATCCGGCGGTATCTATGTCGATCAGGGGGGGGCGCCCTCGATCAGCGGCAACATCATTTCGCACAGCACCAAGGGCAGCGGAGTGCGCGTCCTCGTGCCGGCGGCTCCGATGCTCTCGTACAACTGTAGTTGGGGTCACAACGGCAACGACTACGATGGAATCGACCCCGGGCCGGGCAGCATCTCAGCAGATCCGCTCTTCGTTTCCGCCGCGAGCTGGGACTTCCACTTGTCGTCACCGGCGGGACACTTCGAGGGCGAGGAGCTCAGGGGCAAGACTGGCGCTCTCTCGCCCTGCATCGACGCCGGCGATCCACTGCTGGATCCGGCTCCCGAGCCGATCCCCAACGGCGGGCGGCGCAATCTCGGCGCCTACGCCGGAACCCTGGCCGCGGCCCGCACGCCGGGAGCGCGCTTCGAGGTCCCCGCGGACTACGCCAGCATCGGCGCCGCGCTCGCCGAAGCCGCCCACGGCGACACCATTCACCTGGGCGACTTCGCCACCCACGAGCACGTGGTGATCAACGGCCTGATGGTGTCGCTGATCGGCGACGGGACCGGTGTCAGCATCATCGACGGCGATCATTCGCGGCGCTGCCTGACCATGTCGGGCATCAACGCCGGAACCGTCGAGATCAGCGGCATCACCTTCCGCGAAGGGAACGGCGAGGGCGTCGAGGGGGGGGCGATCCTGCTCGACGACGCCTCGCCGGCGATCCACGACTGCGAGATCATGGACAGCTCCGCTCCGCTCGGAGGCGCCATTCTGGTCTCCCGTGGCGACCCGCAGTTGACCCGTCTCGAGATCCACGACAACTTCGCCACCGAGTCAGGGGGAGCGATCGCCTTCGTGGAGGAGGCCGCGGGAGAGCTCTTGCGCTCGGTGCTCTGGACCCACCACGCAGACAGCCTGGGCGGTGCAATCTACGCAGCCGACTCCGCCCCGACCATTCTCAACTGCACCATCGACGACCAGTACAGCGGCCTGCTCAATGCCGGCGGCGGCATTCACGTGGGCGGAGGCGCGGCGGCGACCGTGCGCAACTGCTCGATCTCGAGCACCAGCAACGGCATCGGGGTCTATGGAGCACCCGGATCGCTGGCCATCGTCACCCACAGCAACGGCTACGCCAACGCCCCCGGCGGCGACTGGGGCGGCCTGCTCTTCGGCGACAGCAATACTCGATTGTCACGCGATCCAAAGTACACCTACAGTGATCCCTTCTACGGTCTGCAGCCCGGCTCCAATCTGATCGACCGCGGCGATCCGGGCGATCCCGTGCCCGAGGGCGGAGGTGATCGTGTCGATATCGGCGCCTACGAATTCGTGCAGCGTATCGGCGAGGTGGTCGAGGTTCCCGACGACTACCCGACCATCGCCGAAGGCCTGGCCGCGGTCGGCGAGGGAGACACGGTTCTGGTGCACCCGGGGACCTATGCAGAGCGTCTGGTGATGGTCGGCGTCGGTATCAACTTGGTCGGCGACGCCGGTGAGGGAGAGGTGGTCATCACTCCGAGCGATCCCGGGCAGGTGGGCGATCCTCTGCTCTGGATCCAGGGAGTGAACGACCCGTCGATCAGCGTCAGCGGCCTGGTCTTCGAAGGTGGCAACAGCAGCCGCGGCGGAGGGCTGCTGCTCGACTACGCCGAGATCCGGATCGAAGCTTGCGAGTTCCGTTACAACCTGGCCACCCAGGGCGGCGGCGTGGCGGTGTTGGGCGGCGCGCCGACCATTGAGAACTGTCGCTTCCTGGACAACATCGCCAATGACGGCGGCGGCGGCGGTCTCTACGTCGTGGATGGCTCCGATCTCGAGCTGCGTGGCTGTCTGTTGGCGGGCAACCAGTCCAATCGCGACGGTGGCGGCATCTACGTGGCCGGCGGCCAGCCGGAATTCGTCAACGTGACGGTTGCCCACAACCACGCCGCCGCACGCGGAGCCGGGCTCTTCCTGACCGGGGACTGCTATCCGGCGATTCGCAACACGATCGTGGCGGCCAATGAGGGCGCCGAGGGCATCTACGCCGCGCCCGGGTCGGCAGCCGAGCTGCGGCGCAACGATGTATGGGGACACGAACCTCACGATTACGCAGGCCTGGCGCCGGGGGGCGGCGACATGAGCGAAGATCCGCTCTTCGTCGGCGGCACGCCCTTCGACTATCACCTGCAGTCGACCAACGGCAGCTGGCACGATGACGCGCAAGAGTTCGTCGCCGACTCGACCTCCAGCCCCTGCATCGACCGTGGCATCAATCCCTACAACGATCCTCTGGTCGAGCCGGTGCCCAACGGTGGCCTGATCAACCTCGGGTTCGCCGGCAACACTCCCCAGGCTTCGATGTCCTCCAGCCAGGTCCTCGATGTGCCGTCGGCAGAGTTCCCGACGATCCAGGACGCCGTCGCAAGCGCCCTCGATGGCGACCAGGTGCTGGTCGCGCCGGGCACCTTCACCGGACCCTTCAACTTCGAGGGCAAGGACATCGTACTGGTGGCGCGCGGCGGACCCGATAGCACCGCGTTGAGGGGCATCATCGGCCAACCGGTGCTGACCATCGGCAACGCGGAGAGTGCGGCGGCTACGGTCGACGGCTTCCGCTTCGAGGGCCACACGGCCGACATGGGCGCGGCGATCCTGATCAATGGCGCCTCGCCGACCATCATCAACTGTCACTTCATCGACAATATGGCGACCCTCGACGGCGGCGGTGCGCTCGCGGTGCTCCGAGGCGCGGCCCGAATCATGAACAACACCTTCATCGATAACCAGGCGGTGCTCGAAGGGGGCGCCCTGATGGCCACCGACGCCGCGCTCTACCTGAAGGGCAACCACTTCCGAGACAACATCTCCGATCACGCCGGCGGAGCGGTGGCCATCGTGCGCGACGGTCTGGATCCCCTCGGATCCGCATCGGTGTTCGAGAACGAGTTCCTGCTCAACGAGGCCACCGGATCGGGCGGCGGAGGGCTCTACGTCCAGAGCGCGACGCCTTCGATTCGCCTGAACCGCTTCGATGCCAACACCACGCCCTTCCACGGCGGCGGGCTCTACGCCACCGGCGACGACGTGGGCGGCACGCTCTACGCCAATCTCTTCGTGGGCAACGAGGCGAGCGATCTGGCCAACGACAGTCGCGGCGGTGGGTGCGCGTTGCGCTACTCCGACGGCGGCGAGCTGCTGATCGCCAACAACACCCTGGTCGGCAATCTGGCCGCCGAGGGCTCCGGGATCATGGTGCAGTCCGCCGAGGCGGTGGTGGCCAACAACATCCTGGTGCAGGGCCGCAGCGGTGCGGCCTTCGAAGTCAAGAGCGCCTTGCCGGTGCTGATCTACAACAACTTCTGGAACAACGAAGCGGAGTCGGTGGCGGGCATGATTCCCGATCCATCCAACCTGGAGCTGAACCCCGAGTTTGCCGATACCAGCTTCGCGCTGAGCCCGCATTCGCCGATGATCGACGCTGGCTACCCGGGCTCCGCCCTCGACGCCGACGGCAGCGTGGCGGATCTGGGTGCCTTGCCCTTCACCCACACCCTCGAGCTGACGGTGGTGCCCGACTCGACGTGGATTCAGGCCGGCGAGGTGTTCGGCATGCAGGTCGACGTCTTCAACCCCGATCTGCAGATCCAGGGGCCGATCGTGCGCGAGACCTTGGTCTCGCTGCCGGATGATGGGCCGAGCTTCGTGGCCAACCTCGACACTCTCTATATCGACGCGCAGGGACTCGATGCGGCGCGAGTGGAGGGACCGGTGCACTCGCGTGCACCCGCGGGCTTCTACGGCGTGCAGGTGTCGATCTCGGTCGGCGGCGTGGTCTATGATCAGCACGATTTCGAGTTGGAGATCATGCAGTGAGAAGCTCGGGTTAGGCTTTCGAATCGGGGCGTTGGGGAGCTCGCGAGGAGAGCTCCGCACCAGGAATCGTGGAGGAGATCGATGACTCGATGGGCACGGGCCTGTGCGGCACTGCTGATGGGATTGGTGGCGATCGGCGCGAGCGCGCCGGCGGCGCCCTTTTTTGGCGAGGTCGATCGCCGGGACGAGTCGGCCACCTACGTGATCTGGGTGGAAGCGGGCGATCTACAGGCGGTCGATGAGCCCGAGGGCAGGGTTTATCGGATGGAGAGCGCGACGCTCCAGGGGGCGCCCGGAGCACCGCTTCTGCCCCGTCTCACGCGCCTCGTAGAGGTGCCGCCGGGGCGCCGTGCGGTGCTGCACGTGCGCGCCGCCAGCACCCGCCTGCTGGAGGGTTGGGAAGAGCCGCGCCAGGCCCGCGACAGCAGCGGGCTGCCGCTTCTGCCGGCCGACCGGCGGCCGATTCGTCTCGGCCCGGTGGCCGAACGCGGCGCTCGCCGGGTGGCCGCGCTGCGCGTCGATCCTCTGCGGGTGACCGAACGGGGCCTCGAGCTGCTCTCGATCGCCCGCATCCAGATCGACTTCCCCGAAGCGGAGCTGACCGGGGAGCTCAAGGTGGTCGAACGATCGCCGTGGCCGGCCGCCGATGCTCCCGGCTATGTCGTTCTGGCGGCCGATCATCTCGCCGCCGGCGCCGCCCTCGAAGAGCTGGCCGAGTGGCGCACCCGGCGCGGCTTCAACGTGTCGATCACGCCGGTATCTCAGGTCGGCGCCGAGCCCTTCGCCATCAAGGACTGGATCGCCTACCACTACGAGCGCGGCGCGACCCATGTGCTCTTCGCGGGCGATGATCCTTCGATTCCCGTGTTTCCCGGCGGCCGCGATCCCTCCGAACACTGGTATACCACCGTCGGCGGATACGACCTCTACTCCGACGTGGCGCTGGGGCGCTTCTGCGCCGAGACCGAGGGCGAGCTGGCGGAGCAGATCGCCGCCACTATGCGTTGGGAGCGCGCCGGCGGCCCGAATCTCGACACGGTGCTGATGGTGGCCCACAAAGCCGGCTACCCTGGGCGCTACACGGCCCTCAGCGATGGGATCGTGCAGGCCCACCAGAACCAGGCGCTCAGCTTCGTCCCCATCTATGGCGGTGCCGGTGCCGTCAACGCCGATGTGCAGGCGGCCCTCGCGCTCGGCGCCGGGCTGATCAACTACCGCGGCTATGGCGGTCCCGACGACTGGCAGACTTGGGGGGCGGACGACCAGGACTTCGCGGTCGGCGACGTGGTTCCCGGGGCACGCATGGTCTTCAACGTCTCGTGCGACAACGGCTGGATCGACGACGACGAGGCGACCAGCCTGGGGGAGGCGTGGATGGACCGGGGGCAGGCGGTCGGTGTGCTCGGCTCGCTGCGCCGCTCCTACACGGTCCCCAACGATGCACTGGACGAGGAGCTCTTCCGCCTGATCCTGGACCAGGGCGTGGTGCGCGCCGGTGCGCTGCTCAACCGGGCCCGAGAGTTCCTGATCGACACACAGGGCCAGTACGGCAGCCACAATGCGCGAATCTACCTCTGGTTGGGCGATCCCGACGCGCCGATCCTGACGGCTCCGCTGACCTCGATCGATGCTGCCATGCCTTCCCATCTCTCGCTCGAGGAGGAGCAATTCGAGGTCGGCGTCGAGGCCGAGGGCGAGCCGGTCGCCGGGGCGGTGGTCACGCTCAGCCGCGGCCGGCTGCTGCTGGCGCGCGCCGAAACCGATGACCTCGGCCGGGCGACGCTCGACCTGCCGAGCGGCATCGGAGCCGGTCCGGCGCTGATCGCAGTGACCGGTGATCGGCTGCTTCCCCTCGAAGAGTCGATCGCCCTCGCCGCCCCCGGTGGCGACACCCGGCACGTCGAGCCGACCTCCGCACGCCCCAGGGTCGATTGAGCCGACCCCAAGCGGCCCGCGGGCGCTACACTCGCAACCCCATCCCAACCCTGGCGGAGAGAAACGTGTCGATCGTTGCGCGTGAAATACGAATCCCCGACGACAACCCGGAGCGTGCGGCCCGCATCCTCGCCCGCAGGTTCTTCGTGGAGCTGAAGCGGAACGAGCTGAGCGACGAGCAGATCATCGGCGTGGCCTCCGAGCTGATCAACTGCTTGACCGAGCGTCTCGAGCAGTTCGAGCAACGGGTCGAGACCGAGGAGTGATCCGCCACCCCGGACAGGGCCGATTGCGGTTGACCCGAGCGCGGGTCCGCTGCTAACTTCCCGCTTTCTGTCTGGGGTTGTAGCTCAGCTTGGTTAGAGCGCTGGCCTGTCAAGCCAGAGGCCGCGGGTTCAAGTCCCGTCAACCCCGCCAGACCGATCGAGGGCCGTCTCGGCGCCATACGCCGGGGCGGCCTTCTTTCGTTTGCTCTTACGTTGAATCGCAGGGCGTCGGCCGCGAAACGTGACCCAGGGAGCTCCTCATGGACGTTCCGATTCCCGCTCGTCCGGGACCGATCGTGCCCGCTCTCGGCGCCGTCGGTGTTGCGCTGGCGGCCACCACCCACGTCCCGGTCGAGCACGACCGGATCCAGGCCGCGATCGACGCCGCGGCCACCGGCGACTCGGTGCTGGTCCAGCCCGGCACCTACCCGGAGTCGATCGACTTCCGCGGCAAGGCGATTACGGTCTGCGGAACCGCCCCTTCACTCGGCGGTCGGGGTCTCTACTGTCAGTCATCTTCCGCACCGGTCTTCTCGAGCTGCCGGATCTCCCACAATGCTGCGCGCTACGGCGCGGGAGCCTTCTGTGGAGAAGATGTCGCGCCGGCTTTTTTGATTGTGTGATCAGCGACAACACGGCACTCGAAGGCGGCGGCGGAATCGAAGCCGACTGGAGTCAAGCGACACTGTTGACTTTGGAGCGTTGCATCGTCCGCGGCAATGGCGCCGGCTACTCAGGCGGTGGAATTCGTCGCTACCATGCCGCTGCGGTCTTGTCGCACTGCATCATCACCAAGAACAGCGCCCAGTATGGCGGTGGAGTGAGAGGCTATTGACTGGTGCGTCGCCCGCGCTCAGCAACTGCAAGCTCTGGGACGACCAGAGTGGGGAGATTTGCGTCGAGGACGCGAGCCCGACCGTGACCTACAGCGATGTGCAGGGTGACCATCCCGGCACCGGCAACATCGACGCCGATCCCCGATTTCGAGCGCTTCCGGGCTTCGACCATCTGCTCGCTCGCGACTCCCCCTGCGTCGGTGCCGGCGATCCGGCCATCGAAGACCAGGTTTGCGACCGGCATCCGCGCTGGCCGTGCTGATTTCCGGGCGCGCCGCGATCCGACTTGGGGGCCTAGGGAGGACCGGGCAATGGGGAGCGGGCAGTGCGGCGTTAACAGCCAGCGCCCGGCTTCGCCTATACTGAGTCCATGCCCCGCTCCGCCGACTCCACAGGGTCCGCCACCACGGACTCGCCCGCACCGCGCCGCCTGATCGACCGCTTCGGCCGCACGGCGGAGAGCCTGCGCATCTCGGTCACCGATCGCTGCGACCTGCGCTGCGTCTACTGCATGCCGGAGGAGGGTGTGAAGTGGTTGCCGAAGATGCAGATGCTGCGCGTCGAGGAGTACGCGCGGGTGATCCGTCTGGCGGTATCGATGGGTGTCAAGAGCGTGCGCATCACCGGTGGCGAGCCCCTCCTTCACCCGCGCATCCTCGAGCTGGTCGCCGCCTGCCGCGCCATCCCGGGCGTCGAGGATCTGGCCATCACCACCAACGGCGTCAGCCTGGAGCGCTTCGCCGCCCCGCTGCGCGCCGCCGGCCTCGATCGCGTCAACGTCAGCCTCGACACCATCGAGCGCTCCGGCTTCACCACCATCACTCGCCGCGACCGCCTTCCCGAAGTGCTGCGCGGCCTCGACGCAGCGGCCCGCGCGGAGTTGCGTCCGGTCAAGATCAACACCGTCGTCATGCGCGGCCACAACGAAGAGACGGTGCTCGATCTCGCCCGCCTGGCGCGGGAGCGCGATTACGAGGTCCGCTTCATCGAGTACATGCCGCTCGATGCGCAGCGCGCCTGGGAGCGCGAGAAGGTCGTGCCCGCCCACGAGATCCGCGCGTCGATCGCCGCCCGCTGGCCGATCGAGCCGATCCCGCCCGGCGACGACCGCGCCCCGGCCCGCCTCTACCGCTTCGCCGACGGCGCCGGCCGCTTCGGCATCATCGCATCGGTATCCGAGCCCTTCTGCGAGTCCTGCGATCGGATCCGAATCTCCGCCGACGGCAAGATCCGCGCCTGCCTTTTCGCCCTTGACGACACCGATCTCGCCACGCCGATGCGCCGCGGCGCGAGCGACGACGAGCTGTGCGCCATTCTGGCCCGCGCCGCCACTGGCAAGTGGGAAGGGCACGCGATCCAGGCTGCCCGCTTCGTCCGCCCCGAGGGCGGCATGAGCTACTTCGGCGGATGAGCCCTCAGGTCGCCGCCGCCGCCGTGGTCGCCGCCCTGATTCGTGACGCGGACAGCGGTCGCCTGCTGCTCGCCCAGCGGCCCGAAGGCCACGGCACCCATCCCGGCAAGTGGGAGTTTCCCGGCGGCAAGAGGCGTGGCGGAGAGAGCCTCGACCAGTGCCTGGTCCGCGAGCTCTCGGAGGAGCTCGACGTCGAGGTCGTGCCGGGGCGCTGCCTCGGCACCGTCGACCGTCCCCCCTTTCGCCTCTACTTCTTCGAGGCCGCGATCCGTGCCGGCACGCCGCGGGCGAAGGTGCACGCGCGCCTGCGCTGGGTCGAGCCCGAGCACCTGCTCGACCACGATCTGCTGGAGGCCGATCGGGTCTTCGCCGAGCGCGGTCTGCGCGTTTGCGCCGAGCGCTAGCCCTCGCCCTTCCCCGTCTCCTTCGGCAGCAGCTCCGAGGCCAACAAGGCCGTGAGCACGTTGGCCACCTCTTCGATCGGCGGGCCGAAGTCGATCTCCTCCGACACGTCGATGTCCCAGATCGTGGTCGCCGAAAGCTCGGTGACCGCCACCGGTCCCGTCCCCCCCTCGGCGATCGCGAAGTGGATCTCGGGCGCGCTGTCGTACTCCAAAGTCCGCTCCAGGAGCGCCCGCACCGAGTCCCCGAGCTCGGTCGCAGCCGCCGCGTCCTGCACGTCGAGCAGATAGCGGATATCGAGCGCCACGACGGCCTCCGGACTCAGCTCCTGGTGCGGGCAGCGGTCCTCGGGGGCGTGATACATGCAGCAGTTGGGTCCGTGGGTCGACTCCACGGTGTACTTCGCCGGCCAGGGAAAGCTCAGCTCGGCGCGCACGCGGTGCGGAGGCTCGTCGCCTTTGGTCACCGCCATGATGCGGTAGCTGCGGTCGAGGGTCACGTAGTCGATCCAGCTCTGCCGATCGAACATCTGCATGCCGTGCTTGGCCGCGGCTGCGTGCAGGGAGTGGATGACCTCTTCATAGGTTCGCATGGGGGCTCCGTTCGCCGAGCAGACTACCCTAGGCACTGGGCTTCCAGCTGGTCTCGGCGCTTCCCTCGGCCCGCGGCGCTCGGCGCGCACACACGAAGAGCAAGTCGGAGAGGCGGTTCAGATAGCCGAGCTCGTCTCCTCCGAGCGGCTCCCCTTCGGTCTCCTGCAGTCTCACCACCGCCCGTTCCGCCCGCCGTGCCACGCAGCGCGCCAGGTGCAGCGTCGCCCCGGCCTCGCCGCCGCCCGGCAGAATGAACTCCTTCAAGGGCGGTAGCTCGGCGTTGACCTGGTCGATCCACGACTCCAGCTCGGCGATCGCCTCCGGTCCGACCTTCGGCATCCCTTGCGGCCGCTCCCGCCGCGGCGTCGCCAGACCCGCGCCCAGGTCGAAGAGCGTGTTCTGCACCGCACCCAGACGCGCTTCGATCTCTTGGTCCCATTTCCGCACCCGCACCCGCGCCAGCCCCAGCACCGAGTTCAGCTCGTCCACCGTGCCCACCGCCTCGATCCGGGCCGCTCCTTTCGAAATCCGCTCGCCGGTGGCCAATGCGGTCTTGCCGTCGTCGCCCGTTCGTGTGTACACCTTTGTAACTCGCATACCCCATTCTTCCCCACCCCCCGATCTCCCGCAAGCCATGGGACGTCCCACCCGCGAGAACCTGGAAGTCGACGCCCTGCACCCCGACGGTGCCGGTCTGGCGCACAGCTCGCTGGGACCGACTCGGGTCTACGGGGCCCTGCCGGGCGACGTCGTCACCGCGCTCTTCGTCTCGACTCCCGGTCGTCCCCCCAAGGCGATCGTCGAGCGGGTGATCACCGCTTCGCGCGATCGCCGCGAGCCCCCCTGCTCGATCGCGGGCCATTGCGGCGCATGCCCCTGGATGATCCTGACCGAGGGCGCCCAGGCCGAGTGGAAGACCGAGGTGGCCCGCACCGCTCTGGCGGGCCTCGCCGAGGTGCAGTCGATCCATCCCGCGCCGCACGCGCTGCAGTACCGCAATCGCGCCGTGCTGCCGGTCGAGCGCCACCGTGGCCGGATCCGCATCGGCTACTACCGCCCGCGCTCCCACGAGGTGGTCGATGTCGACTGGTGCTCGGCGCTGGCGCCGCCGCTGCAGAACGCCTACGGCACGGTGCGCGAGGTGGTGGCCGAGCTGCGCCCCGCGCCCTACGACGAGCGTTGGGGGCATGGCGTGCTACGCCGGGTTGCGCTGCGCGCCGGGGTGCGCACGGGCGAGGTCCTGGTGACCATCGTCTCGCCCAAGGAGCGCGGCACCGAGGAGCTCTTCGGGGGCCTGCGCCGCGCTCTCGGCGACTCGGTCTCGTTGGCTCTCAATATCCAGCCCTCCACCGGCAACGCCGTGTTCGGCGCCGAGACCCGGGTCGTCGCCGGCCCGGGCGCGGTGCGCGAGACGATCCGCGGGCGTGAGGTCCGGCTCGGCACCACCACTTTCTTCCAGCTCAACACCGAGGTGGCCGAAGCTCTCTTCGCTCGCGTGGCCGAGTTGGCTGGCGACCTGAGCGGCGCTCGGGTGGCGGATCTCTACGCCGGCATCGGGCTGATCGGCCTCGATCTCGCGGATGCCGGCGCATCCGAAGTCTTGGTCGTCGAATCGTCGCCGGTGGCGATCCTCGAGGCGCGGCGCCTGGCGGCTAACCACCCTGCCGTCCAGTTCTCGGAAGGCGATGTCGCGACATTACTCCCCGGGCTCGGCGCGCTCGATCTGGTGGTCACTGATCCGCCGCGCAAAGGTCTCGGCGCCGAGACCCTCGCTGCCTTGCTGAAGAGTCCGCCGTCGCGCATCCTGCACATCGCCTGCAGCCTCGAGGCCCTGGCGACGGATTTGCGAGCGCTGACCGAGGGACCCTACCGCCTCGAGCGGCCGGTCGAGCTCTTCGACATGCTGCCCCAGACCCCCCATGTCGAGGCACTGGCGGTGTTGGTGCGGCGCTGATTCTGACTACCAGGAGGCGCCGACCCCGAAGCGCAGTGCGGGTCCTTGGTGCGTCGGTCCCTCTTGCATCCAGGCCCAGCCGTGTCCTACCTCGAGCTGCACGAATCCTGAGCGGCTCGCGCTGAAGTGTCGTTTGACGCCGACTGAGAGCGACAATGTTTCAGTTTCGCCGCTCAGCGGGATCGTCTCCGATTCCGTCGTCAGCTCCCCCTTCGAGGTCGCCAGGGCCAGGGCGCTGCCCTGGTAGAGCAGAAACTCGGGACTGGTGCGGTAGCCGAGGATCAAACCGCCCTGGGTCAGTGTGCCGTGGGTCCGGGCTCGCACCCGTTCGTACTCGTTGCCATCGTGAGCGTTTTCGATCTGCTGCTTGTTGTCGTCGCGATCGGTGCCGCGGCCATGGCGCACCGCGAACGCGACTTTCAAGCCGGGATCGCGGACCGACTCCGGAGCGCCGATCGCCTGCACTTTGGCGCCGAAGAGCAAGGGCGCGTCGGCCGAGCGGTCGACTGAGAGGTCGACGAACGAGAGCACCCCGAGATCGCCCCGGATCCATCCCCCCGAGGATCCACGAATTCGTGGCTCGGTGTTGACCACCAAGGGGCCCGCTCCTTCGAAGATCCACAGATCGTCCTGCTCGGCGCGAGCCAGCCGCACGCGATGGGTCGAGGCGATTCCGCCGGAGAACGATCCGTGCCAGGTCTCGCCCGTGGCTTCCGGGCTCACACCGAGCAGCGCGGGAGCGTGGCCGTCGACATTGATGGCCACGCCGGCGCAGCCGGTGAGCACCGGCAGCAGCACCGCGCAGAGGAGTGCGCTGCTTCGCACGCGTCTCTTGCGGTTCGATCGATGTCTGTTTCGCATCGCCCTACGATCGGCGATGCGGAGAGAGGGGGCAAGTACGACGCTCTGCGGCTACCGTCCGGCGAAGAAAGCCCACATGAGATCGGCCGCGCAGAAGTCCTGGCACTTCCAGCCGGTCTGGAAGACCACCCGGTAGAACCATGTATGTTGGGTCGGTCCGGGCAGAGCGTGGCCGCCGCCCAGTACCGTGAGAAACGAGACATCGGGACCGGTGTGCTGTGCGACGGCCCGGCAGTGGTCGGAGAGGATCGGGTTGGGGAGAACTTCGCCCAGCGGGACGAGGTCCGCGCCGTGCAGTTCCGCCCAGTGGTCGAGTGTCGCCGGGATGCCGATGGTGCTTCCGCGTCCCCCCGCGGTCTCGCCGCCGCCGTAGGGGGCGAGCGCATCCTTCGTGCCGTGCAGGTAGAGCACCGGCACCGGGCTTCGCGGCAAGGCCGGAGAGCATTCGCTCTCCCCATCGGCCAGGAGAGCCGCGGCGACGATGGCGGCGGCGGCGAAACGCTCGGGCGCCTCGGTGATCAGGCGCGTGGTCATGTGCCCGCCGTTGGAGATCCCCTCGGCGAAGACGCGGGTCGGATCGAGCTCCAGATTCGCCTCGGCCCAGTCGAGCAGCGCCAGCAGAAAGCCGATATCGTCGCCCTTGCGCTGCTCCTCGAAGTTGCGACAGTCGTTCCAGTAGTAGCCCCGCTTCGGGACCTGGGCACGGTACTCTCGTCCGCCCTGCGGGTAGATCACCAGGAACTTCTCGGCGTCCGCCTTGGCGTTGAGCAGGCCTTCATGGGCAGCTCGGTGATCCATGTGGTCGACCGCGTTGCCGCCGCCGCCGTGAATCGAGAACACCAGGGGATGGTCGCCGGGAGGAAGGTCCAGCGGCTGGTAGACGAGGAACTCGCGCTGCGCGCCGTCCCACTCGATCGACTCCCAGAACGGAGTCGCCTCGTAGGGCGCCGCCGCGCTTGCGCTTGCGCAGCAGAACAGGGCGGCGAGCAGAGGCCAGGCGGTGGTTGGGCGCATCGGTCTTCTCCCGCGGATGGGGCGGCTCCATCACAGAGTAACCGGGCTCGGACGGGGCCGCGGAGGCGCGGACCCTAACGAGTTCCCATCCACGAATGCAGCCCCGCGCCTGCCGGGCGGGACGGACCCATCTGCCGCGTTGGCGAAACCTCGAAATAGCCCTGCTATTCCTTCGGCTTCGCCGCCTTGCATCTGGGCCCGTCGCGCTCCGGCAGCCGCAGACCTGCATTCGTGGATGGGAACCAACGAACCAGCACCAACCGTCGGATCTCGGTCGCCCCGCCGGCTTCGATGCGCGCCAGGTAGAGGCCCGAGGCTACCGCCGTGCCGCTCGAGCCGATTTCGTCCCAGGCCACCGAGTGGCGTCCCGGCCGCAGCGGCTGGTCCACCAGCACGCGCACCACGGCTCCCCGTGCATCGTGGATCGCCAGACGCACCCGGGCGTGGGCGTTCAGGTAGAGTGCGACTACGCAATCGGTCATCGCGACTCGCGCGTTCCGAAGGGCGAGTCCGTGTCGATCCTCGGCCGATTGGCCGTTGCGCTCGATCGCGCATCGGATGAACGCCAGCGAATCCACGTACCAAGTGTTCCAGAAGAGGCCGGCCCCATCGCGTTCTGTTGCAGCGTTGTCGCTGATGACACAATCGGTGAACGACCCGAACGAGATCCGCTCCGCCGACACTACGCCGCCTTTGGCTGCAGTGTTGCTGGAAATCACGCACCGCTCGAAGCTCGGCGCCGCCCCCCAAGGTGCAGTGGACTCCTCCCATGGATTGGGCCGAGTTCCCGATTATCACGCAATCGACCACCCGCGGGGCGGCGCGCTCGGAACAGAACAATCCCGCGCCCGATTCGGTGGCGCCGCCAGTTACGTACGATGCGCTCAAAGTCGGTGACGATCCGCCGCAGGCGATTCCGCCCACAGCGCCCCGAATCGTGAAGCCCTCCAGACGGGCGGCGGCGCTCTCGCCACTCAGAAAGAACACACCGGGCCCTTTGCGCTCACCATCGATCACGGTCGAGTCGGCCCCGCTTTCGGAGCGCAGCACCAGCTCGACACCGCCGAAATCGAGCGCGATGTTGCCGGGGCCGCTGAAGGTCCCGGCGGCGACCAGCACCGTGTCACCGGCGTTGGCCGCGTCGATCGCGGGTTGAATCGTCGCATGATCGGCCGGGACACGGATGGGGTGGCGGATTAGGGATGTAGCACTCCGCGATCGTCGGCGAAGCCTCCACGCAGGCGATGCCGCCGTTGCCTCGCCGCACCGTGAACCCCTCGATGCGCGCCGCCGGGCTCTCGCCGCGCCGCAGGTAGAAGCCACGCCCCAATCCTTCGCCGTCGATCACCGTCGCCCCCGCCCCCAGCTCCGAGCGCAGCACCAAGTCGATCCCCCCGAAGTCGAGGTCGCGGTCGCCCGGCCCGGTGTAGATCCCCGCCTCCACCAGCACCGTGTCTCCCGGCACGGCGGCGTCGAGGCCGCTCTGGATGGTCGGGTAGTGCGCCGGCACGTGGAGCGTGGTGGCGGGGACCGGCGACTCCCGCGCCCTGCCCGAGCCCGGCTCGGGCGAGAGAGGGCCGCGCGACCCTTTCTGGAACCTCAGCGACACCAGCCTCGGCCTCTCGCAGCCGCGCAACGTGACGCTCGAGCACGGCGAGCGCACGATCGAGATCACGCGCGAGGCGGAGCCTGCGATCATCCTCGGCGACGAATTGGATTTCAGCTCTACGCTGGTCATTGAGCGCACGACCTTCTCAGTGGCTCTCGACCACTCCCACGTGTTCACCCCCACGCTCTATGCGGGAATTACGAATCGGCCGAGGATCTGGCCAGCGCCCTCGAGTCCGCGGTCGATCGGGCCTTGACCGTGGCCGGGCTGACGGCCTCCGAGATCACCGTCACCGCGGTCGGCGACCGGCTGCAGATCGCCACCTCCGACCAGGGAGGGGATGCGGCCGTCGGCCTGGGAGGCGACGGCCTCGGTGCGATCGGACTGCACGAGGAGTCGCTGACCGGCAGAAACGCGCTGGTCAGGCTCGACGGCCGAGACAACTGGATCGAAGACGTGGACCACCGCCACATGAGGACGACCACGCTGCGCGGCCCCGACGAACAGAGCGTGGAGCTTCAGATTCGATCGGCCGGTCAGGGCGGACTCGATCTCGGCGAGACCCTGCTGCGCCTCGATCATGGCCAAGAGGCGATCGAACAATCCCGTTCCGGCGGCGAAAGCAACGCCCCGCGCGCCGCGCTGACCGAAGCCCGCGCGGCGCTGGAGACACTGGTGGAGCGTGGCGAATCGGATGCCGCTCGCCTGCTGGAGGAGCTGATCTCGGAGGTCGAAGGATGGCGCGCCCTCGACCGCGATCGGCTGCAGCAGGTTGCGCGGCGCTGGCTGCTGCACGGTCCCGGGTCCTAGTCGCCCTCGCAGAGCTCGGTCAGAACCCGTCCCGTCCCCTTGGGATGCAGAAACGCGATCCGCATCCCGTGGGCGCCCGCGCGCGGCTCGCGGTCGATCAACGGTACGCCGGCGGCGGTCAAGTCTCGCAGCCGCTGGGCCAGGTCCTGGCACTGGTAGGCGATGTGATGGATCCCGGGACCGTGCCGGTCCAGGAAGGCGGCGATCGGGCTGGTCGGCGAGGTCGGCTCCAGGAGCTCGATGCGGCTCTCCCCGACCTCGAAGCAGGCGACCCGCACCTGCTGGTCGGCCACCTCTTCGATCGGTGCCGGCCTCAGGCCCAGCACGTCGCGATAGAAGGGGATCGCCTCCTCCAGCGACGCGACCGCGACGCCGATGTGGTGGATGCGTTCGATTTCGCCCATGGTGGTGACTCCGTGCAGTGATCCGGGCCGGTCCGTCCGCCGATCACTATACTCGCCAGTTTCGACCACCGCCCGTTTCGCCTGGAGAACCGAGTGCAGTACCGCCTCCCCGACAGCGTTCCGGAGCTCGCCACCCGCTACCGGGTGGTCTTCCGGGACGTCCACCGCCATCTTATCGAGGTCGAGATGACGGTGCCGGCCCCCGAAGGACCGACTCTCGATCTGATCATGCCGATCTGGACCCCCGGCTCATACCTGGTGCGCGAGTACTCCCGGCACGTGCACGAGGTCGCGGTGCGTGGCCACGGCGGGCCGCTGCCGGTGCACAAGAGCTCGAAGAACGTGTGGCGCGTCGAGCTCGAGGGCGCGCAAGAGCGGATCACCGTGCGCTACCTGGTCTATGCCTTTGAAAAGAGCGTGCGCAGCTCCTACGTCGATGCCGATCGCGCCTTCATCTCGCCCGCCGGGCTCTTCATGTGGGCCGACGGTCGGGCCGATCTGCCGCATATCATCGAGTTCGAGCTGCCGGAGTCGTGGCGGCGGATCTCCACCGCGCTCGCCCTCGTGCCGGGAACCGAGACCAGCTACCAGGCGCTCGACTTCGACGATCTGGTCGACTCGCCGATCATGCTGGGCAACCAGAGTGTCGCCGAGTTCCGGGTGCGGGGAGTCCCGCACCGGGTGGCGCTCAGCGGCCACAGCGAGATCTCGGTCCGCGCCCTGGCCCCCGATCTGGAGCGGATCACGGAAACCGTGCTGCGGATGTTCGGCGAGGTGCCCTACGAGCACTACACCTTTCTGGTGCACGCCACCGACACCGGCTTCGGTGGGCTGGAACACCACAACTCCTGTGCTCTGTTGCTCTCGCGATATGCGTTGATTTCGCCGGAGCAATACTGGCGTCGCTGGCTCTCCCTGGTCTGTCACGAGTTTTTTCACGTATTCAATGTCAAGCGGATCCGTCCCCACACCTTTTCCAACTTCGACTACACGCAAGAGATCTACACGCGCCTGTTGTGGGTGGCCGAGGGGACCACCGCTTACTACGACAATCTTCTGGTGATGCGCGCCGGATTGACCTCGCCGCGTCAGCTTCTCGATCTCTTCGGAGAGAAGATCGCCCGCCTGTTGAAGGCGCCTGGGCGCAAGGTGCAGACTCTCGAGGAAGCGTCGTTCGACGCCTGGATCAAGTTCTACCGTGCCGACGAGGAGTCGCAGAATTCGACCGTCTCGTACTACCTGAAAGGCAGCCTGGTGACCTGGATGCTCGACCTGGAAATCCGTCGCATCACGGGCGGCGAGCGCAGCATGGACGATGTGATGCGCGCACTGTACCGCGACTACCAGGGCGACGACTACGGCGGAATGAATCGCGACCTTTTTCGCGAGGTAGTCGATTCGGTCGCCGGCGAATCGATGCGGGATTTCTTTGACGCCTACGTGCACGGCACCGAGGAGATCGACTTCGAGCGTCATCTGGCGCCTTTCGGCCTGCGCCTGGTTGCGGGCTGGAAACGCTCGGTCGACGGCGGTCCGCCGCCCGGGGGACAGATCGGCATCGACGTGCGCGACGTGCCGGGTCGGGCGATCGTCAGTCGGGTGCGGGTCGATACGCCTGCCGCGCGCGCCGGCCTCTATGTCGGCGACGAGATCATCGCCATCAACGGGCATCGTGCCTGGACCGAAGAGGGGTTGCGCGAGCGCTTCATGGAGCGCCGTTCGGGACAGATGATTCGCATCACTCTGGCGCGCGGCGGGATGCTGCGCGACGTGGAGCTGGTGCTGGCGCCTTGGCCGCCCGATCAGTTCCGCGTGGAGCCGGTCGAGGATCCCTCGGAAGAGGCGCGTGCGCGGCTGCGCGGCTGGCTGGGCGACGACTTGGGGTCGCTGGGAATCTGACAAGGGTGCTGGCGTCTGGTCCGCGCGTGCCCCAAGATCCACTCAGCCGGAGATCCTGATGCGCCACCCCTATGCAGAGCTGCTGAGCCGTGTGTCGAAGCCGGGCCGTTATGTGGGCGGTGAGTACAACCAGGTTCGCAAGAAGCCGGGCGCTGCCGAGGTCGAGATCTGTCTCGCTTTTCCCGACGTCTACGAGATCGGCATGTCGCATCTGGGCACCCGCATCCTCTATCGACTGTTGAATCGGCATCCGGGGATCGCATGCGAGCGCGCCTTCACGCCCTGGCCCGACATGGAGGCCGAGCTGCGCTCGAATGCGTTGCCTCTGGTGTCGCTGGAGAACGGGCGGGCGCTGGCCGAGTTCGACGTGATCGGCATCTCGCTGCAGTACGAGATGACCTACACAAATGTGCTCACGCTGCTCGACCTGGCGGGGATTCCGCTGCGCGCGGAGAAGCGCGACGACCAGCATCCGCTGGTGCTGGGCGGCGGCCCGACCGCGACCCACGGCGAGCCGATCGCGCCCTTCTTCGATCTCCTGTTCGTCGGCGAGGCGGAGGACGAGCTCGCCGATCTGCTGCTCGACTACAAGCACTTGGTGCGTGCCGGCCTGCCGCGCGAGCAACGTCTGCGGCGCCTGGTCGGCGCCCACCCCTGCCTTTACGCGCCCTCTCTCTACCACCTGGTCGAGGAGCCGCTCACCGGCGCCCTGGTGGTGGGTGCGCCGCGCTTCCCCGAGGTGCCCCCCCGAGTGACGCGGGCGGTGGTCGCCGACCTCGCCGAGCACCCCTTCCCCGACGACTTTCCGGTGGCGAAGGCCGAGGCGGTCTTCGACCGGGTCAGCATCGAAGTCGCCCGCGGCTGCACCGAGGGCTGCCGCTTTTGCCAGGCCGGCATGATCTATCGACCGGTGCGCGAGCGCGCGCCGCGCGAGATCGTCGACACGGCCCTGGCCGCGATCGCCAAGGGTGGTTTCGACGAAGTGTCTCTGACGGCGCTCTCGACCGCCGACTACTCGGCGATCGGACCCTTGGTGCAGGAGATGAAGGAGCGCCTGCAGGATGAAAAGGTGTCGCTGTCGGTGTCGTCGCTGAGGGCCTACGGCCTCGGAGATGCGGTGCTCGACGACATCAAGTCGATGCGCGCCACCGGACTCACCTTCGCGCCGGAAGCCGGCACCCAGCGCATGCGCGACGTGATCAACAAGAACATCTCCGACGACGATTTGCTGGAGACCGCACGCCGGGTCTTCGCCAAGGGTTGGCGGCGCATGAAGCTCTACTTCATGATCGGTCTGCCGACCGAGGAGGACGCCGACGTCGAGGGAATCGTCGACACCGCCGGGGCGATGCGCCGCGTCGGGCGCCGGCTGCCGGGGGCGGGCGGCGTGGAGGTGACGATCAGCGTGTCGAGCCATGTGCCCAAGCCGCACACACCATTTCAGTGGGCGGCGATGGACTCGGTCGACGAGATCGAGCGCAAGCAGGAGCTGCTGCGCACCCGGGCCCGCGGCGCGCGTCTGAAGATCAAGCAACATGATTCGCGCGTCAGCTTTCTGGAGGGGATCGCCGCGCGCGGCGACCGGCGCGTGGCCGACGCCATCGAGCTGGCCTGGTCGCGGGGCTGCCGCTTCGACGGCTGGTCGGAGTGCCTGCGCTTCGACTTGTGGAGCGAGGCGATCCGTGACACCGATTTGCCGGTCGAGCGCTACCTGGGCACGATTCCGACCGACGCCCGGCTGCCCTGGGATCATATCGATCTGTCGCTGGAGCCGGGCTTTCTGGCCAAGGAGTATCGCAAGGCGCTGCGCGGCCGTCTCTCGCCGCCCTGCGGCAAGCCGGCGAGAGCCCAGGTTCATCACTCCAACGTCGTGGACCACCAAGCCGACAAGCGTACGCTGGTCTGCTACGACTGTGGAGTCGCCTGCGACCTGACCAAGATGCGCGATGAGCGCCTCGACTTCCTGCGCTCGATGGAGGCCTGGCGCCCGCGCCAGACGGCGCCGCCGGATGCGGCCGACGAGGAGCGCAAGGCCGCCCGACGGCGCAGGATTCCGGCCGCGGCCCTTTCCCCACCGCCGCCGGGTTATCGCTACCGGCTGCGCTACTCCAAGCTGAGCGCGGCGCGTTTCCTCGGGCACCTCGACACGCTGCGCGCGCTGCCGCGGGTGTTTCGGCGCGCCGGCATCGGGGTGAACTACAGCCAGGGCTTCCATCCCCATCCGCTCCTGAGCTTCGGACCGGCGCTGCCGCTCGGCTGGGCGACTCTCGGCGATCTGGTGGAGGTCGTGCTGGCCTGCGAGCATCCACCCGACGAGCTTCGGACGAAGCTGAACGCCGCGGCGCCGCAGGGACTGGAGGTCGGCGCGCTGCGTCTCGTGGGGGCCGGCGAGGCCAAGCTCAACCGCCGGCTCGCCACCGCGGACCTGGTCGTCGCGCTGCCGCCCGAGCCGGTGCTGAGGGCGGCCGGCGGCTTCTCGGAGCTGGCGCGGCGCTGTGCCGAGCTGAGTGCCGCCACGGCCGTGCCGATCGTCCGCCGCGACAAGAGGGGGCGCGACAAGAGCCGCGATCTGGCCGAGCTGATCGAGCGGGTGGCGCCGGCGCGGGCGGCGGCGCTCGATCCGCGCCTGGAGCTCGATCCCGGCGCACTGGTCCTCGCCATGCACCTGCGCCTCGATCGCGGATGGGCGGCACAGGCCCGCGAGATCTTGACCTCGCTGGGGTTGGGAGAGATCGAAGGGTTTGGGTGTGCGCGCCTGGGCTGCTGGGCCGAGACCCAAGGCCGGCGGATCGATCCGCTCTCCGGTGAGCCGGTGGCGCAGCCCTGGGCTCCGGCCGAGGAAGGTGATTTCGGCGCCGCCTCGTTGCCCGGGCGCGCGGGGCGTCCGAACTTGTAAGGGTCGGCGAAGAAACAACTCCCGTGTTTGCATCCCATCTGCACCGCGTCTCCGGCCGATCGGCGAGCCCCGAAATCCTCGAAATAGCTCTGCTATTCCTCCGGTTTCGGACCTCACCGATCGACCGGATCCACGGCACATCTGGGCGCAAACCCGGGGAGTTGTTACTTCGCCGACCCTAAGCACGCGACGACGCGGCCCGGGGGGGCGCCGATCGCGCGCGCGGGGTCGAAGGATCTTCAGAGACTCGCGCGTCAACCGAACTAGATGAATAGGGGCACTGCGCCCCGACACCCGTGAGAGCACCGCTGGCACCGGGGGGTATGGCGGTCGACAGCTGGAGACGACGATGATCCAGATCCACGATCCCGGCTACCCGACCCTGGCGGACTCCGCGCTTTTCGCCCCGAACGATTTCTGGCGCCTGCGCTGGGTGGCCGCGGAGCTTCCCGTGGAGCTGACCGGCGTCGAGGCGCGGATCGTGATGCTGCTGGGTGGGGCGCTGCCGACCGGCTCGGTCGACGTGCTCTCGGCCTATGGGATCGTCCGGGCCGCCGAGGAGGAGGGGACCATCGCGCCGGGGCGGACCAACCTGCTGAGCCCCTGCACCGCGACCCTCGGGCCGGGCGCCGCCTGGGTGGCGCGACGCCGGGGCTATCGCCACACGGTCGCCTGTCCGAAGTCCCTCGACGAAGAAGGACGCGCCGCTCACCGCGTCTATGGAACCGAGCTGATCGATCTTTCCGCCGCAGGCGACCGGGAGCTATTGACGCGAGTCGCGGAGCTGGCGGCCGACCCAGACGTGGCTCTGATCGCGCCCTACGAAAGCATGGCCGCCTACCGCTTTCACCACCAGGTGACCGGGGGCGCGATCCTCGACACGATCGACGGGGCGATCGCGGCGCTGGTCTCGAGCGCCTCGACACCCGCCACTTTCGCGGCGGCCGATCGCGTCAAGCCGGTCTATCCCGAGGCGCTCACCATCGCGGTGGAATCGGGGCAGGGCGGTGCCCTGTGGCGCGCCGCGCAGGGCGAGGAGGCCGAAGGGGTGCTGATGCCCCTCAACGTCGATCTCGACGGGCTCGATCGCGTGGCCCGGGTCGATCCGGCGCTCGGAGCCGTGGTTCGCGACTACTGCGTACGCGAGCTCGGCTACCGCTGGGAGATGGGACCGGGGTCGATCGCCAACCTGATGGCGGCGATTCAAGTGGCGCGGGCCGAGGGCTTCGATTCGGATGCGGTCGTCGTGGTGATCGGCTGCGACGGCGGAGACGGCCGGCCGGTCGACTCGTCGGGGCGCACCTTCGCCGGCATCGGCGGGCTGCGCGAGCTGGGTGACGAGGGCTTGGCCGACCTCACCCCGCCCGCGGTGCGTAACCGGCTGTGGGCGGTGCGCGACGTCTTCTGGCGCGACCTGGTGCCCAAGGAGGAGCTGGCTCGCCGCCACGCCCGCGATTTCTGGCGCGCGGCCGGGCAGCCCGAGGACGCGCCGTCCGAGGAGAGCGGCTGAGCCGACGCGCTCGGGGCTGTCCGAGTCAGGCGCCCGAGGCGCGCGTCATGCCCGCCTTGAGTTCTTCCAGCTGCGCGATCAGCGCGTCGTGCTTTCGCTCGTCGGTGATCAGGTAGTCGAGCAGCTGGCGGTGCACCGGCGTCCAGGCCATCTCTCGAAGCTGGGTCGCCAGCGCGAGGGTCTTGCGCTCCAGCTGATCGTGCGCCTCGAGCTGATCATAGATCTCGGCGACATCCTCGCGCGTGACCGCCACGTCCTGGCGCGTCAGGCTGTCGACCAAGAACTGCTGCACGCGATGATGCATGAGCGAGTCGTGGCGGATGATCTCCATCACCATGCGGATGAGCGGGCTCTGAGTGCGCTCCATGATCTCCGCCGTCTGGTTCATGCTGGCGCGCTCGATTGACTGCCAGGACTGAAGAATCTCCACCATTTCCCGGGCGCGGTCGGCGCCGGCTGTCTTGTCGGTCATCGGAATCTCCGTTTCGTGCGCGGTCGGGGCCGCAACTATCGTGCTGGTTGACGCAGCCTCTCTTGCAGGCCCCATGCCAGTATCGTGAGGTGGCGCCAGGCGACTGTTTCCCAGGCAGTTGCGACCGATAGAGTGATCCCATGGGCGGCCGATCCGCGATATCCTGCGGCCGCGAAACGCGAGATGTCGCGCCCCAGGGAAGGGCTCGCGAAATGGCGCGGTCGTGGGCTCGTTGCGTTAGTCTCGGTCGATGTTCGCTCGTTGGCTCTACGCATTGGCCGGGCTCTTCGCCGCCTCGGGATGCGGCGGCTCGGGTCCGCTCCGCGAGGGACCGCCGCCCCGTCCCCACATCGTGTTGATCAGCCTCGACACCGTACGTGCCGACCACCTCGGCTGCTACGGCGGCACCGCCCGCACCCCCTCGATCGATCGAATCGCCCGCGAGGGGGTGCGCTACGAGCGCGCCATCAGCTCCTCGCCCTGGACCTTGCCGGCCCACGCCTCGCTCTTCAGCGGGCGGCCGGTGAGCGGCCACGGGGCTCGCTACGATCCCGAGAGCGAGTTCGGCATCTCCTGGCATCGGGTGGCGGTGATGGCGCAGGAAATCCCCACCATGGCCGAGCTGCTGGGCGCGGCCGGCTACCACAGCGCTGGCGTCGCCTCGGTGGTGTGGCTGAAGCCGGTGTTTGGATTGGCGCGCGGCTTCGCCGACTACTCGGCCGAGGTCGAGGATGCTCTGGGGGTAACGGCCGACCGGGTCAGCGATTCCGCGATCGAGTTGCTCGAGGGGCGTCCCACCGACCGGCCGCTCTTCCTCTTCGTCCACTACTTCGATGCCCACAGCCCCTACACGCCGCCGCCCCCCCACCGGCCTGCCGGCGTCGATCCGGACGGCGACGTGGGCGAAGTGGAGGCGCGCGTGAATTCCGGCGGCGGGAACATCCGGCCGGAGGAGCGGGCACGGCTGGAGCGGCTCTACGACGGCGAGATCGAGTTCATCGACGCCCAGATCGGGCGCCTCTGCGACGCCCTCGAGCGCACCGGAATCTACGACGATTGCTGGATCATCGTGACCGCCGATCACGGGGAGAGCTTCGGCGACCACCAGTTCTACGGCCACGGCCTGGTGACCTGGGACGATGTGCTGCACGTGCCGCTGATGATGAAGCTGCCTGCCGTGCTCTCCGATCGCGCCCGGCCGGGCAGCCTGGTGCGGATCACGGTGCAGCCGCGCGAGCTGCTCGCCACCCTGCTGGCTGCTTTGCGACTGCAGTCGCCCCCCGGCGTGACCGGTCGCAACCTGTTGCCGCGCGGTCCCGAGCCTCTGAGCCGGCGCGAGCAGCCGGTGGTCGCCGAGGCGTTTTCCAATCTGTCGATGGTGCGGCGCTTCGGCGAGCGCTGGAATCGCGACGAGCGGGCGCTCTATCTCGGCGGCGAGAAGCTGGTGCGCCGCTCAGACTCGAGCCTCGGGCTCTACGACCTCGAGGGCGATCCGCGCGAGCTGGAGAATCTGGCGGGGCGCAAGCTGGATCGGGTCGACGAGATGCAAGAAATGCTCGACGAATGGCTGCGTTCGGCGAACACGATGGACGTATCCGGGGCGCCCGCGGAAATAGATGAAAAAAACCTGGAAGAAATCCGGACATTGGGCTACCTCGACTGAGTTTTCACGCTATATTCCCCAAGGGTCAGGATGTCGGTAAGGAATGATCCAGAGCGAACCAGCCAGACATCATCGAAATGGCGATATTTCGACATCACCGATGGCGAGCCGATGCGGTGCTCCACGATCCTCGATCCCCGCGAAGCGGGGCGTCTGGTTCGGGGCCGATTCGATCGGGCGACGGGCGTGTCTCCGAGGCCGATCGAGCCGGCGACCGTGCGGGAGGCGCTCACCAACTGGTGGCGGCTGGGCCGAAGCTCTGGATCTGGGTGAAGGGTGCGTCGGCTTTCGAGGCGGCGAAACCTTCTGCCCGGGCGCGTGGGAGCACCGCTGCGCTGGTATGAGCGTTCGCACCACCATGGCACGATCGATCATCAGAAGCTGACGGCGTCCTGAGCGACGGCCGTCCGTCGAGCGCGGTTGCGAGGCGCGGGTGGCGCGTGAGGCGCTGCTCGCGCCTCTGTCGTTTTGGGGCGGGGGCGCGGGTCCAGATCCCGGCGCGGGATCCTGCCGGCCGCCCGCGCCCCCTCAGCGCCTCCCCTCGAACCCCCACAGCTCCACCGGCGCCGCCGGGGCGGGTTCCAGGCGGCCCTCGCGCAGGGTGAAGACCTGGTAGCCATAGCGGCCGACGTTGCGAACGATGTGGGGGCGGCCCTTGGCGTGGTGGGCCAGCGCCAGGTTGCAGGTGCGATCCGGGAGCATGGCCGACGCGATCTGGCGGATCTTGGCGCCGCGGTGGTCGGGCACGTAGAGAGAATCGCCCCAGGTGGCGAGAGCGGCGAAGCCGGGAGCGAGTACGACCGCGGTGGTGCCCTTGGGAGCTGGACCAGGCACGGCGCCCCTTCTCTGCCAGGGGGCCCTCGCGAACGACGCGGCTGGCGTGCAGACGATCGCCATCCGGCGCGGCCCCCCCATTCGCCGCGTTCCTCGACACAGAACCGCGTACTGCGATCTGAAGAGCGAGGCATGACGCCTTATCGCGTCACAACTCAGCTCTCTCGACTGAGAGTGCGGAGTGAGGGCTTTATTTGCGACACAACCTGGCGCTCACGCGGAAGGAGGCCGAATTACGGCCGCATTTGCGTCGAAACTCGCGGCTCTCGATCGAGATCACGGAGTCGTGACGCGGCGAGCGCGGCCTGAGCTTGAATCGCGAGCCGCAGCTTCGGCAGCCGCGTCGGACTCGGACGCAGCCCCACATCGAAACCCCAACGAACCGCCCAAACCCTTGCGAATCGAAGCGCTCTCCGGTATTTATCGAAGTTTCGCATCGACTCGTGGGGCCCGGCCCCGCGCCCCGGAAGCCAGGAGAAGCCAATGAGCCAGATCGTCAAATGCGGCTTGATTCAGTGCGCCAACCCGATCAACGACGAGTCGGTTCCGGTCGCCGAGATCCAGCGCGCCGCGCTCGACAAGCACCTTCCCTTCATCGATCAGGCCGGGGACCGGGGGGTTCAGATCCTCTGCTTGCAGGAGATCTTCAACGGCCCCTACTTCTGTCCCAGCCAGGATGTCCGTTGGTACGACGCCGCCGAGCCGATCCCGGGCCCGATGACCGAGATCATGCAGAGCTATGCCAAGCGGCACTCCATGGTGATCGTGGTGCCGATCTATGAGAAGGAGATGCGCGGCGTCTACTACAACAGCGCCGCCGTCATCGACGCCGACGGCAGCTACCTCGGCAAGTACCGCAAGCAGCATATTCCGCAGACCTCCGGCTTCTGGGAGAAGTTCTTCTTCAAGCCCGGCAACGGCGGCTACCCGATCTTCGAGACCAAGTACGCCAAGGTCGGCGTCTACATCTGTTACGACCGGCACTTCCCCGAAGGGGCTCGCTGTCTGGGGCTGAACGGCGCCGAGATCGTGTTCAACCCGAGCGCCACCGTGGCCGGACTGAGCCAATACCTCTGGAAGCTGGAGCAGCCGGCCCACGCGGTGGCCAACGGCTACTACCTGGGCGCCATCAACCGGGTCGGCAGCGAGGCCCCCTGGAACATCGGCAAGTTCTACGGCACCAGCTACTTCGTCAATCCCCGCGGGGAGTTCCTCGCTACAGCTTCGGAGGACGATGACGAGCTGGTGGTGGCCGATCTCGATCTGGAGATGATCGACGAGGTGCGCAAAGTCTGGCAGTTCTTCCGCGACCGCCGCCCGGACGCCTATCCCGAGCTGCATCGCCCCTAGGTTCCGTCGCGCTGCCGCCAGAAGGGGGACCATGTCCTTTCAGCCCGATCCCGATCTGATCAACGACGACATCCGGCCGGTTCCCGCCGCGGAGAGAACCTGGTCGGTGCTGAGCATGGCATCGCTGTGGGTCGGGATGGTGGTCTGCGTGCCCACCTATATGCTGGCCGCCGGGCTGATCGAGCAGGGCATGAGCTGGAGCCAGGCGATCGTCACCGTGATGCTGGGCAACCTGGTGGTACTGGTCCCGATGGTGCTGAACGGTCATCCGGGCGCCAAGTATGGTGTGCCCTTTCCGGTCCTGGCCCGCGCCTCCTTCGGCATCAACGGCGCCCATCTGCCCTCGATCCTGCGGGCGCTGGTGGCCTGCGGCTGGTTCGGCATCCAGACCTGGGTCGGGGGCTCGGCGATCTACCACCTGCTGAACGCCTTGCTCGGCGCCCAGCTCGGCGGTGCTCCCCTGCCCGTGCTCGGCATCAACGCGCCCCAGGCGCTGTGCTTCGTGCTCTTCTGGAGCATTCAGCTGGTGATCGTCTACCGGGGGGTCGAGTCGATCCGCCATCTGGAGCTGGTCGCCGCGCCTTTTCTGATCGTCATGGGATTGGTGCTGCTGGGGTGGGCCTACGTCCAGGCGGGAGGCTTCGGAGAGATGTTGCGCACACCGAGCCAGTTCGTCGCCGGAGGACCCCGCGAAGGCGAGTTCTGGAATGTGTTCTTTCCTTCGCTCACCGCGATGGTCGGCTTCTGGGCCACACTCTCGCTCAACATCCCCGATTTCACCCGCTACGCCCGCAGCCAGCGCGACCAGGTGCTCGGGCAGGCGATCGGCCTGCCCGCCACCATGACACTCTTCGCCTTCATCGGTGTGGCGGTCACCAGCGCCACGGTGACCATCTTCGGCGAAGCGATCTGGGATCCGACGGTGCTCTTGGGGCGGATGGGGGGCGGTCTCGCGGTCATGCTCTCGCTCTTGGCGCTCAGCATCGCGACCCTGTCCACCAACATCGCCGCCAACGTCGTGTCGCCGGCCAACGCCTTCATCAACGTGCGCCCACAGCGCGTGACTTTCCGCATAGGTGGACTGATCACCGCGGGCCTGGGCATCGCCATTTTTCCCTGGAAGCTGCTCGAGACCAGCGGTGGCTACATCTTTACCTGGCTGATCGGCTACTCGGCGCTGCTCGGCCCGATCGGCGGCATTCTGATCGCCGACTACTTCCTGCTGCGCGCATGCGAGCTCGATATCGAGGGGCTCTATCGCAAGCGGGGTCCTTACACCTACAGCCGAGGCTTCAATCCGATCGCGCTGATCTGTCTGGCCGTGGCGATCGTTCCCAATCTTCCCGGCTTTCTGCATGCCGCCGGACTCGTCGATGACGTGGGCGCCGTCTGGCAACGCATCTACACCTACGCCTGGTTCGTCGGGTTCCTCCTGGCCGGGAGCCTCTACTGGGCCGGCATGAAAGCCACGTCGTCGACAGAAAGGTGACTCCATGTCCTTCACATTCCCCGCCCGCAGTTACGAGTTCACGCCCTACGTCGATTGTCTGAACTGGATCGACGGCCAGTGGGTCGCGGCCGATCAGGGTGAGACCCTCGAGGTCATCAACCCGCGCCACGCCCAGGCCCTGGGGACGGTGACGTTGTCCGGATCCTCCGACGTGGCGCGGGCGGTGGCGGCGGCCAAGGCGGCCTTCCCGGCCTGGCGCGATACGCCCTTGAAGGAGCGCGCGCAGGTGATGTTCCGGCTCAAGCAGCTCATGGAGCGCGACGTCGAGGAGCTGACCTGGCTGCTCAGCCACGAGAACGGCAAGGTCTACGCCCAGGCCAAGGGCAGCGTGGTGAAGGGGATCGAGTGCGTGGAATTCGGCGCCTCGCTGCCGAATATCGCCCATGGCCAGCAGCTCGACGTCAGCCGCGGTATCAATTGCGAGGTCGGCTATGCGCCGCTCGGCGTCTGTGCCGGGATCGTGCCCTTCAACTTCCCGACCATGGTGCCACTGTGGATGCTGCCGCAGGCCCTCACCGGTGGCAACACCTTCGTGCTGAAGCCCTCGGAGCAGGTGCCCTACGGCGCCATGCGGCTGGCGCAGCTGCTGCAGGAGGCGGGGCTGCCCGACGGCGTGCTGAATGTCGTCAACGGCACCAAGCCCGTGGTCGAAGCGATCGTCGATCACCCGGATATCAAGGCGGTCGGATTCGTCGGTTCGACCAAGGTTGCCAAGATCGTCTACGAGCGGGGCAGCAAGAGCGGCAAGCGCATGCTCTGTCTGGGCGGCGCCAAGAACCACCTGGTGGTGGTTCCCGAGACCGACCTGGAGCTGACCGCGGAAACGGTGGTGGCATCATCGTTCGGTTGCTCCGGACAGCGCTGCATGGCGGCTTCGGTGATGCTCGCGGTGGGCGACGTGCAGGCGGTGATCGACCGCATGGCGCAGAAGGCCGAGGCGATCGAGCTCGGCACCGACATGGGCTGCATCATCAACGCGGCCGCCGCGGAGCGCATCACCGGCTATATCGACCAGGCGGAGAACATGGGTGCGAAGGTGATCGTCGATGGTCGCGGCGCGAAGGTGCCGGGCCACGAGGGATACTGGGTGGGTCCGACGATCATCGATCAAGTCACGACCGAGATGCCGGCCGGACGCGAAGAGATCTTCGGGCCGGTGCTGTCGATCATCCGCGTCGATACCCTCGACCAGGCGCTCGAGATCGAGAACGCCAACCCCTACGGCAACGCGGCGGCGATCTTTACCACCAACGGCGCGGTGGCACGCTACGCCATCGAGCGCTTCTCGGCCGGCATGTGCGGCGTGAACATCGGCGTTCCGGTGCCGCGCGAGCCCTTCGCCTTCGGCGGCTGGAACGACAGCAAGTTCGGCCACGGCGACATGACCGGATACGATGGCTTCCGCTTCTGGACCCGGCCGCGCAAGGTGACCGCCCGTTGGGAGATCGCCAAGGACGCGACCTGGATGAGCTGAGAATCGAGGACGAGATGAACTCCGAAGAGATGGTCCGACTGTGCAAGCAGCACACCATGTACACCTGGGCGGCCACCGGCGCCGTCGATCCGATCCCGGTCGAGCGCGCGCAGGGGGTGTACCTCTATACCCCCGAAGGGGAGCGAATTCTCGACTTCAACAGTCAGCTGATGTGCGTCAACATCGGCCACGGCCATCCCAAGGTGCTCGAGGCGATCGAGCGCCAGATGAAGAAGTTCGCCTACGTCTATCCCGGCACCGCGACGGAGATTCGAGCCCGATTGTCCCAGCGGCTGGCCGAGCTGGTTCCGGGCGACATCAACACCTTCTTCTTCACGCTGGGCGGGGCCGAGGCGAATGAGAACGCCATCCGCACGGTTCGCCTTTTCACCGGACGGTCCAAGATCCTGGCCCGCTACCGCAGCTATCACGGCGGCACCAACGCCTGTATGCAGCTCACCGGCGATCCGCGACGGCTGGCCAACGAGCCCGGCATGCCGGGGATCATCCACGTGCTCGATCCCCGTCCCTACGACTACTCCTTCGGCGCAAGCGAAGGCGAGATGGCCGACAACCATCTGCGCTACCTGGAGGAGACGATTCACTACGAGGGGCCGGAGACGATCGCCGCGATGTTCGTGGAGACGGTGATCGGCACCAACGGCATTCAGCCGCCGCCGGCCGGCTACCTGCCGAGATTGAAGGAGCTGCTGGACCGCCACGGAATCCTCCTGGTCTGCGACGAGGTGATGTGCGGTTGGGGACGGACCGGCAAGCTCTTCGCCTTCGAGCACTACGACATCGTTCCCGACATCGTCACCATGGCCAAGGGGCTGACCTCAGCCTATGCGCCGCTCGGCGCCATGGGAGTGAGCGATAGAATCGCCGAGCACTTCGAAAACAACGTCTACTGGGGCGGCCTGACCTACAACTCGCACGCCCTGTCTCTGGCGGTGGCCGATGCGGTCATCGACGTTCTGTTGGAAGAGGGTCTGGTGGAGAACGCGGCGCGCATGGAAGGGGTGATGCGGGCCGAAATGGAGCGCCTGCGGGCCAAGCATCCTTCGCTCAAGGAGGGGCGCGCGATCGGGCTCTTCGGCATGCTCGATATCCGCAAGAACGCCGCCGGCGAGTTGATCTGCCCCTACAACGGCGCCCATCCGGCCATGGGCGAGCTGGCCAAGTTCCTGCGCGACAGGGGCCTGTTCACCTTCGTACGGTGGAGCCACATCATGTGCAATCCACCTCTGTGCATCAACGAGGCGCAGCTCAAAGAGGGCTTCGAGATCATCGATGCCGCCCTCGATATCACCGACCGGGTGTTCGAAGGCTGAGCGCCGGGGCTTCGGAGGCAACATGATTCGAGACCTTTCCACGCAGCGCGACGAGACCCGATTCGAAGAATTCAAGCCGCCCTATGGCGAGCACCAGGCGCGCATAGAAGCCGAGCGTTGTCTCTATTGCGAGGATGCGCCCTGCATCGCTGCCTGTCCGACCTCGATCGACGTGCCGCAGTTCATCCGCAAGATCACCACCGGCAACTTCTGGGGCTCCGCTCGCACCATCTTTTCGGCCAACATCCTGGGCATGAGCTGCGCGCGGATCTGCCCGGTGGAGACCTCCTGCGTGGCGGCCTGCGTGCACAACGAGCAAGGGGTCGCTCCGATCCAGATCGGCAAGCTGCAACGCTTCGTCACCGACCACGCCTACGGTGAGGGCTGGCGTTACTTCGAGGCCGGCGCGCCGAGCGGCAAGAGCGTTGCCCTGGTCGGCGGCGGACCGGCCTCTCTGGCGGCCGCCCACGAGCTGCGGCGCCGGGGCCATGCGTGCACGATCTACGAGAAGCGCGAGCTGCTCGGCGGTCTGAACACCTTCGGCATCGCACCCTACAAGATGCGCGCCGATGCGGCGGCCGCAGAGGCGCAGTGGGTGCTGGGGATCGGTGGTGTCGAGCTGAAGATCGGCGTGGAGCTGGGCAAGGACTTTGGAGTCGACGATCTCGAAGGGGCGCACGACGCGGTGTTCATCGGAATCGGGCTCGGCGACGACACATTTCTGTCGCTGCCGGGCGCCGATCTCGAGGGCGTGCAGGGGGCGCTCTCCTTCATCGAGCGGCTGAAGCTCGGCCGGGTCGATCTGGAGGGCGTGGAGCACGCCGTGGTCCTCGGCGGCGGCAACACCGCGCTCGACGCGGTGCGTGAGCTGGCCGGGCTCGGCGTGAACGACGTGCGGCTGGTCTATCGCGGCCGCGAGGAGGTGAAGCCCGGCTACGCGCACGAATGGAGTGCCGCCAAGATGGAAGGAGTGCGCGCCCACTGGCGGACCCAGCCGATCGAATACCTGGGCGAGCAGCGGGTGAACGCCCTGAAGTGCCTGAAGACCGACGAGGCCAAGCGCGCCATCGAGGGTTCCGAGCACGAGCTGCGGTGCGACCTGGTCCTGCTTGCGCTCGGGCAGCAGACACTGGGCGCGCTGGTCGCCGAGGCAGCCGGCATCGAGATCGATGCCGGTTGTATCCGCATCGACGGCTCGGGCGCCACCGGCCGCCCGGGGGTGTTCGCCGGCGGGGATTGCACCAACGGCGGCAAAGAGGTGGTGAACGCCGCCTTCGAAGGCAAGCGGGCCGCCGAGGCGATCGACCGCTACCTGATGGGAGAGAAGTGATGCCCGATCTGAGAGCGAACTGCGCGGGAATCGTCTCGCCCAACCCCTTCTGGTTGGCCTCGGCGCCGCCCAGCAACTCAGGCGAGCAGGTGATGCGGGCCTTCGACGCCGGCTGGGGCGGAGCGGTCTGGAAGACCCTCGGACAGCCGATCCAAAACGTCTCCAGCCGCTTCGGCGGGCACCACTACCGCGGCACCCGGGCGATCGGGTTCAACAACATCGAGCTGATCACCGACCGGTCGCTGGAGACCAACTTCCGCGAGATCGAAGAGGTCAAGAAACGCTACCCCGATCACGCGATCGTCGTCAGCCTGATGGTGGAGTCGGAGCAGGAGTGGAAGGAGATCATCCAGCGCTCGATCGACGCCGGCGCCGACGGTCTGGAGCTGAACTTCGGCTGTCCGCACGGCATGTGCGAGCGCGGCATGGGCTCGGCGGTCGGCCAGGAGCCGAAGGTCAACGAGCGGATCACTTCGTGGGCGGTGCGCCATTCGAGCGTGCCGGTGATCGTCAAGCTGACGCCCAACGTGCACGATATTCGTCCCCACGGTCGGGCGGCGCAGCGCGGCGGCGCCCACGCGGTCAGCCTGATCAACACCATCAAGAGCATCGTCAGCGTCGACATCGACCGCATGATACCGGCGCCGATCGTCGGCGAGCTCGGCACCAACGGCGGCTACTGCGGGCCGGCGGTGAAGCCGATCGCGCTGCAGATGGTCGGCGCGCTGGCGGGCGATCCCGAGTTCAAGCTGCCGATCAGCGGCATCGGTGGCATCTCCAACTGGCGCGACGCGGTGGAGTTCATGCTGCTCGGATCGTGTTGCGTACAGGTTTGCACAGAGGTGATGCTGCGCGGCTACCGGATCGTCGAAGACATGATCGAAGGGCTCGAGGTCTACATGCGCGACAAGGGCTTCCAGAAGCTGGACGATTTCGTCGGCGGCGCGGCGCCGGCGTTCAGCGACTGGGGCGACCTCGACATGAACTTCGAATCGGTGGCGCGCATCGACGCCGAGCGTTGCATCGGCTGCTACGACTGTGTGGTGGCCTGCAGGGACGGCGGGCACCAGTGCATCGAACCGGTCGCGGAGGGCGAGCGCCGCGTGCCGGTGGTCGACGAAGACGAATGCGTGGGCTGCAATCTGTGCGAGATCGTCTGCCCGGTGCCCGGCTGCATCACCATGACCGAGATCGACAACGACTGGTCGCCGGCGACCTGGAATCAGCACGTCGCGACCGGAGCCTTGCTGCGTCCCAAGAAGGGCTCGCATTGACGGAGCGCCCGGCTACGCTCGTTCCCGCGCCTCGTCCACCAAAGTTGCCGGTCCCCGGGGTGTGAGCGCGCCCGGCTCTTTCTCGGAACCCTGGCGCTGCTCGCCAAACAAAGGCCCGGCAGTGAGTTAGCGGATTCCTTCCGGTCCATGGCGCGATCGGCATGACGGTTGCGGCGGGAAGGGCCCATGCACCGATCGCGGTGCGAATGCGTCCCGTACCGTCCCACGTGACTGGAGGATCCATGGAACGGACCAGTAAGGCTTCCCAGCTCCCCGCGACCGTCAAGGCCGCCATGCTCATCGCCCCCGTCGCATCGATGTTTGCGATCTCCCCCGCGCACGCCGGCCAAGTGGCGCCGAGCGTCGGCGCGACCCAGTCGACTCCGGGCGCGATGGTCTTCAGCCCCGGTACCGATCAGCCGCTCGAGCGGCCCAACATCCCCCCGATCGACCAGATCCCGCCCGAGCAGATGGACGACGATATGGGCTTCGAGCTCGACCAAGAGGTGGGACCGGGGTGGGGAGTGTTCTACAACCCCGCGACCGGTGAAGAGCTCGAAGTGTTCATGGACGAGCAGAGCTTCGGCCAGACTTCGGGCTTCGGCGGCGGCTACGGTGGCGCCGATGGGGGCTTCGGCATCGAAAAGGGTGCCGACTGGCAGAGCATGAACTCCGATATGTCGCTGATCAGCAACGTCGGCAGCCATCCCTGGCGCATGAACGTGAAGGTGCTGATCCACCGCGGCACCGGGTGGACCGTCTGCTCCGGCACCATGCGTGATGCCGAGACAGTGTTGACCGCCGGCCACTGCGTCTACTCCCAGAGCAGCGGCTGGGCCGACGAGATCTACGTGATGCCGGGCTACGACGGCGACGGCTGGGCACTGCCGCCCGACGACTCGGTTGGTGAGTACGGTTGGGCCCGGGGGACCTACTTCGGCTCCTGGACCGGATGGACCGTCGACGGCGACTACAACTACGACGTCGGCCTGATCGGCGTGACCCGCGCGGTCGGCGTGCTGACCGGTTGGTTCGGCTGGGCCTACGGTGGCGACTGCAGCTGGCACGAATCACAGACCTACCACAGCGCCAGCTACCCGGCCGAGGGCTGCGGCGATCCCGGGCTCCACAACGGTCTCGACATGTACTACTGGTACGGCAACTGGGATTCCTGTCCCTCGTGGAACCGTCTCCAGATCGACACCTCGGGCGGCTGCTTCAACGCCGTCTGGGGCGGCATGAGCGGCAGCGGCGCCTACTACATCGACAACGGCAACCGCTACGTGCACGGAATCTGCTCGACCTCCGACCGCAGCACCTACGGCCGCTACGCCCGGCAGTGGGACGACTGGGTGAGCTGGAGCAACGGCACCTTCATCCCGAACGTGCGCGGCGCCACCTTCGATCTGCAAGCGCTCGACGTCAACGCCGAGCCGGCAACGATCGAGGCCGGGCAGAGCACCACCACGCTGAACCACCTGGCCGTCAATCCCACCAACGGCACCGCCAGCGACACCTGGGCCTTCGACGTCTACCTGTCGACCAACGACAACATCACCGAGTTCGACACCTTCCTGGGGACCCAGTACTACAGCTGGGACTTCTCGGCCGTGAGCTCGGTTCGCGTCAACATGGTGCAGGTCACGATTCCGGTCGACACCCCGGCGGGGGACTACTGGATCGGTGTCATCTACGATGACGCCACCGACGGCAACAGCGACGACAACGATTCGGACGGCTGGGATGCCGCCCCGATCACCGTCAGCGCCGCCCCCTGCGACCTCGAGTCGGAGATCACCGGCGCCCCGGCGACGATCGATCGCGGTCAGACCCTTTCGTTCACGGCATCAGCTGTGAACGATTGCGACGGCACGCGCTCCTTCGACGAGGCGGTGATGAACGTCACCGGTCCCGCGGCGCTGGTCAAGCCGCTCTACGACGGCGCCGACATGGCGGTCGATTCCGGATCCTCGGTCTCGGCGCCGGTCAATCTGGGTGTGCCCCTGACCGCTCCGACCGGTCTCTACACGGTCGAGGTGACGCTGCTCCTCGACGGCGCGGAGCTCTCCAGCGACTCCTTCGTGGTCGACGTTCAGTAGCCCGAATCCGCGAATTCGCTCCACTCCGCTCGCGGCCTGCCGGAAACAGCTCCGGCGGGCCGCCATGCGTCTGGAAGACCTGTAGAGACTTGACGTTGGGACGATAGCTCTTGTTGGGGGGGGCCGGACTGCAGACGATGCCGGCCCGAGCATCGGTCCGACTCTTCGCGATGTCCACGACGCATACTCATCCGCTGTCCGCGCGGCGCGGCCGGGGTCCGATCCTGGTCGCGCTGCTGGTCGTGGTCTACGCGGCGACACGCGCGCCGATCTTCCTCTCCGGCTACGGCGGCGACGGCGACTACTGGAACGTGGCCTGCGTGGCCAGGCAGATGCTCGAGTCGGGCCGAACCATGATGGCGCGGGCCCCGGGCAACCCGCTGCACCAGCTGCAGGTGGCCGCCTCGCTGCGCGTTGCCGAAGCCCTCGGTGTCGCCGGCTGGTGGATCGCCAACTCCGTCACCGTGCTCTGGGGGCTGCTGCTCCTGGCCCTGGTCGATGCAATGCGCGCGCGCGTCGGGATTCCGCGGCCCTGGCGTGGACCCTTGCTGGGCTGGGTCGCCTTGCTGCCGATCTTCTGGGCCCACTCCGCCGACGGCGCCGACCACGTGCCGGCCGCAGCTCTCACGCTGGCGTCGATCTTCCTCCTGCTGCCCTTTCGGCGCAGGGGGGACTCGGGACCGGCGCGTTTTCGGTCGGTGCTGATCGCGGGCGCTTTACTGGGGGCCGCGGCAGGGTTTCGCGTCGGGAGCCTGGCCTTCGTCCCCGCGGCCGCGCTCGCGCTCCTGGCCCGCGGTGGCGGACGGAGGTCCGGGCTCGGTCGAATCTGCCTTTTCGCGGCCGCCATGGGTCTGGTGTTGGCGGCGGAATACTGGAGCATCTTCCAGAGCTACGGCATGCTCGCGCTGTCGCCGGCGCAGCGCCCCTTCGGTCCCCTGGGCCGCCTGGCGCGCCTGGTGCTGCGGGGCTCTGCGGCGCTGCTTCCCGGGCTGGTGCTGCCGGGCGCGCTCTTCCTGGTGGCGCGCTCCCGGCGTGCGCGCCTGCGCCTGGCGCGCCTGGCTCTGCGACCGAGCGCGGTGGAGCTGACTCTGCTCAGCGGTCTCGCGGCCTCCTGTGTGCTCTTCGCCTGGCTGCCTCTCGATCCCGCCTATCTGCTGCCGGCGGCGATCTGCTTCATCGCCCTCGCGGCGCGGATCGCATCGCCGCGCCAGATGAGCGCGGCGGCGCTGCTGGCGGCGTGTGCGGCCGTGGTCGACGTCTCGCCGGTCGCCGTCGGAGAGGACGGAGTGCGCCTCGACCTGGTGTCGGGTCGGGTCGTCGAGCAGGTGCGCGAGGGGCGCCTGCATCGCGACTACCCGGGCCTCTTGATCGATCGAGGCTTCCCGCAGGGCAGCCTGGTGGTCCTCTCGCGCAACTTGATGGGAGCACGGGCCGAGGAGTTCGCGCCGGTCGAGATCGCCACCAGGGGAGAGGGCGAACGCACCCTCGTCCCCCTGGCCCACCCCGGCGCCGGCGATGTCTGGTTCGTCGGCTTTCGCTCGCTGCTGGGAGCGGAGAGTCGGGCCGTCCTGTGCGCCGAGAACCGGCGCCTGTGGATCGACGCGCGGGCCATCGATCGCGCCCAACGAGAGACTCACGACGACCTCCTGGCGGCGGTATCCTCCTGGCCCCGGCCGGTCGAAGTCTTCTCGTTCTGAGTGCGCAGAGCCTTCCGGCCGCGACCCCCAACCGCCCGAGAGCATCATGAATCGTCCGCTGCAACTGCGCGGGATCTTCTGCGTCCTCGTCCTGGCGCCGGTCATCGGCGCCTGCGCCAAATCCCCTCTTGGGCGGCGTCAGCTGCGGCTCTTCCCCGAGTCGGAGATGTCGGCCATGGGGGTCGCCGCTTTCGACGAGATCAAGTCCCAGACTCCCCGCTCCAACGATCCGGCCCTGAACACCTACGTGCGCTGCGTCGCCGACGCGGTCACGGGCGCGCTTCAGAGCGGCGAGGGCCCGCGGCGCTGGGAGGTGGTGCTCTTCGACGATCCCGCCGCCAATGCCTTCGCCTTGCCCGGCGGCAAAATCGGTGTGTTCACCGGGTTGCTAGAGGTGGCCCGCGGCGACGACCAGCTGGCATGCGTGCTGGGGCACGAGGTGGCCCACGTGCTCGCCGACCACGGCAACGAGCGCATGTCGACCACCTTCGCCGCCCAGAGCGGCCTGCAGGCGGTGCAGGTATTCAGCGGCGGCTCCTCCGAGACCAGCAACAAGGTGATGGCGGTGCTCGGCGTCGGCGCCCAGGTCGGGGTGCTGCTGCCTTTTGGCCGCGCTCAGGAGGAGGAGGCCGATCTGCTCGGACTGGACCTGATGGCCCGTGCCGGATTCGATCCCGCGGCCAGCGTCGAGCTCTGGCAGAACATGGCGCGCGCCAGCGGCGGGCAGCCGCCCGAGTTCCTCTCTACCCATCCCTCGCACGCCAGCCGGATCCGCGAGCTGCGGGAGCGGATTCCGCGCGCCACCCAGATTCGGCTCGGTGCGCGCCGCGCGGGTCACGACCCGGACTGCCGGCGATGAGCACACGCGAGAGGATCCCCTCGGGCGCACCGGCGCCGCCGCCGCTCCGGATCGCCATGTGGTCGGGCCCGCGCAGCCTTTCCACGGTCCTGATGCGCGCCTTCGGCAGTCGCCTCGATACGTTTGTCTGCGACGAGCCGCTCTACGCTCACTACTTGACGGTGAACACCGTGGATCATCCCGGGCGCGACGCCGTGATCGCCTGCCACGAGACCGACTGGCGGCGCGTGGTGGCGTGGCTCACCGGCCCGGTTCCCCACGGTCGCCGCGTCTTCTATCAGAAGCAGATGGCCCATCACCTGCTGCCCGAGATCGAGCGCGGCTGGCTGGCCGAGCTGCGCAACGCCTTCCTGATCCGCGATCCCGAAGAGATGATCGCCTCCTACGGCCGCGTGGCCGGCGATCCAACCCTGGCCGATCTGGGCTTGCCGCAGCAGCGCGAGCTCTTCGAGCTGGTGGCCGACGCGCGCGGCAGCGCGCCGCCGGTGCTCGACGCAACCGACCTGCTGGAGGATCCCGAGGGTCGGCTGCGCGCCCTTTGCGAGGCGCTCGATCTGCCCTTCGATCGGCGCATGCTGCGCTGGAAGCCAGGGCTCCGCGAGACCGACGGGGTGTGGGCGGAGCACTGGTACGGCTCCGTGGAGCACAGCGCCGGTTTTCAGCCCTACCGCCCCGCGCGCCGCGCCGTGCCCGACCGGCTGCGCGGACTGCTCGATGAGGCGCGGGGGATCTACCGGTCGCTGCACGATCATCGGCTTTGACCCTTCCCTCCAACCCGCGCAGGGAGGATGCTCCGAGGTACGGCCACCCCGGCCGGCCCGCCCAGCGCACCGCTCCCGGAGGTTCCCCATGCTGCAGACATTCAACGAGAAGAACCGCGATCTTCTGGTGAACATCAACGGCGAGCTGATCCCTCGCGCATCTGCCGGCGTCAGCCCCTTCGACAGCGTGGTGTTGGGCGGGGATGCGGTCTGGGAGGGGATGCGGCTCTATCAGGGCCGGATCTTCCGGCTCACCGAGCATCTCGATCGACTGCGCTCTTCGGCCCTGGCTCTGGCCTACACCGACATGCCCTCGCGCGAGCGGCTCATCGAGGAAATCCGCCGCACGCTGATCGAGAACGAGATGCACCACGATGTGCACATCCGGCTCACCCTGACCCGCGGTGAGCAGATCACCCTGGGCATGGATCCGCGCCTCAACCAGTCGGGCCCCACGCTGATCGTCGTCGCCGAGCACAAGCCGCCGGTCGACGACCAGGACGGGATCAGTCTGGTGACATCGGCGATGCGCCGCTTTCCACCCGACTGCCTCGACCCGAAGATCCACCACGCCAACCTCTTGCAGTCGATCCTGGCCAAGATCCAGGCCAACGCCTCTGGTGCCGACGATGCGCTGATGCTCGATCCGCGCGGCTTCGTGGCCGACAGCAGCGCCGCGCACGTGTTCCTGGTCGAGGAGGGCAAGCTGGTGACGCCTTCGACCCGCGCCTGCCCCGAGGGGGTTACCCGCGCCACCGTGCTCGAGCTGTGCACCACCAACGAGGTCCCCTGCGAAGTGCGCGACGTCTCCCTCACCGATGTCTATCGTGCCGACGAGATGCTCTGCACCGGCACCATGGGGGAGCTGGTCGCGGTCACCTCGGTCGACGGGCGCCCCATCGGCGACGGCGGAGTCGGGCCCGAAACTCGTTACATCAAACGGCTTTTCCAGGAGGAGACCGAACGCGCCGGAGTGCGCGTGGTCGATTGATCACAGCGGCCTGCCGCAGTTTCCTCGCGCGGGAAAATGGACCACGATCCAGGTGCGGGGCATCGCGCCCCCCGGTTCTCGCTCGTAGCGGGAGACTCGATGATCAGGCCGTCGTACCTCAGCGCGCTCTTCGTCGCAGCGGCCAGCGCCGGCTGCTACGAGAACTTCGGCAAGGCACAGATCCTCACCTCCGCCGGGGGTGTGGCCGAGTGCCGAATCGCTGTCGATGGTTCGGATCGGATCCACTTGCTCTATGCCCAGGGCGCGCAGCTCTATGCTCAGACCTCGACCGATCGAGGTCTGAGCTGGTCGGTGGCCTGGCTCGATTCCGCTGCTCCGGGGGGCGAGCGGCGGGTGGTGGCCGCGGCGGACCGCGGCCGGCCGGACGATCTCTACTCTTTCTACTGGGTCGATGACCCCGCCATTCGTTTGGCCCGTTCGACCGACGGCGGCGGCACCTGGGAGACCGCCGAGGTGATCGCCTCGGGCGCAGACTCGGCGCGCGGCTTGTGCCTGGCGCAGAGCGGTGTCGACGACGCGCTGCTGCTGGGCTTCGAGGCCGACGGCTCCGCGTTCGCGATGCGCTCCGACGACTTCGGCGCCACCTGGGAAGCGCCGGTCGAGATCCATCGGGGCAACGATCCGTCGATGCGGCTCTGGAAGCTCGAGATCACCGCGGACGGGGCCTCTCACGCTCTCCTATCCGACGCGCTGCCCGATTCCTCCGCGTCGACCTTCTTCGTGGCCACCTCCACCGACGGCGGGTTGAGCTGGCCGGCTCCGGATCCGATCTACGCGCCGAAATCGGGCGAGCAGGCCGGCGACGGCGATCTGCTGGTGCTCGCCGACGGTCTGCACGCCGCCTTCTCGACCCGGCTGGGTCCGAGCGCTTCGGTGAATCACGCTTCGCGAATCGGCGAGGATTGGGAAGTCGAGTCGGTCATCCTGGAGAACACCCAGAGCGTCGTCGCCGATCTGCGTCTGACCACGACACCGCTCGGCCTGCCCGTGTTGGTCAGCTATCGCCTCGGTGCCAACGTCTACTACCAGGTCTGGGACGGGGCCCTCTGGACCGAGCCGGAGCGCCTCAACAACGCCTGGAATCGGGTTCCGGCGCACTACGGCGGCATGGGAGCGCTCTCCGACGGAGCCATGGGAGCGACCTGGGGGGACGATCGCCTCCAGACCGCCGGCCTCGCCGACCTGGCCTTTGCGCTCTCGGACCCGAACGACGAGCTCGACTTCGGCGTGACCCTGATCGACTCCACTCTGGCCTCCAGCGTCGCCCCGGGCGATTCCCTCTCCTTCGACTTCGAGGTCGGCAACTGGACTCCGACGGCCTCCACGGTCGACGTCTGGATCGAGTACGGAGGAGCCGGCCGGCGCTCCGGGGTGCTGAGCAAGGCAAAGGTTTTCCTGGGCCCGGGAGAGACCGCGGTCTTCGACTACACGCGGGTGGTGCCCGCGGGCATCGCCACCGGGATCTGGGATCTGACGGTCTACGTCGGGATCTTCCCCGCCCTCGAGTACGACTCCGACATGTTCTCGGTCGACGTGCGGGGGGGAGCCTCCTAGACCGCCTCACGCCTCTCGGCGAGCGTCCCGAGGAGCGCCAGGAGCGCAAACCATACGGCCGAGTCGTAGCGCAAGTAGAAGTGATCGAGGGTCAGGCCGATGACGGCGTAGATGACGATTCCCCCCATCAGCGTCGCCGCGATCAGCCGGTCTCCTTCGGTCGTCGCCGCGAGGCGCGCGAAGGCGTGCCCTTTGAGCAGCCGGTGGCCGATCAGCAAGAGCAGCACCAGGGCGGCGGGAATCCCGGAGTCGACGGCGATCCCCAGGTAGGTGTTGTGGCTCGACATCTCTCCTGAGACCGAGTAGGTCGATGCGAAGGCTGCGTGGTTGTCGGCGTAGCCGCCGATGCCCCAGCCGGCGATCGGCCGCTCGCTCGTCATCAACACGCCTCGCTCCAGGAGCGCCAGCCGACTGAGCACCGTTGCCCCGCTCATGGTGCGCTCGCCGATGCCGCTGCTGCCGCTCGCCGCCGTGAGCTGACCGGCGAGCGCCAGACCGACGAGCAGCGTGCCGAGCCCTCCCAGCGCGGCCACCAGCGCGCGCCAGCGGCGGGCCACGACCAGAAACACCACGAGTCCGCAGGCCACCCCCAGCCAGGCGCCGCGGGTGAAGCAGAGCGCCACTCCGGCGGGGCAGAGCGCCAGCGCGATCCAGGCCCGCAGCCGCCCCTCGCGCTGCTTGCTCACCAGGGTTCGGGTCGCCGCGAGGGTGGCCAGTCCCAGCATGGCTCCGTACGAGGCGGGATTGATGAAGGGGCCCGCAGCTCGGGTCCCCGAGAGCTCCGCCCAGACGTGGATCTTGGCTCTGGCGCCGAGGTAGGCGAATGCGTTCTCGCTGAGCCCGAAGATCGCCTCGACCAGGCCGAAGGGCGCGGCGACGATCCCGAGCAGCATGATGGTGTCGAGGATCTGGTTCAGATCTTGCCGTGTTTCCACCGCGCGCAAGGCGAAGAGGTAGACGATCATCGGCAGCCAGACGCCGCCCAGCAGGAAGTAGGAGGCCTCAACCAGGCCCAGCGGAGAGTGCAGAGCCGAGGCGGTGCGCAGCCCCAGAAAGAGCAGTGGCAGGGCGCCGAAGGCGCGCAGCGAGATCAACCCCCGCTCCTGCCGCAGCGAGGCCTTGGCCAGGAGCACGGTGAGCCCGGCGAAAGCGAAGAGGCGCTCGGCATCGAGATCGGGCATGCCCGCCGGCAGCTCGAGCTTGAAGTAGAACCAGGCGAAGGGGACGAAGAGCCAGGCCTGCAGCACCAGGCGCGAGGGCAGCACCAGCATCGCGCACACCGCGCAGGCGCCCAGCAGCAGAGCCGCGGCGGCCGGTCCGAACCCGCTCGCGACTCCGTATCCGATGGCCGCCGTCAGGAGAGCGCCGAAGGCGGCGCATGCCAGGGTCGGGGTCGCGAGACCCAGAGCGCCGCGCGGGCTCGACAGGGCGGACGGGGAAAGGGCTCTCAACAGAGGATCATCTCGGTGTTCGAGGACCGGGGGACGGTGTCTGTGGATACGATGTCGAGGTGATCGGCCCGACGCACGAAGTCTGGAGGGGGCGCCGCGGCATCAGTTCAGGTATCCCAGGCTGCGCAGCTGGCTGCGCACATCGGCGCCGATCGTGGCGGGAGATGCGATTCGCACCGCGTCGGGATCCTCCAGGGTCGGGAGTGCGGGCGGAAGGGCGAGGAGAGCGCCCTCGGGGCTTCTGGGGAAGAGCTCTGGCGGCACGCTGCCGGGCAGATCGGTGCCGAGCGGCAGACCGAGATGGCTCAGCACCAGCGGCAGCACGTCGACCTGGTCGAGGGTAGGGCCGAGTCCGAGCTGCGCGGACTCCGGCGCGGGGACCGTGGGGCCGGCGATCAAGTAGATGCCCTCCTGGTGGTGGATTCCGGCCGAGGGCGAGTTTCGGTTGCGGCCCCCCTGGGCGCCGTGGTCGGAGACGATCACCACCAAGGTCGAGTCGCCGGCCTCCTCCAGGAGCGCCTCCAATGTGCGGTCGACCTGCTGGTAGGCGCGGTCGATGGCGCCTCCGTAGCGGCGGATCTGCCGATCATCCGGCAGCAGCCGGCGCTCCTGTGAGTCGCTCAGCAGGGTGTCGTAGAGCGCCGGCTCGCGGAACTTCCAGAACGGGTGCTGGGTGCGATCGGTCTGGGTGAAGATGTGGATCAGGGCGTCCCAGGGGGCGCGGCGCGCCAGTCGGGTTGCCGCGCTCGCCTGGGTCTGGGCGACATCGCCGAGATGCTGCTCCAGGGTCTGCAGCAGGCTCGGGTCGCGGAAGATCTGCCAGCCGGCGCCCTCGACGACGTAGGGCGCGTCCGAGCCGGCGGCCCAGGAGGCCAGGACCGAGGGGCGCGAGATTGCCGCTCCGCCCGCCGGCAGAAGGGGCAAGGCGTAGAGCTCGGTCTCCCCGGCCGTCTCGAGGGCGTGGATCCGGGTGACGTGGTCGGACCCGTCGATGGTCACCGAGAGCCACGGGCTCCACTCGCCCGAGGCGAGCTCGAAGAGCGGTCGGTCGCCGCCCGGTGGATAGCCGCGCACACGTTCCGCGGCAGCGCCGTTCCCGGGCGCGTGCTCGACGTCGAAGGCGACATAGGGGGTGCCGCTGAGCCGCCGGGCGAGCTCGGCGGCCAGGTAGCGATCGAAGCGCCGCAGCAGCACATAGGGCGAGGTGTGCTGCAGCGCGAAGTCGGAGCACAGATCGCGCAGCACGACGCGGCTGCGCCCGCTCCCGGGGTCGGCGGGGGGCAGGATCTCGTGCAGCGGGCCGCCCGGTGCGAATCCAGCGTGGGACGAGACGCGCCAGCCGAGATTGGAGCGCGAGCCCTGGGGGAGTGGGAAGCCGCTGAGCATGCCGCCCGCGAGCTCCTCCGCCGGGTAGGTGCCGGGGACGTTGACCACGAAGGGAGTCCAGGCGCGATCGTCGAGGATGTTCCAGAGCGCTTTCACCCTGCGATTGCTCGACACCGCCTGCTCCCAGCCGACGATGCCGTGGGACTCGGAAGGACGGCCGGAGAAGATGGTGGTCCAGACCACAGGAGAGGCCGAGCGCACGCTGGAGCGCAGCACACCGCGCCGGCCGCGCCCGATCAGCGACGCCAGGTGCGGCATCTTGCCGGCCTCGACCAGGGGATCGATCAGTTCCCACTGGGCCCCGTCGATGCCGAGGAAGAGCAGGCGCCTCCTGCCATCGGTGTCCGACTCGACGAAGCTCGGTCGTTGATCGATGTGCCGCCATTTCCGCAGCGCTGCCGGACCCGGTGCCGGCGCGATGCTCGTCGCGGCGATCGCGCCGGCGGCGCTCAATGCGATGGCCGCCAGGAGCTTTGCCCGAGAGCTCGCGGGGCCGCGCAGCGCCCGGCCGATCGCTCCGCGCCCGTGCCAGCAGATCGCGGCGATCGCCGCCAGGAGCAACGCGGACGCCGCGATGCTGCGCGGATCCCCGGTGTCGAGTCCCCAGCGCTCGTTCATCTGAATCAGCAGCACGGGCGCCACCAGCAGACCGAGCAAGAGGGGGGCCGATTCGCGGCACCGGTCCCGTGGCTCGGTGCTCTCGCCGCCGCTGAAGCGCGCGATCAGCAGCGCCGCAGCGATGCCGGCGCCGGCACCGGCCAGCGAGCCGGTCGCCCAGCAGATCAACGGGGTGTTGCCGAGCCGCGTCCAGCTGCCATCCACCGCCGCCACGACCAGCGCCTCGATGGCGAAGAGCCCACCGCCGAGGAGGGTGCCGAACAGGGCCTGCGTGATGATCGGCACTCCCTTCGTCCATCGATCACTGCTCTTCACTGGTTCGACTCCCTTCGCCCCGCCGCCCGTGCCCCCCACTTCTCGCGCAGCGCCGCGCCGGCACCGCCCGCGCTGCCCGCGGCCCAGGCGCCCAGCGCCGCCCCGCTCGCGATCGCCAGCGCGGCGCCGGCGTTGGCCGTCCAGCCCTGGGGCCAGCGCAGCCAACCGCCAGCGAGCAGAGACTGCTGCGGGCTCGGATCGGCGGCAGCGACGCAGACCAGGCCCAGGGCTAGCAGCGTGGCGAGCTGCGGGACCAGGATCCGCCCGACGCTGCGCCAGGCGCTGCCGAGCGGGACCTGGGTGGCCCACAGCGCGGCGACCAGCGCGCAGCCGGCGGTGATGCCCTGGGCGCCGACCGACGCGATCGCGAAGCCGACCAGCCCCGCGCCCATGACGTTCAGCAGAAGCGCGGCGACCAGCAGGCAGACCATGCCGATCAGCTGCGCGCCGACGATCAAGCGCTCCTTGTCGAGCGCCACCAGAGTCGACCGGGAGACCCCGGCCAGAGGCAGCAGCCCCGCACCCAGCAGCAGCACCCGTGCCGGCGGAATCGCTCCTGCGTATTCGGGGCCGAGCCAGCGCAGCGGCAGCGCGATCACCAGGGCCGCGCAAGCGAAGAGCGGAGGCAGCAACACTCCGGCGGCCGAGGCGATCACGAGCAGCCGGGCACGCGGCACCTCGAGGCGCGAATCGCGGCCCAGGTCTTCCAGGAAGTCCGGCTCGGTGACCCAGTTGAGGCTCGCCGCGACCGTGCCGGCCATAGCGAAGACCCGCTTCGCGAGGCTGTAGAGCGCCAGGCCGACCACGCCGTGGAAGTGGATGACCAGGAGCCGGTCCAGAGTGACCGCAGCGACACTGAAAAGATCGACCACCACGACCGGCAGCCCGATTCGGAAAAGGTGACGCAAGGTCGGCACATGCCAGGCGATCCGGAAGCGCCAGGCGCTCACCCGCGCGGCGTAGATCGCCATCAGCGCATAGCTGGCAACGAAAGCGACATAGACTCCCGTCAAGCCCCAGGCCCAGGCTCCGGCGATCGCGAGCGATGCGTAGCAGAGGCTGAAGAGCACGAAGCTCCGGCCCGCGGCGCCGATGCGGCGCTGGGCTCGCAGCATCGACACGTTGAAATTGTAGAGCTGGTAGACCAGCGCCGCGAGCAGACCGACCGCGATCGTCGTGGTCTCTTGCTGCCCGGCGTCGGGACGCAGCAAGGCGTAGATCGGCACCCCGGCGAGCAACACCAGTCCGATGGTCATGGTGCCGGTGAGTGCGGTGTTTTTGGCCCGGTGAGCCTCTTCGATGCGCTGCGACCCCACTGCTCGGGAGACGGTCTTGTTCATGCCGTGCAGCAGTCCGAAGTGACAGCTTCTGCCGTACTCGAACACCAGCAGCGCTACCTGCAGGAGACCGAATCGCTCGGGAGCCAGGAGCCGTGCCACGACGAACGAGCGCAGTGCGCTGATCACCTGCGCCAGCGAGTTGGCTCCGACCACCGTGCCCGAGCTGCGCAGCAGACCACGGCGTCGCGCGATCCCTTGTGTCGCGGGGTCGCGTTCCGCGTCGTCCGCGTCCGGGGCGGGTTCGGGGAGCGCGAGCGCGGCCGGGGAATCGAGCTGGCGGATCGAGGCGCCCTCGCCGCCGACACCGGCGTTCGTGGCTCTCATGCTACGCCGTCGCCGCGGCGACCTCGCCCGTGCCGCGGGTCTCGTCGCAGGCGCAGGGCCGGACCGTGGGCTGTGGCCGCCCGGAAGCATCGATTGCGGTCCGGCGGGCGACCAGCAGCCAGCCGATGGCATCGGTGCGGTCGACCGAATCGAGGGCGCGTCCCAGGGGGAAGAGCAACGCGTTCAGAGGGGCCAGGGCCAGCGCGACCAAAGCATGGCGTCGCGGCATCCGTCTGAGCAGCGGCATGTGCAGCAGCTTGAGGTGGAGCACGTCGACCAGCCGTGCGCCGATCAGCGATCCCAGACCGCCGATCCGGGTCTTGGCGAGCACCTCGAAGCCGGCCTCTTCCAGTAGATGGGCGAGGCCATAGGGCGTGAAGCGATAGTAGTCGTGCGGCTCGTAGTGGAGATTCCAGCTCATCGGCGCCGTGATCAGCAGCGTGGTATTGGGCCTGGCGACACGAGCCAGCTCGCGGCAGAGCGCCGCCGGATCGCGCATGTGCTCGATCACCTCGGTGCAGAGCACCGCGTCGGCGACGCCATCGGAGAGCGGAATCCGGTCGGCGCTGGCGACGATATCGGCGGCGCGCTGGGCGGTGATGTCGATGCCCACGTATCTCTCGAGATGATCGAGGAAGGGGCGGTACGGCTTCCAGCCGCAGCCGATGTCGACCAGGGTGCGGCCGCGGTAGCGCGACGCTTCGCGCTTCAGCGCGTCGCGCAGCAGCTTCTTGGGGATGAAGTAGCAGTTCCGCAGCAGCAGGACCAGGTCGTTCGAGCCCTGCTTGCTGCGCAGCTCGGTCGCCAGCCGCCGTCCGATCTTCGAGATTCCGCCGACCATTGGTTCTCCTGTCGAGTGGCGCCCGCGGCAGGCTGCCACCTCTCCCTGATCGACCGTTTGCGCGTGCGATGAAGCGCGCCGTCGCTGCAGCTCGGGCGATTCGTGTCGATCGTCAGAGGGAGACTTCCCGATCCTGTCGACCATGCCCGGACGCGGCGTATCAGCCAGCGGCCACCAGAGCCGCGAGGAGAGTGGAATGCTGGGTGGAGGGTCCTCCACGATTCGTGACCTCGGAAGAGCCGCGGCCGCCGATCTTCGCGCCGAGCTCGAATCGAGGCTACGCTCCGAAAACCCGAGCCGCCCCTGCCTGGGCAAGCGGGTGCTCTTTCTGATCAACGGCTTCCGCATCGACGGCGGCGCGGAGACCGCGGTGGCGGCGATGGTGAGCGGACTGAGCGACGCCGGGGTCGAGGTGCACCTCGCCGATCTCATGGGCGAAGGGCCGCTGCCCGCGTTGACCAATCTGCCCGCCGAGCGAGTCGCCAGCTTCGATCTCCGCGGGCGCTACCGCGATTGGTGGGGCATCTTCGCGCTCCTGCGCTACATGCGAAAGCACCGCTTCGACATCGTGCACACCCACCTGGAGCCGGCCAACACCATCGGCACCTTCGTCGCCCGGATGGCGGGGGTCGGGATCGTCCTGCCGACGGCGCACTCGATGCGGCTGAGCCGCACCCGTCGCCGGCGCTGGATCAACCGCCTGATCTACTCACAGGCAACCCGGATCGTCACCGTCAGCCGCCTCCTCGGCGAACACCTGGCGAAGCACGAGGCGTGCCCACCGGGCAAGATCACCCACCTGCCGAATTCCGTCGACCTGATGCGCCTTCCGGCGCCCGAGGGTGTCGACCTGCGTGAGCTGCGCGCCGAGCTCGGCTTCCCTGCTGGCGCCCCCCTGATCGTGCACGTCGGCTCGATGCTGCCGAAGAAGAAGCAGGAGGACCTACTGACCGCGTTCGCGGAGGTCCGGCAGGAGCATCCGGACGCGCTGCTCCTGATGGTGGGCGACGGGCCTCGGCGCGCCGAGCTGGAGGCGATCGCTCGGCGCGTGGCTCCGCCGGAAGCGATTCGCTTCCTTGGGGTGCGGCGCGACGCACCACGCCTGCTTGCCGCCGCCGATCTCTCCGTGCTCTCGTCGATCCAGGAAGGGTTGCCGTTGGTGGTGCTGGAGAGCTTCGCGGTCGGCACCCCGGTGGTCGCGACCGAGGTCGCCGGTCTGGCCGAGCTGGTCGAGCACGGTCGCACCGGGATCCTGGTGCCGCCGGAACGACCGGAGCGCCTGGCCGCGGCGATCGGCGGACTGCTCGAGGATCCGCTGCGGCGCGCCTGCCTCGCCGAGGCGGCGCGCGACTTCGTGCGCCGCAGCCACGATCTGCCGGTTCTGGTGGGGCGCTATCTCGATCTCTTCGATGCCCTGATTCGCGAGCGCGCGGACCCTTGAGTCACCATCCGCCCCGGAGGGGCTCGCCAGCGACACCGAACGTGGTCGTCCTGCTCCTGGACTGCGCCCGCGCGGATCACTTCGGCTGCTACGGCCACACCCCTCCGGCCACGCCCAACATCGACCGCATCGCCACCGAGAGCGCGCTCTTCGAGCAGGCGATTTCCCCCTCGATCTGGACCCTGGAGTCGGTGGCCAGCCTCTTCACAGGTCTCTATCCGACCCAGCACGGCGCCCATTACGGCGCCCCGACCCTCGACCCCGCGCTGCCAACTCTGGCCGCCTGGCTGCGTGACCTCGGCTACGAGACCCGCTCGGCGACGCGCAATCCCTGGATCGTGCCCGAGACCGGCATGACCCGCGGCTTCGACGCGGCGCTCGATCTGCGCGCCGCGGCGCGCTTGGGTCCCTTGACGCGCCTCGCTCGCCGCTCGCTCGCCGCCGGCCTGCCGCTGGGCAGCCTGCGCGCGCTGTGGCGCAAGATCAACGCCGAGATCGAAGAGCGCATGGACGACGCGGGAGCGGCGCAGATCAACCAGTCGACGGCGAGCTGGCTCGCGACGCGCGATTCCTCGCGTCCCTTCTTCCTCTTCATCGACTACATGGAGAGCCACGGTCCCTACAAGGCTCCGCCCGCTGACCGCATGCGCTTCCTGCCGAGAGGCGTCGACTCGGGCAGGGTGTCGCGGGTGCCCTTGCAGTCGTGGGTTTACCACATGGACCCCACGCTGCTCACACCGGCCAACACCGCGATCATCGATGCCCTCTATTCGGGCGCTCTCCGCTACCTCGACCGCATGGTGGGCGAGCTGGTCGAGCTGCTCCGGATGCGCGGAATTCTCGACGACACTTTGCTGGTGATCAGCGCCGACCACGGCGAAAACCTCGGCAACCACGGCATGGTCGGGCACAACTATTGTGTCTACGATAGCCTGGCGCATGTTCCTTTGATTTGTCGCTACCCGCGGGTTTTCGAGCCGGGCTCCAGGGTCGCCGGCACGGTACAGAATATTGATCTCCTGCCGACCATCGAAGCGCTGCTCGGCACCTCCGCTCCCGCGCCGCCGGCCGGCGCTCGCAGCGGAATATCGCTGCATCGGGCCGCGCGCGGCGACGGGCGCCGAGACGGCGCGCTGATCGAGTACCTGGAACCGAATCTCGACCTGATTCGCACCCGCTTTCCGCACGCGGATCTGTCGAGCATCGACTGCGCCTGGCGCGCCCTGCGCGATGAGCGGTGGAAGCTGGTGCTCGCCTCCGACGGCAGAGCAGAGCTCTACGACATCGAGCAGGACTCGGGCGAAACCAACGATCTGAGCGCCATCCACCCCGCCATCGTGGAAGCAATGTGTCGGCGTCTCGACGAGCGCCTCGACGAGCTCGGTGGCGACACCCAGGAGCGCTGGTCGCGGCAGGCGGCGGAGCGCTCCGATCTGTCGGCGCAGATGCGCGAGCGGCTGGCCGCCTTCGGCTACCTTTGAGTCAGGGGCTCGACTCGCTCCCGAAACACCAGCCCGGCCCGCTCCAGCTCGGCGAGAATCGGCTGGTAGATCGACGGGTGGGTGGGAATGTGGGCTCCGGTCAGGTGTAGCTTGTCGTCCAGCAGCAGCTCCACCCCCAGGGCGGCCGGCATACCCACGCCCTTCGACATCGCGGTGAAGCCACCGGGGTCTCCCTTGGCGATCAGCGTCGACGTCACTTTTTCCGGCGGTCGTTCCTGGCCCGGGTAGGCGATCTCGAGCTCGTGCAGCAGGATGACCATGTCGGCCTGTCCGGGGGGCAGCGGCAGGCGGGTCGCCAGTAGATGGGTCAACATTTCCGCGGCGGTGTCGCCCGGGCATGTTGTCGGTTCTTCATCCAGCAGGCCGAGCCAGCGCAAGTTCTCCATGATGCGGCCGGTGGGACTGATCCGGAGGAAGCGCGCGATGCGTTGCTCGATCTTGGGGCCGGTGATGTTCAAGGGCAAGAACATCTCCACCACTTCGGCGTAGCTGCGTTGCGCCAGGTTGGGGATGCGCACGTGGGGATTGGTCAGCCCGAGCCGAACGATCTGCGCCCAGGTCTCACTCCAGCCCGGGTAGCGCAGGGTACCGCGGATCATGGTGTGGACGTGCTCCAGTCCGAACACCTCCTGGTAGGCCAGCGAGTCGCGGTTCGGATAGGCCTCGAGCACGCCCACTCCTTCCACCTCCGTCGCCCAGGTGTGGTGGAAGACCTCGTGGTGGGGAACGATCTTGATCCTGCCCTTTTCCATGTACTGCGCGCCGTGGTCGCCGCCGAGCGCCACGTTGCGCGGGTTCCAGGTCACCACGTAACGCAAGGGGTTGTGCTCCTGGTCGGGCGCCGGGATGCCGCTGCCGTAGGAGCGAAAGGCCTCGATGCGGCCGCCGTTGGCGCGGATCCGCCGGATCAAGGTCATGGCCGACATGTGGTCGATGCCGGGATCGAGCCCGAGCTCGCAGAGCAGCAGCACACCGTTACGGGTGGCGTCCCGATCGAGCTCGCGCACCTCCTGAGCGCGGTAGGAGGCCGAGACCATGTGCCGGCCGTGATTGACACAGTCCCAGGCCACCACCTCTTGGAACGCCGGCGGCAGCATGTTGACGATCACATCGGCCTTGCCGATCTGCGTCGAGCGCAGCGAGCTGTCGTGCACATCGAACTCGATCGCGTTGCCGCAGCCGTGTTCGCGCACCCGGTCGTGGGCCAGATCCAGGTCGACATCGCCCACGGTGACGAACCAGCCTTTGGTGGACGCTCGATCGAGTAGATGAGAGATCAGGTAGGCGGCGCTGTGGCCGGCGCCGAGCACGAGGATCTGCTTCACGGGATGTTTCTCTGCACGGATGGGTTGGACGGATTGTGGTCGGGATTCGGAAGAAGAGTGGAAGAGCATAACGCAGGTCGCCGGGATTTCATCGTCCGGGCATGCGCTCCGGCACGGCGTCCAGCGCGGCGAGCCGCTCCACCCAAGCCCTCCAGCCGACGCGCTCCACCGCGTCCCGCACGCGCCGGAATCCCACGCCGTACACCTCGTCGTCATCCTGCTCCAGCTTCTCGACCAGGTGGTCGCGCAGCGCACCCGGCGCTCGTTCGAGTTCCCAGAGCTGAAACAGGTTGCAGGTGCCTTCCACGGCCCAGGCCGGGCGGTCGCCGAGACCGATCGACGAGAGCCAGACGTGTCCCAGCTCGTGCGCCAACACGCCGCGCAACTCCGCCTCCGGCAGCGGCATCAGCGCGTGGATCGTCGACCCGGACCAGCCGCGCCGATCGAATCCGTGCACGCTCACGCCACGCGAGCGGCGACTCGTGCCGGTGGCGTCGGCGAGCTCCGAGGCGTCGCTGGGACTCAGCTCCACGCGCCCTGCGTCGACCCGAATCCCGCGTTTGCCCATAGCCGCGCACACGTCGCGCAGCAGCGCCTCGGCTTGCGCCCCGGACTCCACCGCGTTCGCGTCGCAGAGCCCGCACAGGGTCCGCCCGTCGCCGCACGCGCGCGGCGCTCCGGAGAGCCGCGCCACGGCCAGGCGGCCGCAGGCGTCGCAGTGCGGAACCGAATCCTCGTGGCGCGGATGGTAGATCTCGCCCCAGGAGCCGACGCGCAGCTCCTCGCCGAGCGGCTCGTCGCACAGATCGCAGCGCAAGCGCGGTTCATGCCGCGATCCGGGCAGCACCGGCTCGCCGCGCTGCCGGCGCCGGAAGCAGGAGGGATGGCTCGGCGGCACCCCGACCCGGTAGCGCCCCACCGCAAGGCCGCAGTCCGGGCAGCGCGGCGCGATCGCCGCGACGAAGCACGATTCGTGGAACTCGCCCGCCGCCGACACCACGCGCCGCGGCGCCGGTCCCTCGCAGTGGTCACAGCGCGGAACCCGCGCGGCGTCTACGCAGGCCGCATGGTAGCGCCGGCCGCTGTCGGGATCGCCGAGGGCCGCGCCGCGTGTCTCCCGGCCGCAGACCGGGCAGGGCTCATCCGCCGCGAAGGCCCGCGGCGCCCCGCTCGCGATGGCGACGCCCGCGGCCAGCAGGGCGAGCAGCAAGGCACGCGCCCTGCTTTCCAATCGGCCGCGCGGCTGGGGCATGGGGGGATCTCCTCCCCATCAGGGTAGCGCCCGCCCGCCCCCTCGCCGCCAATCAAAGATCGGGCAGCGAGCGCAGATCCTCCAGCCCGAGCATGGTCGGATCGTTGCGCCAGGGCGGGGCCGGTCCGTCCTCGAGCTTCCATTGGAAGTAGCCGATGCCGCGCGCGAAGCTGTCGATCGCCACGTCGCCGAACTGATCCGGCGCCGCCGCGAGGAAGTAGCCGTGGCGCGCCTCGATCGGGAAATCCTCTTCCGAGTAGACGTGGAGCTTGTAGTCGATGTCCTCGTTGTAGCGGACGATTTGCTCCTGGATCCAGTAGGAAGAGGGCAGCAGATCGTCCACCTCGCCAACGCAGTGCAGAATGTCGGCTTCGATCGCGGCGAACTCCTCCGGCTCGACCCGCGCCCAGGCCGGGTAGACCAGGAACGCGGTCTCGATGCCCAGCTCCGGATGCTTGGAGATGGTCTCCAGGGCGACCTTGCCGCCGAAGCTGGAGCCGCAAAGCGAGACCGACTCCACCTCTTGCCAGCGGCTCATCAGGTCGACGGCGGTGCAAATCTCGGCGAGCATCGGGTCCTGTCCCTGGCGCTCGTTGTAGTCGACGGCGACGGCGATCTTGCCGCGCGTGGCCATGGCGATCTGGTGGATCCGCCAGTCGAGGTCGCTCTTGTTGTAGCCGTGCAGGAAGAGGATCGAGGGATAAACCCCTTCCTCCTCGGGGGCGTAGGCGGTGAAGTGGACGGAGCTCTGCTGGGGCACCTGGAAGGTACCCTCCATGTAGCGCAGGTCGCTCTCTCCATGACGCACCAGCTCCTGCAGCTGCACCTCGAAGCGCGCCTGGGCGGATGCGCGCGAGGGGGCGAGAATCAGGCCGGCGGCGAGCAAGGCCGCGCACCAGGTCGGGGGATGCAGGGCTGCGATCATCGTTCTCTCCCGGACGGCGCGGAGGGCCGCGAACCGTCACTGCCGGGGTTCTTCCTCCCACCTCTATCCATCGGCTCTTCGTGACCCCCGCTTCAGCCAGGTGCTCTTCTCGCGGCCCTTTTTCTGCCGCCCCGGAGCGCGCCGAAACGACGGCGGGCCGCGAGGAGGAGACTCCCCGCGGCCCGCGTCTGGGCTCTTCGTTCCTGGACCCTTACTGGATCAGAATCAGCCCTTGGCCTCCCGTGGTCTCGATGGCCGGCAGCGGCTCGCCGTCGGTGCCCGACATGGCATCGACCTGGCCGTTGCCGTTCATGTGCCCGATCAGCCCGCCATTGCCGTTCATCAGGCCGATCAGTCCGCCGTTGGCCAGAAGCTCGGCGACGATCGTGCCGTCCGGGTCGACCAGCAGCAGCGGCGCGCCGTTGGCGGCCAGCAGATCGAGCAGATCGCCGGTCGGATCGAGGAAGTCCGGCAGTCCACCGACGTACTCGAAGACCTCGTTGATTCCACCGTTGGCGCTGATGAAGCTCGGCACGCCGCCGTAGCTCAGCATCAGGCCCTCGGCGCCGCCTTCCGGGTAGGTGGCGATGTCGAGCAGCGAGTCGCTCTCGATGTCGCCCATGTCGACCTCGTCGGGAGCGCCGGCGGAGAGCCCAAAGGTCCCCTCCTCGGTATCGAGCACCAGGTAGAGATCGCCCGAGACCAGCATCAGCACCCCGAAGGTCCCCTCGGGGAGCACCCTGGGCAGCTCGCCGTAGTCTTCGACGTAGCCGGGCAGATCGGCCAGACCGGTGCTGAAGCCCGCGTTCAAGCTCAGCCAGGCGCTTGCATAGAGCGCCCGCGGCATGCCGCTGCCGGTCTCCTCGGACCAGGTGGTGTTGGTGGCGGTGGTCTCCAGGGCGACGCGGATGTCGAGATTGGAGCGGCCGGTCATGGCCTTCAGGTAGGCGCAGCAGGCGCTGACGTGGGCCGCCGCCTGAGAGGTCCCGACGCCCAGGAAGTAGCCGGTTTCGGATGGATTCTGGTAGTCGATGGCACCGGCCGCCACACCGTCCGGCTGACCGTTGCCGTCCAGGTCCTCCATGGTGCCGCCGGGAGCGACCAGATCGATGCCCAGGCCGAAGTTCGAGTAGTCGGCCCGCTCCTCGTTCGGATCGAGCGCGCCAACCGCGATCACCTCGTTGTAGACCGCCGGGTAGGAGACCGCCGGCACCGACTCGTTGCCGGCCGCCGCCACCATGATCAGGCCCGCATCCCAGGCATCCTCGATCGCCTGCTGCAGCACCGCGCCTGGCACGTAGCCGGGCGGGAAGGCCAGGCTCATGTTGATCACGTCGGCGCCGCCCGCGACCGCGTACTCGATGCCGGCCACCAAGTCGGCCAGGCTGCCGACCCCGTCCTCGTCGAGCACCCGCACCGGCATGATCTCGATCGCGCCGACGATTCCGGCCACCCCCTCGCTGTTCAGCGACTGCGAGGCGATGATGCTGGCGATGTGGGTGCCGTGCTGGAACTCGTCGTAGGCGTCCTCGTCGTCGCCGACGAAGTCCCAGGGCTCGGCGACATCGAGTGCCTCCAGGTCGGGATGCACCACGAACTGGGTCTCGCCGCTGGTGTCGGTCTCGTAGGCGACGCCGGAGTCGAGGATCGCCACCCGGGCCTCCGTCGCCCAGGGAGCGCCGTCGAAGGTGGCGCTGAAAAGCAGATCGAGATTCCACTGCCAGGAGCGCAGCGGGTCGCTGGGGTCACCCGGCGGATCGGCGCCGAGGGGATCGAAGCTGTTGGAGCTGTCGTTGTCGCCCACCCCGCGCGGCGAGCGGCTGGCGCGGAAGAGGGCGTTCGGAACAACGTCGGTGAAGCGGACGTCGTCGCGAATCAGGCGGATCGCGTCGGCCAGCGCGCCGGTCATGCTCTCGGACTCGCCGAAGCGTGCGCGAGCGGCCGCCCGGATCGTCTCCGGTGCCGGCAGGTCGACATGCACCCAGCCCTGCGTGCGCAGGAAGCGCCGGGGCTTCAGCCCGTACTCCGCCAGCAGCTCGGCCGCCTGCTCGGGGCTCAGGTCGGCACGCAGCTTCAGAACCAGCTCGTCACCGACCACGGGAACGACCGGTCCTCCCTGAGCGGACTGGAAGGGCACGGCCCGGTTGCGGGCCAGGGTTTCACGATCGAGGCCGATGGCCCACTGCGGCGACAGGGCGGCGGCGCTACCGGTGAGCAGACCGAGGCCGAGCAGAGTCAGGGCACCGCTGCGCAGGGCGCGGCCGAGGCTGGGTCGCTGACGATACATTCACACTCTCCTTCTGAGCGTCGCGGTATGCGACGCGGGTGGCGTGAGCAGCGTCGAGTAGCAATCGCCGTGCCGCTTCCTCCATGCGATTTGCGGCCGCGCAATCCTCTGAATTTCAACGAGTTACGAGGATGTCCTCGGAGTGTCGCAGAATGCAATGCGCCTCGGCGGAACGATTGCGCAAGGCATGAACAGTGTTGTTCAGGATTCTAGCAGGGCACTCCCAAGGCGTCGCAACGGCACTCGAGCAGGGACTGCGCCTTCGAGCAGGCGCGCGCGTAGCGGTCGCGCATCATCGACCCCGCCGGCCCTCCTGCGCCGGACGGCGCAGCGCCAGCACGGCGGCGGCGATCGCCAGGCAGAGCAGCATTCCGAGCGCGCCCAGCACCGGACGCTGCCCCGAGCGGTCCACCGCCGCGCCGACCAGCGGTCCCAGCACCAGGAACGAAAGCCGGAACACCAGGCTGCGCAACGAAAGAAAGCCCGCGCGATTGGCCGAGGCGACCGCCCGGTGCTCCTCGTGCTGCAGGATCGGCGAGCTGAGACCGCGGGCCGCCGTCAGGCAGAAGTAGAACACGAAGCCCCACAGATGGTGCACCGCCGCCAGCCCGAAGTAGCCGATCCCCACCAGCAGTCCGCAGATCGAGAGCGACGTGCTCAGTCCCAGGCGGCGCTCCAGGCGATGGCTGGCGAGAGCGGTGAGGGCGACGATGAAGTTGGCGACCGCCCACATGGGACCGAGCCAGGACTCCCCCATCCCCGCCTCGACGGCGTAGATCTGGATCATCCAGACCGGGATGAAGGAGGACAGTCCGAACACCACGATCGCGCCGATCAGACGCCGCAGGCGCGGCGACTCGAGCACGGCGAAGCGCAGCATGCGCTTGATCTGGTCGGCGCTCTGCCCCAGCGAAGGGCGGGAGCGGATCGGCTCCACCAGGGCCAGCGCGACTCCGAGGTTGGCCACCCACACGCCCACCTCGAGCTGGAAGGGCAGGCGCGGAGAAAGGGTATAGAGCAGCCCCGCGCTCAGCGCCGCCAGGCCCTCGGCGCTTTGCCCCCAGAACACCATCCGGCCCGACCAGCGCGAGAACTGCCTCTCCTCCCCGCTCTCGACGAGCGATTCGTAGAGCAGCGCCGAGTCGGTGCCGGAGACCAGCGAGAGCCCCACTCCCAGCAGCGCCTCGGCCAGGGCGATCCGCCAGAAGCTCCCAGCGCCGACGTAGAGCCCCCAGGCGCAGGCGGTGACCAGCGACGCGGCCAGCAGGGTGCGGCGGTAGCCGATGCGATCGGCCAGAAACCCGGAGGGGAACTCGAAGAGCGCCATCGCCAACCCGAAGCCGGCCTGCAGCGCCATGATCTCGGTCATGGTCATCCCGACCTGGCGCTGCCAGAAGATGGTCACGATCGCCATCGGGAAGAGGCTCATCTGCAGCGCGTGGAAAACGCAGATCAAGGGGGGGTTACGATGGGCCATCCGGTGCTTGCCGTGGGTGAATCGGCGATCGATCATTGCCGACAGAAACCAGAGTGTCGGGCGCCGCATCCGATACCGGGAGGACTTTCTTGCCGACCCTCGTCATTTTCGTGCTCGCAACGGTTTGCGCCGGCCACGCGCGTGCCACCGATGTGGCCCCCCTCGATGGAGAGGGGCAGGGCTGGCTCTTCGAGACCATCGAGACGGCATCGGAGCAGGACGATTCGATCGGCATCGCCTCCCTGGGCGTCGCTCTGGACGGCGATCTGCACGTGGTCTACGAGCATTGGAAGGGAACCGATTGGGCGCGGCGAGCCTTGCTCTGGCGGCGGCAGCAGGCCGGGGTCTGGCAGGATCGGGAGCTGATCTCGGTCGAAGCCCCCCACTCGGATCCCAAACCGCACCGCAGCAACTACCTGCCTTCGATCGCGGTCGATGCCACGGGAGCGCCGCACTTGAGCTATCGCCGGCGTTGCCGGGACGACGAACCGGCCTGCGCCGAGTGGCGCTACAACGTGCTGCAGCACGCCACCTGGGACGCGGGGGGAGACTGGGTCAAGAGCCGGGTCAACGACCTCGTCTACGACGAAGGATCCAGCACTCTGCAGATCTCACCGAGCGGCCAGGTGCTCGTGGCCTATCGCTGGAAACGCCATCCCGACAACGACAACGTGGGATTCGTCGCGAGCCGGGGACTGCTCGGAGCGGTCTGGGATCCCTCCTGCGATATCGCTGCCGTGGCCGGCAACCAGGAGCACGTCTCGTCGGCGCTGAGCTCCTGGGGCCTGCCGATCCTCACCTGCACCACCGAGGCCGGCGGCAAGGGCGCCTCGGCGAAACGGATCGGTCTGGCGGCCGCGTCGTTCCAGGCCGGCTCGGATTCACTGTGCCGCTTCGGCGAGATCGCCTTCTGGGACGAAGACAAGGTGCTGCTGCCCTTGGGGTTGGGCGGGGACCACATGGACCACTCGGCGGTCGCGGTGGGCGGCCCGCCGGGATTCGAAGATCGGGTGCACGTGGTGGCCAACGGCACCCGCGATGGCGATCTGAGCGGGATCTGGTACACCTACGCCGACGGCGACTTCGGGTCGATGGGCTCGTGGAGCGCGCCGGAGCTGCTGGGCGAGGAGGGACGCCACCCCTCGATCGAGGTCGACCATGCCGGCACCGTCTGGGTCGTCTACCAGAGACACGACGATCAGCTCCGACGCGAGCGGGTCCTGGTCGTCTCCGGTGGGCCTCAGAGCTGGTCGGCGCCGGAGGAGATCGATCCGCAGGGCGGCAACCAGCGCGTGGAATGGCACGAGCCGGCGATCGTCGTCGACGCCGATGGCCTCGTCCATATTCTCTACAACCGCGGCAACCAGCAGCTCCGACACGCCTGGCTCGTGCCCTGAAGGGGCGCTAGCCCCTCTTCAGCACCAACAGTCGCGGCTCGGTGTATTCATGGACGGCGTGGCGCGGGCCCTCGCGGCCGGTGCCGCTCTCTTTGACTCCGCCGTAGGGCATCGCGTCGACCCGGAAGGCGCTGGCGTCGTTGTGCACGATGCCGCCCACGTCGAGCGCCTCGTGGGCGCGCAGCGCCGCGTCGACGGACTCGGTGAAGATCCCGGCCTGCAGACCGAAGCTGCTGCGGTTGACCTGCTCGAAGGCCTCCTCGATCTCGTCGAAGGGCAAGAGGCAGGCCACCGGACCGAACACCTCGCGCTCCACCACGCGCAGAGCGGGGTCGGGCTCGCCGAGCAGCGTCGGCTCCACCACCGAGTCGTGGCGCCCCCCGCCGCAGAGCAGGGTCGCGCCCTGGTCGGTCGCCTCGGCGATCCACTCCATCACTCGCTCCGCGTCGCCGCGGGTGATCAAGGGACCAACCACGACCTCTTCGTCGCGCGGATCTCCCCAGCGCACATGGCGCTCCACGCGCGCCACGATCTTCTCGCGGAATGACTCGAAGAGCGGGCGGGCGACGAAGATACGCTGCACGCTGATGCACGATTGACCGGCGAAGGCGAAGGCCCCGGTGGTCAGCTTCTCCACCGCCAGGTCGAGGTCGGCGTCGGCGCAGACGATGTTGCCGGCGTTGCCGCCCAGCTCGAGCGCCACGCGCATGTGATTGGCGCGGCGTTTCAGCTCCCAGCCGACCTCGGCCGAGCCGGTAAAGGTGAGCAGCCGGAAACGCGGATCGGTCGCCAGCGGTGCCGCCGTGTCGTGCGCCATCGGCAGCACGCTCAGGGCGCCGGCCGGGAGCCCGGCGTCGCGCAGGATCTCCGCCAGCAGGAGCGCCGTGGTCGGGGTCTGCGAGGCCGGCTTGAGCACCACGGGGCAGCCGGCCGCGATCGCCGGCGCAACTTTGTGAACCGCCAGGTTGAAGGGGAAGTTGAAGGGCGTGATCGCCGCCACCGGACCGATCGGGAAGCGGCGCTGCAAGGCGATGCGCCCTTCGCCGGCCTGGGCCGAGTCGAGGGGTTGGATCTCGCCGCCGAGGCCGCGAGCGGCGAAGGCGGCATCGGTGAAGGTGTCGACCGCGCGCGCCGCCTCGATGCGCGCAGCGGCGACCGGCTTGCCGCATTCGGCCACCAGCGCTCCGGTGATCTCCTCGCGCCTCCGGCGGGTCTCGCGTGCGGCGGCATCGAGGATTCGGGCCCGCTGCCAGGCCGGCCAGCGAGGTGGCGCGGCGCAGCGATCGATCGCCTCGGCGAGCAACGCGGAATCGGCGCAGCAGACTTCAGAGACCACGCGGCCGTCGTAGGGGCTCTTGATCTCCCGGACATCGTTCGAGGCGCGGGATTCCCCGGCCAGGAAGAGGGGGCGCGGCATGGGGCACCTCGGAGGACTGGGGGCGAATCGCAGGGTCGGCCCCGACTCTATCACGGGGCTCGTCGGGACCGGAGCGCGAGCGCGGTCCGGCCCCTTCGAGACACGAGCGCTTCGCGCTACTGCACCCGCAGCATCATCAGGTTGGTCAGCCGCGAGCTCGGGTCTCCGAGCGGTCCGACCAAGGCCTGGAAGGGGCGATCCTCTCCGGTGTACCAGAAGGTCGGCACGACCGCGCCGTAGGTCAGGACTCCGCTCGGGCCGATCCCGCCGAGGTTCTTCTGCCACAGCACCGGAAGCACCAGATGGAGATCGCCGTACTGGGTCGGCACCGGTGGATCCTGGACCGCCGGGCCCATCGCGATCGCCACCGACGGCGTGCTCGGAGGTCCGACGACGCGCACCTGGATGGTCCCGCCCGGAATCACGTCGCCGGTGTGATAGAGGTGGATGTGGAATTCGTCGGCGCCCATGTCGGTGCCGTCATCGGCACTGCGCGAATCGCCTTCGAAGTCGAGGCTCGGCCAGGCCGGCGCGGCGCTGGTTCCGGAGTCTTTGCAGGGCGAGTCGTGGGTCAGGTGCAGGTCGCCGACGGCCGCCTCGACGAAGAGCGGATCGGCGTCGATGTTTCCCGCTCCGGGCCACCCCCCTTTGATGTCGCTGTAGGTGACCAGTGCGACGCCGCCGGCGTCGGCGATCTCGGGACTGGTGGGTGCTTGATTGTCGCGAACGATGGTGTTGGTGATCCCCAAGGTGTCGGCGTACGGCGAGCTGCGCACGTAGATGCCGCCGCCCTGCCCCTGCAGCACAATATTGGAGACAATGGTGTTGTTGGTGACGATCGGAACCACGTGAGGGTCGGGGACGTGCAGCCCGCCGCCGTCTCCGCTGGCGGTGTTCCATAAGATCATGTTGTTGACGATCGTCGGCGTACACTCCATGAGGCCGATCCCGCCCCCATCGGTGTCGCTGCTGTTGCCACGAATGACGTTGCTCAGGATGAGCGTCGCGCCGGAGCTTTGGACGTAGATCCCTGCGCCGCCTCGGCCATAGCCATCGCTGTGGTTGTTCTCGATGAGGTTCTCGGAGATCACCGGATCGGCGCCGCCGACGGAGATTCCGGCCCCGTTGAACCCGGTGTTGTCGCGAATGATGTTCTTCTCGATAAGCGGATAGGCGTCGTAGCCGACCTGAATGCCGCTGTTCGGATCGTTGTCCTCGACGATGTTGTCGCGCACGGTCGGCGACGCATAGTCGATCCAGATCCCGGTGTCGGAACCGGTGATGGTGAAGCCTTCGAGCAGTGCCGCGAGACTCTCTCCAGAGGAGAAGGTGACCACCGCGCCGCTTCCGCCGCCGTCGATGGTCGTCAGGTAGGGACCGCTCCAACTGACCACGGTGATGTCCTTGCCGAGAAAGTCGATGCTCTCGAAGTAGGTGTCGGGCCCGACCATCACCGTGTCGCCGTTTGCAGCCGCGTTGATCGCAGTCTGGATGGAAGAGCCGGCGTTGGGGACATAGTGAGTGAGCGCCGGTGCCGAGCCGAGCATGGTCATTGTCGCGAGCGAAGCCAACAGCACGCTGGAAATCCGGGAGTTGCGCATTTCGCCATCCTGCTCTCGAGGGGCCACCGTGGCGGCGCCCATCGGGGTTGTTTTGCGAGCCCGAGGCGCATCGTCACGAGGGTCGAGAGGGCTCCTTGCCACCCTTGACGCCGTTGGGGGCAGGATCCTTGGACGGAAATGCGCTCCGGCTACTCGGGTCCCGTGCCGGGCAGAGGGGAGAGCTCGAAGGGCTGGTAGCGAACCGGGGCTCGCGTGGCGTTGACGCGCGCGTCGTAGATCCGGCCCGGGATCCGCGCGGCATCTCCGGTGCCCCAGTAGTTGCCGCCTGCGTCCAGAGTATCGGCGATGGTGTTCTTGGGGCTCGAGAAGGCGAAGTTCGAGGTCGTGGAGAAGTTGTTGCCCGTCACCACCGGGTAGCAGTTGAGCGAGAGCCGCAGGTCGATGTCGGAGATGCTCTCGAAACTGTTGTGGTCGATGCGCATGCCGTTGGCGCCGATGGAGCATCCCGAGCCGCTGATTCCTGTCACGTTGTCCTGGAAGAGATTGTGAACGATCTCGGGCGTGCTGTTGACGCTGAGCTCGATGGCGGTGTTGCAAGAGAGGAAGCGGTTGTCTTCGATGGCGACGGTCGTGCTCGACACCACCAGCGCGCTGCGCTCGCAGTCCTCGAAGAGGCTCCAAGTGATCGAGGACGAGCCGGCGTTGAAGAGCTCGATGCCGTAGGTGGAGCGCAGAAACTCGCAGTCCGAGACCTCGACCGACGATCCGGAGGAGACGATTCCGACCCGACCCATGTCCTGGAAGCGGCAGTCTTCGATGCTGATGACGACCTGCTCGGCGATCGTCAGTGCCTCGTAGAGGGTGCTGAAATCTGTGTTGCGCAAGATGTGGGGACCGGAGCCGGCGCTCAGCAGCACGCCGCTCTCGCCCGAGCCCGAAGCGACGATCTCGGCCCGCGCCCCGGTCGCGGAAGTCTCGAGCGCTCCTCGAACCTCCAGCGCGGCGCCGGAGCTCAGCACCAGGCGCGTGGCTTCGCCCAGGCGCAGGGTCTCGCCCGCGGCGATTGCGACGCGGCCGTTGACCAGGTAGCTACGCGCCGCGTCTAGATCGGTGTTCCCCGCTGCGACCACCGAGTCGAGCTCCGCCTGACGCAGCAGCGTGATGAGGCCCGCGTCGGTGGCGCGCTGTGCGGCGACGGCCACCGAAGCGAGCCGCGTCGTCCCGTGCCCGTCCGCCTCGATCTCGAGCTCGTAGCTGCCGTCGTCCAGCGGCGCCAGCCGGAACGCGCCCTGCGCGCCGGCGCTGGTGCTGCGACCGCCGCCCGACACCAACGCGCCGGCGGCCGGGTCGCCGTCTTCCAGGCTGAGCATCCCCTCGATCGCGCCGACCGATTCCGGCCCCGGTGGCGCCACCGAGCAGCCGCCGCCGAGCAGCGCGACCACGCTGAGCGCGGCGGCCGTTCTTCGTCGAGCATGCGCGCGCGAAACCATGGAAACTCCAATGGACCGAGCTTCCTTGCCTGGGCCGGCCCATGAGGAAGATCGACCGGCGAGGCGATTGCTCCAGTGCGGAGGCGGGCTGGCTGTCAGCCCGCCGCGCTCCGCTCCTTGTCGCCCCTCAACCCGCGGCGCAGCGCCTCGGCGCGCCGGGCGATCGCCGCCATCGCCCGGATCCCTTCGACCGCATGATCATCGCCCAGGCTCGCGTCGAGGGGATGGCGGTGTTGTCGTACGATCGAGCATTCGATTCCTACGAGGTTCGCCGCGTCTGCTAGCGTGCCCCGATGATGCAAACTCGCTTCGAGAGTGCCTGGGATCTGCGGCGGCTGCCGTGGTTCGAGCGGCGCGAGGGGCGCCTGGTCTGCACCGAGCCGATCGGACCGGCGGTCGACTTCCACACCCACCTGGCCCTGGCCTACCTGCTGCCGATGCGCGTCGACCTCGAGCGTGCCTGCGCCATGCGCCACTACCTCTCGCTCGATCGGCCTCTCGATCTCGATTGCTACGTCAACCAGAATCTGCCTCCGGACGACCTGGCGGAGATGAAACGCGACGTGTCGCTGCGGGCCGCGACGACGGGCGGCATGCGGACCACCCACACCGCGCCCAACCTGCTGCGGGAGATGGGCGAGCTCGGGATCAGCCACTCGGTGCTGCTGGCGATCGAGTGGCCGGCGCTCTCGGCCAATACCGAGGCATATGCGCGGGTGACGGCGCGCCATCCAGAGCTGATCCTCTTCGGCTCCGTCCATCCCTGGACCCCCTGCATGGAGCGCCAGCTGGCGCGACAGCAGGAGCTGGGCATCCGCGGCCTGAAGCTGCACCCGATGGCGCAGATCGTGGCGCCAGACGATCCGCGGGCGCTGCGCCTCTATCGCCGCGCCGGTGAGCTCGGTCTGCCGGTCCTCTTTCACTGCGGTCCGGTCGGTATCGAACCGCCCCACGGCCGCCGCCTCTGCCAGGTCGAGCGCTATCGCAAGGCCGTCGAGCACTGTCCGGAAACCACCTTTCTGCTCGGCCACTCCGGCGCCCTGCAGATGGAAGAGGCGTTGGCCCACGCTCAGAGATACGACAACGTCTGGCTGGAGATCTCCTGCCAGTCGGTCACCAACGTGCGCCGCATCCTCGCCGAGGCGCCGCCGGAACGGATCGTTTTCGGTTCCGACTGGCCCTGGTACCACCAGGCGATCCCGCTGGCGAAGCTGCTGATGGCCACGGTCGATCGCCCCGAGCTGCGACGCGCCGTGCTCTGGGACAACGCCGCGCGGCTCCTGGGGTTGACGCCGGCGTAGGCATCCACGCGCCCGCTCCCCGGTCGGCGATCCGGTAACACTCCCGGCTCCCGCCCCATCGGTGTTTCGAGCGGCATACGCACCGCTTCGATCGCTTGCGACACCTATCCGAGCCGCGCGTCCCCTGGCGAGCGGGCGCGAGCTTGGAAACGGGCTCGTCCGCTGTCGTCCCCCTGTCCGCGCATCGTGGCGGCGCAGGTTGGCGCGCACCGTGGACCAGGGAGGTGCACCATGCACCCGATGAAAGTGTTTCTTTTCCATCTCGCATCGACCGGCATCGCCCTGTCCGGTTCGGCGCTCGGCGACCAGCTGGACTGGGCCGAAACCGATGAGCTGCTCGTGCTCGGTGGCCAGGAGCGCACGGCTCTGCTGGACCTGGACGGCGACGGCTTCGCCGAGCTGCTGGAGCTCACCGACGCCGGGGAGCTGAGGCTCCAACGCCTCGACGCCGAGGGCTCGCTGCGCGACGTCACTCGCGAGGCGGGGCTCGATCGCTGGCACGACGTGATGGAAGTGGCCTGCGGCGACTGGGACCAGGACGGTCGGCCCGATCTGGAGCTCGCGCGGATCGACGCCTTCGTGCTGCTGCTCAACCGCGGCGCGACCGGTTTCGTCGCTGCGGCGCGCCAGGATCCCGGCGACGATGGGGCCAAGGGCCCCAACTTCGGCTTCGGGATCGATGGCAGCTTCGGCGTCGCGGCGGGCGGCTTTCGCAACAGCAATCTCGATCCCGAGGCCGCGGCGCTCGCCGCCGAGGCTCCGTACGGGATCGGTTTGAGGATTCGAGAATCGGGGAGCACCGGCGTTCTGGTGATTGCTTCCGGCGGCGACGCTTTGCGGATCGAAGGGGCGGCCGGAGCCGGGATCGTGATCGAGGACGTGGACGGTCCCGGGATCGTGGTGCCGGGGTCCGGCGCCGGCCTCGCTCTGCAATCGGCGGACGCCGTGGATGCCGGGGGGCTGCTGATCGCGGGCACGGAGGTCGTGGACGGCGCCGGCCGCTGGGTCGGCGATCCGACCGACCTCATCGGGCCAACCGGTCCCCCGGGGCCGACCGGACCTCCCGGCGATCCGGGTCCGCTGGGGCCGACCGGGCCGAGGGGACCGCAAGGCATCCAGGGTGATCCGGGTCCTCAGGGGCCGACCGGCGCCCAGGGCGACCCGGGTCCGAGCGGTCCCGCGGGACCGACCGGGTCGCAAGGGTTCCCGGGCGATCCTGGTCCGAGCGGCCCCGAGGGACCGACGGGGCCCCAGGGCCCAGTCGGCGAAGACGGACCTGCCGGGCCTCCGGGATTGCTGGTCGACGGCTTCTTCGGAGCCACCGCCCGCTACGACAGTCTGGGCTGGATCGCCGACTCTCTGCTCTTCAACGACGGGCTCGCGCTCGGCGTGGCGACCGACGAACCGAGCGCGGCGCTACACGTGGCGGGCGATCTGCGTCTCGAGGGTCCCTTCTTCGACTCCTTCAACAATCCTGGAGAGGAGTCCGACATCCTGATGAGCACTGTCGTGGGGACCGAGTGGGTCGCGGCCGACAGCTTCCCGGGGCTCGCGGGACCCGCGGGACCCAGTGGACCCTCCGGACCCGCGGGGCCGACCGGTCCGCCGGGGGCACGCGGCGCGCGCGGCCCCACCGGCCCGAGTGGTCCCAGCGGCCCGAGCGGAGCACAGGGGATCGAGGGTCCCACCGGTCCGGTGGGCCCCAGCGGTCCGAGCGGTCCCCGAGGTCTGGTCGGTCCCACCGGTCCGCGCGGCCCCAGTGGTCCGAGTGGTCCCTCGGGTCCGAAGGGAGCCACCGGTCCCAGCGGTCCCAGTGGTCCGAGCGGTCCCACCGGTCCCGACGGCGTGTTCCCCAACCCCTACCCCGGCGACGTGGTGATCAACGGCAAGCTCACGGCCAACATCCTGGAGAGCCGGGGCAGCGTGCACGCCCAGGTCGACGTGATCGCCGGAGCCGGCATCTGGGCCCAGACCGGCGAGGTGCGCGGCTGGCGTTTCCATTGTGACACCGACGCCACCGTCGGCCACGATCTGACGGTCGGCGGCGATCTGAGCGTGGAGGGTTTCGTGACCGACGACCTGCGCCTTTTGAGTGCGCTCGACGTCGACGGTCGGATCACGGCCGACGACGGGCTCGACGTCTTCGGAGGCGACATCAATGTTGCGGCGGGAAACGTCCTGATCCCCGCGGGGATGTTGGATGTCGGCCTCGATGTGATCGCGGCCGGCTCGATCTATGCCCACTACATCGAGAGTGCGACCGATATTCGTGCCCTGGGAGATCTGTACGCCGAAGGCAATGTGACCGCCGGAGCCGAGGTGCGCGGCGAGACGGTGTACTCCAACTCGACGATGCACGCGGTTTCGACCATTTCGAGCGATGCCGGAGGCAACTTCGCGGGCGTCGTCTATGCCGCGGATCATTGCTTCCACGGAGGGCCCTGTCTGAGCGACATACTTTCGCCGATGCGCGGTCTTGGCAACGACTACGCGTTTACCAGGAGCGCCTATCTGGACGACGGTGCGGCGGAGATCGCCTTCCCACCCGCCGCGCGGCGGGCGTTGGAGCTGGTCGGCATCGACCGGCTCAAGATCCAGCTCACGGCGGGCGGGCCTTGCCGAGGCCTCTACGTGGCGAGCCGCTCACCCGAGGGCTTCGTGGTCCGGGAGCTGAACCAGGGGCGCAGCTCGGTCGACTTCGACTGGGAAGCGAAGCTGGTCGTGCCGCGCGAGCGGCGTGAGAGGCGCAGCATGAAGCAGCAGGCACGGATGCGCCTGGCGCAGCACGAGGAGCACTGAGCGATGGCTCCTGCGACCGGCCCAACCAGCGACACCCAGCAGGGGTCGAAACCCACTACTCGGCCGGTCGGTTTGCCACGCTCGGAGCGTCTTCTCGCTGCCTTGGGGGTCGGGGCGATCGCCCTGGCCCCCCTCGCTTTCGTCGCCGGCGGGCACCAGGACTACATCGTGCCGAAGTCGCTGCTGCTGGACGCAGGCGCGGTGCTGCTGGCGGTTGGCTACGCCAGAAGACGACCGCGCCTCGGCCGCGACATCGGTTGGCTCTCGGCCTGTTTCGTGGTGGCGCTCGGCGCAACTCTGCTGCATCTTCCTTTCGCGCATCATCCACCGCTCGTGCTCGACACTTTGGCCTCGCTCGGGCGTTGGATGCTGCTTTTTCTCGGCGGCGTCTGGCTCGGCGAACGGAGCGATTCCACGCTGCTCTGCGCGGCGGCGATCTGCGCCGGGGCGCTGGCGAGCTCCGCGATCGGAGCACTGCAGGTATCGGCGCCGGATCTTCTGCCCCTGGCCCAGCGAGAGGGCATCGGGCTGACCTTCCTGCATCCGAATCTGGCGGCGCAGTACTTGCTGGTCGCGATCTTCCCGACGCTCTTTCTGTGCCTCGCCATTCAGCGCCGGGGCCTGCGTCGAGCGGCCTGGATCGCGCTGGCCGTGGAGCTCGCCGTGTTGCTGTTGCTCGGGCGGCGCGGGGCCTGGCTGGGTGCGATCGCGGGTGCGAGTGTCGTCACCTGGAAGCTCGCGCGAAGTGTCGCCGGCAGGCGGCGCATGCTTGGCGCGGCCGCGCTCGCCGCCGCCGTGCTGGCCCTCACGGTCACCGGCGTCGAGCGCGCCGATCTGGCGGACCCGGTCACGCGCATCGGCAAGGCGCTCGACCCGGGTGACGGCGCCTATCGCTTTCGCGGCCGACTGCTAGAAGCCAGCCTTTCGATGCTGCGCGAGCGGCCCTGGAGCGGGGTGGGACCGGGACACTGGGGAGTGCAGGCGGCGGCCCACGCGCCACCTCCGGAGCGACCGATCTACTTCACCTGGTCGCCGGCGACGACCCGCGTGGAGCACGCCCACAACGATGGCCTCGAGCTGCTCGCCGAGTACGGACTGCCGCTGGGGCTGGCGTTGATCGCCGGCTTCGCCGCAGCTCTCTGGAGGCTGCAGCGAACCCTGGTCCGGGCGCGACGCACAGGCGATTCCGTCGGCGCGACCTGGCGCGTCGTGCTGCCCGCCGCCTGGCTGGCCATGGCGGTCAACGCCTGCTTCAACTTCCCTTTCGCCAGCGAGACGGCGAGCGGAATGCTGTGGCTGATGACCGGCCTGGCGGCGGGCGCGGTCGGGGCGACTCGCATTGGCGATGCGCGCTCCATCGGCCCGCGAGCCGCCGGTGCCGCGCTGCTGGCCTCGCTCGCGCTCCTGGTGCTGGCGCGCGACCGGACGCGCTGGATCTACTCCGAACGGATGGCCGAGGGGGCGACCCTGCACCACGAAGGGCGCGTCGACGAAGCGCGACCGGCGCTGGTCGAGGCCCGTCGCGTACGCCCCGGCGAGGTCGGCGGCCACTACTACCTGGCGGAGCTGGAGCTGGTGGCCGGCCGCCCGGAGCGGGCCGCCGAGGTACTGGAGGAGGGGCTGGCGATCCATCCCCATCAGCTCGACCTGTGGCACCTGCGGGCGCGGATCTCCACCGCCCTGGCGAAAGCAGCGCGCCAAGCAGAGCAGGCCGAGAGACTGGCGCGCGAGGCGCTGCGCGGCACCCGAGTGTCGCTGTCTCTCTATCCCTTTCACCCGCGCGTGCTGGCGCTCGATGCGGAGCTGCGCCTGGCCCTTGGCGACTCCGCGGGCGCCCACCGATCGCTGGAGACACTGCTCGGTTGCGACCCCCTCAGCAGCGACGGTTGGCGACTGCTGGATCGTCTAGTCGACCCAATCGACTCGCCGCGGCGACCACGAGAACGCCCCACCGACCAGGCGCGTGTCGGAAATGCGCTGCTCGTCCGATCCGTCCATGCGAATGGTGTACAGGTAGCCGGAGTCGGAGACGAATGCCAGCCACTCGCCGTCGGGCGACCAGCGCGGCGCGGCCGGGAAAGGCGCGCGAGCGCTGCCGCGGCTGGTCAGCCGCTCCTCGCCCGAGCCGTCGGGACGTACGATGTAGAGCCCGTCGTCCGGGCGGAAGAAGGCGATCCAGCGCCCGTCCGGCGAGAACGAGGGCGTGGCCGCCGAGCCGGGTGTGATGCGAGCAACGTTGGAGCCTTCCCAGTCCATGATGAAGAGCTCGCCCACCGCCCAGGGGCCGACGTTGCGGTCGGAGATGAAAACGATGTCGTAGCCGTCCGGCGACCAGGCGGGGGAGTGGTCGTTCCAGGGGCTGTAGGTCAGATTCCAGGTGGTGGTGCCGCCGACCTCGGCGACGAAGACGTCGAGAGAGAAGGCGATCGGGCCATCGGAGTGGAAGAGCAGCTCGTCACCGGCGGGTGACCAGTCGAGGCGCCACTCCAGATCTTCGCCGGGCGAGCAGTGGTTCCCGAGATCCTCGTCGACCTGGCCGTAGGGGCTGCCGACATAGATGGCGTTGCAGGCGCCCCAGCCCTTCTCCAGGTAGGCGAAGCGCCCGCCCGAGGGCGACCAGCCGGCCCACACCGGGAAGCGGCTCGCATCGGCCTCGCGCAGGGTCTGGGAGTTGCCGCCGCCGGCACTCATCAGCCGCACCCCCTGGTCGAGAAAGAGGATCTCGCTGCCCTCGGGCGACCAGTCGGGCGAGCTGCCGATCGCCAGGGCGCGCAGGTCGCTGCCGTTGGTGTTGGCGCGGTAGATCAGGGGGATGGCGGGCGATCCGGGATCCTCGGCGGCGAAGGTCAGGGGATGGCCGCTGCCGAAGATCGGCGGGTAGGGATCGACGACGCCGATCTCGCAGCCGGCGGTGGCGAGGATCGGGAGGGCGAGGATGAGCGGGGTCTGAAAGCGCATGGCGGACCTTTGGTGCGGTGGATGGACCAAGGGTACCGGGCGTGCAGGATCCGTGCCGAGTGGGAGGAGCGGACTAGGCCGGACCCGAGGGGGTCATGGCGGGGCGCGCGGGCTCCAGCGAGGGTGATGCGGGATCTTCCACCACTCCGGGCTCGATGCCGCATGCTGCGCCGCGCCCGGCCAAGGTCTGTTTCCCAAAAAAACGTCTTGCCAAGCTGTCCTCCGCCGAGGACAGGCCGCGGCCTTGGAAGGTAGCATTGCGCCGATGCCGACCAACGTCACGCCCGAGTATCGCCGGGCCGAGCAGGCCTTTCGGGAAGCGCGCGAACCGCGCGAGCGTCTTGAGTGCCTGAAGGAGATGCTGCGCACGATCCCCAAGCACAAGGGGACGGAGCACGTGCAGTCCGATCTGAAAGGCCGCATCAAGCAGCTGACCGAGGAGCTGGCCGGCCCGAAGAAGGGGGGACGGCGCGCCGGCCCCAGCTACACGGTGCGTCCGGAGGGGGCGGCACAGATCTGTCTGATCGGACCGCCGAACTCGGGGAAGTCGAGCTTGCATCGCGAGTGGACCGGATCGAAAAGCGATGTGGGTCCCTATCCCTTCACCACCCACGTGCCGGTGCCCGGCATGCTGCCCCACCAGGACGTGCACTTCCAGCTGGTCGATCTGCCACCGGTCAGCGCCGACTTCATGGAGCCCTGGTTGGTCAACGCGCTGCAGCCGGCCGATGGGGCGCTGCTGGTGATCGATCTGAGCGATCCGGCCTGCGTGGAGCACGTGGTCGACATTCGTGGCCGACTGGAAGAGAAAAAGGTGTCGCTGCTGGAGCAGTGGCCGGGCGATGGCGATCGGTCCGGCGCGTCCGGCGGCGGGTCCGCTGAAGCGGAGCGCGGCGATCCGGACCAGCTCGAGGATCCCTTCCGGATCCGCCTGCCGACCCTGCTGGTGGCGACCAAGCGCGATCTCGATCCCGAACCGGGCGAGGTGGAGGTGCTCGAGGAGCTCTTGGGAGTGCGCTACCCCAGCATCTCGACCTCGGTGGAGAGCGGTGCCGGGCTCGGCGACCTGGGGCCCTTCCTGTTCCGCGGCTTGGAGATCGTGCGGGTCTATACCAAGGCGCCGGGGCGGTCGCCGGATGAGGATCGACCCTACACGGTGCGCCGCGGCGGTACGGTGCAGGAGATCGCGCGCATGGTGCACCGCGACATCGCCGGCGCGCTGCGCTTCGCGCGGGTGTGGGGCGAGGCGACTTTCGACGGCCAGCAGGTGGGGCCGGAGCACGAGGTGGTGGACGGCGACCTGATCGAGCTCCACGTGCGCTGATTTGCGCCTGCAGGAAGCACGGATCCGGACGAAGAGCCAGGCAGGCGCCTCGCGGCGATTCGCGGGACCCGCCCTGTCCGACACTGCGCTGGGAGTCCATATGCACCGACACGCCCCGAGCCATCGATCACCCGAAACCGACCGCCGAACGAAGATCGCGCGGAGCGCTGGGCGCTTGGCGGGCGTGCTGCTGCTGCTGGCCTGCGATTTCAGCGCGGCGGCGGCGGAATCGGACCCGGAGTCGCTGCGGGTTCGATTCGTCGGTATCGACGGCGCCACCTGGAGGATCATCGCCCCCATGATGGAGCGCGGCGAACTTCCGGCCTTCCAGCGTTTGACGGAGGAAGGGGCGTACATGGAGCGCTTCGAGACGATGGAGACGACCAGCTCGCCGGTGGTCTGGACCACCATGGCGACCGGGGTCTCTCCCGACCAACACGGCGTCGCCGATTTCGTCGATCGGCTGCCCTCGGGCGAGACGATCCCGGTCACCAGCAACTCGCGTCGGGCGGAGGCGCTGTGGAACGTCGCCGGGCGTTACGGGCGCAGTGTCGGAGTGATCGGCTGGTGGGCGAGCTGGCCCGCGGAAGCGGTGAACGGATATGTCGTCAGCGATCACGCCAATCCGGCGACGGCAGAGTGGATGGCGCAGGGCAACTACTACTGGACCGCCGATCCGGACTCCTTGCGGGAGCTCGATGCCGACATCCATCCGCCGGCCTTGGCGGAGCTCGCCGAGCGTCACTGGTTGACCAAGGACGGTTTTCCCTTCGATGAGCTGCAACGGCGGGGAGGATTGACCGACGAGCAGATGGAGGTCTTGATCGCCGCACCCTGGAATCTGCGCACTCCCTACTCGTGGTGGAAGACCTTCTACGCCGTCGACCGGCCCCATTTCACCCTGGCTCAGCAGCTGGACCGGGAGTGGCCGACCGATCTCCAGATGCTCTACCTGCGCGGACCCGATCCGGTTCAGCACTATGCGTGGAACCTGGTGGAGCCCTGGAAGTTCGCCTTCTGGAAACGGGCGCCGCATCCGGAGCGGGACCGGGGCCTGGTCGAGGGCATCTACCGCTTCCTCGACACCTTCCTGGGCGAGATCCTCGATTCCCTCGATTCGCGCACGGTGCTGATCGTGGCTTCCGATCACGGCGCCGAGGCGACCCGAACCGGCTGGATTCCCTTCGTGAATCGAAGGCCGGGAGACCACACCACCGACGCCAAGGGAGTGCTCTTCGTCTGCGGCCCGAGGGTTCGAGCCGGCCATCGGATCCAGGACGCCGATCCCTACGACGTGGCCCCGACGCTGGCCTGGCTGCTCGGTCTGCCGGTGGCCGACGATCTGCCCGGAGAGATCCTCTTCGAGGCCTTCGAGGACGACTTCGTGCGGCGCCGGCCGATCGCCACCGTGGCCAGCTGGGGGCGGCGCGAGACCACGCTGGGGACGCGCTCGAAGAACGACGCGGCGCTCCTGGAGCAGCTCAAGAGCCTGGGCTACATTCGCTGAAGCAGCAGCTCGGCGAAGGCGGCGGCGGCTGGGGAGAGGGGACGCTCGCGCTTGCGGATCACCGCCAGGTCGCGCTTGATGCGCAGGCCGCGCACCGGCAGCACGCGGATATCGTCGCCGCCGCGGCCGACTCCGAGCTGGCTGACGAAGGCCAGGCGGCGGGTGGTGGCGACCATGCGCAGGATGGCCGGGATCGAGCGCAGCTCCATCACCACCTGGACCCGCACTCCGGCGGCGCGCAGGGCCTGGTCGATCAGCCGCCGGATGGCACTGGGCGCTTCGAAGGCGACCATCGCCTGACCTTCGAGGTCGGCGGTGTCGACGCGCCTCCGGCGGGCCAGGGGGTGGGCCCGGGCGGCGACCAGGACGATGCGGTCGCTGCGCAGCGGCGTGATCTCGAAGTCCTGCGACTGCACCGGCAGCGTGACGACGCCCAGCTCCAGGCGCTCGTCGAGCACGTCGCGTTCGATGTCGCGGCTGCCGGCCTCCTTGACCTGGAACACGATGCCCGGGTGGGCCTGCTGTAGCGCCGCGATCGCTTCGGGGAGCAGGAATGAGATGGCGGTGGCGCCGCCGCCGAGGCGCACCACGCCGGCCTCGAGACGGGAGAGAGCTAGCACGCCGTCGTGCATGCGCTCCCAGCGCTCCACCAGGGCGCGCGCCTCGCGGGCCACGAAGCGCCCTTGCTCGGTGAGGGTGACGCCGCGGGCGCCGCGCACCAGGAGCGGGGCGCTGAGCTCGCTCTCGAGCTGCTGGAGGCGTCGCGACAGAGCCGGCTGGGTGATGTAGAGGCGATGCGCGGCCTGGGTGATGGCGCCGCATTCGGCCACCTCCAGGAAGGAGCGCAGGAGCAGCAGATCAGGCATGCAGAAAGCCTATGGCTTCCATCGATAAATATCAATTCCGCGCATGTTCCGCAGCCGCTATGTTTGGCGCATGGAGCCCGATCGCAACAAACCCACGCCGGAGAGAAGACCATGCTGAAGCAGTATCGCGAGCACGAGGCGCAGCGCGCCGCGCAGGGCATTCCACCGCTGCCGCTCGATGCCGAGCAGACCGCCGCATTGGCGCGGCTGATCGAGAGCCCCCCGGCCGCGGAGGATTCGGCCCAGCTCCTGAATCTGCTGAAGGAGCGCGTGCCGGCCGGAGTCGATCCGGCGGCGCGGGTCAAGGCCGACTTCCTGAGCGCCATCGCCCGGGGGGAGCGGATCTCGCCTCTGATCGATCGGATGCGCGCCGTGGAGATCCTGGGCACCATGCTCGGCGGCTACAACGTCGCCACCCTGGTCGAGCTGCTCGACGATTCCGAGTTGGGAGAGCCGGCGGCGGCGCAGCTCGAGCACATTCTGCTGGTCGGCGACGCTCTTGACGAGGTGGCGGACAAGGCCGAAAGCGGCAACCAGCAGGCCAAGAAGGTGCTGCAAGGGTGGGCCGAAGCCAGCTGGTTCGACGCCCGTCCGCCCCTGCCCGAGCAGGTGACGCTGACGGTCTTCAAGGTCGACGGCGAGACCAATACCGACGATCTGTCGCCCGCTCCCGACGCCTGGTCGCGCCCCGATATTCCCTTGCACGCCCTGGCGATGCTCAAGAACCCGCGGCCCGGGATCCACAACTGTATCGAGCAGCTCGCCGAGCTGAAGGAGAAGGGGCACCCGCTGGTCTACGTCGGCGACGTGGTCGGCACCGGATCGTCGCGCAAGTCGGCCACCAACTCGGTGCTCTGGCATATCGGCGACGATATTCCGCAGGTGCCCAACAAGCGCGCCGGCGGCTTCTGTCTGGGCGGCAAGATCGCGCCGATCTTCTTCAACACCATGGAAGACTCGGGCGCGCTGCCGATCGAGTGCGAGGTCGGTGCCCTGCGGATGGGAGACGTGATCACGATTCATCCCTACGAGGGGTGCATCACCGACCAGGCCGGCGACACCATCGCCCGCTTCGATCTCAAGACCGAAGTGTTGCTGGACGAGGTGCGCGCCGGAGGGCGCATTCCCCTGATCATCGGCCGCTCGCTGACGGCCAGAGCTCGAGCAAGGCTGGGACTGGGCGAATCGAGCGCGTTCCGCCACCCGCGGCAGCCGGCCGATACCGGTCGCGGCTACACCCTGGCCCAGAAGATCGTCGGCCGTGCCTGCGGCGTCGAGGGGGTGCGTCCGGGCGCCTACTGCGAGCCGCGCATGGCGACAGTCGGCTCGCAAGACACCACCGGACCGATGACCCGCGATGAGCTCAAGGAGCTGGCTTGCCTGCGCTTCTCGGCCGACCTGGTGATGCAGTCGTTCTGCCACACCGCCGCCTACCCCAAGCCGATCGACGTGGCGATGCACGGCTCACTGCCCGAGTTCTTCCAGAGCCGCGGCGGGGTGGCGTTGCGCCCGGGGGACGGCATCATCCACTCCTGGCTGAACCGCATGATTCTGCCCGACCAGGTCGGCACGGGCGGAGACTCGCACACCCGCTTCCCGCTCGGGATCTCCTTCCCGGCGGGCTCCGGGCTGGTGGCCTTCGCCGCCGCCCAGGGGGTGATGCCGCTCGACATGCCGGAGTCGGTGCTGGTGCGTTTCACGGGCCGGATGCAGCCCGGCATCACGCTGCGCGACCTGGTGAACGCGATCCCCCTGGCGGCGATCGAGAGCGGCGATCTGACGGTGGAGAAGGCGGGCAAGAAGAACGTCTTCAGCGGGCGGATCGTGGAGATCGAGGGGCTGCCCGATCTCAAGGTGGAGCAGGCTTTCGAGCTCTCCGACGCGAGCGCGGAGCGTTCGGCCGCGGGCTGCACCATCCGCCTCGGCAAGGAGCCGATCATCGAGTATCTGCGCTCCAACGTCGTGCTGCTGCGCTGGATGATCGCCGAGGGCTACGGCGACGCCGAGACCCTGGAGCGGCGGGCCCGGGCGATGGAGGACTGGATCGCGGCACCGGCGCTGCTGGAGCCCGACGCCGACGCCGAGTACGCGCGCGTGATCGAGGTCGATATGTCGCGCATCACCGAGCCGATCCTGGCCTGCCCGAACGATCCCGACGATGTGAAGACACTTTCGGATCTGGCGGGGACCGAGATCGACGAGGTGTTCGTCGGTTCCTGCATGACCAACATCGGCCATTTCCGGGCCCTGGCTCGGTTGCTCGAGACCTTCGGCGAGCCGCTGCCGACCCGGCTCTGGGTGGCGCCGCCGACCCGCATGGACCGCGATTCGCTGGTCAGCGAGGGTTGCTACAATGTTCTCGCCAGGGCTGGCGCGCGCACCGAGCTGCCGGGATGCTCGCTGTGCATGGGCAACCAGGCGCGGGTGGCTCCCGGCGCGACGGTGGTGTCGACCTCGACCCGCAACTTCCCCAATCGGCTCGGCGACGGCGCCAACGTGTACCTGGCCTCGGCCGAGCTGGCGGCGGTGGCGGCGATCCTGGGACGGCTGCCGAGCGCGGAGGAGTATCGCGACCATGCCGGCCGCATCGAGAGTGTGGCGGGCGATCTCTATCGCTACTTGCAGTTCGATCGCCTCGAGTCGTTCGTCGCGGCGGCGGCCGGCTGATCATGACCGAGCCCGCGCGGCTGCGCCTGCGCACCGCCATCGCGTTCGCGGTGGTGGTGCCTTTCGGCTTCTGGGTGCGTTTCTACGAGGGCCCGTGGGGCTTCTGGATCAGCAACTGGGGCGGCGGGATCGCCTACGAGATCTTCTTCGTGCTGCTGGTGTTCTGGATCGTTCCCCGGCCGCAGTGGGCCGGACGCATCGCGGCCGCGGTCTGTGTCGCTACCTGCGCGCTGGAGTTCCTGCAACTTTGGGTCCGCGCAGGAATAACTTCCCATTTTGGCATCCCATCTGCAGCCCACCTCTGGCCGATCGGCGAGCCCCGAAATCCTCGAAGTAGCGCTGCTACTCCTCCGGTTTCTGAACTCGCCGATCGACCAGATCTGAACCACATCTGGGCGCCAAAATGGGAAGTAATCCCTGCGCGGACCCTTTGGCATCCGGCACCGCTCGAGGCGCTGCGCGCGACCTTTCTGGGCGCGGCGCTGCTCGGCAGCAACTTCTTCTGGAGCGATCTGCCGATCTACCCGGTCGGCTGCCTGGCGGGGTGGGGGGTGCTGCGCCGCCTGGCGGGCCGCGGGCCCGGCCGCTAGCATCGGCTACACGGCCGGGCCGGGGGGGTGCGGATGCGCCCCTACTGAACGACCTCCGCCAAGCTGTTGGTCAGCGCGCAGGCGCCGAGATCGATGGCGTGCAGCCACACCGCTACGCCGCTGGCGGTGGGCGGGATCGGCTGCAGGTGGGTGGCGGTCCCCGAACCGTCGGCGCTGAGCATCGGCAGGACGGTGAAGGGTGCGCTCAGGTCGACGGTCTGCAGGCCGCAGGCGCCGGTATCGACGGTCGAGGGTCCGGCTCCCACCAGCGAGTAGGCGACGCCCACGGGTGCGTACGGCGTCGCGCCGGTGACCGTGATGGTGGCGGTTTGACCGGCCACCAAGCTTTCGATCGAAAGCGCCGGTCCGGCCGGATCGTCGGCGATGACCGCGCGCACGAAGAGGTCGCGCGCCTCCAGGGCGAAGGAGTAGTAGGGATTGGTGCAGTCGCTGGTGAAGAACGAGCGGTTCGATCCCAGGGTGCTGAAGGGGATGGTGAAGCCGTTGCTGCCGTCACAGGCATCGGAAGGGCGCAGCTCGATCGAGAAGGGCGCAGCGCCGGGTACGAAGCCCAGCGACGACACATCGACGATCTGCCAGTTGGTGTCGTCGATCACCGCGCTCAGGCCCGAAAGTGAGGCCACCTCGATGCCGCCGGCGTTGCGAATCACCAGGTCGAAGTCGGCGTAGGTGCCCCACTGCACGGCGGCCACATAGCGCACCTCGAGCAGCGGTCCGTCCATCCCGGGCAGCGGCGAAAAGCGAACCTGGTGCGCCCAGTAGGGCCAGCCGGGAATGATGTCCGCGTTCTGCAGGTTGCGCGAGCCCTGCGAGTAGTCGCCGCTGTCGTAGACCAGGTCTTGCGAGTCCGGGGGCAGGGGCGGGTAGGTTGGGATCGATGCGATCGCGCTCGGCGGGGACATCGTAGTGACGCCGTCGAAGGACACGATCTCCGTCGCGAAGGAGGCGGCTGGGGCCAACGTGACCAGCAGCGCGGCGAATAGGGGTCTCATTCCGGTCTCCAGCGGGGGGGGCGTTGCCAGGGGCGAAACACAGGGCGTGATTCCATTCTGAACCTCTCAGTATAACCGTGATATCGCACGGTGCCGCCATCTGGCTGACGCGGGTCGATCCGGTGCTCAAGCCGGCGGCCGGGGCGCCGATCGAGCGGAGTAGTCCCTTCCTTCGCCCTGGATCTGAAACGTGAAGATCGCCGTCATTCAACGAGTGCTGCCGCCATATCGGGTGGGACCGCTGGACCGGATCGGTGCCGAGCTCGAGCCGCGCGGTGGTGAGCTGGTCGTGATTCACAGCGATCCCGATCCGAAAGCCGGTGCCGGCGCCGCCCGTTTCCGCCAGGTGCGCGTGCCGAGCGTCGAGCTGGCGGGTGCGGTGCTGCAAGGGCGCTTGATCCGCGCCTTACCGGCCGACTGCGACCTGGTGGTCGCGGAGCTCGGGCTCCGGCTGGTGGCGATGCCGCGGCTCCTGGGCCACTGCCGGCGGCGAGGAATCGCCTTTGCATGGTGGGGATCGGGTTGGGAGGCATGGCGCGAGGCCTGGCGCGAGGCCGGCCCCGGGCCCGGGGATTGGGCGCGTCGTGCCTGGCGCCGTCGTCTGGCGGTTTCGGCCGACGGGATCATCGCCTATGGCCATCGGGCCCGCGACTTCTACGGTTCGATCGGCGTCCCGAGGGAGCGGATCCACGTGGCGCCGAACGCCGTCGATACGATCGCCGCGGGGCGGGAAGCGGAGGCTGTCGCGCTGCGTCATCCCCGGCGGGAGTCGGCCCGCGCAGAGCTCGACCTGGCCGGGCGCCGCGTCTTCCTCTTCCTCGGGCGGCTGCTCGACTACAAGCGGGTCGATCGCTTGATCGAGGCGCTGTCGAGAGTCGCGCGGCGGCATCCCGAGACCTGCGCCCTGATCGTCGGTGACGGCCCCGAGCGCGATCACCTGGAGCTGCTCGCCGGGCGGATCGCGCCCGACCGGGTCCGCTTCGTGGGTGCATGCGACGATCCGGCCGAAAAGGCGCTCTGCTACCGTGCCGCCGAGGCCCTGGTGCTGCCGGCGCAGGCCGGTCTGGCGGTGAACGAGGCGCTGGCGCACGGCGTCCCGGTGCTCTGCGGCAGCTCCGCCGGGCCCGAGCTGGAGGCGTTGCAGAGCGGCCGCAACGGCCTCTTCGTCGATGCGGCCGGCGAACAGACGCTCGAGGCGGCGATCGAGGCGCTGGTGCGCGACGCGGGGCTGGCCGAGCGGCTGCGCCGGGGCGCCCAACGGACCCGCGGCCACGACGTGCGGACCATGGTGCGGGGTTTCCTGGATGGCGCCGAGGCGGTTGCCCGGCGGGTCGCGGCCGCTCCGCTGCCGGTGCTGGTCATGGGGCCCCTGCCGCCCCCGGTGCATGGCGTGGCGGTGATGTTCCGCACGCTGCTGGATGAGCTGGCCGACGATCTGCGCGTGGTGCTGCATCACGTGCCGGTCGGCGATCCGCACAAGGCGCGGGGCTTCGGCGTGCTCAGCTTCCGCAACGCACGCGTGGCGCTCCACGACCTGCTGCGCGGCGCGCTCCGCCTGGCGCTCCTGCGACCGCGTGTCGCCTACCTCTCGCTGAGCCAGAACCGCTGGGCATTCCTGCGCGACGCGCTTTTGATCCTGGCCGCGAAAGGGACCGGGGCCGACGTCGTGGCGCACCTGCACGGCGCGCACTTCGCGCGCTTCCGGAGTGCGGCGAGCGTGCCGCATCGACGCTTCATCGACCTGGTGCTGCGCCGCATCGACCGCGCCGTGGTGCTGGGCGAAGGGCTGCGCGGCATCTTCGGTCCCGCCGTGGCCCCGGAGCGAGTGCGCGTGGTGCCCAACGGGGTCGACGTGCGAAGTGATGACCGCGCGCCGGCCGGCGCCGGGCGCGCTTCCCGTGCACGCCCCTTCCGGGTGCTCTTCCTGGGCGTCCTCGACGAGACCAAGGGTTTCCGCGAGCTGATTCGCGCGCTGCCGGCGCTGCGCCGGGCCAGCCCGGGAGCCGAGCTGATCATCGCCGGGCGCTGGGAGTCCGAGCTGCTGCGCCGCGAGGTGTGGCGCGAGATCGACGAGCTCGAGCTCGAGGAGGCGGTGCGTTTCACCGGGGTCGTGACCGGCGAACCCAAGGCCACGCTCTTCGACGAGGCCGACGTCTTCTGCCTGCCGACCTTCTACCCGCTGGAAGGCCTGCCGGTGGTGATCCTGGAGGCGATGGCGGCCGGCCTGCCGGTGGTGTCGACCGAGCGCGGCGCCATCCCTGACGTGGTTCGAGACGGTGAAAGCGGCTTCTTGATCCCCGAACGGAATCCCCGGGCCCTGGCCGAGGCGCTGGCGACCCTGGCCCACGACCCGGCGCTGCGCACCGCCATGGGGGAGCGGGGGAGAGCATTGCAGCGCGAGCACTACACGGCGGCTCGCTTCGCCGGGCGCATCGCCGAAGTGCTGCTCGAGCCGGGCTCCGAGTCCGCTTCCCGGCAGCGCTTTGGCAGCGCGGAGGTGCCGGCACGATGATCCACGTCGGACCCTTCCCCGAGCTCGACGATGCGCGCGTGGCGTCGATCGCCGTCGGCGTGGCCAGCTACCCGAAGCGACCCCCCTTTCATCCCGACCAGCCCTATCCCGAGCTGCGCCGGCTGCACGGCGGCCCCGCCCCGACCGGCGGCGAGCGCTCCGGCAACTCGGCCTACGCCGGAGTGCGCGAGCTGTTGCGCAGCCTGGGGATGGACCGGGAGCACTTCGGATCGAATGACTGGAATCCTCTCGGAGAGCTGATCCGGCCGGGCGATGCGGTGGTGGTGAAGCCCAACTGGGTGAAGGAGTCGCACCTGCTGAAGCCGGAGGCCTGGCGCGAGGTCATCACCCACCCGGCGGTGATTCGCGCGGTGGTGGACTATGCCCTGCTCGCCCTCGGCGACGCCGGTCGCGTGGTGATCGCCGACGGCCCTCAGACCGATTCGTCGATGCGGATGATCCTGGAGCGCAGCGCCATGGCGGCGTTGCTCGATCACTGGCGAGTCCTTCCCTGCGGTGCCGGCGTCGAGGTGCTCGATCTCAGGCAGGAGGAGCACCAGACTCGCGACGGGATCATCGTCCACCGTGAGCGCCTGGCCGGCGATCCGAGCGGCTACCTCGACTTCGACCTCGGAGAGGGATCGGAGTTCGTCGGTCACCAGGGACGCTATTTCGGCGCCTGCTTCGACATGGACGAGACCAACCGTGCTCACTCCGACGGCGTCCACCGCTATCGGATCAGCGCCACCGTGGCCGCCGCCGACGTGGTGCTGAACCTGCCCAAGATGAAGACCCACAAGAAATGCGGCATCACCGCCTCGCTGAAGAACATGGTCGGCATCAACGGCTACAAGAACTTCCTTCCGCACCACAGCGAGGGCACGCCAGGCATGGGGGGCGATCAATTCCCGGACGATTCGCTGAAGGGGGTGTTGGAGTACCACCTGATGGGACGCTTCAAGACCCTCCTGAATCGTTGCCCGGATCGGCTGGCGGCGTGGCTCAGGCATCTGAAGAAGCCGGGACGGGCGGCCTTCGGTGACACCGAAGAGGTGGTGCGCAGCGGCAACTGGTATGGCAACGACACCATCTGGCGCATGGTGCTCGATCTGAACAAGATCCTGCTTTATGGCACCCACCGGGGCGAGCTGGCGTCGACTCCGGTACGTCGCTACCTGTCGATCATCGACGGCATCGTGGCCGGCGAAGGCAACGGTCCCATGTGTCCCGATCTGGTTCCGGCGGGTCGCCTGATCGGCGGGCGCAACCCGGTGGCGGTCGATCTGGTCTGCGCGCTCGAAATGGGACTGGATCCGCGCAAGATTCCGTCGATTCAACGAGCAACGGCTTGTCGCACGTGGCCCTTGACCCGCTTCACGGCGGACCAGGTGCGAATCGTGCGGCAAGGCGGAGCCGAGGAGCCCGCCTGGACGGTGGATCCACGGCACAACCATCGCTTCGTTCCACACTTCGGCTGGGCCGGCCGTCTGGAGCTCCAAGGACCGATCGGTGCCGAGGGCTTCGGTGCGCCGGCCCGGTGCCGGAGTGGCGACGAACGATCGGGTAGCGGATTCTTGCCGGCTCCGGCCGGCGCGGGAGAGCTCGGGTGATTCAGCAAGTGGTACAGAGCTTTCGCACCGGTGAGCTGAGCGTGGCGGAGGTGCCTCCCCCGGCGTTGCGGCCCGGCGGCGTGCTGGTGCGCACGGCGGCCAGCGCGATCAGCTCGGGAACCGAGGGTTCGACCTTTCGGACCGCACGGCGATCTCTGGCGGGCAAGGCGGCGGAGCGGCCGGACCTGGTTCGCCAGGTCGTCGCCACTGCCCAGCGTGAAGGGCTCGGCGCCACGATTCGCAAGGTCCGAGCGCGCCTCGACACGCTGAAGGACCTGGGCTACAGCGCCGCCGGCGAGGTGGTCGCCCTTGGTGCCGGCGTGGAAGGGATCGCGGTGGGGGATTCGGTGGTCTGCGCCGGAGTCGGCTACGCCTGTCACGCCGAGATGAACTGGGTGCCGCGCAACCTGGTGGCGCGGGTGCCGGCGGGAGTGTCGTTCGACGATGCCGCCTTCGCCACGCTGGGTGCGATCGCGCTGCAGGGGATTCACCAGGCGGAGATCCCCTTCGGTGGCTCGGTGGCGGTGGTGGGGTTGGGACTGATCGGTCAGATCACCGCGCGCATTCTGCAGGCCGGCGGCTTTCGGGTGATTGGAATCGACGTCGATCCGACGGCGGTGGCCGAGGCGCTGCTCGGCGGCATCGACGAGGCGGTGCGCGGTTCGGGCGACGAGGTGGCGATGCTGGTCGGCGCCTTCACCGAGCAGCGTGGAGTCGATGCGGCGATCATCACCGCCTCATCCAACTCCGGAGCGGTGGTCGACCTGGCCGGCGAGATCGTGCGCGACCGGGGCGTGGTATCGATCGTCGGCGGTGTGCGGATCGACGTTCCGCGCAGTGTCAACAGTGCGTTCTACGAGAAAGAGGCGAGGATCGTCCTCAGTCGATCCTACGGGCCGGGTCGTTACGACCCCGACTACGAGGAGCGGGGCTTCGACTACCCGATCGGCTACGTGCGCTGGACCGAGGGTCGCAACCTCGACCTCTTTCTCGACCTTTTGGCTCGCGGCAAAGTGTCGCTGGATGGGATCGTGACCCATCGCTTCGATGTCTCGCAGGCGGACGAGGCCTTCGAGCTGCTCTCGGGGCGCTCGGACGCCGAGCGCTCGCTCGGTATCGTGTTGCGCTATCCCGCGCCCGATGCCGGGCGCGAGCGGGAGGGCACGACGGAGCGCGACTCGTTGCCGGTGCCCGCGTCCGCGCCGGAACCGCCCGCGCGGGCGCGGCTGGATCGGCCGGTTGCCCTGGGGCTGATCGGCGCCGGCAATTTCGCGCGCGGCACCTTGCTGCCGGCTATGAAGGGCGCGCCCGCGCACCGGCTGGCGGCGGTGGCGACCGCGTCGGGGCTCAGCGCCCATGCCGCCCAGCAACAGTTCGGCGTGGGGCGGGCCTGCGACACTCATGAGCAGGTCTTCGCCGACGATGCGCTAGACGCGGTGCTGATCCTCACCCGCCACGACAGTCACGCGTCGCTGGTCGCGCAGGCGTTGGCCGCCGGCAAGCATGTCTTCGTCGAGAAGCCTCTGGCGCTCGATCGCGGAGAGCTGAAAGGGGTGGCGGAGGCTCGCGCCTCGAGCGGCCGGCTGTTGATGGTCGGCTACAATCGCCGCTTCTCGGCGGCCGGCATGGCGCTGCAATCGACTCTGGCCGGGCTGCGCGGCCCCTTCCAGATCGACTACCGGGTCAACGCGGGGCCGATCGATCGCGACCACTGGTACCAGGATCCGGCGATCGGTGGCGGACGGATCATCGGCGAGTGCGGGCACTTCGTCGATCTCATGATCCACGCCCTGGGCAGCCTGCCGGTCCGAGTCAGCGCCCAGGCGCTGCACGACCGCGGCGGCCGCTGGCTGGCATCGGACAACCTGGCAGCCACGCTGGGCTTTGCGGACGGCTCGGTGGCGACACTTCGTTATCTGTCCTGCGGCGATAAGCGCGCGCCCAAGGAGCGCGTCGAGGTGCTGGGCGACGGCGCGCTGGTGATCCTCGATGATCTGCGGCGCCTGGAGCTGCATCGCGGCGGCAAGCGCAGAGTGCAGCGCTTCCGCGGCGGCAAGGGCCACCGCGAGGAGATGAGGGCGCTCCTGGGCGCGATCGCCGCCGGAGACGGCGATCCAATTCCCTTCGAGCAGCTTGCCGCGGCCAGCGCTGCGACCTTTGCCATGGTGGAGAGCGCCGGGCTGGGTGGAGCGGTGGTGAGCGTGTGTTCTTGAGGCGCGCGGATGCTCCGGCGCCCGTGGGGACGCCGGAGCCCGCCGGTGAGGGCTATTCCACGCTGATGCGCGTCAAGTCGGCGCAACCGGCTTGTGTCTGGTCGTCTCCCACAGACAGACGAATCCAGTAGTCGCCCGCCGGGGCATTGCCCGGGACCTCCAGCGATAAGGTGCTGCCAGCCGTGATGCCGCCCGGCAGCGTCAGCTCCTGGGTCTGGAGCGGATTGCCGGCGTAGCTCACGTGACCAGGCAAGATCGCGTCGAGCCAGGCGCTCACCGATCGGATTCCGGCCGTGGCGTTGGTCAACGTCACGTCGAAGGAGAATGTGTCGCCGGGCAACACACTCTGGTGCCGGGGATCGATCTGGTGCACGAATACATCGTATTGGTGCTCCTGGATCGGGTCGTGCAGGTACTCCAGGGTCCACTCCGTGTAGCTGCTGCGATAGGCCAGCCGCAGCTCCTGATCGATCATGAAGTTGCTGGGGTAGAACCAGACGCCATAGTCGACCTCGAGCTGGGCCGCGGTGTCGAAGAGCCAGACCCATCCGGTGTTGTACTGTTGTTCTTTTTGCTTGTACTGAGTGAAGCTATCGGATCCGATCGTGATGACCACCACGCCCTCGTCCTTGTACGGCTGCCAGATCTCTTGATCCATCGCCGCCCATTCGAGGTTGCAGCTGCCTCACCAGTACTCTCCGAAGTTGAGCACGATCAGCTTGCCCTGGTAATCGTACAGTGCGTGGCTCACGCCATCGACATCGTCCAGGACGAAGTTGTCGACGACATCGCCGATGTCGTAGCTCGCGAGTGCCGCGCTGGTCGCGAGGGGCAACACCAGCGCCGCGGCGAGCGTCTTGAGATCGATCATCGAGACCTCCTCGGATCGATGAGTAGAGCCCGGAATCACGCCGGGCCTATCGGCGGACGGGACCCTTTCTGTGTAAGCGCAGACAACGACGCCGTCAACCGCTACTGGCGAGTCGATTTCGCGAGTGACGCGTGTCGGATATCTCGGACGAGATCTCAAAGTGTCAAGTGCAGGCCGTCGACCAACATCGCGGGCAGCAGGGAGCTTCGCGTGGTGCGGCCCTCGTAGGTCTCCGGATCGAAGATCCGCTCCCGCTCGCGGCTGAGCTCGATCATGTTGTCGCCGAAGATGTGGTAGAGGGTCTCGTCGAAACGCATCGCCGGCAGCGGCGCAACCAGCTCCCCCTTCTCGACCCAGAACGACGCGAAGCGGGTCATGCCGGTGACTCGGGCCGCGGCGGCGTCCGACCAGTTCAGGTACCACAGGCGCTGCACGTAGAGCCCTCGCTCGATGCTCCCCAGGATCTCTTTGGCCCCTCTTTCGCCCGCGCCCAGCTCTAGCGACTCCGGCCATTCGCCCAGGTTGGCGCCGTTGGTCGGCTCGCCGTACTCGTGCGCGCTGCGCGGCGAGACCAGCGGCTCTCCACGCTGTCCGCGATCGATCATGCACACCTTCTCGGGGCGCAAGAAACCGTATCCGTCGAACTGCGGAGCGGTGCCGCTGGCGGTGCTTTCGCACAGAGTGACACGCCGATCGAGGGCCGTGTCGCCATCCCAGAAGTGCAGCAGCGGCGAGGTCTTGGTGCGGATTCCCTCGAGGCCGAATCCGCCCCAGGAGGCCAGTGCCAAGAGCTCGGCGACCGCCGCCGGTTCGAGAAAGGCCCGGTAGGCTCCCGGCTGCACCGGATGAGGCGGGCGGGCCAGCAGATCGAGGCGCCGGGCGCTCTTCGCGATCCTGGCTCGGAGCGCGTCCGGGTCCCAATCGAAGCCGGCGAAGGAATCCTTGATCCCCTTGTCGGCGTGGTGGTAGAGGGTCCACTCGAAGTTGAATGTGTCGCTCGAGAACCAGTTGCGCTGGCCGAGCGAGTTGGCGAAGCCGCGATGCACCGCGCCGGAGGCGTAGATGCCGACCAGGTCGTAGCTCGCGGCCGCCGCCAGAATGGTGGCCAGAGCCTCTTCGCCCTTCGGCAGCTCGTGCCTGTCGATGCGCTCGGTCGAGCGCACCTCGGTGGCGTAGAGCAGGTGGGAATCCTCCGGCAGCCCGCGCAGCCGCGTTCGCAGCCGCTCCAGCTCGGCGTCGAGCAGCCGCCGGTCGCGGGCCGGGTCGCCGCTCAGATTGACGGCGCTGGCGGCGTGGCGCGAGCCCGCGATCAGCTCCACGAAGATGCCGTGGTCGTTCACCGATCCCGCCTGGCGCACCTTGGCCTGGCTGAAACGGATGAAGTCCGATTCCTCGCCGCCGTAGCGAGCCAGAAACACCTCGCCCTTGCGCACTCGGGTCTGGAGGTAGTCGACCAGCTCGAAGAAGACGCTGCGTTGGCACTCCATCATTCTCCTCCAAAGACCTCGACGTCGCTGAACATGCAAGCCGGCGTGGAGTGGCCCACGTGGACGGTCTGGTTCGGCTCGCCCTTGCCGCAGTAGGGGGTGCCCAGCATCTCGACGCCGGCGGCGTCGCCGACCATCTCCAGGTGGCGCCAAAATGTGGCGCTGATGCCGCGGTAGTTCGGCTTCTTGACCACCTCGGTCAGACGACCCTTCTCGATCCGCCGGCCCCACTCGCAGCCGAACTGGAACTTGCGCCGCGAGTCGTCGATCGACCAGGAGCAGTTCGACTTCATGTAGATGCCCTCTTCCACGCCCGCGATCATCTCGTCGAGCGTCGACTCGCCAGGCTCCAGGTTGAGATTCGCCATGCGGTCGATCGGCGGCCGCGCCCAGCCCGATGCCCGGCAACATGCCACTCCGGGAAGCCCCGAGCGAGCCTGCGAAGTGATGCCGCCCAGGAGCCGCACCAGAACACCTTTTTCGATGATGAAGCGGCGCTCGGCCGCCATCCCCTCGTCGTCGAAGGCGTAGGCCGCCGCCTCGCCGGCCACGCCGGGGTCGAAGCTGATGTTCAGGAGCTCGGTGCCGTAGCGGTAGGAGCCGACCATGTCGGGAGTGACGAAAGTGGTGCCGGCATAGTTGCGCTCGTCGCCGAGCACCCGATCGAGCTCCAGGGGATGGCCGATCGATTCGTGGATTTGCAGGTACATCTGGTCCGGCGCCAGGACCACGTTCATGCGGCCGGTGGGGCAATTGGGCGCCTCGATCAGCTGCAACACTTCTTCGCGCAGGCGCCGCGGCCTCGAGTCGAACTCCAGCTGACGCAGCACCTCCATACCGCCCTGGCGCATGCTTCCGAAGCCCTCGGAGCGGGTCACGGTGTCGCCGTAGGCGTGGGCGGCGACCCACAGGCCGGGGGTCGTGAGCACGATTCGCTGCGCCACCCTTCCGCCGTCGGAGGTCAGGTAGAGGCTGTCGGTGATGGTGTGACCGAGCGACGCGTAGCGATCGACCAAACGCTCGTCACCGGTGAGCGCCTCCGAAGCCTCGCGCAGCAGGCCGAACTTGTCGGCGTCGGAGACCTCGTCCCAAGGCTCCTCTTCGGAGCTACGAAATTCGCCCACCGGGTGGGGGAAGACGATGCGCCGGTAGTCGAAGATGGAGGCCTGCGCGGAGGCCCGAGCCCAGGCGCCGGCGCGCTCGAAGGCCCGCGCCAGTCCGGCGCGGGAGAGATCGTGGGTGGCGGCGTAGCCGAGTCCGCCATCCGTGATCACGGTGACCATGGCTCCGGTATTCCGGGTCGCCACCGGGGCGAGAGGAACGCCGCGCTGCGCCTGCAGGGTCTCCGCACGGGTCTCGACGACCCGGAGTGAGCAGAAATCGACCGCGGGCAAAAGCTCGCGGAAGAGCCCTTCGGTCTGTTCGAACATCGCTTGGGTCCGGGGCGGGGGTTCTTGGATCAGTTGCCTTTGGCCGCGGATGATAGCTGCTGCGGTGCCCGCGCGGGAATGACTTCCCGTCTTGGCCCACGGACTTGACGGCCCGATCTACCGTGATTACGTTGTAATCACATCGGAGGTGCCACCGTGAAGGCCAGGATCGTCAGAATCGGAAACTCCCGAGGAATTCGACTGTCCAAACCCCTGTTGGAACTGGCGGGGCTGGTCGAAGAGGTCGAGCTGCGGGTCCGTGAGGGAGAGATCGTGATCACCCCCGCCAAGAAAGCCCGCCAGGGGTGGTCCGAGGCCGCGGAAGCGCTCTCCGCACGCGGCGAGGATCGCCTGCTCGACGAACCCCTTCCCACATCGTTCGACCAAGAGGAGTGGGAATGGTGAGCGCGGCGGACGTTCGTCGCGGTCAGGTATTTCTGGTCGCGCTCAATCCGACCCGAGGGCATGAGATTCAGAAGACCCGACCGTGTGTCGTGGTCTCACCCGACGAGCTCAACAGCCACATGGAGACAACCATCGTGGCGCCCATGACGACGGGCAGCCGCTCTTACCCCTTCCGAGTGCCCTGCCGGTTCCAGGGCAAGGCGGGGCATGTGGTTCTCGACCAGATTCGGACGGTCGACCGTCGTCGCCTGGTGAAGCGGCTGGGCAAGCTCTCGCCTCGAGCCCTCGAGAAGTCGCTCTTGGTGCTGGGGGAGATGTTCTGCCCGTAGCGAGTGGTCCTCTATCCGCCCTCCCGCAACGCCCCGATCAGCCCGCGCAACTCGGCGACCTCCGGCAGTGAAGCGAAACTGGTTCGATACGATCCCGCCGCCGGCAGACGTTCCAGCTGGATCTCGAAGATCTCGGCGGCACGCACCGCGTGGCTGCGCGCAAGATCGGCCTGGCCGGCGGCGCGCGCGGAGTCTCCGGCGCGCACCGCCGCGATCCACTCCAAACGCGCCGAGCCGATCTCGACCGCGATCGCTCGGCCCTGCTCGGCGTGGCGGGCCGCGCGCTCCGGGTCGTCCGCCAGCAGGGCGCCGCGCGCCGCCGCCAGCTCGCTGCGCGCCTCGAGGTGCTGGTCGCCGGCGTCGCGCGCCCGCCGGCCGGCGTCGAGCGCAAGCTGGCGGGACTGCTCTCCGTCCCCCGATTCCAGTGCCAGCGCGGCGTCCAGCAGCGACTGCTCGGCATCGAGCGCGGGACTGCCGGCGATGCAGGTCGCCGCCTCCGCCAGGCGGCATCGCAATAGCTCCTCGCGAGCCTCTTCGGGGCGGCCCAGGCGAAGCAGAGTCTCGGCCCACCAGAAGGTCGCCTCCAGTGCATCGGGCAGCTCGCCGTTCCCCCAGGCCTGCCGGGCACAGGGCTCGATCTGCTGCAAGGCATCGTGGGGATCTCCCAACGCCAGACTGGCCAGCGCGCCCACTGCCGCCACCCGCGACCGCTCGCCGGAGTCGGCCTTGCGGTGACGGTCGAGACGCCGCGCCTCGGTGAGCGCGCCGATCACCTCGGTCCAGCCGCCACAGCGGATCTCCAGCCGGATCCGCTCCAGCAGGCAGGCCACTCGGGCCGCCGGTCCGTGCTCCTCTCCGGCCGCGCGCAGCGCCGTGTCGAGAGCGGTTCGGGCCTCGCCGCTGCGGCCGAGCCGCCCCAGGATCCGACCCCTCTCCCCCTGGGCCTGGGCGATCGCTCCGGGCAGCGCGGCGCTCTCGGCGAGCTCGGCGGCCTCGTCGGCGCAGCGCAGCGCGCTCCCCTGGTCGCCGGTGACTCCGAGCACCGCCGCGTGCAGGACCAGGGCGGTGGAGAGCGCGTCGACGCGGCGCTGGGCGCGGAACATCTCGACCGCGTCGCCGGAGCGCTGGTGCGCCCCGCGCCACGATCCGCGAAGGAAGGCGACCTCGCCCATCCCCAGGGTGCAAGCCGCGCGGCCGTCGGCGTGCCCCATCGACTCGGCGAGCTCCAGGCCCTCGGTGTAGTGCGCTCGAGCCTCGTCCAGCCGCCCGCTGCGGCGGCTCAGCTCCGCGGCCGCCGCCAGAGCCTGGATCTCCATCGAGCGCACACCTTCGGAACGAGCGATGCGCAAGGCCCGATCGAGCGCCTTTCGCGCCGCCTGCAGGTCGTCGCGCTGCAGGTGAACGTGCCCCAGCGAGTAGAGCGCGTTGCAGACCTGCAGCAGCTGCCCCTGGGACTCGAAGGCGGCGGCGGTCTCCTCGAGTGCACGCCGAGCTCCGTCGAGGTCTTGGGTCAAGCACAACGCGGTGCCCAACTCGGCCAGGGCGTGCATCCGCCCCTTGGCGTTTCCGTGCCGCTCGCAGATCTCCAGCGACTCGCGGATCAGCGGCAGCGCGGCCTGGATGCGGCCGCGGAAGCGCTCGAAGCGGGCCAGCGAGCGCAGGCAGGAAGCGGTGATCTCCGGGCGCTCGGCGCAGCGCCGGCTCTCCTCGATCGCCCCGCGCAGGTGCTCTCCCGCCTCGTCGAAGCTCCCGCCCCGCATCAACACCTCGCCGAGCACCCGCCGGGCCTCCGCCAAGAGCGCGCTTTCGTCCGCCCGCTCCAGCAGTGCGACCGCCTCCTCCAGGAGCCCGCGGGCGGCCTCGTTCTCGGCCCGCTGCAGGCTCACGTGGGCCAGAAAGAGCAGCGCCCGGCCGTGGAATTCGACCGCCCGCTCATTCGCGGCGCGCTCGACCACGCGCCGCGCGATGGTCTCCGCCCGGTCGGCCTGGCCGGTCTCCGCTTCGAAGCGGCACAGCTCCAGCAGATCGGCCAACTCCAGCTCCGCCAGCTCCGCGGCCTCTCGATAGAGGTCGATTCCGTCGCGGAAGCGCAGTCGCGCGGCAGCCCCCTTAGCGGCCCTCAGCAGGTGGGGCACCGCCTCCTCGGGACGACCGCCTTCGCGCAGGTGCCGTCCCAGGGGAGCCGCTTGCGCGTCGCCGTGCACCTCGCCCGTGGCGGCGGCCAGGCGGCGATGGAGCTGGCGTCGCCGGGGTGTCGAGATCGCGCGCAGGGCGGCCGCGCGCAGCAGTGCGTGGCGGAACTGGAAACCATCCGGCTCCTCGTCGAGAATCCGGCGCCGCACCAGCAGGTCGAGCAGATCGAGCAAGGGATCCTCGTCGATCCCGGTGGCGTGCCGGATCAGGTCGAAGGTGGGCGCCGCGAGGGCCAGCGCGACCACCCTGAGCGCCAGCAGCTCGTCGTCGCGCAGCGCCTCGAGGCGTCCGCCGAGCATCCCCGAGAGCGAGGGCGGGACCGCGTCGGCGTCGGGCGCGCGCACCAGCGCCAGCTCCCCCGAGGCGGGATTCTCGCGCAGCGAGCCGTCGAGCAGGAGGCCGCGGATCAGCTCTTCGGCGAAGAAGGGGTTGCCCCCCGAGACCCCCGCGACGTGATCGCCCAGCTCATCGCTGGCGGCGCTCTTGCCGACCAGCGACTCGAGCATGCGGTGGATCGAGGGCGGGCCCAGTGGAGCCAGGGCCAGGGCCAGCAGCTCGTGGCGCATCCGCAGGGCGGCGATTCCCTTCGAGATCGGATGCGAGGCCGGCAGCTCGTCGGAGCGGTGGCTGGCGACCACGACCAGGGGGAAGGGGATTCCGGATCCCGACAGGGCGGCGATCTCCTCCAGCAGCGCGATGGTCTCTTCGCCCGCCCAGTGAATGTCCTCGAGCTCGACCGCCAGCGGGCGTTGGCGGCTCAGGGCGACCAGGAAGGCGGCGCAGCACTGGATCAGCGCGCGCTGGGTTTCGCGGGCGCTCAGCTCCGGCGCCGGCGGCAGATCCTCCAGCCCGGCCAGCTCCAGCAGCTCCGGAGCCAGCGGCGCGAGCAGACGGCCGCGTTCTCCGAGCAGTGCCCGCCGTTGCGCCACCGGCACCCGATTCAGCAGCGCGACGGAGCTCTGCAGCACCGCCGCGATCCCCTCATAGGAAATGCTGCTTCCCTCTCGATGCCGGCCGCGCAAGGTTCGAAACCCCTCCCAGCGAGCCAGCTCCATCGCCTCGGCCGCCAGACGCGACTTGCCGATCCCCGCCTCTCCTTCGATCAGCAGCACGCCGCCGCGCTCCTCGCGGGCGCGGGTCAGCAGCGCGCCGACCCTCTCGATCTCCTTGCGCCGCCCCGAGAGCACCGAGCGGAAGGCGAATTCGGCCGGCTTCTCGATCATCTCGGCGCCGTGCCACTGCGTCTGCACCGTTGGCGATGGATCAGTCGCACCGATCGTCGCCGCGCATTCACTCAGCGCCACGTAGGCCGCGCGGCCGGTCGGGGGCCGTTCGGCCGGCGTCTTGCCGAGCAGTCTGGACAGCAGCTCGCTCAGCGCCGGCGGCGCCCAGGGAGCGAGGGTCGAGAGATCGGGCGGCGCTTCGCCGAGGTGGGCTTGCAGCAGAGCCGCGATCCCCTCGTGCTCGAAGGGCAGCCGTCCGGTCAACGCTTCGAAGAGCATCACGCCGGCGGCATAGAGATCGGCGCGCGAGTCGAGATTGCGCTCGGCCTTGATCTGCTCCGGCGCCATATAAGCCACGGTGCCGACCAGCAGTCCGGTGCGGGTCAGCCCCTGACGTTCCGCGTGATCGCGGGCCAGCCCGAAGTCGGTCAGCTTGACGACGCCATCCGCCGTGACCAGCACGTTGCCCGGCTTGAGATCGCGATGCACGATCCCCTGACCGTGCACATAGTCGAGCGCCGAGAAGATCTGCTGAAAGGCCCTGAGCGCCGCGCCGCGCCGTTCTTCGGCTCCCGGCCGTTGGTCCAGCCAGGTGTGCAGATCGACCCCGTCCACCGCCTCCATGGCGAAGTAGAGGAGTCCCTCATCGTTCCCCATGTCGAAGGCGCGCACCACGTTGCGGTGCTCCAGGCGGACCAGGGCCCGGAACTCGCGCTTGAAGCGCATGAACTCCTCGCGGCCGATCGACCGGTCGGAGCGGATGACCTTGAGCGCGACTTCGTCCGGACCCTCGCCGACTCCGCATGCGCGGTAGACGACTCCCATCTCGCCGCGCCCGAAGACGCCGCGGATCCGATGGGGACCGATCTGTTCGGGATGAGGAGCCTGGACCGACACGCCTCTTCGCGCTGTGGGGATGGACGGCGAAATCGTCCCATGGTAGCGCGACGGCTCCCCTTCGGTGCCAGCCTCCGTGAATCGGAGCGGGCGTCGAAGGGAGGCCGTGTGTTCGAGGCTCGTCTATTCCGCTACCGAGCCACCACGCCGATGCCGGGCGCCCACACCAACCACTGGCCCCAGTCCGGGATCTCGAGCTCCCACACGCCCGTGATGTCGGTGATGTCGGGACCCACGATCTGAATTGGCAGGGTATCGATCCGCACGCCGTAGACCGTGATCCCATCCGCGGCCACGCCGTTGATCTCGATCGCGCCGTCGGCGATCATCACACCCTCGTCGTGGGGACCGGCGCCGAGCTCGTGCACGATGTTGGGGATCTCGAGGGAATAGGTGCCTTCGGGCACGCCGTCGAAGGCGTAGGCGCCGGTGGAGTCGGTTCTTTCGCGGTAGGTGCAGCCGATGGTGCCGTCGGCCAAGAAGATCGGACGGAAGGCGAAAGGCTCGCCGTCGACCTGCACATCGCCGCCGACGTCGCCTTGTCCCACCAGGCCGATCGTGAAGGCGTTGTACAGCAGTTGCGCGTCGTTGCGATCGGGATCGATCGCGGGCTTGAACTCGTGCGGCGCGGAGAAGTAGATCCCCTTGCCGCGATCGCGCTCCACGTACACTTCGATGCTGTTGATCTCGGGAGTGTTGCCAAGGGCGACGATGCGACCGTCGGTCATCTGGTCGTCGTCCCAGCCACGGCTGGACTCCCGTTCGGCTCGTTGTTTGTACGCAACGGTGAAGAGCGGACCGATCGGCAGGCTGTCGGCGAGCTCGGCCGGTACGTCGAGTTTGAACGACATCGATCTCGTGCTGTCGCTCGAGGCCACGAACACACGATTGCTGGTGTCGATTCCGAACAGTCCGCCGAGGTGGCGATTGTCGTAGAAACCGGCGCCGCCGAACACCAGGCCGGTGCCGACGATGGTGATGCCGTCGTTCTCCTGAATCGTCCGCAGCGCCTGTTCCTCCGAGCTGGAGAACTCGTACTTGCCGGCGGTGGGCGACGCGATCCAGATCGCATCGGGGTCGAGACGGCGCAGATCGTAGAGGTCGAACGAGCCGACCTGCATCAAGCTCAGGTCGAACACGATCGGCAGGTCGCCGAAGCTGGCCCAGTCGCTGGCCAGATCGTCCAGCCAGTTGAGCGGCGTCATCATCGACTTCACGACCACCACCCGGACGGTGTCGGCATCCCTCAGGGGTTGCGGTCGGGTGGATACCAGCTGCATCGCGAGCTGAGTCGCGGCATCCCCCGCGAAGGAGCGCAGCGCGGCGTTCGAGCGCGCCTCGATCGGCAGTGGCCAGCGATCCGTCGCGGCACCGCGACCCGCCACGGCCACCCCCGTCAGAATCGCCAGCGTCGTGGCCGCGAGCGCGGTCTTGGTCCAATTCGAGTGCTTCATAAGGCCTCCAGCAAAACGCCTCCAACTCGCGAATCTAACCGAGATCGAGCGCGCTCCGCAATCAATGGACCGCCTGCACGCCGATGCCGGGCGCCCAGATCACCCATTTCCCGACGTTCGGAATCGACAGACTCCAGTTTCCGGAGCTGTCGGTGATCACCGGCCCCAGGAATTCGAAGGGGACCACGTCGACGCGCACCGCGTAGACCGGGATGCCTTCGGCGGCGACACCGTTGATCTCGATCGCGCCGTCGGCGATCATGACCCCCGCATCACCCGGTCGATCGTCGAGCTGCACGTTGTCGACGATGTTGGGGATCTGCAGGGAGTAGACCCCGGCCGGCACCTCGTCGAAGAAGAAGACGCCCTCATCGTCGGTTTCGTCCTCGAGGGTGCAGCCGATCGGTCCGTCGGCCAGGCAGACGCTTCGGTCGGCGAAGGGCTCGCCGTTGCGGGCCACCGAGCCTCCGACCGTTCCGACCCCCGTGAAGCCGAAGGTCAGCGCGTTGTAGAGCAGCTGGCCGTCGTTCTCTTCGCCCGAGGAGGGATGGCGCGGGTCGCGGATCTCGTGCGGCGCGGAGAAGTAGATGCCGCGCCCCATGCCACGCCCGACGACCAGGGTCTGCACCACGTTGCCGGTGCCGAGGTCGGATGCGACGATCTCGCCCGTGGCCATCTGGTCGTCGTCCCAGCCGCGGTCGATCTCTCTCTCCGCCCAGGGCTTGGGGGCGACCTCGAAGGGGGTGTCGACCGGCAGGCCTCGAAAGAGCGGCGGCGGCGCCGATCCGCGGGCTTGGAGCTTGGTCGAGGGATCCTTGTCGGGGACGAAGATGCGCTTGGTGGTGTCGATCCCGAACAGGAACCCGGCCGCGCGGTTGTCGCCGTGGTCCCCGCCGCCGAACACCATTCCGGTGCCGAGCACGGTGCCGCCCTCGCTCTGGAATTTCTCGAGGTCCTCGATCTCGCTCGAGCTCAGCTCCTGCTTGGTGGCGATCGGCGAGGCCAGCCAGACCACGTTGGCCCGCGCTTCGCGCAGATCGTCGTAGCTGAAATCCGGCTTCCGGCTCAGGCTGGTGTCGATCCGCACCGGCAGCTCCCCGAAGGCCGGCCACTGGGTGTCGAGGTCGCGGATCCACGAAGCGCCGCTCGCCCGCGACTTGAGCAGCACCACGCGCACCGTGTCGGCGGCGATCAGCGAGCCGCCGGGGCGGTCGAGGTTGGTCAGGCGGGCCGCCAGCTCGGTCATGGCATCCGCGGCCAGGGAGCGTAGCGCGAACTCGGATGGGGGCGCGGATGGGATTTCGCGCTGGGAGGCCAGCTTGGCGCTCGAGGAGGCGGCCGGGATCAGGGTCGAGAGCGCCGCGCATGCCAGGATCGCCGCGCGGGGGGAGGGTACGAGCGAGAGCTTCATCGTCTGCACTCCGTCGAGTGGGGGTCGATCGGATCCGGTGCTCGAGGCCGATCTACCCGTGGCGCCTCGCCTCCCGGCCTGTCTCCACGCTTCGGTCGAGTCGTCCGACGCGCGCGCGATCCGATGTGTGAACCTCATGTCTCCATCGTCATCCGATTCGCTGATTCTGAGGCAGGTAACGGATTACGGACGATTCCGGCGCTTGCGGCGCCCGCTCGGGTCCGCGAAACTCCGCGGATCATGGCCAACGAGCAGCAGCCGAAGGACGCGGAGGAGGCCGGGCCGGCCGCTGGCGGCGGCGTGCCCGATCCCGTCGAAGAGGTGGTGCCGGCCCCGAGCGGCGGTGGCGGAGCGGTTCCGGCTTTGCACCTCGGAGCCCTGGTGGTGTTGCTCGCCGGGCTGGCGGTGTTGACCTGGAGGCTCGACTGGCCGGGATTGAGCGAGCGCGAGGGAGCGCACGCCGCCGCGGCCCTGGCGATGGCCGCGGATCCGGGAACGCCCCCGCTCGACTTGGCGCCGCTCTTCCCCTGGCTGATGGCGCCGCTGGCCGCCCGCGCCGGCTCCGCCGCCGGATGGCTGCGAGCGCTGGGATTGATCGCGGCGTTGCTCGGTCCGCTCGCGATCGGCTGCTTCACCGCTCGCCCCAGGGTGCCGGGGGGGAGCGATGGGAGGGGAGCCGCCCGCGCTCTCCTGGTGCCGGCGGTCCTGACGACCTTGCCGCTCTGGTGGCTCGCCGCGCGCAGCCTCGATCCGGCCGCGAGCGGGGCGTTGATCGGTGCCCTGGCCTTCGCGGCGCTGCTTTCCGGCGATCCCGGCCGGGGTCTCGTGGGCTGGCGCGGCTGGTGTCTGTTCACGGCCGGCGCCCTGGGCTGGTTGGCCGGCGCCGGTCCGGTGGCGCTGCTCGCGCCCTGGGCGATCGCGCTGCTGCACCTGGCGCTGCACGGGCGCGTCGCGGCGCTGCGCGGCTCCGCCAACCACCGCGGGGCGCTGCTGGCGCTGGCGCTGCTGATCGCGGTGTACGGCGCGGCTCTGTGGGGGTCGAGCGCCGAAGCGCGGGCCCTGTGGTTGGCGCAGATCTCGGACGCGACGCGGAGCTGGACCGAGCCGCCGGAGATCGGGATCTGGAGCCTGCTGCCCTGGCTGGCGCTGCTGCCCGGCGCGATTTTCCTGCCCTCGGCTCTCGGCGCTGCCCTCTCCTCGGAGCGCGGACGCCTTGCGGCGCTGGCGCTGGCGGTCTTGCTGGCGGTCGGTCTCTTGACTCCCTTCGCTTCCCTCACGGCGGCGATCCTCGCGGCCCCGGTGCTCGCCTTTCTGGTGGGCGATGCGCTGGGTCGACGGTTGGCCGCTCGGGGCGCGCTCTGGGAGCTCTGGCTGGTGGCGGGGCTGGCGCTCTTCGGCGCGGCGGCGGCGTTGGTCCAGCGCGTTCCTTTGCCGCCGATCCTGGCTCTGGCGCGCGTCGACGCCGGTTTCGAGCTGCGCCTGCTGGTCTCGGGTGCGCTGCTGCTGGCCGCCGTGCTGCTGGCTGCCCTGCTGCTGACCCGGCGCCATGCGGGAGCCGCGATGCTCGCCGCGTGTGCGCTGGCGGCGGGCGTGATCGGTGCGGTGGAGCTGAAGGGGGCGACCATCGACCGGGCCCTCTCGCACCGCGCCTTCCTGGTCGAGCTGAACGACGCTCTGGGGCCGCATGCGCGCTGCGCCACCCTGCCCGAGCTACGGCCGGTGGCCGAGCTCTATCTCGCCTGCCCGGTCGAGGAGTTGGTCGACCTGGACCAGATCGACGAGCTGCTGGGCGCCGCCGATCGACCGCTGCACGTCCTGGCCTCGGCCGCCGCCGATCTGCCCGAGTCGCGCCGCGAGGCCAAGGAGGAGAAGACCGAGCTGGCGGCGCGGGTGAGCTGGCTGGAGGGGCCGCTCGGGTGGTGGGTTCTTCCTGCGAGTCCCGCGTCCGCGCCTCTTTCGGGAGAGGACGCTTGGGGCGGGCTGCCCGCGCCGGTCCCGGCACCCGCCGAGGAGGAGGGGGACGCGGCGGAGCCGGTGGCGCCCCCGGCGGCCGAGCCCGAGCCGCCTCCGGAGCCGGAGGCGCAACCTCGGCGGGGGCGCGCGCCGCGCGGGTCGACTTTGATCTGAGACCGGCCGACGGTGTTGCGCGATCTCTTATCATGGCTGCATCCAACCACAGCGGTGCCTGCTCTCGCCCGCGCCGATCGAAGGACATCCCGTGATCTCGTTCCCCCTCCTGCTCGCCGCCCTGGGCGCCGCCGATGCATCACCCGGCGCCGCGCCGCCGATCGCCAGCATCCATGAGCGCGGCCCGGAAGCCGTCGCCGCCGCCATCACCGAAAACCATCGCCGACTGCGGGAGTCACATCGCGCGCGCCACCGGGCGCTCGGTGGTCCGGCACCCGGCTCGTCGCCCGCGGGTGACGCTGCGCAAGAGGAGTACGACGTGCTCCACTATGCCATCGATTTGACGATCGATCCGGACGATCCGGGGCAGTACCTGGCCGGCCACGCCGACATCTTGCTGGAAGCGACCGATCCGCCGCTCGACCAGGTGGTGCTCGATCTGGACAATCTGCTGACGGTTTCCGGCGTGCTGCGGCAGGGGGTCGGCGCACAGAGCTTCGAGCACCTCGGCGATGCGCTGAGCATCGATCTCGATCCGCCGCTGGACGCCGGCGAGGGGGCTGGATTGCGGGTTCTCTATGCCGGTTCGCCCTACGTATTCGACTGGGACGCATTCGACATCGACTACTCGCGGCCCACCCCCGTGGTGTGGACCACCTGCGAGCCGGAAGGCTCCCGCAAGTGGTGGCCCTGCAAGGATCGGCCGGACGACAAGGCGACGGTCGAAGTGGTGATCACGCTGCCCGATAATTATGTCGTCGCCAGCAACGGTCTCTTGCAGTCGATCGTCGACAACGGGGACGGGAGCGCCACCACCACCTGGGCGACCGACTACCTGCTGCCGCCCTACCTGGTCGCCATCACCGCGACCGACTTCTTGCTCTTCGAGGACAGCTACGATCTCATCGAAGGGGGCGAGCTGCCGCTGACCTACTACACCTATCCCGAGAGCGAGGCCGCCGCGCGGGAGGACGTGTCGGGCGTTCCCGACATGTTGGGCGTATTCGAAAACGATTGGCTCCCCTACCCCTTCGCGGCCGAGAAGTACGGTCAGATGGAGTACCCCTGGGGCGGGGCGATGGAGCATACGACGTTGACCAGCTACGGCACCGCCCTCTACACCGGCGACCACTACTACGACTGGATCGTCGCCCACGAGCTGGCGCATCAATGGTGGGGCGATATGGTCACCTGCGGCACCTGGGACGATATCTGGCTCAACGAAGGCTTCGCGACCTACGGCGAGGCGATCTGGACCGAGGGGATCTACGGGGAGCAGGCGTATCTGTCGTACATGCAGGCGATCAAGGAGCCCTGGTTTCCCGGACCGATTTACGATCCATATTACCTGTTCAACAACACCGTCTACGACAAGGGCGCCTGGGTGCTGCACATGCTGCGCGGGATCGTCGGACGCGACACCCTGATGGCGATTCTGCAGACCTGGGGCACGCGCTACGCGCACCAAGCGGCCCTGACGTCACAATTCACCGACGTGGCCTCCGAGGTGGCGGGCCAGGATCTCGACTGGTTCTTCGATCCCTGGCTCTACGAGTCCGGTCGCGTGGAGTACGAGTACGCGCGACAGCTTACTGACCTGGACGGCGATTCGACGCTGGTCGAGCTGGCGCTGGCGCAGGTGCAGCCCGGCCACAGTCCCTACCGAATGCCGATCACGCTGCGCCTGGAACGTGCGCAAGGCACCGACCTCGACACCTTGATCATCAACGACGCGCCCTCCCAGAGTTACTCCTTCCGCGTCGCCGGCCATGTGATCGACATCGATCCCGATCCCGAGGGCTACATCCTCGCTCTGTTCCGCGACGTGCCCTGGACCGGCATCGAAGGCGACGCTCCGGGCGTTCCCGGGTCCGGTCCGAGGCTCGGCAATCCGACTCCCAACCCCTTCAATCCGCGCACCACGATCCCGGTCGAGATAGAGCGCGCGGCGCAGGTCCGTCTGCGCATCTTCGATCTCGGCGGGCGCATCGTGCGCACGTTGCACGATGGCGAGCTGCCGGCCGGAGCCAGCCGCCTGGTCTGGGACGGCCGCTCCGAAAAGGGGATCGCTCTGCCCTCGGGGGTCTACCTGGTGCGGTTGGAGGCGGTCGGTGCGGCGCCGCGCAGCAGGCGGTTGGTGCTTCTGAAGTAGCCCCAGCCGGCAGCGCCCGGCCCTCCATAGGCGCCCATGTCGGCGAGCGCCCCGTTGGGGTAGAAGGGGGGCCAGGCGATGCCGTCCTGCTCCGCCGGCGGGCCGGCGTCGATGCAGGGCGAGCCGGGGGCGAGCAGGTGGGTCCAGCTCTGATAGTCGATGAAGCGCGGATCGGAGTCGATGTTGCCCTCGCCGCTGCGCCCGCGTTGAATATCGCTGTAGCTACAGCGCACGTGGTTGCCGAGCCGAACGCGGATCTCGCGCGGCTGATCGTTCCACAGAATCGAGCCGATCACCGACACGTCGGAACTGGTTCCCCAGGCGTAGATCGCGCCGCCGGCGTCGCGGGCCCGGTTCTCGGTCATGGTGCAGTAGCGGATCTCGGGCGATGAGTTGAAGACGTGCACCGCTCCGCCCCAGTTGGCGTAGTTGCCGATGAAGAGACAGCTCTCGATCAGTGGAGCCGAGACCGAGATGTAGATCCCGCCCCCCCAGTTGGCGTCGTTGCTCTCGAAGCGGCAGTTGCGAATGGTGCCCCGCGGGGACTTGGCCCAGTAGATCGCTCCTCCATAGCCAGAGTGGTTGTTCAGGAAGAACGAGCCTTCGATCGTCGCTTCGGACTCGAAGACGTCGACGCCGGCACCGTCGAAGACCACCGAGTTGTTCATGAACACGCAGTCCCGCACCTCCACCTTCGCCCCTTCCGAAATGCGCAAGGCACCACCCCAGTCGGCCGTGTTCCCGACCAGGTAGCAGCCCTCGATCGTCGCCGCGCCGCCCGCGCAGTGGATGCCTCCGCCGTAGTTCCATCCGCCGCCGGTCGATGCGTTGTCGAGGATCAGACAGCGGTCGATGGTGGGAGAGGTGGCGGCACAGTACATTCCGGCACCGTTGCCCAGTCCGCCGGTCAAGGTGAGCCCCTCGATCCGCGTGTCCGGCCCTTCGCCCGTGACCGCGCGCAGCACAACGCCGCCGCGCTGGGCGTCGATCACCGTGCTTCGAACCGTGGCCGGGTCGCTCGCGTCGTGGCCCTTCAGTACCAGCGCCCGACCGAGCAACGAGATCTCCGATTCGAGATAGGTGCCCGGCGCGACCAGAACGGTGTCGCCGTCGGAGGCCACGGCGATCGCTTCTTGAATCGAGGCGTGATCGGCCGGGACGTCGATGGTCGCGGCCGGCGCGGCGCAGATCGACGCTGGCGCCAGGGTGAGCACCGCGAAAAACTGATGTCTCATGCTCGGCTCCTCGTCGCTACTTCAAGAGCAGCACTCGCTCGGTTCTGCGCTCGGCGCCCGAGCGCAGCTCCACGATGTAGACCCCGGAGGGAAGCGCCGCGCCACGATCGTCTCTGCCGTCCCAGGCGAAGACGTGGTTGCCGGGCGCCAACGCGCCCCGATGGAGCATCCGAACCCGCGCTCCGTCGAGGGCGTAGATCGCCACCCGCGCCCTTCCGCCGCGCGCGACCTCGACCCGGATTCGGGCCCGCGGGTTGATCGGGTTCGGGGCGACCGGCGCCAGCCTCAGCCCCGCCGCCGGCGCGGCCAAGGCGCCGCCGGCCACCCCGGTGCCGCCGGCGCGAATGCGCACCAGGCGCGGAGGATCGGCGCGCCGCGGCCGCCCGGTCCAGCGCCGGGTCGAACCGGCGTCCAGCACCAGCAAGGCCCCGTCCGACTCCTGTGCCAGGCAGCCCGCCGACGCCAGGTTGCCGAAGCCCCCGGCCAGGGTTTCGACCGCCCCGGTCGCCGCGACCCGCAGCACCCGCTCCTCGACCAGGTCCGCCACCAGCGCGTCTCCGCCGAACTCCCCGCTCGCGTCGCGCAGCAGCGCCCCCGCGCCGTCCAGCTCGCCGGTCGCGCCCCCACCGGCCACCACCGTCGGCGCCCCCTCGCCGTCCACCGCCAGCAAGCACCCCCGTCCGGCGATGGCGTCGTACCAGTCGCTCTGCGCCGCGTCGACCACCAACCACGCGCCGGGGAAACTGCCGCCGCTTTCCGCCACGCCCCGCGCGCCTCCGATCCCGCTCGCCAGCGTCTGGGCCCCCCCCGGCACCAGGCGCAGCAGCGCGTCGTGCTCGACTCGGGCGCTCAGCACCTCGCCGGCCGCCGTGGTCGCCAGCGCCAGATCGCCGCCGGGAGGATCGTCCCAGGCGCTCACCAGCGTCACCTCGCCGCCCTCGCTCACCGTCGCCAACCCAGCACTGGTCGCCGCCAGCAGCGCGCCGCCGAAGCCATCGCCCCGATCCCAGGCCAGTGCCGACACCTGTGCCAGCAGCGCATCCTCCGCGAGCGCTCCGAGCGTTGCTCCGGCGCCGTCGAAGACCTCGATCCGCCCGCCGTGGGCCACGTAGATGCGCGCATCGCCCCAGTTGCCCGCCGCCGCCACCGCGCTCGGCGCCTCCAGACCGCCCAGGATCACGTGCTCCGCGCTGAAGCCATCCGCCAGCAACACATTCTCCGCGGCATCGAAGCCGCGCTCCGCCGCCCTGAGCTCGGTGCTGAGCGCCACCCCGAGCTCCAGACCGTCGGCGGCGCGCGCCCCTGCACCGATCTCGCAGCGGTAGCGCCATCCGCGGCTCAGGGGCTGCGCCGGTCGCAGCAGCAGGTGGTTCGGTGCCGCCCACTCGAAGGTCCCCTCGACCGCCGGCGAGATCGCCAGCGCCGCCTCCACCGAGGCCCGGTCCATCGCCCGGTCGAACACCCATTCCAGGGGTGCCGCCGGATCGATGCTGGAAGCGTCGTGATCCGGCCCCACCGCCGCCAGCCACGGCGCCGGTGCCGTCACTTCCTCGCTGCGAACCAGCACCCGCACACCATCGGCCGGCACGTCGAGGCCCAGCGCTCCCGAGCCATCGGTGGTGTCGACGATCGTTCCCGCCCGGAGTAGATCGGCGGCCGCCTGGCCCGGCCCCCAGCCCGTCGCCAGGTTCCCGGTGCTGCGCGCGGTCGATGCGGTGTTGAGCACCACCAGCACCTCGTTGCCGGCCATGCTGCGTCGAAAGGCGAAGATCCCGCGGCCCGCGCCCGACTCTTCCAGCACCACGGTGTCGCCGCGGCGCAGCTCGGGCCGTGCCGCGCGAATCGCCGCCAGGCGCCGGATCCAGCGATAGAGCTCCGACGCCGGATCGAAGTTGTCCCCCAGAGAGGGGCCCGATTCGTAGCTGCCGTCGAACATGTCGCGGCGGTTGGCGGGATCGTTGCCCCCCTCGAAGCCCTGTTCGGTGCCGTAGTAGATGGTCGGAACCCCGTGCGCCGTCATCAGCAATGCCAGCGCGGCGCGCAGATGCGCGCGGTCGCCGCCGGCCCGCTCGGGCGACAGGAAGCGCGGTTGATCGTGATTGTCCAGGAAGGTCACGAGCCGTTCGCGGGCCCGCGAATCGTAGGCCGAGAGCGCCGCCCAACGCTCGGCGATGCGCGCGGTCGGATGGCCCCACACGAACACATCCTGCATGGTGTAGTAGAGCGGATAGGCGAGCACCGAATCGAGAGCGTAGGGCCCACCCGCCCGGGTGCCGGTGTAGCTGCCACATTTCGCGTCCGAGCCGTCGAATACCTCGCCGAAGAGGAAGAAATCCTGCTTGCCGGCCAGCGCGGCGCGCTCGCGGATCGCCGCCGGCCAGCTCTGCCAGAACTCCATCTCCACGTGCTTCACGGTGTCGATGCGAAAGGCATCGGCCCCTGCCTCATCGATCAGCCAGCCGTGGGCATCGACCAATGCGTCGCGCACCTCGGTGTTCTCGGTGCGCAGATCGTCCAGGTTCGACAGCTCGCCGAGGATCTGCTCCGGGTCGACGTAGTTGCCGATCTTGCCGTTGTTGTGCAGCCAGTCGAGGCGATCGAAGGGCGGTGCGGGCAGCATGTCCGGGCGGCGCCAGTAGAGCACGTAGTCCGAAGGATCCTGGAACTGCGGCCAGCCCGGCGAGACACTGTTGGAGAGATCGGCCAGGTGATTGGTCACCACGTCGAGCACCAGCGACAGATTGGCGGCGTGGGCGTCGTCGGCCAGCGCGCGCAAATCGTCGATTCCTCCCATCTGCGGCGAAATCGTCGCGAAGTCGCGGGCGTGGTAGCCGTGGTACTTGCCCCAGGCGTTGAGCGGCACCGGGCTGATCCAGACCGCGTTGACCCCCAGGCCGGCGATGTAGGGAAGACGGCGCCGAATCCCTTCGAAGTCCCCGCCGTGCACCCCCCAGGCGCTGCTCGGATTGTAGACTCCCTCGGCGTCGTTGTTGGACGGATCGCCGTCGTCGAAGCGGTCGGTGATCACCTGGTAGATCACCAGGTCGCGCCATTCCTCTTCGGTCAACGCGCGCGCCAGCGGCGCGGGCAGGAGAGATGCGCAGGTGGTGGCGGCGACCAGCGCGGTGGCGATGGTTCGGGAACGCGGCATGATGACTCCGGGGTTCTGCTGGAGGATAACCCGGAGCGCGGATTCCTACTCCCGGGGCGCGAAGCGCGCGGTGAAGTGGCGCAGCGCCTTGGGCGCCCAGACCATGTCCAGGGCAGCGATCCGCTCGCGCTTCGCGAAGAGCTCCAGGATCGACTCGATCACCAGGTCGATCTGGCTCTGGGTGTAGGTGCGGCGCGGGATCGCCAGGCGCACCAGGTCCTGCGGCGCCGCCCTCAGCTCGCCGCTCTCCTCGTCGACCGTCCCAAACATCACGGTGCCGATCTCGCAGGCGCGGATTCCGGCGTGCAGGTAGAGCGCGCAGGTCAGCGCCTGCCCCGGCAGATCCTGCGGCCGCAGATGCGACAGAAAGGCGCGTGCGTCGAGATAGACCGCGTGACCGCCCGCCGGTCGCACCACCGGCACCCCGTGCTCGTGCAGGTGGTCGGCCAGGTAGGCGGTCGAGGCGATGCGATAGTGCAGATACGATTCGTCGAGCGCCTCGCGCAGGCCGATGGCGATCGCTTCCAGGTCGCGTCCCGCCAGCCCGCCATAGGTCGGGAAGCCCTCGGTCACCACCAGCACCTGGCGCGCCTCTTCGGCGAGCGCGGCATCGTCGGTCGCCAGCAGGCCGCCGATGTTGGCGATGCCGTCCTTCTTGGCGCTCATCATGCAGCCGCGAAAGCCGCGGAACTGGTCGCGCGCGATCTCCATGACCGGCCGCTCGCGCTGCCCCGGCTCACGCAGCTTCACGAGATACGCATTTTCGGCGAAGCGGGCGGCGTCGACGAAGGCCGGCACGCCGTGCCGGTCGCAGATTTCGACCGTGCGCCGCAGATTCTCCAGCGACACCGGATGACCGCCCAGGGAGTTGTTGGTAATGGTCGTCATCACCACCGGGATCTCGCCCGGCGCCGCGCCAGCCAGCACCCGCTCCAGCGCCTCCAGATCCATGTTGCCTTTGAAGGGCGCCTCGGAGCTCAGGTCTTCCGAATCGGCGACCGGTAGATCGAGCGCGAGCGCCTCGCGCGCCTCGACGTTGGCGCGGGTGGTGTCGAAATGGGTGTTGCTGGGGACGGTCTGCCCCGGCGCCGCGCGCAGTTTGAACAGGATCTTCTCCGCGGCGCGCCCTTGGTGCACCGGAATGACGTGCTCGAAGCCGAAGATCTCGCGCACCGTATCGCGGAAGCGATAGAAGCTGCGCGCGCCGGCGTACGACTCATCGCCGCGGCACAATCCGGCCCACTGCTCGGCGCTCATGGCTCCCGTTCCGCTGTCGGTCAGTAGATCGATCAGCACCTTGTCGGCCCGCACCATGAAAAGGTTGTAGCCGGCCTTTTCCAGGACCGATCGGCGCTCCTCGCGCGTGGTCTGGCCGAGCGGCTCGACGACCTTGATCCGAAAGGGCTCGATGATGGTTTTGGGCATGAGGGGGCCTCGGGATTGGGGGGAGCCAGGTGGCGGGCTCTCGTTATCGGCTCTCGACCGGCGCCACACTCGGCACCGGGCGCTTCAGCCGATAGTAGAGGATCGCTTTCGGCAGATCCTGGGCGGCGCGCAGCGAGAAGGAGAGTGGGCGGTCGATGAACGACTCGCCGGCCTGGCGCGGATCGAAGACGATCCCGATCTGGCGGATGGAGTAGCCGCGGGCGGCGGCCGCCACGGTGATGAAGTGCTGGAAGCAGTGGAAGGCCTGGCGATCGGCGAGGATGTCGCGCAGCACCTCGGCTTTGTAGCAGACGAAACCCGACTTGACGTCCTTCAGACCGAGGCCGAAGAGGCCGTTGAGAAGCCACGAGAGTCCGACCGAGAGAGCGGTGCGCAGCGGTCCCGGCGCCACCTGCTCCACGCGCTGCCCCTGCACCAGGTCGACCAGACCCTTCAGCGACTCGCGGTAGAGCACGGGGACATCGGCGGGGCGGTACTGCAGGTCGGCGTCCATGGTCAGCAGAAAGAGGCCCCGAGCCTCGCGCGCGCCGGTGGCCCAGGCCTCGGCGATCCCCTTGTTGCCGCCGTGGCGGATGCCGCGCACCTGGTCGTGGCGCTTGTGCTCGTTCTCGATCGCTTTCCAGGTGCGGTCGGTCGAGCCGTCGTCGATCAGGAGGATCTCGTAGGCACCCGGCTCGGCCAGGTCGGGCTCGGCGCCGAGCGCCTCGCGCAGCCGGTCGACGAGGTTGGGGATGTTGGGTGCTTCGTTGAAGCAGGGGATGATGATGCTGAGCTTCATGACGTCGATTCCCCCGCGGGAGCGGCGTTGCGGTCTGGATCGATCTCGCCGCCAACGCCGCGCGGCGCCCCCGAGACGAACTCAGATCTCGTATCGACAAGGATAGCAGCAACAAGAGGGCTCTTGTGCGTGAGGTCTCGGAAGGGAGAATCGGGGCGGGGACGGCCGCCATCAGAAGAGATCGACCGGGCGCGTCAGGTCGACAGCTGCAGCGACCAGCGATTGGGAGGGGCCAGCGGCCCGGCGCTTTCGATGGCGGCGCCGGGGATCTCGAGGGTGTGGGCGCCTTCGAGGTGGTGCAGGGGGCGCGGACGGGGGCCGGCGTGGTCGTAGCAGTAGATCGACAGCCGATAGGTGCCGGGCGCCAGAGGCGGCAGATCGAGCTCGCAGGTGACCTCTCCTTGGGCCCGGGCCTCGAGGGCGAGCGGCTCGATCGGGTCGGCGTGCCAGTGGTGGTTGACCGCGGTGAGCGGCGCGCCGTCGTCGCGTGCCACGCCGACGCCGAAGACCGCGCCGGCGACCGCGCGCCGGGCCTCGAAGCGCCAGACGACCCGCAGCCGGGTAGCGCCGTCCGCCGCGGGGCGGTGGTCGACCCGGACCCGCGACAGGCGCACGTCGCCCTCGCCCCACTCCACCGGGCCGCCGCCCGCGTCGGGCGGGCGGGTCCCGTGGGCCCGCGCCAGGTACTCGTCGACCACCTGCGCCGCGCGGCCGGTGGCGGCGACCCGCCCCTGGTCGAGCAGCAGCACGCGGTCGGCCAGCGCCCGCACCACGGCCAGGTCGTGCGAGACGAAGAGCAGCGCGGTGCCGGCCCCGCGCAGCGCCCGCAGGCGCTCGATGCAGCGGATGCGGAACGACTCGTCGCCGACCGAGAGCGCTTCGTCGACGATCAACAGATCGGGCTCGCCGGTCACCGCCAGGGCGAAGCCCAGGCGCAGCTGCATGCCGCGGCTGAGCGAGCGGAAGGGGCGCGCGGTCGCCGTCCCGAGGTCGGCCAGCGCCAGCGCCGCGTCGACCCTCTTCCGCAGCGCGGCGCCTCCGAGTCCCTCCAGGCGCGCCGCCATGCGCACGTTCTCCAGCGCGTCGAGATGGGGATGGAATCCCCAGTCGAGCTCCAGCAGAGTCGCCACCGCCCCGCGCCCTTCGACCCGTCCGGCGCTCGGCGTGGCGATTCCGGCGGCCAGGCGCAGCAGGGTCGATTTGCCGGCGCCGTTGGGACCGATGACGGCCAGGGCGCCGCCGGCCTCGAGATGCAGGTCGACCTCCTGCAGAGCGCGAATCGCCCCTCGGTCACTCGGCGGCCGGCCCAGGACTCGCCGCGCCAGCGCCCAGAGCCGCGCCCGCGGCCGGGGGTAGGTGTGGTAGTGCTTGCTCAGGCCCTCGGCGCGCAGCACCCAGTCGTGCGCAAGCGTGGAGCTCACAGCTCGTCCACCACGTAGGGGGCCAGGCGCCGGAAGCTCCACAGGCCGGCCGCCAGCGCCGCGCCCCCCGCCGCCAAGGCCAGCGCCAGCGAGGGTTGGAAGCCCGCGCCGGCCGCGCCTGCCGCGCCTGCCGAGGAGCCGCCGAGCAACGCCGCGCGCTGCAGGCAAACGACGTGGGCCAGGGGATTGGCCTGCAGCACCCAGCGCCACGATTCCGGCACCAGCGCCGCGGGCCATGCGATCGGTGTGGCGTACATCCAGGCCAGCATCAGCGCCCCGGCGACCTGGACCGCGTCCCGCACGAACACCGCGACTCCCGCCAGGATCAACCCCAGGCCGGTGGTCAGCGCGACCTGCGCCGCCAGCGCCAGCGCGTAGGTGGCGAGCGCGCCGGCGCCGAGATCGAGCCCCGGCCCGACCAGCAGCACCGCCGCCACCGCCGCGGTCGCCAGGGCCTGGTGCACACAGGCCGCCGCGACCATCGCCAGGGGCAGCAGCATGACCGGGAAGCGCACCGACTTGAGCAGCGTGGGATGATCGGTCAGCGAGACCCCGGCGCGCAGCGCCCCCTCGTGGACCGCCATCCAGGGCAGGAATCCGACCACCAGCGCCGGAATGAACGAAGCCTCTCCGAAGCGCAGTCCCAGGAAGACCGAGAACACCAGCGCCAGCACCGTGAGGTGCAGGACCGGGTTGAGCACCGACCAGAAGAGGCCGAGCAGCGAGCCGGCATAGCGCGCGTGCAGGTCGCGAGCGACGAAGGCGCCGAGCAGGCGGAGAAAAGGGGCGCGGACGGCGGGAGTGGAGTGCGGCATCGGAGTTTCGGGGAGCATACGTCGCGCACCGGCGCCCGGATTGCGCTAAAGTTGGTGCCATGAACCGATCCAGGCTCCGCTTCGCCGCGACCGTCGCGCTGCTGGGACTCCTGCCGGTCGAGGCGCCGGCCCAGGGGGAACCCCCCCGCGGCATGGTCTTCGTCCCCTCGGGCTCCTTCACCATGGGGGACGACGTCGCCAAGGACGAGTCGCCGGTGCACCAGCGTGAGCTGGCCGGCTTCTACATCGACCGCACCGAGGTGACGATCGCGCAGTACCGTCGCTTCCGGCCGCACTACCTGGCCCTGGAGGGGCGCGAGCGGCATCCGGTGGTCAACGTCACCTGGGCCGACGCCCGGGACTACTGCAGGTCGGTCGGCAAACGGCTGCCGACCGAAGCCGAATGGGAGAAGGCTTGCCGCGGCAACGACGGGCGCAGCTATCCGTGGGGCGACGATGTCTTTGCCGGGGCCCTGAATGCGATCGAAGCCAACGCCGGAGGCACCGACCCGGTCGGCTCCCACCCGCGCGGCGCCAGCCCCTACGGCGCGCTCGACATGGCCGGCAACGTCTGGGAATGGGTGGCCGACTGGTACGGGCCCTATCCGGGGGCCGCGGTGCAGCAGCCGACCCAAGAGTTCGAGAAGTACCGGGTGATTCGCGGGGGGTCCTTCGCCATCAAAGGCAAGGTCGGCCGCTGCGCCAACCGGTTCGTCAGCGATCCCAAGCTCGACAGCGCGGACATCGGGTTCCGGTGCGCGCGCTCGCGATGAACGAATCCCAAGTGGAGGGCCCCAGGTGAGATTGAAGATCTTTCTGCGGAAGCTGGTGGAGTACCAAGCGCTCGAAGAAGACGTCGCGCGTTGGGTCGATCTCAACCCCAACTACATCGTCAAGAGCTCGGAGCACGAGACCTTCGTGAACAGCAAGAGCGGCGATCAAGAGCTGCTGCTCTTCGTCTGGTACCACGAAGCCTGAGACGATTCTGAGCGATGCGCGCTAGCAAGCGCCGGCGCTCCCGCGACCGGGAGCGTGAGCTGCGCGACACCCGACACCTGAGGCAGGCGCTGGTCGAGGCGCGGCGCGGGCGCGGCAGCGTCTGGCCCAACCCGATGGTCGGGGCGGTGGTGGTGCTGGGATCGCGGCAGGTGGCGCGCGGCCATCACCGGCGACCCGGGGGGCCCCACGCCGAGATCGAGGCGCTGCGGCGCGCCGGGCGCCGGGCGCGGGGGGCGACCCTCTACCTCAACCTGGAGCCCTGCTCGCACCACGGCCGCACCCCGCCCTGCGCCGACGCGGTGATCGAGGCGGGGATCGCCCGGGTGGTGTTCTGCCACTACGACCCCAACCCGCTGGTGGCGGGCAAGGGGGCGGAGCGGCTGCGCGCCGCCGGGATCGAGGTGGAGGCCGGGCTCCTGGGGGAGAGCGCGCGGCGGCTCAACGAGGTCTTCGTCTGCACCGTGGGGCGGCGCCGGCCTTTCGTGACGCTGAAGAGCGCGTCGACCCTCGACGGGGCGCTGGCCTCGGCGGAGGGTCACAGCCAGTGGATCACCGGGGTCGAGGCGCGGCGCATGGTGCACAAGATGCGGCGCGACCACGGCGCGGTGCTGGTCGGGGTGGGCACCGTTCTCGCCGACGACCCGGCATTGACCGTGCGCCACGTGGCGGGGGTTTCGCCGCGGCGGATCGTGCTCGACAGCCACCTGCGGACCCCGCTGAGCGCCGCCTGCGCCGGCGATCTGGCGCGCGGCACGGTGTTCGCCTGCATCGACGCGGCGCGGGGCGAGAAGCGCCGGGCCCTGGAAGAGCGCGGCGCCGCGGTCTGGCCCTTGCCGCCGGGAGCGAGGGGTCGGGTCGACCTGGGTGCACTGCTGCGCCGCGCGGCCGAGGAGGGGATCGCGTCGATCCTGGTCGAGGGGGGGGCGGCGGTCTACTCCGCCTTCGTGGAAGAGGGGTTGGCCGACAAGCTCTGTGCATTCATCGCGCCTCGCGTTCTGGGCGGCGGGCGGGCACTGGTCCACGACCTTGGGCACCGGCGGATCGACGACGCGCCGCGCCTCTCTGGAGTGCGGGTGCGCCAGGTGGGCGCCGACGGCTTGCTGGAAGGCTACTTCGACCCCTACTTCGACTCCGATCCCGCCGATCCCGCCGCCCATCCGCGGGCCGAGGAGAATTGAGATGTTCACCGGGTTGATCGAGGAGCTGGGGCGGGTCGAGGCGGTGCGCCGTCGCGGGGAGGGGGTGGAGCTGACGATCCGCGCGCGGCTGGGGGAGCAGCTCGAGATCGGCGACTCGGTGGCGATCGACGGCGCCTGTCAGACGGCGACGGCGGCGAGCGGTGGGCGATTCACGGTCTTCGCGATGCGCGAGACCCGTGCGCGCACCACGCTGGGCGAGCTCAAGGCGGGCGACGAGGTGCACCTGGAGCTGGCGCTGCGCGCCGGAGGACGCTTCGGCGGGCACTTCGTGCAGGGGCACGTGGACGGGGTCGCGGTGGTCGAGGGGCTGGAGGATCGGGGCGACTCGACGCGCCTCGATTTCGTGCTGCCGGATGAGCTGGCGCGCTACGTGATCGCGCAGGGATCGATCACCCTGGCCGGCGTCAGCCTGACGGTGGTCGGCATCGAAGGAGGGCGCGCCTGGGTGGCGCTGATCCCGCAGACCGCCGCCGATACCCGCCTGACGCGGCTGCGCAAGGGGATGCGGATCAACGTCGAGGTCGACGTGCTGGCGCGCTACGTGGAGCGGCTGCTGGCGGCGCGGGAGGAGGGCGATCCGGAGCCGGGCGGGTCGCGGCGGGGGCTCGACTGGGAGACGTTGCGGGGGGCGGGGTACTGAGGGGCTGCGCGGGGGTGGCGCTTGGGCGCCGGGCGGGCGATTGGATCCCGAGCACGCGTTGCGCCAGCCGCGCCCAGGAAGGCATGCGCCGTGCAGTCAACATGATCGAGTCAGAGTTGCCCTGCCACCTCCCGAATCTGGGCGAGAGAGGACCGGGTCCTATGCGGCAATCGGCCCCTTCGCCTGACCGTGAACGGTGCCGGCCGGATTTTCGGCACTGCTGCCCACTTTGGCGAGATCTGCATTGACGAGACCCGATTCTCGCGCTACAAGAGACGCGGGACCGAAACTGGTATCGCTTTGCCGATACCTCATTTCACGAGAACGGGGAGCCGGGAGAACCGGACACCGACAAGTTCTCGCAGACCTGGGGTCTGGTCGATCCCGTCCGCCCGAACGATGATCCCCCCTTCATGAGGACCCACAACGACCTCCTGGGCGCCATGAGCAAGTACAACGCCGCGGTCCAAGATGCCGTCGCCGGTGAGCCCTATTGGTCCAGCTCAACGGTTGTCGGGAATCTGAACCTACAGGGTCGGCGAAGAAATACTAATCAGTGCATAAAACACCCGACATTGTGTTAGTATCTCCCCATGATGAAATTAGACGGACGCCGACTCGATCATGCCACCCGCGAACAGATACGCATTCGAGCTGTGAGGCGCGTTGAGCAGGGCGAGAGCCCTGAAACTGTGATTGAGGCTCTTGGCTTCCATCGCTCCTGCATATACGAATGGCTAGCGAAATACCGCGAGGGTGGAGTGGATGCATTGCGAACACGTGCAATTCCCGGTCGTCCGCGCAAGCTCACGGGGCCGCAATTGAAGAAGGTCTACGATGTCGTCACAGGCAAGAATCCGCTCCAATTGAAGTTCGAATTCGCGCTCTGGACACGCGACATGGTCCGCGAGTTCATCAGGGAACGATTCGGCGTACGGCTCAGTGCGGTGTCAGTTGGGCGACTGCTCAGAAGACTCGGGCTGAGTCCGCAGAAGCCACTGCGCCGTGCCTACCAACAGAACTCGGAGGCGGTAGAACAATGGAAGCGGGAGACATATCCCGCAATTCGGAAACTGGCCAAGCAGCACGGAGCGACGATCTACTTCGGAGACGAGGCGAGCGTTCGATCCGACTATCACAGTGGAACAACGTGGGCTCCGAAAGGCAGAACACCGATCGTCCGCGCGACTGGTGCTCGTTTTTCTCTCAATCTGATCTCCGTTGTCTCGCCTCGTGGGGAAATGCGTTTCATGACCGTGCCGGGAAGACTGAATGGCCCCAAGTTCATCGACTTCTTGAAGAGGCTCATCCACGGCGCCAAAGGTCCCGTCTATCTGATTCTCGATGGACACCCAGTCCATCGCTCCGGCATGGTCAAGAGATTCGTGGAAGCAACGAATGGGAATCTCCGGATCTTCTACCTTCCCTCGTATTCCCCGGAACTGAACCCAGACGAACAGGTCTGGAGCCACTTGAAGCACCACACAGTAGGCCGATCGATGGTCACTGGACCGGACGATCTAAAGTCGAAAGTCCTCTCTGCGTTGCGGTCGCTACAAAGAACACCCCGCAAGATTGCAGCCTTCTTCCGCCATCCGGATGTGGCGTACACGATTGCCTAATGTCGGGTGTCTTATGACCGCCTTAGTATTTCTTCGCCGACCCTAAACTCCGGTCCCGCCCAATGAGGCGGCTGATGCCCTGGATCCTCGGGGTGGGGGCGCCCGCGCCCGCCCCCCCCCGGGGGGTAGGGCCCCGCGGGGAGGTCGAGAAGATACAGGATGCCGGGGGTGAGGCGGGGTGCGGCGCGACTGTGTTGGTGCTGCCGGGTACCTATGTCGAGCATGTGGTCGGTACTCGCAGCGTCAATATCATTGGCGACGGTGGGCCTGCTGCGACAGAGTGGCGTGGGTCCGAGCGCATGCTCCGACTCTTCCTTCTTGACCAGCCGGGGCAGCGAGTGCGGATCGAGGGGATAGACTTCTCCGGTGAGGGGACGGAAGAAACGCCTCTGTGGGGAGCGGTGTACGTGCGCGCCTTCGACGATGGTGGGACCTTCGAGATCAGGAACTGCTGGATTCACGACGTTGGTGACATGTCATTGGGAGCGACCTATGGAGCACTGTACGGCCACGCCGATACTCTCCGCGTGGCGAACGTCAGCCTTTGGGGCAATGTGGGTTGGGGCTACGGCGGAGGCGCGTTTCTCCTAGGAAAGCAGCACTTGGAAATCCGAAACAACTGGATTGCGGACAATAGCATGTCGGATCAGGATGGGTGGGTCGCCGCGGGCCTTGCCGTCTACACCAATGGTGAGGCGATCATCCAGACCAACGTCTTCCTGAACAACGGCCACCAGGAGCAACACGAATTCACCATCGGTGGTGGGCTTGGCGCGACCAACGGGGCAACCGGCTACTATCGAATCATCGGGAACTACTTCGAAGGGAACGAGGCATTCGAAGGCGCTGCGTGTGGCGGACTGCCGGAAAAGCCCGCGCTTGTATCCGACAATGTTTTTGTGCGCAACCATGCTCGCACAAATACCGTTGACGACTACTCGGCTCGAGGAGGTGCATTTGTCGTCGGCTTCACCTACAACGCCACCATCACCCACAACCTATTCCTCGGCAACAGCGCCGAGACCGCTCCAGGCGCCGAGGCCGACCCCGCCCGCGGCTCCGCCATCCTGCTCGACGGTCCCGGCAGCTACGTCGGCTCCAACATCTTCACCGAGCAGGAGGGCGCGCCGGCGGTCTGGGCTTCCTATCGCACCCAGACCGTAGTCGGCAACCTGGTCTGGCAGAACCAGGATGGCGACTACGGCGGCGCACCGATCGATGTGCAGCTCGAGGTGGCCGCCGATCCACGCTTCTTCGCCGCCGATCTGGGCGATTACCGGCTGCGCCCCGACTCCCCCTGCATCGATGCCGGCGACCCCGATCCGCCGGAAGGAATCGACTCGCTCGACGTCGACGGCACCCGCCGCGACATCGGTCCCCTGCCCTTCGATCAGTCCGACTTCAACCTGCTCTACGTCGTGCCCCACTCGGCACGCGCCTACGCCGGCAGCGAGCTCCCCTTCCGGGTGCTGGTCGCCAATCTCGCCCCCCAGCCCCGCGCTCCGGAGCTGGGCATCGAGCTGCGGGACGCGGGCGGCACGACCCTCTACCGCCGCGCGCGCCCCTTCCATTTCCCGGCCGAGGGCTCGTGGCACGACGAGGTGCTGGTCGAGGTGCCCGAGCAGCTCGCGCCGGGCCGCTACACGGTGCTGATCTCGATGGAGCAGAGCGACTCGGAAGAGATCGAGCTGGTGATCACCGAGCCACCCGCGCGTCCGGAGCCGGGGGTGGCGGAGCCGTGAGCGGCGCGGTCTTTTGGCTCGCCAACCCTCCCAAGAGCGCGCCGGCTCCGCGTCAACCCGCGCCCGCCCGAGTCCGACGCAGCAGTGTGATCAGCCCTTCGATCGAGACCGCGATTCGGATCGCCAATCCAGCCAGCTCTGGGGCCGGCAAGAGGCCGGCGAGCTCAGCTTCCAGGTCGCTGTCGGAGAGCCTCGCCGTCGCTCGACGCAACGCATCGATCAGCTGGTCGCGCGACATGCTGCGCGTCCGTTTTAGCCCGGGCAGTCGCGATTCGATTCTGGCCAGGCGAGAATCGAGCACATCGAGGTCGGGCTCGGCTTTTGCACGGCCAGAGAGGAAGTAACAGTCATAAAGATCGCGCAACAAGCGACGTTCGTTCCAGGCCGCGATCTTGTGCGCGAGTGCGTGCGAAGGGCTCATGACTCGGACGACCCGTGAGGGGCGCCCCAGCGTGCGGGCGAATCCACCGGTTGCCATCGCAATCGAATCACATTCGGCCGCCACATTCGCCTCGATCTGAATCGACGCATCATCGACCCGCAGATCGGCGCGCAGCATTCTGGAGTGAAGCTCGATCGCCACCGCGGCGCCCTCTATCTCGTCCAGCAGATCGGCGATCCGGCCGGCGATCTCCTTTTTGGAGGAGAAAGGAACGAAGACATAATCGATGTCGGTCGTGTGGCGCGGGCTGTCGAGCAGCCTGAAGACCATGCCACCCTTGATGACCGCCTGCGCCTCGAAGACCTCGGCGAAGCGGTGCATGACCCAGAGGAAGAGGCCATCTCGGGTCGCTGGACGATCGAGTGTGGTGCTCATCGGGGCTGCAATGCTCTTTCGGCGAAGGCGACGAATTTGGGGTTGCGGTAGCGCAGCAGATAGCTCCGCAGGCGGCGCCGGTCGACCTTCCTCAGATCGAGGTCCGAGTAGATGTCGAAGGGATAGCGCCGGCCTCGGAGATGGAAGTACAGAGTATCCAGCAGAGCCTTCTCGGGATGCGCGCGGCGCACCCCATCGACGGTCGTGAAGCCGAAGAGCAGCTCCTCGTGCACCCCCACGTGTTCGATGAGATAATCCTCGCAACGATATTTGCGCGGGCGTCCGACCTTGACCGCCACGATCCGCCGATCGGGATTTGTGCCGACGATCCGCTCCTTGGCGAGGATCGTGGTGAAGCTCAGGTACGAATTGGGCGCGAGCCTCTGACCGAGTGTCGCGAGGTCGAAGCGCTCGCCCACGTACCACCCCCGGCAGAAGCGTCGCAAGATCCCCTGATCGACCAGGACCCGCACCCGCCGCACGAATGCCGCGGGGTGGGGCTCGGCGAACGCGGTCCGCAGATCGGCGGTCGAAAAGACCCCGGCCTGGGCGTTGGCGAGGCGCCTCAGGAGCTGGGCGTCGAAGATCGCTTTCATACTGACGGATACAGTACGATTTCGTAGGGTAGATGTCAACATGTCACAGGGCGCTCTCTTGTCGAACGGCATCGGAAGAGGGGGGAGCCATGCAGACCTCGGCCTCTGCCCTTCGATCAGTCCGACTTCAACCTGCTCTACGTCGTGCCCCACTCGGCACGCGCCTACGCCGGCAGCGAGCTCCCCTTCCGGGTGCTGGTGGCCAATCTCGCCCCCCAACCCCGCGCTCCAGAGCTCGGCATCGAGCTGCGCGACGCGGGCGGCACGACCCTCTACCGCCGCGCGCGCCCCTTCCACTTCCCGGCCGAAGGCTCGTGGCACGACGAGGTGCTGATCGAGGTGCCCGAGCAACTCGCGCCGGGCCGCTAGACGGTGCTGATCTCGATGGAGCAGAGCGACTCGGAAGAGATCGAGCTGCTGGTCACCCGGCCGCCCGCGCGTCCGGAGCCGGGAGTGGCGGAGCCCTGATCTTGGGCGTGAAGCGCGCTCGCAGATCCCCCTTCAGTGATCCCGAGCCAAGCTAGCCGGCGACTCGGGCTCCTTCGGCACCACCACGATCCCCTGCTCCGAGCGCGCCTCGTCGCCCGAGATCTCGTAGTCGTCGCCGCCGATCACCGCCCCTTCGGCGACCGTGACGTTCTTGTCCAGGATCGCTCCGCGCACCGTGGCTCCCTCGCCGACGATGACGTTGTCCATCAGGATCGAGTCCTCGATCACGGCTCCGGTCTCGACCCGCACGTTGCGGCCCACCACCGAGCTGGTGACGGTGCCGCCCGCGACGATGGTGCCCGAGCCGACGATCGACTGCACCGCCATCCCGCGCAGGCTCGGATGGTCGAAGACGAACTTGGCCGGCGGGTCCTTGAAGCTGGCGGTCTGGATCGGCCAGTCCCAGTTGTAGAGGTTGAGCGCCGGACGCACCGCGCGCAGGTCCATGTTGGCCTCGTAGTAGGTGTCGATGGTCCCCACGTCGCGCCAGTAGATCGAACCCTTCTTCGATTCGCCCGGAATGCGGTTCTTGTGGAAGTCGTAGGCGAAGATCCGCTCCGATTGGAAAAGCTTGGGGAAGATCGAGCTGCCGAAATCGTGTTCCGAGGAGTCGGAGTCGGCGTCGATCGAGAGCACGTCGGTGAGCAGCGCGGGATCGAAGAGGTAGTTGCCCATGCTGGCCAGGGCAAAGCCGGGGCGACCCGGAATCTCGCGCGCCTCGGTCGGCTTCTCCTCGAAGCCGGTGACCCGCCAGTCGTTGTCGACCTCGATGATGCCGAAGGCCTTGGCCTCGGCGACCGGCACCGGAATGCAGGCCACCGTGCAGCGCGAGCGCTGCTTCTCGTGGAACTTGATCATCTGGCGGATGTCCATCTTGTAAATGTGATCCGCGCCGAAGACGATGACCAGGCTCGGGCGGTAGTCCTGGATCAGATTGAGGTTCTGGTAGATGGCGTCGGCGTTGCCCTGGTACCAGGAGGTGCCGGTCTGCATCTGGGCCGGCACCGGGGTGATGAAGACGTCGCGCCCGAGCTGCCCGACCCAGGCCCGCTGCAGGTGCTCGAGCAGCGACTGGGCCTTGTACTGGGTCAGCACGAAGGTGGCGTGGATGCCGGAGTTGACCAGGTTGGAGAGCACGAAGTCGACGATGCGATAGCGACCGCCGAAGGGAACCGCGGGCTTGCTCCGGCGCTGGGTCAAGGGCTCCAAACGCTGGCCCCGACCCCCGGCGAGCACCAGAGCCAGAGGGGGCCGGCGGGCGATGGAGAGGGAGGTCGGCAAGGTGGGCTCCTGTGCTGTTCGGATTTGCCGTCCGCGCGGCCATCCTACTGCGCGAAACAGTCTTGCGGGGATCTTCCGGATAGGGGCCACGGAAGCGGGCCGATTCGGCGACGGAGGGGTCACCCTCCGTTGGTTAGGATGTCTTCGAATCGCTTTTTCCACCCGCCCCCGGAGCGTTCGCCATGCACATCGTGCTGCCTCTCTGCCTCGCCCTGCTCCTCCCGCTCTCGGCCGCCGCCGTGGCGCCGGACTTCGATCCCCTGCTGGAGGAGGAGCTGCGCGCCACCCCCGCCGATCAGCCGCTGACGGCGCTCTTCTTCTTGAGCGAGGCCATGCCGGTGCGGCGCCTGGCCGCGACGCTGGATCTGGAGCGGGCCGACCGTGCCACTCGCCACCGGCGCATCGGCCTGGCGTTGCGGGAGCGCGCCGCGCAGTCCCAGGCCGAAATGCGGGCCGCGCTCGACGCCTGGACCGGCCCGGGTGAGGTGCATTCCTACCGTCCCTTCTGGATCGTCAACGCGGTGTCGGTGAGCGCGACGCCCGAGGCGATCCGTGCCATCGGCGCCCGCCGCGAAGTCGAGCTGGCCTCGTCCAATGTCCCGGTCGAGCTGATCCGTCCCCTCGGCTCCGGACCCTCCGATCCCGCCCCGGGCGGCCTGGAGTACGGCCTGGAGCAGATCAACGCGCCGGCGCTCTGGGCCCAGGGCATCACCGGTGAGGGAGCGATCGTCTGCAACCTCGACACCGGGGTGCGCGGCGACCATCCGGCGGTGGCCGATCGCTGGCGCGCATCGGCCGACGGGCGGCCGGCGAGCGAATGCTGGTTCGACGCGGTCAAAGGGCGCAGCTCCCCCTACGACGACGACGGCGTCTCTCCCACCCACGGCTCGCACACCATGGGCACCATCTGCGGCCTCGACGCCGCCACCGCCGACACCATCGGCGTCGCCTTCGGCGCCCACTGGGTGTCGGGCAAGATCATCAACTCGATGGGATCGGGGGAGCTCGAGTGGATCCTGGCGGGCTTCGAATGGGCCGCCGATCCGGACGGCAATCCCTACACCGTCGACGACGTGCCGCACGTGATCTCCAATTCCTGGGGATTCCTCTTCCCCTTCTGCGACGACGCGGTCTGGGACGCGATCGACGCCGCCGAGGCGATGGGGGCGGCGGTGCTCTTCGCCGCCGGCAACGAGGGCTCGCTCTTCCATCTGCGCTCTCCCGCCGACCGCATCACCACCCCGCTCAACGCCTTCGCGATCGGTGCCACCGCCAAGAACGAGCAGATCGCCGGCTTCTCCAGCCGCGGCCCCTCGCAGTGCGACCACCAGACCATCAAGCCGGAGGTGGCCGCTCCCGGCGTCGACGTGCGCTCCATCCGGCGCGATGGCTACGGCGAGCTCTCCGGCACCTCGATGGCCTGCCCGCACGCCGCCGGCGCCTTCGCGCTGCTGCGCCAGGTCGACGCCGACGCGCCGGTCGACGAGCTGAAGGCGGCGCTCTATCTGAGCGCCCGCGACAAGGGCGCGCCCGGCGAGGACAACACCTACGGGCGCGGCATCATCGACGTGGCGGCGGCGGCCCGGATGCTCGGCCAACCCTCGCCGGTTTCGATCGAGGTGACCGGTCCGGCGCAGGTCGCACCGGGCGACTCGGCCTCCTTCCACTTCGTGCTGACCAACGAGACCGACGAGCCGCAGCAGCCGGAAGTCTGGTTCACGGCGACCTTGCCGGGCGGCGACGAATGGGCCGATCCGGAGGCGGTCATCCGGCCGATCCTCGACCCTGGCGCCACCTTCGAAGGCGACCCGGTGCTGCGGGTGCCGGCGGCCGCGAATGACGGCAGCTACCTCTTCCAGGGCAAGGTCGGGCGTTTCCCCTTCGGCAAGGATGCCAGTGGGTTCGAGGTGGAGGTGGGGGAATAGAGCTGTCCCTGTCCGATTCATCCTCGGACTCGGCCACGCGGGCGCAGTGGTAGTCGACCGCCTCGTTTTCCCCTGTCGGCTGCCGGGGCGTTAGTATGTGCCCTTCACCACGACAGCCCTGTAGCGGACCGCGACTGGAAGCGAGGGCGGGAGTGCGATGTCCAATGGTTGAGCTCCAGAGCATTGCCGGGGGTCACGAAGGGGCCCTGCGGCCAGGCGCGTGGGAGGCCGGTCGAGAGCGGCCTGGGCGGAAGGCAAACCGGGTTCTCACAGCTCCCAAAGCCCCGCCGGACCCTCTCTCTCGCGCACGGTTGGCTTTAGAAGCGATACGGCTCGGGATCTGGCCGGCCGTGCTCTTCTTTGCCCTTGGATGTGCGGCCTGCGCCTTTCACCCTCCGCCGGTTCCCGTCGATCCAAGCAGAAGGGCGGACCGCCAGCCGCCGCCGCCGACCTTCGTAGCCGAGGAGGACGCCCTCCTCGAGCGGGTGAGAAAGGCAGTCCCGGAGTCGGCTGAGTGGCTCGCTATTGCCGACCTGCCTCTCGAGAACGGGCAGCCGTGCCGCCTCGGCTCCTATCTTGCGGAGGTGCTGGCGACGGACCTCGCCGCCCATGGCGCACGGGTCGTAGAGCGCTCCCGTCTCGATCTGGTCATGGCTGAGCTGCGGCTGCAGCTCTCCGACCTCGTCCAGGAGGAGACCCGTCAGCGGCTGGGAGAACATCTGGGGGTAGATCATCTGCTGCTCGGCGCCGTGACCGTGCTCCCGAGGTGGGTGGAGCTGAATCTCAGATTCGTCCATCTCGAGTCCGGTGTCGTCTCGGGCAGTGTCCGCCACCGTCTCCACAGGACGGCCGAGGTCGTCCGACTCCTTCAACCCGCCGTCGGGGAGGGCCCGCCCCTCGAAGCCGCCGGCCGGGCGCGTGCTTCCCTCTTCCGCGCGCTCGAGACACTCGCGGCGACACTCGGCCCTGGCGGGGACGAGCCACCAAGGGTCGTGGTACACAACCTGACCTATCAAGGGATGGGGATCGCCGGCCCCCTCGCCCTCTTCCTTCGGGACGAAGTGCGCGGCGCGCTGCACCGGGGCTGGGTCTTGAGTGAGTTCCCGAGAGCCGACTTCGATCGAACGCTCTCCGCACGCGGCGCATCGCTCGATGATCTCCTGACCGGGGAAGTGCGGATCGCTGACCTCGATGCGGTGCTCACCGGCTCCTATTGGGTGGTGGAGGAGGCGATCGAGCTGCACCTCGACCTTCACCTTCCGGGGGCAGGGGCGGTGCATCACGCGGCGGCCAGCCTGCCGAGGGCTGCTGCCCCGGCGGGGCTTGACGCGGTCCCTGCCAACCTTCCCACCATTCGCGAGGTCCGCGACGCTTTCGCCGCACCGGATGTCGCGACAGATTGGACACCGGAGGAGCTGCGGGTAGACCTCTGGGTCGACCGTGGTGCTGGTGGCATCTACCATGTGGGAGACACCCTGGTCGTGTCGGTCGTCGCCAGCCGCGAGTGCTATCTGGAACTCTGGCATACCTCGGCGGAAGGGGTGCTCAAGCGCATATTCCCCAACGACTTCGATTCGGACAATCGGTTCCACGCCCGGCGGGAGCACCGCATTGGCGGCCCCGGTTACCCCTTCGCGTTCGAGCTGACTCCGCCCTGCGGGGGGGAGCTCTTGACGGCGATCGCCCAGACGGCGCCCTTCCCCTCCCCTGTGCGGAGAGGGACCGACCGGGGAATCGCCGGCCCCTTTCTCTCCCTTGGCCAGGCCGGACACCGCTTGGTGGGAGAGGTCCTGACGCGTGGCGTCGATGTGGTGCCGCGCCGGGCCCGCGCTCAGATCGCCTATTCCATCCTTCCACGGAGAGATCGGTGAGCACTCGAGAGACATCGTCCCGACCTGGATCGCGCCCGTTGAGTGGATAGGGATTCTTGGTAGGATGTCGACGATCGTCGAGGCCTCTTCCGGGCCGCGATCGGCGGGGGGGGAGCCACCGACCTGCTCGAACCGACCGGCACGGCGTGGCGGCCTCGTGACCGGCCACCATCATGACAGGCAGGAGTGGACTCGAAATGGCTCGGATCAGCAGCTCCCTCGCCCGCGATTCTCACCGACTTCCAGCCGCGGCGACGCATGGCCGCACGACGGCGGCACTCCCCGCCGCTCCGCTCGGTCCGACGTGCCACCAGAACGCCTTGGCGCGACGCGGCGCGAGGCACCGCCGGGGCACGCTCGCTTGCGAAGGTCGCCGGAAGGGCGGACGCAACCTGCGCCGCCGCGCGACGAATCTCGGTGAGAAACGCGCCTCGGCAGTGAACTGGATCGGCGCGATCTGCGCCGCATTCGCGCTGATCACACTGCCACCCGCCTTGGCCGAGGAGAGTCGAGGCATCCGGATCGTGGCCGCGAACGAAGGCTCCAGCGCGCTGACCGACATTCCGCTCTACAACAAAGTCTACGCCGTCGTCATCGGCATCGACGAGTACCCAGGTCTGGCGCCGGACCTGCAGCTCACCTACGCGGTCTCCGATGCCCGCGCCGTGGAACGCTTGCTCGAGAGCAAGTTCGTCTTCGAGAAGGTCTACTCGCTGTACGACGAGCAAGCGACCCAGGGGAAGATCCTCGATCTCCTTCTCAACAAGCTCTCTGACCTCGAGGAAGACGACGCGGTTTTCATCTTCTTCGCCGGTCACGGGGGCCAGGAAGTCACCGAGTTCGGTCCGATCGGATTCCTCGTCCCCCACGATGGGGACTTCGAGGACGGGCGGAAGGTGATCTCCATGACCACCATCCGTGACGACATCTCCAAGCGGATCAAAGCCAAGCATGTGTTCTATGTCATGGACGCTTGCTACGGCGGCATTCTCTTGGCCGAGCGCGGCGCCGAAGTGCAGACCGGGCGCAGCATCGAGTACCTGCGTCAGATTGCCAAGGAGCCGGTCCGGCAGGTGCTCACAGCGGGGAGTGCCGATGAGCGCGTGCTCGATGGCGGCCCCAGGGGCCACTCTGTGTTCACCGGGCGCTTGCTCGAGGTCCTGGACGAGGCGGACGACTTCATCACCGCCTCCGAGGTCTCCGAGCGCGTCAAGGAACGGGTATTCGCCGATGCCCACGCTCGCGGCCACACCCAGACACCGAAGTCCGGAACGCTCTTCGGGCTGGGCGACTTCGTCTTCATGCCTTCCATGACCAAGAAGCTCGGAAGCATGGAGAGCCAGATCGCCGTGTTGGAGGCCGAGCTCGAGGGGCTCCGCGATGCCGAGGCGAGCACCGCCAGGGCGCGCGACGATGCGGCGCAGCGCGAGGTCGAGCGGCGAGCGCGTGTGGCAGAGGCCAAGCTGAAGGCCAAGCGCCTGGAGCAGGAGCGGCTGGCACAGGAGCAGCAACGCATCGCGACCCGCGAGGCCGACCGGGCGCGCAAGAGCCGGGAGCTCAAGCTCCGCCAGGAGGAGGAGGCGGCGCGTCTCGCTCTCTTGAGAGAGGAGGTGGAATCAAAGAGGAGCCACTATGGAACCTCCATGGTGTCTTCGCTGGACGAAGCGCTGCGCGAGATGCAGGCACTCGAGGGGGAGATTCTGGCGATCCGTGGGCGGTTCCGCGAGGAGTTGGAGAGCCAGATCATGGCGATCGCCCGGGCCCATAGCGACACTTACCGGGACGTCACGCTCGAGAAGGACGAGTTCGAAACCGAGTCCGAGTACCAGGCCCGCCTGGCGCGCAGCGCCGCGGGGGGGATGGGAGACAACAAGCTCCGCTACAGAGTCGCCACCGGCCGACTGAAGTCGGAGTACGACGCGCAGGTTGCGACGCTGATCGCGCAGATGGAAGTGATCGCCGGGACGAGCTTCACTGTATACGGTCACGACGCATTGGTCATTGCGCTGGGTCGATTCGACGCCGAGCGGGAGCATTTCCCGATCACCATCGCATCGAGGAACATCGCTCACCCCGTGCATCCGCGCTCTTGTTTCCTGTTCGTGACCAAAGCCGAGGGCCAGCTTCGCCGCGTGGGCGGCAGGGCGGGCGACATGATCCTCCGCTACAACGGCCAGGAAGTGCGGCCCGACACCAACTGGGACCGGCTCAAGCAGACGGTGCTGGGAGAGAGTGTGACGATGGAGGTGGAGCGAGCCGGCCAGCCGATCACGCTGCACTTGAAGAAGGGCAGGATCGGCCTCCGCAGTCAGACCGATGACTGGGCCGCGAAGCTCGAGCCCGACCAGTTCATCGTGAGCGGCCGCATCACTGTTCCGAGGACCGAGGCGCGCCAGTTCAAGCAGAACTTCCTGAACGGTTTCGTCACCGCGGAGCTGGAGGTGGCGGCACGCACCCCCCGCATGAGCCTGGTCTCCGCGGCGCTGGTCGTGGACGAGAGCACCGACCGGCGATTCGACCTTTTTCAGGCGCCCTACCTCTACTTCGGCCACAGCCTGGTCTACGACAAAGCGAGCGGGATCTACTGGGTATCCCGGGCTCTCGGCCAGCGCACCTACGAGGGTGCCAGGCGTTTCCTGGAGCGCTACCAGCACGGAGGCCTGACGGGCTGGGAGCTGCCGACTCTGGTGGGCCTCCAGAACCTCCGGAACCCTCTTGCGCTGTGGCGCAAGAACTTCGATGCTAGCTCGCTATACACGAGAACGATCGCCAGGAACGGCAAACATCATTATCAGTACTGCCCGACGAGCGATCGCAAGGACTCGAGAGACAGCGAGACCGAGACGGTGGTGGCTACCGCCAGAATCCTGGACCTGCCCCACTACGCCCTCGACTTCGATCGCTACCTTCTCGTGGACCCGAATCTGGTCTTCGACCTGTCGACCATGCTCCTCTGGCTCGTGGAGTCCTCGCCGCGAGAGTACACCTACCTTGAGGCGGTGTCCTTCGCGAAGAGCCTCGAGTACCAGGGTCTACGAGGCTGGCGACTTCCCGAGCTCGAGGAGATCGGGGCACTCTGGGACCCATCCATTCCCGGCGTGGACCAGCGCCTCGAGAGGAAGCTCGATCGGACCTTTTACACCGGCACGCGTTCCGAGCACTCCTCGTCGCACCTCCAGTACAACCCGGCCTCGAACAGAGCCGACTCCGGCGATTCCGAGACCGAGTGGGTCATCGGAGTGATGTGAGGTGGCGGTGGCCGCTCGCCACGCCGCCGCGGAAAGCCAGCCCCTTCCTTGATCACGGGCGATTGGAGGTCCGATGCTGCGTTCTTCCTTGCTGCTCGCGGCGCTGGCTCTGACCAGCGCGCGCACTCCGAGCCCCGACCCGCGGGTCGAGGCGCGCTGGCGTCCCGGGTCGCTCGACCTGGCCCTGCTCGCTCCGCCGGGCGAGCACATCGCTCCCGAGGTCGGTGCCCGGGGATGGGTGCGCCTCGACGGCGGGCGCCTGGAGTTCGCGACCGAGGGACGGACCCTGGCGCGCGGTCTGCTCTTTCCGCTCTCCGACGCGCCGAACCACCAGTTGGAGGGGGCGATCTCCTGTGCGCTCTGCCGGGATGACAGCACCACCTGCCGGCCGGTTTCGCTGACGTTCCGGGGACGGATCGCGGGAGCGAGCGGCGCGCTGATGCTGGAGGAGGTGGCGGGCGCGACCGGCGGCGGCGCGGCCGGTCCTGATGCGGCCGATCCGGCGGCCGCGTTCTCCCGAGCCAAGACCAGCGGCAAGCGGGTGCTGCTCGACTTCTCGACCCTCTGGTGTCCGCCCTGCCAGCTGCTGGGCGCCGAGGTCCTGCACGATCCCGCCGACGCGGAGCTCCTGGCCCGCTTCGAAGTGGTGCTGATCGACGCCGATGCTCCGGCCTCTTATCCGTGGAAGGACCGCTACCAGGTGCGGGGCTACCCCACGGTGATCGTGGCCGACGCCGAGGGGGCGGTGATCGCGCGCATGCTCGGCTACGACGGCGAGCGGGCCTTCCTGGACTGGCTGGAGAGCGCCGCGGCCGCCCCCACGCCGGTGGCGGAGCTGCTCGGAGCGCTGGGCGATCTGCCCGCCGCGCAGCTCGCCCCCGCGGCGCGCCGCCTGCTCGACGAGGGCCACCGGGCGGAGGCGCTCGCGCTCATCGCGCGCATCCCGCAACCGGGCGAGCGCGCATCCTTGCAGTTCAAGGCGGAGCCCACCCACGAGCTGCTGCGGGTGCTGGCCACCGACCGCGTCGACGCGATCATGGACTGGATCTGGACCGCGGTCTACGAGCTCTTCGAACAGGGCGAGGTCCCGGAAGAGAGCCGCGAGCTGGTCCGCGCCGCCGCGACCCGGGGCCTGCGTCGGGTCGCGCCGGAACAGGCGGCTGAGCTCGCCTACATCCTCGGCGACCTCACTCCCGAGGATCGGCACCCGGAGCGCATCTTCGCCCTCGGTGCCGCCATCTACTCCGCGACCTTCGAGGGCGACCCGATCCTCGACCGCGGGCGCTACGTCTTCCTCGCCACCCTGCACGACCGCGCGGGCGACCACGAGGCGGCCCTCGCGGTCCTGGACGAAGCGATCGCCGCCTTTCCAGCCGAGTTCACCTACCACTTCGAGCGCGCCGAGCTGCTGGCCGAGCGCGGCCGCCTGGACGATGCCCTGGTCGCTTCGCGCCGCGCCGCGGAGCACGCCTACGGCGACATGGACCTGCGCTCTGGACGGCAGAGCGCCCAGCTGCTGGCGAAGCTGGGGCGAGAGCCGGAGGCGATCGCCCTCCTGAAGCGGACGCTCGACCAGGCGCAGCGTCCGAAGGAGAGCGAGCAGGTGCGCACCTGGCGCTACCTCGAGCTGCTCGAGGCGCTGCTCGGGGAGCTGGAGGAGCCGAAATAGCGGGGCCCGGCGAAGTCGCCGGGACCGGGCTTTGGGCTTTGGGCTTCGGCAGCGACTATCGCGGTGCGTTTCGAGCAACGCCCCGGCTGGTCGCCGTCTGATCTGCGCGGGGAGCGGCCGGAACGCGACGAAACCTGCCCCTGCCCACGCCCGATTCGGGCAACGGAGTCGGGCGGGAGCAGGGGCAAGGGCTCCTCACCACTCGACAACGAGAAACTCCGGGGCTGTGACCCCGGATGCCACTTGGGGAGCATCGTCTTTGGCCGATCGTCGGCCAGTCGTGGGCCGGGGGGGGACTCCATCGGCGGCTCGAAAGATGTAGGACTCGAGAGCATCGCTGCTTCCGCGGGGAGTCGCGGCATTGGCTGCAGCTCCCCAAGTGCCGTCGCCGAATGGGCCCTGGCATCCTCCGCGCACCCGGACGCCGGCCGGGAGCCCCACGGCCCGGCGTCCTCCCGCTCTCCAGGGCAGCTCGAAGGCTGGAACGCGCCCCCTTCCATCCTGCCCACGCGAGGCTCCACGATCCCCGCGCCCGGCCCCGACACAAAGCCCAGCTCCGCGCCCGGAGCCGCGAGTCATGACGCCTTTTCGCGACACAGCTCGCCACTCTCGGTCGAGAGTGCGGAGCTACGACCGTATATCCGTCACAACTCGTCACTCATCGCGATGAACCCGAAGCCACGACCGGTTTCGCGTCGTAACTCGCGACTCTCGATCGAGAGTGGTGAGTTGTGACCAGAATCTTGCCGCAACCTTCGCCTCCTCGATCGGAGTCGCGAGTTACGACCGGATTCCGGCCCTGACGCTACGGCGCCGGAGCGGGGCGGACGCCCGAGGAACGGGGTAGACGCCCGAGGAACGGGGTAGACGCCCGAGGAACGGGGTAGACGCCCGAGGAACGAGGCCCTCGTGCAGGCGTGGATTCCGGCGTTCGCCGGAATGACGAAAGGGGGCGGGCCGGTGTCCATTTCGGTCCAACCGACGAGGAGCTGGCGAGAGCCGCGGCGGCGGCGGGATTGGCTTAGGGCTCGCACAAGAGTAGTTTCAGACCTCCTGATTCCACGGAATCTAACAAGACCCCAGTTCGTAGACCAGGCG